>NZ_JAMZNK010000029.1 GCF_027980145.1 Flavobacterium azizsancarii | reverse complement strand
AGGCTTAAAAACTGGCTGCATAATCATTGATTTTAGTACTTAAATATAAGAAAAATCAATGTGTAAAACAAAAAAAAACTGCCCGAAATTACTTTTCGGACAGCCTCTTTTTATTCTGTTTATTTGAATTAACTTAACTAAATACCTAACAGGTTTTTAAAACCTGTCAGGATAGGATATTTTTTATTTCGCTGCTTCAATTTTCGCTTTTACTTCAGCTTCTGTACCTTCATAAACTTCGATTGTTGTTGTACCGTTTACAGTTTTGGTTACCGTTCCTACTGTAATACCGTTTACGGTAGCTAAATTAACCTCAAGCCTGTTTTTACTGTATTTAGTTGTATCAAAACAATCTGTTTTTTGGTACAGATATTTTTCCTTTGCATCATAATGCGCTAAACATTTTGCTGTTTCTTCTGGTGTACAACCTTTGTCCTTGCACATTTTAACGCACTTTTCTTTAGTCATACCTGCCATGTCTCCGCATTTAGAAACACCAGCTGCATGCATTTCTGTTTTGGCACAACATGAACCTTTTTCTGTCAAACCTGGAGCTGAATGTCCTTCGCCTAAAATAGGTGCAATTACCAAACCAATCAAACAAGTTAATTTGATTAAAATATTCATTGATGGCCCAGAAGTATCTTTAAACGGATCTCCTACTGTATCTCCTGTTACAGCCGCTTTATGTGCATCAGAACCTTTGTACGTCATTTCTCCGTTGATAAGAACTCCTGCTTCAAAAGATTTTTTAGCATTATCCCAGGCACCTCCGGCATTGTTTTGAAAAACTGCCCAAAGTACTCCTGAAACAGTTACTCCGGCCATATATCCGCCTAGCATTTCGGCAATTAACTGATTGTTATCTGCGTAAACTAATTTACCTAAAAGCACAATTGCAATTGGGAAACCAATCGTTAAAATTCCCGGCAACATCATTTCGCGTAAAGCTGCTTTGGTCGAAATATCTACACATTTTGCGTATTCAGGTTTCCCTGTTCCTTCCATAATTCCCGGAATCTCTCTAAACTGGCGACGAACTTCGTAAACCATATCCATAGCTGCTTTTCCTACTGAATTCATAGCCAAAGCCGAGAAAACTACCGGAATCATTCCGCCCACAAATAACATCGCTAAAACAGGTGCTTTAAAAATATTAATTCCGTCAATTCCTGTAAACGTTACATAAGCAGCAAATAAAGCCAATGATGTTAATGCTGCTGAAGCAATTGCGAAACCTTTTCCGGTTGCTGCAGTTGTATTTCCTACTGAATCTAAAATATCTGTTCTGGTACGAACTTCTTTTGGTAATTCACTCATTTCTGCAATTCCACCTGCGTTGTCTGAGATTGGTCCAAAAGCATCAATTGCCAATTGCATCGCTGTAGTTGCCATCATTGCTGAAGCTGCCAGCGCCACTCCGTAAAATCCTGCTAATGCATATGAAATCCAGATTGCAGCTGCAAACAATAATACGGTTGGAAAAGTAGAAATCATTCCTGTTGCCAATCCTGCAATAACGTTTGTCCCTGCTCCTGTAGATGATTTTTGCACAATTGCCATAACGGGTTTTGTACCTAATCCTGTATAATATTCTGTTACTGATGAGATAGCTCCACCAACTACTAAACCAACTAAAGTCGCATAGAAAACACGCATTGATGAAATATCCTTAAAACCTTCTCCAAAAAAGCTCATTTGCATAGTTTCCGGCAACATATATCGTACTAAAAAGAAACACGCAATTGCAGTTAAAACAATAGAAACCCAGTTTCCTATATTTAATGCTTTTTGTACTTGTGCTTCTTTGGCGTTATCATCGGTAATTTTTACCAGAGTAGTTCCAATAATCGAAAATAAGATTCCGAAACCGGCAATCGCCATTGGCAATAAAATTGGACCAATTCCGCCAAAAACATCCTGAATGTTTCCACCCATATCTTTGATTACGTAGTTTCCTAAAACCATCGCTGCCAAAACTGTTGCCACATAAGAACCAAATAAATCAGCTCCCATTCCTGCAACATCTCCAACATTATCTCCAACGTTATCTGCAATTGTTGCCGGATTACGAGGATCATCTTCCGGAATTCCGGCTTCAACTTTCCCAACTAAATCGGCTCCAACATCGGCTGCTTTTGTGTAGATTCCGCCACCAACTCTGGCAAACAAAGCAATTGACTCTGCACCCAATGAAAATCCTGCTAAAGTTTCTAAAACCTTAGTCATATCTTCGGATGAAGTCCAAACCCCATGCATGAATATTTGAAAGAAAATAATAAAGAATCCTGTCAATCCTAAAACAGCCAAACCAGCAACTCCTAATCCCATTACAGTTCCACCGCCAAAAGAAACCTTCAGGGCTTGTGGCAAACTCGTACGAGCAGCCTGAGTTGTTCTGACATTTGTTTTAGTCGCTATTTTCATTCCCATATTTCCGGCCAAAGCCGAGAAAAATGCTCCAAAAATAAACGCCACCACTATTAATATATGTGTAGTAGGAACAATAAAAGATATTCCGGCTAAAACTAAACTTGCACCAATTACAAAAAAGGTCAGCAATCGATATTCGGCTTTTAAAAATGCTAATGCGCCTTCATAAATGTAATCTGAAATCTCTTTCATCTTACCATCCCCGGCATCTTGCTTTAAAACCCAAGTTCTTTTTATTGCCATGAAAAGTAAACCTATAATTGCCATAACAATTGGCAAGTAAATCATAAATTCGTTCATAATATTTTAATGGTTATTGGTTAATATTCAATAAACTAACTAAAACGAATTTAAACAAAAAAGCAATACTACTGACCGTAATATTGCTTTTTTTATAATAGAATAGGGTTAAAATTATTTAATACTAAATAATCCTTCCGGTTTGTTTTCGATATCATCAAAACGCTTCGTGCACTCAGCAATAATTGCAAATGCTTCTTTTACGTCTCCCCAACCTCCAACATCTACTTTTTTATTTTCAAGATCTTTATAAACCTGAAAGAAATGTTCGATCTCTTTTACTAAGTGTGGATTCATATCTGAAAGATCAGTCAAAGAATTCCAGATTGGATCAGAAACAGGTACACAAATAATTTTCTCGTCCGGTCCTTTATCATCTGCCATATGAAATACACCAATTGGTTTTACTTCCATAACACATCCAGGAAAAGTTGGCTCGTTTACCAAAACCAATACATCAAGAGGATCTCCGTCAAGTGCTAAAGTTTCCGGAATAAATCCGTAATCAGCCGGATACATCATTGAAGAGAATAACATTCTGTCGAAACGCATTCTTTTGATTTCAAAATCGTACTCGTATTTATTTCTGCTTCCTCTTGGTATTTCGATTAATACATCGAAAGTTGTTAGTTTGTCTGCGGTCATTTTCGTTTTTTATTATTTCTATAATTTCGATTGCAAAAGTAACTAAAGAATCCTTTTTTACAATACAAAACGGCATTAATCTACTTACATTTCTTTTAAATAACAGACAGTTAATAGGTAATTTTCCTGTTTCGCTTGTTTAAGTAATAATGCCACAGCAAATATGTTGCATAAGATCGGTACGGACTCCATTGTTGGGCATGGATTTCCATTTCTTGTTTGTCGTGAATATTGAGTAATTCCTTGATCGTATTTACAACCGCAATATCTCCTAACGGAATCAAATCCGGTTCCTGAAGACAAAACATTAAGTAAATATCAATTGTCCAGTTTCCAATTCCTTTTAATTTGATGAGCTCTTCCCTAACCTCTTTTGCTGATTTATTGGCTAAACTTTCGATATCTAATTCTTTATTTAAAACAGCATCGGCAAGGATTTTAATATATTTTGTTTTCTGCCTGCTTACTCCAAGAGCACGAAATTCTTCGTCTGGCAAGACAAACATCGTTTCCGGATTACAAGTGGTATAAGCCTTTATTTTTAAGAATGTGGCTTTCGCTGAGTCTATAGAAACTTGTTGCTCGAGAATCAATAAAACTAAAGTTTCGAAACCTTGCGGACGTTTCGGGATTGGTGGTAATCCATATTTCTCGATGATTTCCAGAAAAATTAGATTTTTAGCTGATAGAAAATCAATGGCTTCTTGCATAATATGTTTTTTTAGCCCCGATAGCAGTGGAAATCCTTTTGTGCCGGTCCGAGGCTTCGGGAGACACAAAAGATTGGAACGAATAGCGGGATTAGCTTCTAAAATTAATTAAAAATCTTGCAATGACTCGGAAACGCAAAGTTTTTTTCTCACGCAAAAACGCCAAGCTGCAAGAAATAAAACTTAGCGACTTGGCGTTTTTGAGAGATTATCAAATAGGTTTCGACTTCGCTCAACCTGACAAAAAAACTTAGAAATAGAATCCGAAAGATCCTTTTACTGCAAATTTATTAGCTCCCGGATCATCTAAATAACTTCCTCTCCAGGAGAAATCGATACGGAATACTTTAAAAATGTTTCCTATTCCGGCGTTGTATTCCCAATATACGTTCTCAGGCGCATTATAAGGTTGTCCAGATGCATTGATCGCTCTGTTTGCATTTGAGATAGTTCCGTAAACACCTTTTACACCAACAAATTCTCTCCAGTTCAGTTTTCTCATAAACGGAATTCTGGCAAATAACCTTCCGCCAAAATCATGATTCCATTGTAGAGTTGTATACTGATCGGTTACGAATTCATAGAAATTCAAATTACTAAACGTATTTTCGATTGTAAAATAAGTCTGGTTACCAGGAATTACGCTCATTAACCCTAACGGAATTGTACCAAAAGTTTTTCCGGTTTCAAGTATAATATTCGATCTTCCTAATGGCCCTATTATAATAGGCTGTTTGTAGAATAATTGCACTTTTTCATAAGCAAAATCACTATCTAATACTCCTTTCAATCCATAACTAAAATTCACAAAGAAATGACTGAACGGACTGTCAACAAGATCTCTTTCTACTCCAAAACCAATTGTTTTTCGATTTGGCATATATTCGAACTGAATATTGGCTTCTGATTGTTTTACAGCACTTGCAATAACACCTGCAGGATTTGCTGCAGTTGGCATAGTGGTATAATAATCTAAACTAAATGTTGGTGAAGCTGATTCTAATGTTCGATACGAAACCCCTGCCTGAACAACAAAGTTCTTTATAGGTTCTATTTCAACAGAAACGTTACTCAGATTAATGTTGGTTAATTTTCCGTTGCTGCTCGTTGTAAACAATGCCGAAGATGCAAAACTTCGCCCTAAAATATCATTTGTTGTTGTTAAACTGGCACCAATTTGTTCAATGTCCCTCCTGTTTCCTCCAGAGATAATAACCCGATTTTTTTTATCGAGCATCCATTTTCCGGAAACACCGTATTTAAATTTATTATCATTAAAACCGTAAGCTGTATACGCTTGAATACGCCAGGGATCATTTGGTCCAAAATAGGTTCTTCCTCCTGCACGGATTCTTACACCTTCGACTTCGTTATAACCAAATGTCGAAAATATAGGCCCGAAATCAAAATTCTTAAATTCTACATAACCACTTCCTAAGATAGAAACCAGGCTATAAAGCTGTTTGAATCTTTTGACAGTCTGCAATGTATCGAGCATTTTATAAATACCCGCTTCGTCTTTATTTAATTTTTCAAAACGATTTTCTTCCCAAAACTCAGGCGGTCGGTCATAAACAGCGTTGTCTATATAATTGACTTCTTCTTTATAAAATTTATCCGGCTTTGGAATATTAAATTTATGATTTCGATATAAAGTGGTTCTTTTTCCGTAAACTCCTTTTGATTTTTCTTTTTTATTCAACGCAAAATCAGACATCATATAATCCCTTGTCAGCAAAAAAGTCGAATCATTCTCTACTTCAAATTCCTGTTCGATATAAATATCTTTTACCCAGTTAATATTGGCACTTTTAGTAACGCCCATATTAATTTTTTTGATTGCAAAAGTGGTGTCATTTACCCAAAAATCTCCTTTAAAGGTTAATTCATTTTTACGTCTTGGATAAAAAACAATATTGTAACACCATTTTTTGTCAATATAAGCGCTGTCTTTTAATACATAATTATACACGTCTATTCCGGTTCTCGAAAGCGGACTTGTAAAACTTTTATCGAAAAACTTAAGGTGATTATCGTAAATATTATAATCTGAATAAAGATCTTTTACGAAGGATAAAATCTGTTGATTTCCGTTGAAACCAGACATTTTATTCCCTGTTATGTTTTCTTTTACTTTCTTTAATTTATTATCTCCATAAACATCATAAACTGATTCGTTGATAAAAATTGGCAGATAAGTTTTACCTGTAACATCAGACGTGTCAACATGCTTAAACACAAACTCCATTCCTTTAAAGAGTTTGTTTTTCATAAAAGCACTGTCGATTGTGTTCATATCGAACTCTACTTTCTCGTACTTTTGCATTTGATACTGATTGAACTGGTACAAACCGTTTTTACGCTTTCGTTCCCATATTTTTCTCAATATATCTAATGCCGGATTATTCTTTTTAGAAGTTTTTCCGGTATAAATTACGACTTCATTAAGTGCTTCGGCTTCACTTAAAATAATTTTGAAATCATAATTCACAGCTTTCTCCAAAGGAACTTCCTTGTCTGAAAATCCTGCAGAACTTATTAATAATGCTGTGTAAGTAACTGGAGATTCAAGATAGAAACGACCGTCTTCATTTGAAACGATTCCTGTATTTGATCCTTTAAAAACAACATTTGCAAACGGAACAGGCTGATTCGTTTTATCCAAAACAATTCCACTCACTTTCGTTTGTGCAGTAGCAATAGCCGCAAATGCGAATACAAAAAACAGGCTGAGTAAAATTATTTTTTTCATTGTCTGAGCAAAAAAAAAACTTCATCAATTAACTATGAATGATGAAGTTTTGTGAGTATTTTGAATGTGTATTATTTGTATAACACTTTTTTAACTGCTTTTACTACATCACCTGCATTTGGCAACCAGTCTTTTAATAATACTGGAGAATAAGGTGCAGGAGTATCTGCTGTTGTAATACGTTGAATTGGCGCATCAAGAAAATCAAAAGCTTGTTCCTGAACAATATAAGTGATTTCAGATGAAATACTTGCAAAAGGCCATGCTTCTTCTAAAATTACTAAACGGTTTGTTTTTTTAACAGATTTCAAGATAGCATCTTTATCCATAGGACGAACTGTTCTTAAATCGATAATTTCACAAGAAATACCTTCTTTAGCTAATTCATCAGCAGCAATAAAAGCTTCTTTGATAATTTTACCAAAAGATACAATTGTTACATCCGTTCCTTCACGTTTGATATCAGCAACTCCTAGAGGAATTGTATATTCTCCGTCCGGCACTTCGCCTTTGTCACCGTACATTTGCTCAGACTCCATAAAAATTACAGGATCATTATCACGAATGGCAGCTTTCAAAAGTCCTTTTGCATCATAAGGAGTTGATGGCACAACTACTTTAAGACCCGGAGTATTAGCAAACCAGTTTTCTAAAGCTTGTGAGTGTGTAGCTCCTAATTGACCTGCAGAAGCAGTTGGTCCACGAAAAACGATAGGCACATTAAATTGTCCCCCTGTCATTTGACGCATTTTAGCAGCATTATTTATAATTTGATCAATACCTACTAAACAGAAGTTGAAAGTCATGTACTCGACAATAGGACGACAACCGTTCATAGCTGATCCTACTGCAATTCCTGTAAAACCAAGCTCAGCAATTGGAGTATCAATTACTCTTTTTTCGCCAAACTCAGCAAGCATTCCTTTTGAAGCTTTGTATGCCCCGTTGTATTCTGCAACTTCTTCGCCCATTAAATATATGGATTCATCGTGACGCATTTCTTCGCTCATCGCTTCGCAAATGGCCTCTCTAAATTGTATTGTTCTCATATTTATATTGTATGTTGAATTTTCTGAAGAGCAAAAATAATTATTTTAAATAACTTAAAAGCATAAATTAGATTTAAAATCACATCATCTTCCTCCAGCCTTGCGCTTTTAACTTTTTAAAAAAAATTGTGACATTTACGAAATCGATATAATTACAATTATTTCGTTCATAAAAACGCTTATCATACAAATTCAGCTCTTTTTGTTTAATTCTACTGTGCACGAAATTCTTTTTCTAAAACGCAACAATTCAAAAAGTAGTATAACCCAAACAAAATTTAACAGTTGCACAAGTTGGCTAAATTGCAAAATTGCTAAGAATCAACAGAAATGGATACATAATCTCTTTTCGATTACAACGAAACAGCTTCTAAATTTCACAATCCGCGAAATCGTAATAGTTTTTAAAATTATTATGCATGCATAGTATAATTATTCCAAATAATATTCTAAATTTGTAAAAGCATATTATAAATTATAAAATATATACTTATGAAAATATTAGTTTGCATCAGCCACGTGCCTGATACTACTTCCAAAATTAACTTCTCTAATGGTGACTCAGAATTCGATACCAATGGTGTACAATATGTAATTAATCCTAATGACGAGTTTGGTTTGACACGTGCAATCTGGTTCCAGGAACAACAAGGCGCTACTGTAACTGTAGTAAATGTTGGAGGACCGGATACTGAACCAACTTTACGTAAAGCATTAGCAATTGGTGCAAACGAAGCAATTCGCGTAAATGCCAACCCAACTGATGGTTTTTTTGTTGCAAAACAATTAGCTGAAGTAATTAAAAACGGTGGTTATGATCTTGTAATTGCAGGAAAAGAATCTTTGGATTATAATGGCGGAATGGTTCCCGGAATGATTGCAGGAATTTTAGGTTCTAATTTTTTAAATTCATGTACTGCAATTACCGTTGACGGAAATAATGTAAAAGCAGTTCGTGAAATCGATGGTGGAAAAGAAACTGTAAGCACTTCTTTACCCTTAATCATTGGTGGTCAAAAAGGTCTTGTTGAAGAAAAAGATCTTCGTATCCCTAACATGAGAGGAATCATGACTGCAAGAACAAAAGCACTTACTATTCTTGAGCCAGTTGACGCTCCTGTAAATACAAAAGCAGTGAAATTTGAAAAACCAGCTCCAAAATCAGCAGTAAAATTAGTTTCTCCTGATAATTTAGATGAGTTAATCAATTTATTACACAACGAAGCGAAAGTAATCTAGTAATCAGTTTTCAGTCTCGGTTTTCAGTCTCAGTTTATGAACTTAACCCGAGAGCTATGCTCGAACAGGCGAAGCAAACCTGAAACCTGAAACTTACAACCTCTAAACAAAAAATTATGTCAATATTAATATATGCAGAATCTGCAGAAGGAAAATTTAAAAAAGTTGCTTTTGAATTAGCTTCTTATGCTAAAAAAATAGCAGAATCACTTGGAACAACTGTTACAGCTCTAACTATAAATAACAGCGATGTTAGCGAATTAGCTAAATACGGAGTTGACAAAGTATTAAAAGTAACTAACGATAAATTAGCTGGTTTTACTGCTAAGGCTTACGCCGATGTTATCAAACAAGCTGCTGAAAAAGAAGGAACAAAGGTAGTTTTACTTTCTTCCTCTACAGATAGTATTTATCTTTCATCATTGGTTGCTGTGGCTTTAAATGCTGGTTTTGCATCAAATGTAGTTGGATTACCAGTAAGCACTTCTCCTTTTCAGGTAAAAAGAAATGCTTTCTCAAACAAAGCGTTCAACATTACAGAAATTAATACAGATGTAAAAGTTCTTGGCTTAGCTAAAAACTCTTACGGAATCTTCGAAAGCGCAGGATCTGCGACCGAAGAAGATTTTAATCCATCAATTGGCGACAATGACTTTGGAGTAAAAGTAGAATCTGTAGAAAAAGTAAGTGGAAAAGTATCTATCGCTGACGCTGATATCGTAGTTTCTGGCGGACGTGGATTAAAAGGTCCTGAAAACTGGGGATTAATCGAAGATCTTGCGGCTGTTTTAGGCGCTGCAACTGCATGTTCTAAACCAGTTTCTGATTTAGGATGGAGACCTCACAGTGAACACGTTGGTCAAACAGGAAAACCTGTTGCGACAAACTTGTATATCGCTATTGGAATCTCCGGAGCAATCCAGCATATTGCAGGTATTAATTCATCAAAAGTAAAGTTGGTTATCAATAACGATCCTGAAGCTCCTTTCTTTAAAGTTGCAGATTATGGAGTTGTTGGAGATGCATTCGAAATTGTACCAAAATTAATTGAGAAATTGAAAGCTTTTAAAGCTCAACATTCTTAATTTAAAAATTCTCTATAAAAATATAGCTGCCTAAAAACAAGATAATCGTATCTTTGTTTTAGGTGGCTTTTTTGTTCCATATTTTTTGATTAAAATTGCACCTTTATTTTTCAATCAAAAAAAGTCTTAAAATGAGGCATTAATTGCCCTTTTTTACCCACATATATGAGTCTAGTAAAATTATCCATAAAAGGAATTTCATACAGTCAAACTCAAAATGGCGCTTATGCCTTAATTTTGAATGAAGTTGATGGCGAAAGAAAATTACCAATAGTTATTGGAGCTTTCGAAGCCCAGTCAATCGCTATTGCGTTAGAGAAAGAAATTAAACCTCCACGTCCGCTTACGCACGATTTATTCAAAAACTTTGCAGAAAGGTTTGATATTATTGTAAAACAAGTAATTATCCACAAGTTAGTTGATGGTGTTTTTTATTCGAGTTTAATTTGTGAAAGAGACAAAATCGAAGAAATTATCGATGCGAGAACATCTGATGCAATTGCATTGGCTTTACGTTTTAATGCACCAATTTTTACTTATAAAAACATTTTGGACAAAGCTGGTATATATTTAAAATCGAATACTGCAGAAACTGATCAGGGTTCTCAGGAAATTGATGATGTACTTTCTAATCCTGAAACTTTTGGCCGCGAGGAAGAAAGCAATCAATCCGGCGATCTTTATGCTAAACATAGTTTGCAGGAACTAAACGAGCTTTTGGATCAGGCTGTTTCTCAGGAAGATTATGAAAAAGCAGCTAAGATTAGAGACGAAATCTCAAAAAGATAATTTAAGGCTATAAGCCATAGGCGTCAGGCTGTAAGCTTAAGCGTCAACATAAAAATCAAGCTTTAAGCATTAGGAAAAAACCTAAAGCTTAAAGCCTAAAGCTTAAAGCACCATGAAGCAATACTTAGATTTAGTACAACATGTTTTAGAAAACGGTTGTCAAAAAGGAGATAGAACAGGAACGGGAACCAAAAGTGTTTTTGGCTACCAAATGCGTTTTGATTTAAGTGAAGGTTTCCCAATGGTCACAACCAAAAAATTACACTTAAAATCTATTATTTACGAATTGCTTTGGTTTCTAAAAGGCGACACCAATATAAAATACCTTCAGGAAAACGGAGTGAAAATCTGGGATGCATGGGCAGATTCTAATGGTGATTTAGGACCTGTTTACGGACATCAATGGCGCAATTGGAATAGTGAAGAAATTGATCAGATCTCTGAGTTGATTACAGAACTTAAAACAAACCCAAATAGCCGAAGAATGCTGGTTTCTGCATGGAATCCGTCTGTTTTGCCAGATACTAAAAAATCATTTGAAGAAAACGTAGCTAATAACAAAGCTGCTTTACCTCCTTGTCATGCTTTTTTTCAGTTTTATGTAAGTAGTCCTGATCTTGAAAAAGGAGAAACAAAAGGAAAATTATCCTGCCAGTTGTACCAGCGAAGCGCTGATATCTTTTTAGGAGTTCCTTTTAATATTGCATCTTATGCTTTGTTAACAATGATGATTGCTCAGGTTTGCGATCTGGAAGCTGGCGACTTTATTCACACTTTTGGAGACGCACACATCTACAACAACCATTTTGAACAATTAGAACTGCAATTAACCCGTGAACCAAAGCCATTGCCAAAAATGATCCTGAATCCAGAGATTAAGAATATTTTTGATTTTGATTATAATGACTTTACACTTGTAGATTACGAACCACATGCCGGTATAAAAGGCAGTGTTGCTGTATAAAATATAAAAAAATCCGCTTAATCGATTAAGCGGATTTTTTTATATCATTTTTCATATTACCAAAACACTGTTTTCGCTTCCTGCAAAATCATTCCACTTGTATGAATCTGCCTCAGGATCATTAACATAACTTCCATCAATCACGTACTTAAACTCGTAAATCGCATCTTTAACCAGGTCGTAAGTCGCTTTAAACGTTCCGTTTTTCAACTTACTTAAAGCTCCTTCTTCAATATTCCAGTTGTTAAAATCACCAACAACCGCTGCCGAATCAGCATCTTTGGCAACTATAGAAAATGTAACTTTAACTACAGGCTTTGTTTTAATAAATTGTTTCTTTAAGGACATAACTATTTAGTTTTTAGATTCATAAATTAAAATTACATAAATTCACACGAACTTTCGATACCTTCACATCCGATTTGTGATAATATCAAAAACAGAATATTATTTTAGCTGTATCAATAATTTAACCCGCATAAAATTTTGGAATTCAAACTCTCAGCTCACTTTAGAAGAAATATTCCCGAATCTAAATAGGGTGATTACAAAATAAATTTTAACTTTATGACCTCATTTATATCTTATGGAAAAAGAAGTGCACGAACAATACGAATACGCCAGAAGAAGACTTAGACAAAAAAAAATTCTATATTTTCATTTTGTACTTTTTCTACTAGGAAGTTTATTTTTATTTATTGCCAATAGATTTTTTGGTTTTGGCGCTAACACAGAGCAAAACTGGTGCATTTGGGGCGTTACTATATGGTTCTTTATCTTTATTCTACACTTTATAAAAGTGTACATAACAGATCGATTTATGAATAAAAAATGGGAAAGAGAACAAATTGACCGACTTGTTGGATTGCAACAAAAAAGAATTACTCAATTAGAGTCGAGAATAAATGATGATACTGAAAATAAAATTTAGTTATTAAATTGCTATGATTATAATGATAGCGGCAGTAGCCGAAAATAATGCACTTGGAAAAAACAATGAATTAGTTTGGCATTTACCAAATGATTTTAAAAGATTTAAAACACTTACTACGAATCATCATATTATTATGGGAAGAAAAACCTTTGAGAGTTTCCCAAAACCACTTCCAAACAGAGTTCATGTTGTAATTACACGTCAAAAAGACTATCATCCGGAAGGCTGCATTGTAGTTGACAGTATCGAAAAAGCGATCGCGGTATGTCCTGAAGACGAAGATTCGTATATTATTGGCGGAGGTGAAATTTACAATCTGGGTTTACCTTATACAGATATCATAGAAATAACCAAAGTTCATCACACTTTTGACGCGGATGCTTTTTTTCCAAAAATTAATAAAAATGAATGGCAAATTGTCGAATCTGAAGAAAACCTGAAAGACGAGAAACATCTTTACGATTACACTTATGAAACATACATAAGAAAATAAAAAAACATCCTCTTGTGAAGGATGTTTTTTAAAAAACGATTGATTTTTTAATCTGACTAATTCAAGTAATAGTTTTGGTAAAAAAACTCAAATGTTAAGAAACATTTGAATAACTGAATAACATAATGTTAAATGAGAACGAGTCTCAAAGAGCCTTTAATAACAAATACCACTAAGATATTAAAGGCAAGAAAATTAAAATTTCCAAAAACAAATTTAATCCTAAGAACGTATTTCGCACTTTAAAAAGAATATTGGTCCCAAGAACAATACTTTCAAAACTGCTTACAAGAACAAATGAAATACCAGTGCAAAAAAAGCCTTCATCTGACTTAAGTCATTATTTCAATCATTAAAATTTTATCTTTTAACTGTAGCAAAGTTGGCTCTAAAATTCATACTCCACAATACCCACTTTTAGTGATTTTTTCAAAATACCCACTTTTAGTGATGGGCAGAAATTAGCAGTTAAACAACAATTAAAAGCCTTTTACTGAAAACATTTAATTTACAAATAAAAAAACTCAATTACAGTTAAGTCAGATTGTATTATATTTGCGTAAATAAAAAAAATGTCTGAAAAAATAACCCCATACAAAGACTCTTCTTTAGGTAAAAAAGAACAAGTTGCCCAAATGTTTGATAACATCTCTGGGAACTACGATAATTTAAACCGCGTAATTTCATTTGGAATTGACATTAAGTGGCGTAAAAAAGTTTTAAAAATAGTGTCCGACAAAAAACCAAAAATCATTCTTGATATTGCAACAGGAACTGGTGATCTGGCTATTTTAATGACACAAACGAATGCCGAAAAAATAATTGGCCTGGATATTTCTGCCGGAATGCTTGAAGTTGGAAAAAGGAAAGTCGAAGAAAAAAAACTATCCAATATTATTGACTTAGTTTTAGGGGACTCTGAAAAAATACCTTTTGAAGACAATCATTTTGATGCTATAACGGTAGGTTTTGGTGTTCGAAATTTCGAGAATCTGGAGAAAGGTTTTGCTGAGATTTTAAGGGTTTTAAAACCAAATGGTGTATTTGTAATTTTAGAAACATCGGTTCCTGATAAAACACCTTATAAACAAGGATATAAATTCTACAGCAAAAACATACTTCCAATCATCGGAAAATTATTTTCTAAAGATAATTCTGCTTATGGTTATTTGTCTGAATCTGCTGCTGTTTTTCCATACGGAGAAGCCTTAAACAATATTTTAAGAAAAATTGGGTTTATAGATGTTATAGCTATGCCTCAAACTTTTGGTGTTGCAACCATTTATTCTGCCTCTAAAAAATAGTATGAAAAAAATTGTAGTCTTACTTTTATTAGTCTTAACGACAAACGGATACTCTCAATTTGCCAAAAGCATGTTTAGTAAAGATCCTATTATTAATCTGGAAAACTGGCAAAAACAACGTCTCTATTTTGGATATTACCTGGGTTTTAATAGTTTCGATTTTAAATTTGACTACAAAACTCCCGGTCCGGATATTCAGATTAAAAAAACTACCGGTTTTAATGTTGGTGTTGTTGCCGATCTAAGATTACAGGAATACATAAACTTACGTTTCGAACCAGGTTTGTATTACACAAAACGTGATTTATATTATCCAAATCAACCATTAGAGAAAGATTATTTAAGAGAAGTAAACAGTACTTATATTCACTTTCCTTTATTATTAAAATTCTCTGCATTACGTACCGGAAATATCCGTCCGTATTTAGTTGGCGGAATGTCGACTACATTAAATCTCTCCAGCAACGCAAAATCCAAAGACGATAACTTTGAAGGAAAGTTCAGGGTTAAGCAATGGACTGCGGCTTATGAGGTAGGTTTTGGAATTGATATTTTCTCAGAGTATTTTATCTTCTCTCCTTCTATCAGAGGTATGTTTGGTATTACTAATGAATTAATTCGTGATAATCCTTCAAACGGACCTAGCCCGTGGACGGACAATATCGATTCGATGAAATCCAGAGCTCTTTTAATTAATTTTACTTTTCATTAAAACAAAACTCTAACTATTTCGTTTAAATTCACTAAGAATAATTGCTGTTGCGGTAGCTACATTTAAACTTTCGGTTTTTTGTAGTTCTCCAAACCTTGGAATTGTGAGTCGGCTTGTCACCATTTTTTCAATCTCTAATGAAATCCCATTGGCTTCATTACCCATAATAATGATTCCGTTTTGAGGTAAACTTGATTGATAAATATTCTCACCATCCATAAAGGTTCCAAAAACCGGTAGATCCGTTTGTGCAATAAAAGTCTTTAAATCAATATAATTCACATTTACTCTCGCAATAGACCCCATTGTTGCCTGTACTACTTTTGGATTATAAATATCGACGGTTTCTTTTGAACAAATTATTTGTTTGATACCAAACCAGTCACAAAGGCGCAAAATCGTTCCTAAATTTCCAGGATCACGAATATCGTCTAAAGCTACGATCAATCCTGAATTGATTATTTTATTTTCGGCTGGCATTTTAAACACTGCCAGACATGAATTTGGAGTTGATAAAGCACTAATTTTTTTAAGTTCCTGATCAGTAATGAGCGTGCGTTTTGAAGAAGAAACTTCTTCAAAATCATTTAGAGTCGTATACAAATGCTCTAATTCAAAATTGGAAAGCAACAATTCTTGAATTACTTTTACTCCTTCGGCGAAAAATAATTGATTTGCAAAACGTTGCTTTTTTTGATGTAAGCCTGAGATAAGCTTTATTTGGTTTTTACTAACCATAAAATAATGTACTTTTGAATTAAATATTTAACACTTGAAAAATAGTTCCACAAAAATAACAGCATTTATTCTAATAGCAATATTTATTTGCGGTTGTAATGCTGTAAAAAGAGTTCCTGATGGAAAAAACCTTCTTGTTAAAAATACTATTCTTGTAAACGGAAAGGCGACAAATGACGAAATAGCATCTAACCAGATGTATCAAAAACCAAATGGTACTTTGTTAGGATATCGCTTACGCTTGAATTTATATAATTTGGCGAACCTGAATCCGGACTCTACTTATCAGGCAAAATTTAAAAAACATCCTGGTCTATATGAGCGTCAGGCAAAAATATTATCTGCAAAACAAGTTGACAGACTTGGACAATCTTTTTTAAACAAGGGTCTTAGTGAATTCCTGAAAAACACTGGCGAAGCGCCTGTAGTTATTGATACCGCAAAAACAAAAAAATCTCTTTTACGTTTAAAATTCTACTATTTTAATACTGGATATTTTAATGTTGCAACAGATTACAGCATTGATAGCGTTGCAAGAAAAAAAGCAAAAATAAATTATATCATTACTACCGGACCAGCTTATAAATTAGACACTATCAGAACTAATATTATGACTCCGGCGTTAGATTCATTATACAAAAACAACAATGAACCTTCATTTTTAAAATCTGGCAATCAGTACAAAACTGCTGATTTTGAAGAAGAAAAAAACCGACTTACTACTTATTTCAGAAATCATGGCGCCTATTTTTTCCAGCCTACTTATGTTACTTTCGACATTGATACGATTGGAAAGAAGAACAAAGCTGATGTTACTTTAATTGTAAACAACAACAATATTCAGGAAAGAGATTCGAGCAGAACAGAACCTTTCAAGCTTTACAAAATAAGTGATGTTAATATTTACACCGATTATTCTGCTGCAAATGCAAAAAAGAAAATAACTGATAGTATAAGCTACAACAACTTTAACCTGTATAGCTACAAAAAACTAAAATACAAACCCCGCGCTATTACTGATGCGATTTTTATTAATAAAGGAAGCACTTTTTCTGATACCAGAACAACTCTTTCATCAAGGTATTTAAATAATCTGAAAATTTTTAATTACCCTTCAATCCAATATCAGGTTGACAAACGCGACTCGACTGCACAATCCTTAATTGCTAATATTTATTTAACCCCAAGAAAAAAATATAGTTTTGGGACTACTTTTGATGTGACGCATTCTAATATTCAGGATTTTGGTATTGGAGCAAGTATATCTGAAACTATTAGAAACGTATTTAACAGAGCTGAAACTCTCGAAATCTCTACTCGTCTAAATTTGGGTTCCTCTAAAGATATGGCCAACCCTAATGATAATTTCTTTAATGTTTCAGAATATGGTGTCGATTTAAAATTAAACTTCCCAAGAATCCTGATGCCTTTTGGGACTGAAAAAATTATCCCGAAAAGGATGATTCCTTCTACCAGTATTACAGCAGGTTTCTCTAAGCAAAGGAATATTGGTCTGGACAAGGAAAACTTTACCGGCGGACTTGCTTACAACTGGTCTCCTAAACGAAACAATACTGCAAAGCTTGAATTACTTAATGCTCAATTTGTACGAAACTTAAATCCGGGCAACTATTTCAAAGTCTATACTTCTTCTTACAACGAGTTAAATGGTATTGGTAAAGACTACAATACTACACCTCTAAATTGGGGAGATACACCTGAGGAGCAAGCGAGAAAAGACCTGACTATTCCTACAGGAACTACAGGCTTTACTAGTGATGTCTTAACAAATAAAACTGCTCTACTTCCCGGAGATCCTCAATATAAGGATGTACAAAGTATAGAAGAAAGAAGAGTTCGTCTGACTGAAAATGATTTTATCTTAGCTACAAGTTATACTTTTAGCAAAACCACTAAAAAAGATCTTGCTGACAATACATTTTATCAGTTTAGAACAAAAATAGAATCTGCAGGAACTTTATTAACTGCAATATCTGACATTGCAAAATTACCTAAAAACACAAATGGCAACTATGAAATATTCAACTTAGAATATTCAGAATACATAAAAACAGAATTTGATTATATCAAACACTGGGACTTTGGTAAAGAAAAAGTATTAGCAGTAAGAAGCTTTTTTGGGATAGCAGTTCCGTTTGGCAATTCAAATTACATTCCGTTTTCACGAAGTTATTACGCCGGAGGATCAAACGATAACCGTGCATGGCAACCCTACAAATTGGGTCCGGGCAGTACGAATGCAGCGAACGATTTTAACGAGGCAAACATGAAAATTGCGATGAGTGCTGAATTCCGATTCAAACTTTTTGGTGACGTGAAGGGAGCTATCTTTGCAGATGCCGGAAATATCTGGAATGTGCTCGATAATGTGATTGACGAGAAGGCAAGATTCAACAACTTAAACGATTTAGCTGAAATTGCTTTAGGTTCAGGATTCGGTTTACGTTACGATTTAAGCTTTTTTGTTATTCGTTTAGATTTAGGCTTTAAGACCTATAACCCAGCACATGAGAAAGGAGATCGCTGGTTCAAAGAATACAATTTTGGTCATTCGGTTTTAAATTTTGGGATAAATTATCCATTCTAATGCTAATTAATTCTTATTTTTGCAACCTAAAAACTAAAAACAACTAAAAAAAATTACAATGGCACACAATATTAAACCCGGAGTAGCTACAGGAGATCAAGTACAGGAAATTTTTAATTATGCAAAAGAAAAAGGATTTGCTTTACCTGCAGTAAATGTTACTGGATCAAGCACAATCAATGGAGTTCTTGAAACTGCAGCAAAACTTAATGCACCGGTTATCATTCAATTTTCTAACGGAGGAGCACAATTTAACGCTGGAAAAGGTTTATCTAATGCAGGTGAAAAAGCAGCAATCGCTGGTGGAATCGCCGGAGCAAAACATATTCATACTTTGGCAGAAGCTTACGGTGCAACTGTAATCTTACATACTGACCACTGTGCAAAAAAATTATTACCTTGGATCGATGGTTTATTAGATGCTTCTGAAAAACATTTTGCAGAAACAGGAAAACCATTATTCAGTTCTCATATGATCGATTTGTCTGAAGAGCCAATCGAAGAAAATATCGAAATCTGTAAAGAGTACTTGGCTAGAATGAGCAAAATGGGAATGACATTAGAAATCGAACTTGGTATTACAGGTGGTGAAGAAGATGGCGTTGACAACTCTGACATTGATAGTTCAAAATTATATACTCAACCAGAAGAAGTAGCTTATGCTTATGAAGAATTATCTAAAATAAGCCCTAAATTTACAATTGCTGCTGCTTTTGGAAACGTTCACGGTGTTTACAAACCAGGAAACGTAAAATTAACTCCAAAAATCTTAAAAAATTCTCAGGATTACGTTCAAAACAAATTCAACACTGGTGCTAACCCGGTAGATTTCGTTTTTCACGGAGGTTCAGGTTCTACACTTGAAGAAATCAGAGAAGGAATTAGCTACGGAGTTATCAAAATGAACATCGATACTGATTTGCAATTTGCATATACTGAAGGAATTCGTGATTATATGGTTAAAAACATTGACTATTTAAAATCTCAAATTGGTAACCCAGAAGGTGCTGATGTTCCTAACAAAAAATATTATGACCCAAGAAGATGGGTACGTGAAAGTGAAGTAACATTCAACACAAGACTTGAGCAAGCTTTTGCTGACTTGAATAATGTGAATACACTATAAAAGTATTCAGTTTACAGTTTTAAGTATTCAGTTCTCAAATGCTGAATACTTAAAAACTGATTATTAAAAGCTGAATACTGAAAACGGATTACTGAACACTGAATACTAGACAAATGGCTTGGTTTAAAAGACAAGAAAAAGGGATTACCACTGCGACTGAAGATAAAATGGACGTTCCGAAAGGATTGTGGTACAAATCTCCTACGGGAAAAATTATTGATGCTGACGAATTAGCCAGAAACTTATTTGTAAGCCCTGAAGATGATTTTCACGTTAGAATTGGAAGCGCAACCTATTTTGAAATTTTATTTGACAATAACGAATTTGTTGAATTAGATAAAAACATGACATCAAAAGATCCATTGCATTTTGTTGATACAAAAAAATATGCTGATCGCCTTAAAGATGTAATGGAAAAAACCCACCTAAAGGACGCTGTGCGTACAGGAGTGGGAAAATCTAAAGGAAAAGAACTTGTTATTTGTTGTATGGATTTTGCCTTTATTGGTGGATCTATGGGAGCTGTTGTTGGAGAAAAAATTGCCAGAGGTATTGATCACGCGATCAAAAACAAAATGCCTTTTTTAATGATTTCTAAATCAGGTGGAGCTCGTATGATGGAAGCGGCTTATTCATTAATGCAATTAGCCAAAACATCTGTAAAACTTGCTCAACTTGCAGAAGCAGGATTACCTTACATCTCTTTATGTACAGATCCTACAACCGGAGGAACAACTGCATCATATGCCATGTTAGGAGATATCAATATCTCTGAGCCCGGAGCTTTGATTGGTTTTGCTGGTCCTCGTGTTGTTCGTGACACTACAGGAAAAGATTTACCGGAAGGTTTCCAGACTGCTGAGTTCTTATTAGAGCACGGTTTCTTAGACTTTATCACGCCAAGAAAAGAATTGAAAGATAAGATTAACTTATATATCGATTTGATTCAGAATAATACAATTAGATAGTTTTTTAAACTTCTAAAACATATAAAATCTCATCAGCTTAATTGCAGGTGAGATTTTTTTATATCTTTATTTTAAATCTTAGTTTTTATGAAAAGAGTTTTTATTGGCTTTATAATTTGTCTCTTTCTTTTGAATTGTGCCAAGAAAGAAGAAAAACTTATTGCAAAAAATAAACCTTATATAATCTCCTATGAAGACAAGAAACTTGAAAAATATTACGATTCCATAAAAACAAATACTAGCAGAGTTGCTCTGCCGCCAAGAAAAATTTTCTATGCAGAAAGCCAATTAATAATTGACAAAAAAGGAAATCTATATTTTTATCAAAAAAGATATTTTCTTGAATTCTGTAGTTATGGTAGCGAAAAAGATACACTTCCACATTTTCTTGACCTACAGCCAAAAGACATTGTTAAGATTCCAGAAACAAGCTTAGTTGATTTTTTATCAGAAAATATTCTTAGCAAAGAAAAAAACAGACGAATATTAATTGTCGCTTCCCAAAACGACACCATAAAGAACACTTTCTTTATGCAGTTTATAAACAAGAATCAATTACAAGCTTACGAAATTAGAAGAACCACTCAAGAAGAAGATACTGTTTTGAAATACAAAATGAATAACGATTATTATTACTCTGATTCTATTAAATGGGATCGAACTAAAATCAAGTTCTCTAATAGAAAGTAAAAACAGAAAGACAAGATTCGCTTTTTGTTTTTATATCTAAATATTCTATCGCTGATCAATACTTGTCTGAAAAATTGTACTTTTACTTTTTTAAAAAAGTAAATAATGGCCTTACAAAAAAAATGTAACTTACATAAACTAACTTGTTTTTTACCAAAAGCATTTTTCTTTAAAGGAATATAAATATCTTTGAATTATGAGCGCAGCAACAAAACCAAACCATATAGGGCGAAAAATTAGCCGTATTCGTGAACTGAAAGACATGAAGCAAGAAGCATTGGCACAAGCTTTAGGAACAAACCAACAGGCAATTTCGGCTATTGAAAACAGCGAAACAATAGATGATGGAAAACTTGCTGATATAGCAAAAGCCCTTGGCGTAAGTGTTGAAGCTATAAAAAACTTTACTGAAGAAAACATGATAAGTTATTTTAATAATTTTTACGACAACAGCATTAGTAATGGTGTAAATGGAATATTCAGTCCTAGTCATTGTTCATTCAACCCATTAGACAAAGTAATTGAACTTTATGAGCGTATGCTTCAGGCAGAAAAAGAAAAAGTAGAGTATTTAGAAAAATTATTAAAAGAAAAATAAGATTCTAAAATACATTGATTGCTATAAAAAAATCCTGAGAAATATTTTCTCAGGATTTTTTTTATGTGAGTATTTTTGTCATTCCGAGGAACGAGGAATCTAACCAAGTAACTCCGTACAAATTAGCGATAATCTTTATCGAGCCACTTTATGTGATTTCTCCCTTTGGTCGAAATGACAAAAATGCGACATCATTGAGAAGAACGAGGAATCTCATCAAGTAACTCCGTACAAATTAGCGACAATCTTTGTCGAGCCACTTTATGTGATTTCTCCCTTTGGTCGAAATGACAAAAATGCGATATCAATTGTGATAGTGATAGATTGCAATATGGATGGAGAAGAATGGATTAAAATCCATCCCTACAATATAAATCGTTCCTCCGGAACTTTATTATTAATTTTAAAATCACAAAGTTGTAGCCCAATACTGGAAAAACCTTTGAACCTTTGCAACTCTGTTCCTTTGAACCTATTTAAGTGAAGCCATATCAATTACGAATCGATATTTTACATCGCTTTTATTCATACGATCATATGCTTCATTAATGTATGACATATCGATGATTTCAACATCTGATGTAATATTGTGTTCAGCACAATAATCTAACATTTCCTGAGTTTCTTTGATTCCACCAATTAAACTTCCCATAATACTTCTACGTTTCATGATTAAAGTAAAAACAGGAATTTCAGCAGGCGCTGGCGGAGCTCCTACTACAATCATGGTTCCGTTAGTTTTTAATAAATTCAAATAGGCATTATGATCGTGTTTTGCTGAAACCGTATTTAAGATAAAATCGAAACTATTGGCCATAGATTCCATAGTTTCAGGATTTGAAGTTAATGCAAATTTATGTGCGCCTAATTTTTTAGCATCAGCTTCCTTAGATGGCGAATGGCTTAACATAGTAACTTCTGCACCAAACGAAACAGCAAATTTCACTGCCATATGCCCTAAACCACCAAGGCCTAAAACACCAACTTTATGCCCCTTACCTACTTTTAGATAACGTAATGGCGAATAAGTGGTGATTCCTGCACATAATAATGGCGCCACTCCTTTTATATCTAATTTTTCAGATACATGAAGCGTATAACTTTCATCGACAATGATGCTGGTTGAATATCCTCCGCGAGTTGGGATATTTGTTCCTCTTTCGACACTGTTGTAAGTTCCCGTCATTCCTTCGTCACAAAATTGCTCTTCGCCAGATTGGCAACTTGGGCAAACTCTGCACGAATCTACGAAACAACCTACTCCGGCTAACTCTCCAACTTTAAATTTAGAAACTTCGCTTCCAACAGCAACGATTCGGCCTACAATTTCATGTCCCGGAACCAAAGGATAATCTACAGGTCCCCAATCTCCTTTTGCGGTGTGAATATCAGAATGGCAAACGCCACTATATAAAATTTCTATCTGAACCTGATGAGCACCTACTTCTTTTCTTTCAAACGTATAAGGTTTTAAGGGATTTTCGGCATCATAGGCTGCATACGCTTTTACTGGTATCATATTGTTGTATTTTTAATTTAAGCTATTAAAATTACGACAAAATAAGATAACAAATCAAAATTTGAAGTTGTAAAAAGATGAAATTTTCAAGGATTGACTTTACATTCCGGTTCTGATTGCTTCAACAGGATCAAGTTTCGATGCTGAAATTGCAGGCAAAATTCCTGAAATCACGCCAACCATAATTGACAATCCTGCCCCAATAATAACATTCCAGAAACTTAACACAAATTCAAAATCTAACAAATTGGTTAAAAGAATAGACATTAGCCAAACAATCAACAAACCAATTATTCCGCCAATTAAACAAAGTATAACGGCTTCAAACAAAAACTGAAACAATATAAATCTATTTTTTGCCCCTAAGGATTTCTGAATTCCAATTAAGTTCGTACGCTCTTTTACCGAAACAAACATAATATTTGCCACTCCAAAACCTCCAACAAGGAAAGAGAAGAAACTTATAAAAATTCCTCCAAACCTTAAACTCCCTAAAATTCCGTCAACAAAATCAGTAAAACCAGAAAGCACATTAATAAAGAAATTATCTGCCTCCCCTGCTTTCATTCCGCGAATTGCTCTTAGTTTTTGGGCAGCTTCAGCCTTATACGCCTCCATATCTACACCCTTTACAGGTTTTAGTACAATTACCGGAGTCATTGAATCACTATCACCATACATGCGACGTAAAAAATTAGTTGGCAAATAAACAGATGTATCATTACTATTCCCAAAAAAACCGGCACCCTGTTTTGCTATTACTCCAATTACAGTAAAACGCTGCCCATACAAACGAATATTTTTTCCGATGGGATCACTTGTTCCAAAAAGGCCTTCGGCAATATCATATCCTAAAACAATAACAGGACTTCCTGAATTTGATTCGGATTCATTATAAAATCTTCCCTTATCAAAACTCAATCCTTCGATATCGACCATTTCGCTTGACGAAGGAACTACATTAACATCGCTAACGGTTTTTGAATCGTATTTTAAAGTTTCATGATTTACAAAAAGCTGATACGCCACTTGCTCTGTATTATTAAGAGAATTTTTCAGACTGATATATTCATCATATTTCACATTTGGAAACTGCTCTCTTTTCCATTGCGGAATTTCAGAAGGCCCGAAACAATATTTCATCAAATAAATCGTGTTTTTATCTAAGCTGCTTAAATCTTTTGAAATTTTTCGATCTAAGGAATCTACAGCAGCCAATACTGCTATAATCGAAAAAATACCAATCGTAACTCCCAACAGTGACAATAAGGTACGTAATTTATTATTTCGCAAAGCGTTTATGGCAAAGCGAAAACTTTCTTTTAATAACCTTAGATAAACAAGCATGTATGTGTATTTTTCATTAAAGTAAAATTCAATAATTTAAAAACAAAAACCTAATAAAAGTTAACTTACTCATCAGTAGTTTTTTTTAGCATAATGTTACATTAATTTTCTTTAAAATAATATTTAAAAAAACTACTTTTGCAGTCTGAAAATCATAACTACACAATGAGCACAACTAAAACAATACAATCGGCATTAATTTCTGTTTTTTCAAAAGACGGACTTGAGCCAATCGTTAGAAAATTACACGAACAAAACGTAACACTTTATTCGACTGGAGGAACAGAAGATTTTATTAAAAACCTTGGAATTCCTGTAGTTCCGGTTGAGGATATTACTTCATTCCCTGAAATTCTTGGTGGAAGAGTAAAAACATTGCACCCGAAAATTTTTGGTGGAATCTTAAACCGTCAGGATAACGAAGGTGACGTTCAGCAAATGAAGGAATTTGATATCCCTCAGATTGACTTGGTAATTGTTGATTTGTACCCGTTTGAAAAAACAGTTGCTTCAGGTGCAAGTGAGCAGGATATTATTGAAAAAATTGATATTGGCGGAATTTCATTGATTCGTGCCGGTGCAAAAAATTTCAAAGACACTGTAATCGTAGCTTCGGTAAACGAATATAGTTTGCTTCTAGATTTGATCACAGAACAAAACGGAGCAACAACTCTTGAAAACAGAAGATTGCTTGCTACAAAAGCATTCCACGTTTCATCTCATTATGATGGTGCTATTTTTAATTATTTCAATACTGACGAAACAATCTACAAAGAAAGTATCGAAGGTGGTCAGATTTTAAGATATGGAGAAAATCCTCATCAAAAAGGTTTCTTCTTTGGCGATTTTGACGCAATGTTCAAAAAAGTTCACGGAAAAGAATTATCATACAATAACTTATTAGATGTTGATGCTGCAGTAAACTTAATCAATGAGTTTAAAACTGATGGTCCAACGTTTGCAATTTTAAAACATAATAATGCTTGTGGCCTGGCTTCCAGAAAAACAATTAGCGAAGCTTATTTAGCAGCTTTGGCTTGTGATCCAACTTCTGCTTTTGGCGGAGTTTTGATTGCAAACACTAAAATTGATTTGGCTACTGCACAGGAAATCAACAAATTGTTTTGTGAAGTAGTAATCGCACCAAGTTATGATGACGATGCAATTGCAGTTTTACAAGAAAAGAAAAACAGAATCATATTAGTTCAAAATGAAGTTGAATTGCCTTCAAGACAAGTAAGAACATGTCTTAATGGTTTGTTAATTCAGGACAGAAATAATATTACAGATACTAAAGAGCATTTAAAAACCGTTACAATTACAGAGCCTACCGCTCAGGAAATAGAAGATTTAATATTTGCTTCTAAGATTTGTAAAAACACAAAATCGAACACGATTGTTTTTGCAAAAAACGGAACATTAATTTCTTCAGGTACAGGCCAGACGTCAAGAGTTGATGCTTTGGTACAAGCTGTAGATAAAGCTAAAGCTTTTGGATTTGATTTAACCGGCGCTTCTATGGCGAGTGATGCATTTTTCCCATTTCCGGATTGTGTAGAATTAGCTAAAAATGCAGGAATTACAGCAGTAATTCAGCCGGGAGGTTCAATAAAAGACGAATTAAGCATAAATTATTGCAATGAAAATAATGTTGCAATGGTATTTACAGGAACACGTCATTTTAAACATTAATTTGTTTAACTTTGTTCAAAATAATTTATAACATTTTAAACCCCTAAAAAACTTATGGGATTTTTTGATTTCATGACCGAGGATATTGCGATAGACCTTGGTACCGCAAACACTTTAATCATACATAATGATAAAGTTGTTATTGATAGTCCGTCAATCGTTGCACGTGATAGAATATCAGGCAAAATCATTGCTGTTGGTAAGGAAGCCAATATGATGCAAGGTAAAACGCATGAAAATATCAAAACCATAAGGCCTTTGAAGGATGGTGTAATTGCTGATTTTGATGCTTCGGAAAAGATGATCAATATGTTCATCAAAAGTATTCCTGCTTTGAAAAAAAGAATGTTTACTCCAGCTTTAAGAATGGTAGTTTGTATTCCTTCCGGTATTACTGAAGTTGAAATGCGAGCTGTAAAAGAATCTTGTGAAAGAGTAAACGGAAAAGAAGTTTACCTGATTCATGAGCCAATGGCAGCAGCAATTGGTATTGGTATCGATATTATGCAGCCAAAAGGTAATATGATTGTAGATATTGGTGGTGGTACTACTGAAATTGCAGTTATTGCTTTAGGTGGTATTGTATGTGACAAATCTGTAAAAATTGCAGGTGACGTTTTTACAAACGATATTGTTTATTACATGCGTACACAACACAATCTTTTTGTGGGAGAAAGTACTGCTGAAAAAATAAAAATTCAAATTGGGGCTGCTATCGAAGATTTAGACGGACCTCCGGAAGATATGTCAGTTCAAGGTAGAGATTTACTTACGGGTAAACCAAAACAGGTTGATGTTTCTTACCGTGAAATCGCTAAAGCATTAGACAAATCGATTCAACGTATTGAAGATGCTGTAATGGAAACATTATCGCAAACTCCTCCTGAATTAGCTGCAGATATCTATAACACCGGTATTTATTTAGCTGGTGGTGGATCTATGCTAAGAGGTCTTGACAAACGTATTTCGCTAAAAACAGATTTACCTGTTTATATTGCCGAAGATCCGTTAAGAGCTGTAGTTCGTGGAACCGGAATGGCACTTAAAAACATTGCAAAATTCAAAAGTATCTTAATCAAATAAGACACTAAACAAATAAAACATATCCTTACAAGAGTCAGGTTCGATTAATCTGACTCTTGTAAAACTTGAACCCAAAAGCATATCCTGAAACAAAATAATCGAACAAGAAATGCAGCAAATTTTTAATTTTATTATAAGAAACAGTAATCGATTGCTGTTTTTGCTGCTTTTAGGCATTTCGTTGGCTCTCACAATTCAATCCCATTCTTATCATAGAAGTAAAGTAATCAGTTCTGCTAATTTTTTAAGCGGCGGTGTTTATGAAAAAATTAATCGTGTAAACGAATATTTGAATTTAAAAACTGAAAATGACGAACTTGTACTTGAAAATGCAAGATTAAAAAGCCTGTTATTTAATAAAGAAGATACCACAAAACTTCCTCCACCGGATACTATCAAAGGCGTAAAACCTGCAGATATTATTGTTTCAAAAGTAATTCATAACTCATACAATACGCATGAGAACTTTATCACGCTAAATTCCGGAGCAAACGAAGGAATCAAGCCGGATATGGGAGTAATCAACAGCTTAGGAATTATTGGTATAATTGATAATACTTCGCCAAGATACTCTACAGTAGTTAGTATTTTGAATATGAGATCGCATATTAATGCAAAACTTAAAAAATCAAATCACTTTGGTTCTTTAACCTGGGACGGAAAAAGCACCGGATTTGTTCAATTAGAAGATGTGCCAAGATTAGCTTCTATCAGAAAAGGAGATACAATTGTTACAGGTGGCCAATCTGTAATTTTCCCTGAAGGAATCAACATTGGTACTGTCGATAAGATTTCAACAAAAGCGAACACTAGTTCCTATGTCATAAACGTTAAACTATTTAACGATATGACCAACTTAGGACACGTTTATATTATTAAGAGCAGGGACAGAGAGGAACTTATTAATTTAGAAAACAAGAAAAAAAATGAATAGCGCTTTGTTAGTCAATATTCTTCGTTTTATTATGTTACTAACAATTCAAATTGTTATTTTCAATAATATGAATTTTTTAGGGTACATAAGTCCCTTCCCATACATCCTATACATTATTTTGTATCCGGTAAACGGCAACAAGGCGGGATTAATTTTCTCGAGCTTTTTACTTGGTCTAACAATGGATATGTTTTGCAATTCCGGAGGAATTCATGCTACGGCATGTGTTATTCTCGCCTATTACAGACCTTATATTTTTAAGTTCTCATTTGGGCTTAGTTATGAATACCAAACTATAAAGCTGAACGATTCATTAACTCCTGAACGATTCTCATTTATTCTGGTCTCTGTTGTAATACATCATATTGTATTATTTATACTGGAAGCTTTTGAATTTAGATTTATTGGAGACATTTTGCTCCGAACTTTATTTAGTTCTATATTTACAATAATCACCTCAATTATAATAATTTACCTTATTAAGCCCAATAAACGATGAGAAAAGTTCTGCTGCCCTCTTTAATTATTATCGCAGCATCTTTGCTTGTGATGAGGGTATTTTATTTGCAAATTATAGATGATTCTTTCAAGTTAAAATCAGATAATAACGCAATAAAGAAACAGTACGACTATCCTGAAAGGGGATATATCTATGATCGATACGGGAAATTATTAGTAGCCAATCAGGCTTCTTACGATATCATGGTTATTCCGAGAGAAATCAAAGATGACTTAAATATCACTGAATTCTGTGCATTACTGAATATCACCAAAGAAGACTACGATAAGCGCATTGCAAAAGCCAAAGTATACAGCCCACGATTACCTTCTGTATTTTTACCGCAATTAAATAAATCTGAATTTGCCGCTTTTCAGGAAAAGATCAGAAAATATGAAGGTTTCTATTTCCAAAAAAGATCACTTCGTGATTACGAAGTAGATTATGGCGCCAATATTTTTGGCTCTATTTTACAGGTAAATGAAAAATTAATTGCTAAAAACCCTTATTACAATAGCGGTGACTTGATTGGAAGACAAGGTGTTGAAGAAAGCTACGAAGAAGTTTTACGCGGAATAAAAGGCGTAAAATACATCCAGAAAGATAAATATAATAGAGAAATTGGTTCTTATAAAGAAGGTAAATACGACACTATCGCTGTTGCCGGAGAAGACATTAATCTGACTATTGATGCTGAACTTCAAAAGTACGGAGAAGAATTAATGATCAATAAAAGAGGAGGAATTGTCGCTATTGAACCTAAATCAGGAGAAATTTTAGCGCTAGTTACTGCACCGTCTTATGATCCGGGTATCTTGGTAGGAAGACAACGCTCTAAAAACTATACTTTATTATATCATGATTCTATAGCAAAACCATTATATGACCGTGGATTACTTGCAGAATACCCGCCAGGTTCACCTTTCAAAATTTTAACAGGTTTAATTGGCTTACAGGAACAGGTAATAAACGAAAACACCACGTTTTTTTGTCATAATGGATTCAGTTATGGAAGAGGTCGTTTTATGAAATGCCATAGTCACGCACCAAACCAACAGTTACATAATGGTATTTACAATTCATGTAATACTTATTTCGCACAGACTTATATGCTAACTATAAATAAATATGCAGATCCGGCTAAAGCTGTAGATGTATGGAGTGATCACGTAAAAAGTTTTGGGCTAGGTCAGTTTATGGGATATGATTTACCAACCGGTAAAAGAGGAAATATACCAACATCTAAAACGTACAAAAAAATATATCCTAACGGAGGATGGCGAAGTACCACAATTGTATCGAATGCTATTGGTCAGGGAGAGGTTTTAATGACGCCTATTCAGTTAGCGAATATGATGGCTACTGTAGCGAATCAAGGTTATTATTATACACCTCATATCATAAAAAAAATTGAGGGCAAAAAAATTGATGCTAAGTTTACCACAAAACACGTTACTACGGTAGATCAAAAATATTTCCCTCCGGTTATCAGCGGTTTGTTTGATGTTTACAACCTTGGTACTGCGCGTGCATTAAGAGTTGAAGGTATTGATATTTGTGGAAAAACCGGGACAGCGGAGAATTTTGCTAAAATAAACGGAAAAAGAACACAGCTTAAAGATCACTCAATATTTGTAGCCTTTGCGCCAAAAGACAATCCTAAGATCGCAATCGCAATTATGATTGAAAATGGAGGTTTTGGTGCTGCAGTTGCCGGACCAATTGCAAGTTTGATGATAGAAAAATACCTAAGAAAGAAAATTACTAGAAATGATTTAGAAATTAGGGTATTAAACAAAAGTCTTGTAAGCGAATATGCAAAATTAGGAGGAATGACTGCAGCGAGCGCTATTGAATCTACTCCAAAAGACTCTGTTATGAGAGCTAAAATGGTAAAGCAACCACAAGTAGAAGTAAAAAAAGTACGTTTAGACACCACCCAAGAAAATTAATACCATTATTTCAAATGAAAAACCAAAGTATAAAAAATAACATTGACTGGATAAGTGTTTTTATTTACACTGCGTTGGTAATACTGGGGTGGCTCAACATCTATTCCTCATCATTATTATCTACGGACGGAACTTATCAAAAGCAATTAATTTTTATTGGTTGTACAATTCCTTTGATTTTTATCGTACTTTTTGTTGATGGAAAGTTTTATGAAAAATATGCCAGTATTATTTTCGGGGTTTCCCTTTTGTCTTTAGCCGGTTTATTTCTTTTTGGAAAAACCATCGCAGGACAAAGATGCTGGTACGCTATTGGAAGTTTTACCATACAGCCTTCTGAGTTTGCAAAAGCTGCCACATCATTAGCGCTGGCCAAATATCTAAGTGATACACAAATCAATCTGAAAGATGTAAACAGGCAAGTTCAGGCTTTAGCCATTGTATTTTTGCCTGTATTATTGATTTTACCACAACCGGATCCCGGGAGTGCCTTAATTTACAGTATTTTTATTGTTGTTTTGTATCGCGAAGGGCTGCCTTCATGGTATGTCTGGACTGGTTTTATCACCATAGTATTATTTGTCTTAACGCTTGTTTTAGAACCTTACGCAGTTATTTTAATTGCCTTGGGTGTATTAATTATTATACATTTTAAAGGCAGGGCCGTTGATCGAAATATAATTTTAAGCAGTATTTTATTAGCTGTTATTTCGGCTTTTGTTTTATCTGTAGATTATGTTTTTGACAATATCTTCAAACAACACCACCGTGACCGTTTTAACATATTACTAGGTAAAACTGTCGATATGAAAGGGATCGGATATAATACCAACCAATCAGAAATTGCCATTGGATCAGGAGGCTGGATTGGAAAAGGTTTTCTGGAAGGAACTCAGACAAAAGGAGGATTCGTTCCGGAACAACACACCGATTACATTTTTACAACTGTAGGCGAAGAATGGGGTTTTGCAGGATCAATGGTTGTGATCGCACTTTTTGTTGGTTTATTATTAAGAGTAATCTATCTGGCTGAAAGACAAAAAACAAAATTCAGCAGAGTTTATGGCTATTGTGTTGCCGGAATTTTATTCACTCACTTTTTTGTAAACATTGCAATGGTTATTGGAATTTTCCCAACAATTGGGGTTCCCCTGCCGTTCTTTTCATATGGCGGTTCCGGACTTTGGGGATTCACTATTTTATTGTTTATCTTCTTGAAAATGGATGCCAATAAAGTAAATGAATGGTAATCCTTTGGGATAAATTCTAAATTTAAAAAATTGCTGCACCTGTTCGCTATCGCTCGGACAATGTCATTAAGTTAAGAAATTTTTTAATGCGAATTAACTCTTTCAGAATCCGTAATCTTGTCATCTCGACGCAGGAGAGATCATACAAAAAAATCGACAAAGATTAGCGAATAGCTGAACGGAAATACTAGTGTGATCTCTCCTTCGTCGAGATGACAAACTTTGTGGTTACTTCTCTGTCTATTACCCATTCGTTAACTTAATGATACTGCCCAAAGCCTCGAGACACAAAGCTTTGTACACTTAGATTATGTAAACACAACTTAAATCTTAGTGAACTCTGCGAAAAATCTTTGCTTTCTCTGCGGTAAAAAATAGTCACTTTGTATATTTTTTTATACTTTCCACAAGATTTAGCATTGATTCATATTGTGCTCCAACGTTTAAATCATCGCCATACTTAAAAAAACTATCAAGCATAAAAAAAGTCCGAAGCTTTAAACTTCGGACTTTTTTGTATTTGTATATTTAATTATATCTTTTCGCTTGGTCTTTTCTTTAAAAGCTTTACCAAAACCGGAAATGTAGATATGATAACAATTATGATAATGATATATTCAATATGGTGCTTTAGATCAATTCCTTGTCTTAGAAAGATTCCATACAAATAATGACCTGCAAAAATCAGAATGAACGACCATAAAAATGAACTTAAAACATTAAAGAACATAAATTTCTTTTTATCCATAGAAACGATCCCTGCAATGATTGGTGCAAATGTTCTGAAAATTGGAAGAAAACGCGCATAGATAATCGCCTTACCGCCATACTTCTCAAAGAAATCCTTAGATTGTAACAAGTACTTCTTTTTGAACCAAAATGAATCTTCTTTTTTAAACAAATAATAGCCACTTTTGGCACCAAACCAATATCCTGTCATATTACCCAAAACTCCCATTATTGCAACAAGCGTAGAAAGGACAAATACATTTATGAAATCTGCCGGAATATCAACAACATTCAGCATTAAGTCACGACTATAAATACCCGCTAAAAAAAGTAAACTGTCTCCCGGAAGAAAGAAACCTGCAAAAAGTCCTGTCTCTGCAAAAACAATAAACAAAACAATAAACAAACCAATTTGAACACCTCCTATACTTAATGTAATATAAAATTCAGGGTTAATTAATTGACTCCAATCAAAATTATTCATAAATGCGTTTGGTTATATTTATAAGTTCGTGAAATTAACAATAATTTGCTTCAACACCAATAATTTGCTCTATTTTAAAGATAAATTAACTATTAAAAAGCCCTGACAAAAACATGGGCTCTCAAAATAATTATTCTCTTACATATTTACAACAAGAATGCAAATTCTCATAATCAGCTTCAGTTGCTTTAACATCCTTAGTATCATGCCCTACTTTAGCAACGGCTTTATTCAAATCTTCCGGAGACGATTTCTCTTCATTTAAAATTACTGCCAATTGATGCGAACTAATATCCCAGGTAGCTGATTTTACTCCAGGAACACTAAATGCTGCTTTTTCGATTCGCTTTTTACATTGCTCACAATTACCGTTTACTTCTGTTGTGTATTTTAAATTCTTATTTTTTTTAGTTTGAGCCTGAGCCGAAAATCCTAAAAAAGTGATCATTGCAATTAAAATTAAATTTTTCATTTTATTATTTGTTATTGATTTTTGAAATTGAATTCTTTATTTTATTTTAAATCGTAATCCTGCGTAATACATTTGTCCAAAAATTGGAGCATATGCAATAGAAGCATCAAAGTTAGGACCAAAAGGATCTCCGGCACCCAAAATAGCTTTCTTCTGTTTGTAATTTCCAATGTTTTCCCCTCCTGCATATACTTCTAAAACTGACGAAAAAACTCTTGTTACCTGAACATTCATAACGGCATACGATGGCGAAAAATCAGGAAACTGATCCTCCACAGGATTTGATGCTGTATAAGGCAGCTGTTGTTTTCCGGACCAATTAAAGGTAAAATCAAACTTCCATTGTTTTTCATCTTTCAATTGGGTTTCATATTCCAGATTTCCTAAAAAACGAAGTTTCGCCTGCAACGGACGCTGAAAAGTACCCGTTAAATAATCCGTTTGAACATCATAATATTTATAAGCAGTTCTTAAATTCAAGTTATGAATCAGCTCATAATTAAACTCGAACTGAAAGCTATTTGCAAAAGAGCTACCTCTTAGATTATAGAACGAAACCTCTTGCGGGCTTTGCATCAAATCTACAATTGCCTGATTCTTAAAATCGGTACGATAGAAATCAAATCCTACCTCAGCATTTTTACTGAAAAGTTTAAATTTCTGAGAAAAACTCACACCGTAGTTCCATGCAATTTCAGGATTCAATCCATAAATCTTTCCTCCGGTATCTAAAATGGAGAACGTTCTGGAACTAGCAAAAAGCTGTTGATTCTCTGCAAAAATATTCGCTGAGCGTTTTCCCCTTCCTGCAGAAAAACGAAGTACTCCATCTTTCCAGGGATTATATCTCATATGCAAACGAGGTGTTGCAAAAAAGCCCAGACGATTATGATTATCAACTCTGCCTCCTAAAATCAAACTAAAATTATCATTATTATCATATGTATATTCAAAGAATGCTCCAACCGAATTATCAATTCTACTGTAATCCGTTACATTAACAAATTCCTGATACTGATCGTAAGTAAAATTTAAACCGGTCGAGAACTTGTGTTTTGTATTATTGATAATCGAATTGAAAATTAAATTAGAATAAAAACTATTCTGTCTGATATCATATAAATTCAACCCAAAATAAGAGTTTTGATTGTGGCTGTTAAAAGCATTCTGAAAACCAATACTCTGATATGGCATATCCTTAAAAACGTAACCCACTTTTGTAGACACATCAAAACGTTCCGTATTAATTTCAGATCCCCAATGATTTGTAGTACCGCGATCTCTGTCTTTATCAAAATCAACTTCTCCCGTTTGTTTTTTATCATTCATATATCTAAAATTGATAAAGCTCACAATACCGCTTTCGGGATTATAATATTGATAACGGTTCAGGACATTGATTTGTTTCCCTAGCGGATTATCCAGAAACCCATCATCATTCATGTCATTTTTTGCAACACGGGCATTTCCGTGAACAAACAAACTTGTTGCCCATTTATCAGACAATTTTTTATTAAAATGAGTATTTACCTCAAAACGGGCATCGGTAGAACCATAAACATTCAGGAAGAACGGAATGTCGCTTAAAGGTTTTAGAAGTTCTGTATTTATTTGCCCTGAAATACTCTCGTAACCGTTTACAACACTACCGGCACCTTTGGTAATCTGAACACTCTCGATCCATGTTCCGGGCGTAAATGACAAACCGTAAGCCTGGGAAGCGCCACGAACCGAAGGAATATTTTCTTCGGTAATCATTAAATAAGGACTTGTCAGACCAAGCATTTTTATTTGCTTGGTTCCTGTTAAAGCATCAGAAAAATTCACATCGATTGAAGGATTTGTCTCGAAACTTTCGGCCAGATTACAGCAAGCGGCTTTTAACAGTTCTTTGCTTGTAATAACAGTTGTATTAGCAGTAAGCGTATAGGATTTTTTGATTCCTTTTTGCTTTTTGGTAATTTTCACTTCCTCTAAATTCTCTTGTGAAAAAGCAGAAAAAGAAAGTAAAATCACGCCCAAAAGCATCATATTTTTTTTCATGAAAAAGATTTTAATAGTAATTAGAAAAGCTGTTTTTAAGCATATCCTCAATTGAGAAATAAGCAAACAGCGTATTGCAAACCAAAAGACGGCTTGACTCTAAACTATCAAAATCAGGAATAAAAAATATACTGGTGATATAATTTAAATAAAGGAGGAGCATTCGCATCAGAATAATACGAAATGATCTGACTGCTTTTAAAAATTGGAATTGTTACAAAAACAATTGATTTGAATTCCTGTACTACAGGTGCAAAAGCAAATTGAAAAAAGAAAAACTTAAGAGTAGCATCGTCTGATTTTTTTTCAAAATGAACCACTTTGTCCTTACAACAAGAAGATTCTTTTTCAGACACTCCACAACATTTCTTTCCGTGAGAGGCAGCAACGGAAGTATTTAATGAAACCGAAGCGATTTTACCTCCGCAATAATGCACATCAAAAGCAAACCCTATGTTGGAAACCAACAAGAGCAATGCTAAAAATAGTCCTGTGCACTTTTTTAAATTCATGCTGCAAAATTACCTAAAAAAAGAATATAAACTAATTTATCTATACAGGAAAAAATGCCTTATATAGTATTCCAGTAAGACTTAAATTTTAGCAGGCATTTTTTTAAAGAAAAAATTTTGAGATTTATATGTTTTTTGAGATTAGCTTTAAATACTTTTGTATAAAATTTTCACATCATGACATTTCAGGAATTACAACCAAAAATAAGCGCTATTGTTGCTGACACTAAAACTCTTAGAGACGAAAAATTATTATCGATCTGCCAGCTTTTAAATGCAGAAATCGAATACTACAACTGGGTTGGTTTTTATTTTGCCAATCACGAAACCAAAACATTACATTTAGGTCCATATATAGGAGCAGAAACAGATCATACCGTTATCCCATTTGGAAAAGGAATTTGCGGACAAGTAGCTGAAAGTAACGCCAATTTTGTGGTGCCGGATGTTGCCGCTCAGGACAATTATATCGCCTGTAGCTTTACGGTAAAATCTGAAATCGTTGTTCCTTTATTTGTCAACGGGCAAAACATTGGTCAAATTGATATTGACAGCCACGTAATAGATCCATTTACAGAAGCTGATGAAAGATTTTTAGAATTTGTAAATCAGGAAGTTGCTAAATTATACTAAACTCAACATACCCATCTAACTTAACCTTGAAATATATTATGAAACTAATTTTACGTATTTTTATTTTCTTTACAATTTCGACAAAACTATTTTCTCAAACTACAATTCCAGCGAGCAAGATCACTTATCTGGACTCCAGTTGGGTCGAAAGTACGGAGGACAACTATAAATACATTAGAATTGTTGAAGAATATTTTTTAGATAAGAAGGCTTACGTTTTAAAAGAGTACTACAAATCCAAAGTTTTAAAAATGATTGGAACTTCTGCAGATAAAGATGTTATCAAGCGTGAAGGCCAGTTTGTTTACTATTATGAAAACGGAAACAAAAAATCGACTGTTAATTATTTGAACGGAAAAAAGACCGGAAAAGAATTTAACTGGTATGAAAACGGCAACATAAAATCTGAATTTGAATATTTTACTACTAATGATGATAACACCGATTATAAATTAAATAATTACTGGAACGATCAAAAGGAGCAAAAAGTAATTTCGGGCAATGGAGATCTCGACTATAAAGATGAATATATAGAAGAAAATGGAAAAGTAAAAAACGGCTTGCGAGATGGAATCTGGAAAGGTAAGTTTCTAAAATCAAAATATAGTTTTACAGAGAATCATGAAAACGGCAAACTGGTTTCCGGAATAACCTTAGATTCTTTAAATATTGAACATCCTTATACTGTTGCCGAACAGCGCCCTAGTCCTAAAAAAGGTATTAAGTCCTTTTATAGTTATATTAGTAAAGCAATGTACATACCGTTAGAAGCCAGAAATAAAGCATATGGAAAAATATACCTGACTTTTATTGTCGATAAAGACGGAAGTTTAGTTGATCCTAAGATATTAAAAGGAGTTGGATACGGATTAGATGAAATTGCAATCCTGGCTATAAAAAATGCTAAAGACTGGAATCCGGGCACAAAAAGAGGCATCCCGGTAAGAGCTCGTTACTCGCTACCTATAACAATTGTAAAAAACAGGTCGTAAAATTCTTTTTTCCAAAAAAAAGTTCTAATTTTGCACCCGTCTTACAAAAGATGTATGACATACATAAAAATCATTAAATAATATTGGAATGTATTTAACTAAAGAGAAAAAAGAAGAGATTTTTGCACAACACGGTGAAGCAACAAACACTGGAAAAGCAGAAGCTCAAATCGCATTGTTTACTTACAGAATTAGTCACTTGACTGAGCACTTGAAAAAAAATCGTCACGATTATAATACTGAGCGTTCATTAGTACTATTAGTAGGTAAAAGAAGATCGTTGCTTGATTACTTGAAAAAGAAAGAGATCAACAGATATCGTGAGATTATCAAAGTATTGAATATCAGAAAATAATCAATATAGAAAAGAGGTGCGAAAGTGCCTCTTTTTGTTTTTACAGATTATATATATTACAAGCATTTTTAAAAAGAAAAAAAGTTTGGTTTTTCATTGGGTTTTAGAATAAACAACAACTACACACAACAACTACAACACAACTAAAACCCATTGTATAACCAATAAGGAAAAAATTATGATTCCACAATTATTTGTAGAAAGTATCGATTTAGGTGATGGCAGAAGCATCACAATCGAGACAGGACGTTTAGCCAAACAAGCTGATGGTTCTGTAGTAGTAAGAATTGGTAAAACTGTTATTTTAGGAACAGTTGTATCATCAAGAAAAGCAAGTCCGGGTATTGACTTTTTACCGTTAACGGTAGATTACCGCGAAAAATTTGCAGCAGCAGGTCGTTTTCCAGGTGGTTTCTTCAAAAGAGAAGCTCGCCCTAGCGACAGCGAAGTATTAACAATGAGATTAGTTGACCGTGTTTTACGTCCGCTTTTCCCAAGTGATTATCACGCAGAAGTTCAGGTTATGATTCAGTTAATGTCTCATGACGAAGAAGTGATGCCGGATGCATTAGCAGGATTAGCAGCTTCGGCAGCTCTTGCATTGTCTGACATTCCTTTTGAAACTTTAATTTCTGAAGCAAGAGTTGGAAGAATTGACGGTAAATTTATCATCAATCCATCTCGCGCACAATTAGAATTATCTGACATAGATATGATGATTGGAGCTTCGACTGATTCTATCGCAATGGTAGAAGGAGAAATGAAAGAAATCTCAGAAGCTGAAATGTTAGAAGCAATTAAATTTGCTCACGAACATATTAAAAACCAAATTGCTGCTCAAGAACGTTTACAGGCTGCTTTTGGTAAAAAAGAAGTTCGTACTTACGAAACTGAAAAAACTGACGATGCTATTTACGCAAAAGTAAAAGCAGCGGCTTATGATAAAATTTACAACATTGCAAAAGTTGGTTCGGCTAAACACGAACGTTCTGCTGCATTTGATGCTGTAAAAGAAGAAGTAAAAGCGTTGTTTACAGAAGAAGAATTGGCAGAAAACGGAGATTTAGTTTCTAAATACTTCTACAAAACCAATAAAGAAGCTGTTCGTAACGTAACTTTAGACTTAGGAACTCGTCTTGACGGAAGAAAAACTACAGAAATCAGACCTATCTGGTGTGAAGTAGATTATTTACCATCTGTACACGGTTCTGCATTGTTTACACGTGGAGAAACTCAAGCTTTGGCAACTGCAACTTTAGGAACGTCTAGAGAAGCAAACCAAATTGATTCACCATCTGAACAAGGAGAAGAAAAATTCTATTTGCACTATAACTTCCCTCCATTTTCTACAGGAGAAGCTCGTCCGTTAAGAGGAACTTCAAGAAGAGAAGTTGGTCACGGAAACTTAGCGCAAAGAGCATTGAAAAACATGATCCCTGCTGAAAATCCTTATACAATCAGAGTTGTTTCTGAAGTATTAGAATCTAATGGTTCATCTTCTATGGCTACAGTTTGTGCAGGAACATTAGCATTAATGGATGCTGGTATTCAAATGATTCGTCCAGTTTCTGGAATTGCAATGGGATTAATCACTGATGGTGATCGTTTTGCAGTTTTATCTGATATTTTAGGTGATGAAGATCACTTAGGAGATATGGATTTCAAGGTAACGGGAACTTCTGAAGGTATTACAGCTTGTCAAATGGACATCAAAATTGACGGATTGAAATACGAAATCATGGAGCAGGCTTTGGCTCAGGCTCGTGACGGTCGTTTGCATATTTTAGGAAAATTACTTGAAACGCTTGCTAAACCAAATGCAGATGTTAAAGCGCATTCTCCAAAAATCATTACCAGAACTATTCCTGGAAACTTTATTGGAGCATTAATTGGACCTGGTGGAAAAGTAATTCAGGAATTACAAAAAGCTACAGGTACAACTATCGTGATCAACGAAGTAAACGAAGAAGGTGTTATCGAAATCTTAGGTACAGATCCTGCTGGAATTGAAGCGGTATTGGCAAAAATCCAATCTATCACTTTCAAACCTCAAATGGGAGAAGCTTACGAAGTTAAAGTAATCAAAATGCTTGATTTTGGAGCTGTAGTAGAATATACTGCTGCACCAGGAAACGAAGTATTGCTTCACGTATCTGAACTTGCTTGGGAACGTACCGAAAATGTTACTGACGTAGTAAACATGGGAGATGTATTCCAGGTGAAATATTTAGGATTAGATCCTAAAACAAGAAAAGAAAAAGTGTCAAGAAAAGCACTTCTTCCAAGACCTCCACGTGAGGAGAAAAAAGAGTAATCAGATCTTAGTTTACTAAAGGTTTATTCATAGAAAACCCCAGTTCATTTAGTTGAATTGGGGTTTTTCGTTTTCATTTCTATATCCTCATTTTACATAAAAAATGTAAACCAGCACTTAACCTGTTTCTTAAACAACTCAGCCATTAAACCATTTATGTCGCTTAATTGATTTTCCGTTACGGATTAAATATGCATGATAAGAACTAGGAACATCATGCGTCCATTTAGGAAGAAAATAGATTATCAGATATACATCAATATGCCCCACTACACCAAAAAAAACAGCCAGAAAAAAAGGAATTCCGGCGTGACCAAAACCAATCATAGAGACAAATGCAAGCAACAATGTTACTCCCCATAATTTAGACAAAAGAGCATGTGTACAGGTTTCTTTTTTGAATTTTAAAAAACTAAAAACATAGGTTAGTCCTTCCATCACAAAAATTAAATAAATAGCATATTTATGTTCTATAATAATTTCGGGATTTAACAACCAGGCGCACCAACCAACACAAAGCCAAAAAACCAAATCGACCTGACTGTCCATCCTTCTTAATTTTTCTGATGACACACCTACTCTTCGGGCAATGATACCATCAAAAATATCTGTTAGCAATCCCAATATCATTAGTGCCACTAAAATTAATCTGGCATAAGTAAAATTGTTATTTGCTATCACAATCATCACAAAACCTAGCACTAATCGAATAGCAATAAGTACAAAAGGAACTTTTTTCATCATTTAAAAATTTAAAAAAGGCATTGCCCTTTTGTTATTTACATTCCAAAAACCCAGTTGAAAACCCTTAGAGTCTGATTTATTAAAAACACCAATCTGCAACCCCTTATTAATTCTGGCTTGATTAAAAACTCCTATATGCAAACCGCTCAATTGATACGATCTATTGTAAACACCAATCGCTGAACCTGTCAAATTATTATTTGCACTATACAATCCAATTGAAATTCCGTTTTGCTGATCAGCAATAGTTCCCAAAACAGTAACTGAAAGTCCGTTGAAATTTTTGAATTTGTTTCCAGCAGAAATATTCAGCCCGTTCATACTTGTGGTTGTAAAAAAACACCCGGAACTAACATTTAGACCATTTAATTTTAAATAGGGCGTATAATTCATGTTTTTAATCTTATAATCTTCTTCGGTCGCTTTTACAATCACTTCCTTTTTATAATTTTCGATTATTTTTTCCATATACATTAAACACATAAAAGCATATAAAACTCCTGCTGCCGGCGCCGGATTTGCCTCTATATTTATACCATTAATTGTCTGAGAACTTATGCGTTTATTTTCAACATGTCCAACCCCCAGAACCAATCCGTTTACTTTGTCTGTTTTTTTAGAAATGGGCGAAAGACTAAAAATTCTCGAATGCTGCTCAACAGAATCAATGGCCTGATTTTTAATTGTATCCTGAGCGCGCATTACTCCAAAGACAAATAACAAGAGCACTAAAAATGATGTTTTCATAATTATAGTTTTAAAATTACAGGACAAACCTATTGCAATTATCACATATAATTTTGCAGAAATCAATAATGGTATTTTGTATATTTGCGATTATCGCAAATTATGAAATATCAGGAAACGTTTTTAAAAGCAATCAGAAATAAAATTCAAACCTCAATTTCTCTAATAGATGAAATTGCAACTGTTTTAGAAATCAGTTACGATGCATCGCATCGCAGGATATCGGGAAAAAGTAAATTTTCTATTGATGAAACTATTACGCTGGCGGATCATTTCAATATTTCTCTTGATAATTTATTTTCAAAAAAGGAAAAAGTAATTGTAGAGAAAACAATCGAAATTGAGACACTGAAAGACATGCACCACTATTTCAAAACATCGGCGGAGCAAATTGAACTACTGACTAAAAACCCGCAAACCACACTTTTCTATTCTGCTAAGGATATTCCGTTATTCTATTTTATGGACGGCACTATTTTATCAAAATTTAAAGCTTTCGTATGGTTGAATCTTTTGAATACAAATCAGAATAAAGTTGCCTTTGAAAACTTTGTAATCGAAGAATCTTTTACAGAATACATGCAAAAACTAAAAAATGCCTACGAAAACAGAACGGTAAATGAAATCTGGAACGACACTACGATAAACAGCAGTTTACAGCAAATCTTATACTTCTATGAAGCTGGCTTGCTTAATCTGAAAAATGCCAACGCATTATGCACTGACTTAAAGAGAATCATCAATTTGATTAAAGAAAAATGCAACGACCCCAATAACAACTTCTCTATCTATTATAATGAGCTAATATTACTGAATAATAACATGCTTATAGAAGCAAACGAAAAACTAACGATGTTTGTACCTTATACACTTTTAGGTTACTTTATTACTGATAATGAAGAGAGCTGCAAAAATGTATATCGGTTTTTCAAACAGCAAATCTCCAATTCTAAGCCTTTAGGACAGTCCGGGATTAAAGAACAAAATCTATTCTTTAACAGAGCGATTAGAAAAATAGAGTATTATGTCGAAAAAATAAATGCTCAAGTTGATTTATTTTTTTGAAGCATCTTTTACTAAAAGTTTATTCACACAAACCCCAGTTCATTTAGTTGAATTGGGGTTTTTCGTTTTTATCTTAAAACGGCAATCACAATAAAAAACATTTTTAACAAGAATACAACCAAAAAAAACACACCAAATTCACTCTTTATTCGAAGAAAAAAAATAACTTTAACCCACCAAAAATAAACATATTAACCCTAAAACCCCTTTTATGGAATTTAAAGTTATCCAGATTACCAAAATCAACAACATCGATTTCAAATTCACAGACACAGAGAATCTTACCTTTCCTGTTCCTCCCCTAGCTTCGGCAAACCATTTTTCAGACAATGGCGTAGACACATTAAAAATCTGTGCTACGATCTACATTAATTCTAAAGATTCAAAAACCCCGGTTGTGGGAAGCCTATCAGAAGATGAGAATGTTTTCGAAATTTTTTTCGATTACGATTGGGATGATGCCTCACCAGAAACTTATGATGTTTGGTACGTAGAGATCGACTACACTTCTAAAACCGTTGGAAACATCACAGAAGTTGTTTCTTATTTGAAAAATTTAAATTCAACAACTCATGTTGGAGGTGGTTTAGGAGAAGATCCAAAAATATCTAGAGGCACAAAAACAAGTGCATCAACTTAATATAAAAGAAAGGCATCTCTATCACATTTTCATCATCTGTATATACATTGCAGTAAATATTTGACAATTATTAAGTTTACAATCCATAAATCATAAATACAATTGAACATTATTGATTTTATTAAATACTAATAATGACAAAAAAAATACACACCTTTCTTTTATTGTTTCTTTTTTTACCCTCAATAATTTTCTCTCAACAAGAAAAGAACTCGAAGTATTTTGATATTGCTGTTCAAAAAAAAGCAGCTACCATAAAAAGCGAAAAAAACTTCAGCAAGGCACAGTTTTTTTTTTTAAGAAAAGAATGGGACTCTACATTAGTATATTCTGTAAAACAATTAAACTCTAATACCGATTTAGCAACTAAACAATATTGTCATTATTTCAGAGGGTACTCATTGATGATGAAAGGGCTCTACCAACAATCACGTATTGAATTTGACTTAATAAGTAAATCATTCCAATATTATTATTTAGTTGATAATAATATTGGATTGTTATTTTATTTTGAGAAAAATTTTGAAAAAGCAATTATTTATTTTTTAAAGGCTCAAAAAGAAATATTAAATCATAAAGACGAAACTGAAATAGCCGATTTATACAGAAATATTGGGATCTGTTATTTACACTTAAAACAGTTTGATAAAGCGGAGTTTTATTTAACAAACGATATTTTTTTAAATCCAAAACATATTACAAAAAGTGTTGTACGAGCTAACATAAACATCGCCAATTTCTATTATGCACAATATAAAGACCAACAAGCCATATACTATTTTCAAAAAGCTTATAATTTATCTAAAGACATAAAAGATTTCGACCTTAAACAAACCACAGCCTTCAACATGGCTGTTGTAGAAGAAAATAGAGGCAATTATAAAAAAGCTATAGATTACAGAAAAGAAGCAGAAGATTGGAAGGACTCTCTAAACAACCAAAACAAAATATGGGCAGTCGCTGATTTTGAGAAAAAGTTTACTGTTGCTCAAAAACAAAAACAAATTAAAGTACTAGAAGTCGAGAACAAGCTAAAAGATACTCAACGCAACAGTCTGTTTTTTGCCTCAATAGGCTTACTTTTAATTTTAACCGGAGGCGTTTACTTATACGGTCAAAAAGTAAAAAACGCGAAGACCATTTTACTCCAAAAAAACAAACTCGATGAACTCAATGCTACTAAAGATCAATTGTTCTCTATTGTTAGTCATGATTTGAGATCGTCTGTAAATGCACTAAAAACGAGTAACGCTAAATTATCTGCTACACTCGAAACTAAAAACTATGATGAACTTCATCAACTTATCATCCAGAATAGCACTATTGCCAATGGCGCTTATAGCTTACTAGACAATTTACTGCATTGGGCGATGCTGCAAACGAAACAATTGTATTTTCATAAGGAATCTATTCATTTGTATTCTATCGTTCAGCAAATCGAATACAACTACAAACCTTTGCTTCTGGACAAATCGATTACTTTTGATAATTCGGTTTCGAAAAATATTTTTATTTATGTAGATCTTGATTCCCTAAAGATTGTGCTTAGGAATTTACTAGACAATGCCATTAAATTCTCTAATAGAGATGGAAAAATAAGTTTTTATACTCAGGAAATTAATCCCGATTTCTGCACCCTTATCATTGAGGACAACGGAATTGGAATGAGCCAGCAAACTATTCAAGAATTGCTTACTGAGAACGAATTGTTGGCAAAAAAAGAAAACTCAGAGATTATAGGAACTGGTTTAGGCTTGCAACTATGCAAACAAATGATCCGAAAAAATAGTGGCACGCTAGCCATAGAAAGTCAAATTGGAAAAGGAACTAAAATGATATTGACTTTCCCAAAAACGATTGCTTAAAAATCTTTCTATTGGGCAATCTTTTTTATTTCTCATAACCCGTTCGTTGGGTGTAATTATTTTTAACACATAGAAACATAGAATTATTGAACTTAAAAAAGGCGTTTCACCAGCATTAACACATCCCGATAGCTATCTGGACTATGTGTGAGAAACGAGTTTCTTTTTATTTTACTTTTTTCACAATCATAAATGCTATATTTCTATGGGTGCCAATTAAAATATTTAGGCATTTCACCCAACGGGTTTCTCGTAATAATCTACTAAACAAATCAATAAACTTATTTCACTCTAAATTATCCTACATTTTTTTATGTACTCGCCTTATTTTTTTGTTTATTTTTATTGCTATAATCAAAAAAATAAAATACCATGAAAAACAAAATCACAGCAACGGCAAAAACATCAAACCTAAAAGACTTCACTCCTCTTTCCAGAAAACAACTACAAGTTATTACAGGAGGAGACGATCCTAAAACATCTAGAGGAACAAAGACGAGTGTAAATGATTAATTCAAAAATGATTTAAGACAAATTGAAACATTAGATAACTAAAAAGAATATAAACCTATGAAAAACAAAACCACAGCAATTACAAAAACATCAAACCTAAAAGACTTCACTGCTCTTTCCAGAAAACAATTACAAGTTATCACAGGAGGAGATGATCCAAAACTATCTAGAGGTACAAAGACGAGTGTAGCTGATTAATTTAAAACCAAATCAATAAGACAGACCATGAAAAATAAAACAAACACGGCAAAAACATCGAGCCTTAAAAACTTTACTGCTCTTTCCAGAAAACAATTACAAGTTATTGCGGGAGGGGAAGATCCTAAAACATCTAGAGGTACAAAAACAAGTATATCAGATTAATTCATTGAATTTAAAAAACTAATATTTACAAACCCCAATCTTTCTTTAAATAGAAACATTGGGGTTTCATTTTAGCGCATGCTCTAACATAAATAAGCCTGACTGATCTTAAAAAAAACTATATGTCTTTTTGTTTGAAACAAACATCCTGAAAAAATCCTTTTTTAAACAATCATTTTCTCTATAATAATTCTTTACTTTACTTCTTTAAAATACCACATACCTGCTTGCCTTCCAAAAACAATAAACAATGGATAATATCAATGTATTAATCATAGAAGATACTCCTGAACAAAGTGATGCCCTTATCAAGGTTTTACTTGAAAACAATTATAACGTTGCGGGAGTTGCTGCAAATTTTACAGACGCATTAAAACTTTTTTACGAAAGTCCTGTAGACATTATTATCATCGATGTTTTTCTGGACGGGAAACCAGACGGAATAACTTTTGCAGAATCCATCAATATTATTCCTAATGCTTCGAAACCATTCGTGTTTTTGACCAGTTCGCAAGACCGTCAAATTTTTGAAAGGGCTAAACTCACAAGACCTTTTAGCTTTTTGATGAAACCATTTAATGAACTTGAAATTCTATATGCGATCGAAATGGCTGTAGAAAAATTCTATGCTCAAACAAATGTTTTCATGAGCGAAGAACAAGATACCGTGATTAGCAATGATTACTTGTTTATAAAGAAAAAAAGCTCTCTGAAAAAAGTAGCCTTAAATGACATTATCTATATTGAAGTCGAAGAACGTTATTGCAATATCATTACTGAAAAGGAAAAATTTGTCATTCAGATCTCACTGACTAAAATCAGTAATTTATTAGATAAGAATAAATTCGTAAAAACACACCGCAATACGATTGTCAATACAGATAAAATCGAAGAGATTATTCTGGCAGATAATCTGATTATCCTGAAAGGCGATCATAAAATAAATCTTAGCGATACGTATAAAGATTTTTTAAAGAAAATGAATATTTTATCTTAAAAAACCAATCCGAAAAACATTTCTAAAAATCCTCTCCATCCCGGGAGGATTTTTTGTTTTGAAAGAAATATCCCAATCCAAAAGAAGTTCTCCAGATTTCATGACATAAAAAAAGGCTTTCGTGACATTTTTTATACCAAACGGGGAAATCAAAATTACATTTACCCTTAGAAACCCCAAAATCAAGATAGCCTAAAATGAAAATTGCAATAACCAAACAAGCAGACATGAAAATTTTAGACATTTTAAAAAAAATAAAAGATAATCCGTGGGTTGGTGTTGCGGTTTCATTAACATTAATTATTCCTAGCTTATATGAAATTCTTGATGACGTTACTGTTTTCAGAAAGGAATATATATTATTATTCATTGCATTTCCGATTTATATAAAATCATTAAAAAAAATATTCGATGATATGCTTGATGCATATGATGACTTATCCGAATAAAAAAGTTTGCCCCTTTTTTCGCTAAAAAACACTACAGCTTAATTTTTTTAAGTCTGGGTGTTTTTTTTATTTTAGACCAAGCCCTTATTTTACTCAAAATTCACATTAAAATAACAAATATTAATAAAAATAAATCAAATATTAACATTTTTTTGATATTTTTGGAAAGCTATACCAAAACATTCAAACCACCAATCCTTTGAAAAAACTTCAAAAAAAGTCTCTTTCTTTTATTCTATTTGGAATATTATTAAATACTCCCGCCATTTATTGCCAAACCAGCAATGAAATCACTGCCTACAATTGGTTCGATAAAAACCTTGGTGTAGAATCGCTGGAATTTGAAAACGGACCTGCCCATTTAAACTTTGACAGGGCCATCAGTGGTCACAATCGCTATTATATTTCGCAGGATTTTATAAAAGGAAGCATTCGTTATAACGATCAGGAATATTTTGATTTGCTTCTAAATCTTGACACTTATAGCGATGAACTGGTTCTAAAACCGTATGGTGACCAAAACACCACAAAAATCAATCTTATTAAAAATAACATCAGCTCTTTTAAAATAGGAACTGAAAAATTTGTCAACCTTAAAGAATTTAATTCTGCCATTTTTAGAAAAGGATACTATCAGGAGGTTCCGGCAGGAAATAACATTGTTCTTTATATAAAATATTATAAAGACAGGAAGAAAAACAGCAACCAAGAAATTGATTTAATAGAATTCATACCCAAACATGAATTTATCATACTTAAAGAAGGCAAATTTTACCCCGCCAATGATAAAAAAGAAATCATAGCATTGTTCCCTGACAGCAAAAGAAAAATAAATGATTTCTACCTTACTTATAGAAACTTAAAAAAAGAGAATATTCCGCTATTCACAAAGAATCTTTTAAAATATATCAATAATTAAAATCAGTAGAAATTAGCCAAATGAGAATATTTATCATCTTTTTATTATTTTTCGGTTTTAATCCATTGCTCTATTCACAAGATCAAAAAAACAATATCAACCTTAGTTACAGCAACATCAACAGGATAGATGTTTTAAAAAAAATAGAAGCTTCTACTGATTACAGGTTCTATTTTCAGGACGATTGGTTTGATACGACGATATTAGTGTCAGGAAATTTTTCGAACAAACCGTTCCAGGATGTTTTGACTAAAGTTTTTGAAGATACTGACCTTAACTTCTTTATGGATAAGAACAGGATCATCTTAACAAAAAACAGCATCATTTATAATACGTTTCAGAATACTAAAACAAAGGATATAAATGTCCCGGTGTTTTTTCAGCAATACGACTCGGTTACCAAAAACAAAGCCGAAAAAACAGCTCCAATCGCATTAATCGGTAAGGAAACGATAGATGCTGAGATTGATTTTTATACGCTTTCCGGTCATATAACAGATCTAAAAGATGACAAAAAATTAGGAGATGTAACTGTTAAGGTAAAAAATACGGAAATATCAACGATAACTAATAGTGAAGGATTTTATAGTTTAAAACTTCCGGTAGGTTTGGCTACGATCGAAATTCAGTCGATTTTGTACAATAATACTTCCCGAAAAATAATGATCTATAGTAACGGAACGTTAGATTTTTCTATAATCGAAAAAATAAATCAATTAAAAGAGGTTATTGTAAAAGGAAAGAACAGTCAGAACATCAGAACTGCCATAACAGGCGTTACAACAATTGAAGCCGAGGGCATAAAAACCGTTCCGTTGGTTCTGGGAGAAAGAGATGTACTAAAAATTGCCTTAACCATTCCGGGAATAAAAACGGCTGGAGAAGGTTCTTCAGGATTTAATGTACGAGGCGGAAAAGAAGATCAAAACTTGATGTTGCTGGATAACGGAACCATTTACAATCCTGCTCATCTTTTTGGATTTTTCTCTTCTCTTAATCCCTACACGATAAATAAAGTTGATATTTATAAAGGCGGCATACCATCAGAATTTGGAGGCCGATTGTCTTCTGTTTTTGATATCACTTCTAAAAACGGCAACACTGAAAAATTTTCCGGAGAAGGAGGTATTGGTCCTGTAACGAGTAATCTTACTGCTTCTATTCCTGTTGTAAAAGGAAAAGCGAGTTTGTTAGTGGGCGGAAGAGCCACATACTCTGATTGGATTTTAAAATCATTAGACGATGAGAACCTGAAAAATAGCCAGGCATCATTCTATGATTTATTTGCAAAATACAGTCACAAAATAAATAAAAACAATTCAGTTGAGGCTACGGGTTATTATAGTAAAGACAAATACAGCATAACGCCTGACTCTTTGTACAGGTACAGCAACAGTCTTGTTTCTTTGAAATGGAAACATTCTTTTAACGAGAAAAACAACAGTGAGCTTAATGTGACGAACAGTGAATATAAATTTAGCATTGATTATGAATCAGCGAATCCTGAATCTTTTATTTTTAAATATAAAATAAACGAAACTCAGGCAAGCCTGAAATTCAATAGTGAGTTGAACAGCAAACACAGATTAACTTACGGAATAGCCAGTAAATTATACAAAGTCAATCCGGGAGAAATTAATCCAAACGGAGCATCATCCTTAGTGAATTCTATAAAAATTGACGATGAAAAAGGTCTGGAATCGGCTTTGTTTTTCTCTGACAAATATAAAATCACCGAAAAATTATTGTTAGACATTGGTGCCCGATATTCTTATTATGCAGCTCTTGGCCCTTCTACTCAAAAAATTTATCAAGAGGGCGTTCCCAAAACTCCGTCGACTGTAACAGAAGAAAAAGTTTATGCGAATAATGAAGTCATAAATTCTTCCGGAGGGTTTGAACCCCGAATAGGATTACGTTATATTTTTGATGAAAGCCTGTTCGTTAAAGCCGGTTTTGATAAAAACTATCAATACATTCATCTCCTGACGAACAATACAACCCAATCGCCTACTGACACCTGGAAACTGTCTGACCTGAATGTAAAACCTGAAAGCGGCTTGCAGTATTCTCTGGGGATCTTTAAAAAACTAGACTATAAAGATATTGAGTTGAGCCTGGAGGGTTATTATAAAACATCTAAAAACATATTAGATTATAAGGTGGGTGCAAACATTCTTTTAAATGAAAATTTAGAAACAGAATTATTACAAGGAAATGGTAAGGCGTATGGTATTGAGTTTTTACTAAAAAAATCAACAGGAAGACTTAATGGCTGGATTGGATACACTTATTCCAGAACATTTATAAAACTGGACAGTCAGTTTAATGATGAAAAAGTAAACAATGGTGCTTTCTTTCCAACGAATTTTGATAAACCTCATGATGTGAGTATCGTAATGAATTATAAGATCACTCATCGCTATAGTTTTTCTTCGAATTTTGTTTATCAAACCGGACGTCCAATTACATATCCTATTGGAAAATATACGTATAACGGAGCAGAATACACGATGTATAGTGATCGTAACAGATACAGAATACCGGATTATTACAGATTAGATATTGGATTAAATATTGAGGGGAATCACAAAATAAAAAAACTGGCTCACAGTTTCTGGAATATTTCTGTTTATAATGTATTAGGCCGAAACAATCCGTACTCTATCTTTTTTGTGACTAAAGAAGGCCAGGTAAAAGCCTACCAGACTTCTATTTTCTCGGTGCCGATACCAACTATTACCTATAATTTTAAATTTTAAAAGGTTATGAAAAAAATCTTCCTATATAGATTTCTTGTACTATTAGTTCTTTCTTCGGTATTGGGCTGTACGACACCTTATCAGTATCAGACCAATGGGTTTGAAGATGCTATTGTGATAGAAGCAACAATTACTAATGAATATAAGCATCAGGAAATTAAATTATCCCGAACCTATAAACTTGAAGAAAAAACACCAACCTTCGAGACTAAAGCAACAGTGTTTATAACGGATGATCTTGGCACTAAATATGATTTTCAGGAAACTAAAGATTTGTATGTTTCTTCAGATCAATTTCAGGCAAGTCCGGACAGACAATATCAATTGCATGTTCGCACAAGCAATGGAAGATCTTATGTTTCGACTACAGAAAAATTGCCGCAACAAACCCAGATTAACAGTTTAGAATCTAAAGCGGTAACAAAAAATGGTGAACTTGGTGTCGAAATTACCGTAAACAGTGCAGATCCTACCAATAAATCAAGATATTACAGGTACGAATACGAAGAAACCTATAGGGTTGTTGCCCCTAAATGGTATTATCAAAAAGCTGTTCCGGTTCTTTTTACTCCCGGTACAAACCCAAGAGGAAAAGTCGTTTTTGAAGACAGAACCTCAGAAGCCCGAATTTGTTATTTAAGCCAGAAATCAAATGAATTAATCTTAACAAATACCAACCAGCTGAGCGAGGACAGAGTAATTAATTTTCCTGTGAGATTCATTAGCAGTAAAGATCCTATTATCAGAAGCAGATATAGCATATTAGTCAAACAATATGTTCAGAGTCTTGCTGCTCATACTTTCTTTGAAACATTGAAAGAAATATCAAATAACGGAAGTATTTTATCACAAACCCAGCCCGGTTTCTTTTACGGAAACATTAATCCGGTTGACAACCCCGGAGAAAAAGTAATTGGTTATTTTGAGGTATCTTCTTATTCAGAAAAGAGATTATTTTTCAATTTTATTGATGTTCTTCCCGGGCAGTTTATCCCAAAATATCAGTATGATTGTCCGGCTCCAATTCCTGTAGCAGATAAGGACAGCTATATTTATAAATATTGCTTTGATGAACCGCCTTGCCAAGGAGATGTAATTCTAAACTTATTGGCAAGCGGACTAAGAACATACTTTCCTGACGAAAGCGGAGACTATATATTATATCCTATAGAATGCGGAGACTGCACTTCATTTTCATCAAATATAAAACCATTATTTTGGATAGATTAAAATACATATTACTCGTAGCTCTGGCAATTAGTTTACAGCAAAGTTCGTTTGCTCAAAAAACCAATTCTATTACTGAACTCAATGAGATAGACAAAACGCTAAACGAGTCGCTTTATATCAGCACAAATGCTAATGCGTATCTTACGGGAGAAACTTTATTGTACAAGGTTTTCTGTATCGACAAATCAACAAATCAAGTTTCGAAATACAGCAAGATTGCCTACCTACAACTGATCGACAGCAATAAAAAAACCGTTTTTACTCATAAGTTATTTCTTGAAGACGGCACGGCTAATAGTGATTTTTTTATTCCTACAACGCTCGAAACAGGAAACTATAAACTAATTGGTTATACCAATTGGATGCTAAACAAAAGAGCTGCGGAATATTGCAATATCGATCTCTATATTGTAAATCCCTATAAAGAAAAAGTAACAAACACAATTTCTCAGAAAGAATCAAATCTTTCAGAAAATGCAACTGATGAAAATATATCTTTTGACTTAACAAGCAAAACATATACAAACAGGGATTTAATAGCTTTTAAAATAAAAACAAATTCTGATGATTTTACCAAGGGCAACTATAGCCTTTCAATAAAAAAAGCGGATGGTTTTTTATCTCAAAACAAAACCAACTTCAAAGAATTGCAAATAAGCAATCTCAATAAAAACTCTGATAATGCAATACACAATACCAATTATATTCTACCGGAATTACGTGGTGAAATAATTTCAGGAAAAATATCCTCCGCCAGTTCAGACACTAAAAATAAAAAAGTTGCCCTGTCTATAGTAGGCAAAAATTATGTTTTAAAATTAACCAAAACTGATGCTGAAAGCAGATTCATTTTTAATCTGGGAAAATCCAATACCGGTTCAAATCTCGTTGTTCAAATCATCGAAGACAACAAACAGGATTATACTATTGAAATAGACAAACCAAAAGATCTCGATTTCTCAAGCCTGACATTCCCTACTCTTTCCTTCAATTCAGAATTCAAACAAAACATTTCCGAAAGGTTAATCGCGAGTCAAATAGAGAATGCTTATTACAACATCAAAAAAGACAGCATATTATCTTCAAACGATACGATTCCTTTTTACAGTAATTTATCAAAAGAATACAAACTAGATGATTATACAAGATTTCCAACGGTACAGGAAACTATAACTGAGGTTGTCTACGGTACGTACTATACAAAGAACAAAAACAACTATGCGATTCATGTTTACGACTTCGACCAAAATTACGAATCTGAGCTGCCTCCACTAATCATTGTTGACGGATTAATAATAGAAGACCTGAATGAACTCTTTGCCTATAATCCTAAAAATATTTATAAAATCAATGTTGTAAAAGGAATCTACTATTATGGCTCAAAATCTTTTAATGGTGTGGTTGCGTTTACTACCAAAAACGGAGATTATGAAACAAAACTTAAAGGAAGTTTTATCATAAGACCGGAGCTTTTGAGACCTCAGTCTAAAAAAGAATATTTCAGTCCTGATTATGCCACTCCTAAAAATGCCAGAATTCCTGATTACAGACATCAGTTATTATGGTTGCCAAAAGTAGATTTAAGTGCCGCTGATTCAAAAATAAAGTTTTACGCATCTGATGTTTCAGGTAAATTCGAAATAATTTTAGAAGGATTTTCGTCCACCGGAAAACCCGTTTTCATCAAAGAAATCATCGATATAAAGGGCTCAAGCCTGAATTAGAACTTTAACAATTCTCAAATAAGAGCTTTCTTTTTATTAGAAAAATAAAAAAATAAAAAATATTGTAACCTTTTCGCATCTCTTTACGTATAACTACTTGTACACTTAAAAATTGAGGAGACAAAAAACATGAGACAACTTAAAATCACCAAGCAGGTAACCAATCGTGAAACTGCATCGTTAGACAAATACCTACAAGAAATTGGAAAAGTTGACCTAATTACCGCTGATGAAGAGGTAGAATTAGCACAAAGAATAAAGGCTGGTGATCAAAAAGCTTTAGAAAAATTAACAAAAGCCAACCTGCGTTTCGTTGTATCGGTTGCTAAACAATATCAAAATCAAGGATTAACTCTTCCGGATTTAATTAATGAAGGAAACTTAGGTTTGATCAAAGCTGCTCAGCGTTTTGATGAAACTCGTGGTTTCAAATTCATCTCTTATGCTGTATGGTGGATTCGTCAATCGATCCTTCAGGCTTTGGCTGAACAATCCCGTATTGTTCGTTTACCATTAAACAAAATTGGTTCTATCAATAAAATCAACAAGATGTATGCTTTATTAGAGCAATCTAACGAGCGTCCGCCTTCTGCTGAAGAAATTGCAAAAGAACTTGACATGACTGTAAATGACGTAAAAGAGTCTATGAAAAACTCCGGTCGTCACTTATCAATGGATGCACCTCTTGTTGAAGGTGAAGATTCTAACCTTTATGACGTTTTACGTTCTGGAGAATCTCCAAACCCGGACAGAGAGTTAATTCACGAATCATTACGTACTGAAATCGAGCGCTCATTAGAAACATTAACTCCAAGAGAGGCAGATGTTGTTCGTTTGTATTTTGGTCTTGGCGATCAGCACCCAATGACTTTAGAAGAAATTGGAGAAACTTTCGACCTTACTCGTGAGCGTGTTCGTCAGATTAAAGAAAAAGCAATCCGTAGATTAAAACATACTTCAAGAAGTAAAATTCTTAAAACTTACTTAGGATAAAAAATATTTGTTTCAGGTTTCAGGTTTCAGGCTACTTTGAGTAACTTGAAACTTAAAACTTGGAATTTTTTTAACGCAAACAACAGTTTGATTGACTGTTCGTTTTTTGATTGATGATTGAAACTCCGGCTGATTACCGGAGTTTTTTATTGTGTTTATTTTAACCATTAACATATTAAGCTTCATAAAGTTAAATTATCAATGAATTTAAAATAAGCTAATTAAGCAAACTAAACTTAATTAGCTTAATCTCTTAATGGTTCATAAAAAATGAAATCTAATTTCATTGTAAACAAAAACTAAAGTCTTACTTTTGCAAAAATAACACTACACACAACTACACAATGAAGAATACACTTATTGCTCCTTCTGTTCTTGCAGCTGATTTTGCCAATTTACAACGTGATATCGAAATGATCAATAACAGTCAGGCTGATTGGTTTCATATTGATATTATGGATGGTGTTTTTGTTCCTAATATTTCTTTTGGAATGCCGGTTTTAGAAGCAATTTCAAGACATGCAAAAAAAACAATCGACGTTCATTTGATGATTGTTGATCCGGACAGATATATCAAAACTTTTGCAGATTTAGGTGCAAATAACCTAACTGTTCATTATGAAGCGTGTACTCACCTTCACAGAACTCTTCAGGCAATCAAAGCAGAAGGAATGAAAGCCGGAGTAGCGATTAATCCTCATACTAATATTGATTTGCTGGAAGACGTAATAAACGATATTGACTTAGTTTGCATTATGAGCGTGAATCCAGGTTTTGGAGGACAATCATTTATAGAAAACACTTATGATAAAGTTAAAAAGCTAAAAGCTTTAATTACCCGCAAAAATGCTTCTACAATTATCGAAATTGATGGTGGTGTAACGAGCAAAAATGCCAAACAATTGGTAGAAGCCGGTGCTGATGTATTAGTTGCAGGAAGCTTTGTTTTTAAAGCAGAGAATCCAACTCAGACTATTGCAGAATTAAAAGCTTTGACTGCTTTCTAAGCTCAAAACTGATAAAAATAACAGAAGCCGAAGAGTAATCTTCGGCTTTTTTTGTATCCATTTAGAGCGAAAATTAAGCCAACAGAATCTTAGCTTTTCGATATCCTGTGAGGCTTATATTTCTATGTTTCTTGAAAAATTTATTGAGATGGCTTTCGTCAGAAAAACCAAATTCATCTACAATTTCATTGATCCTCATATCGCTAAAACTTAAGCGGTGCTCTATTAATCTTATTTTATAATTGGAGACAAAAGACTGGATCGTTTCGCCACAATGATTTTTAAAATAACTTCCTAAATAGGAATCTGATATATCAAATTTCTCTGCTATAACGGAGACCTTTATTTTTTGAGGACAGAAAATATTAGCCTGAATATAATTGATGATTTCAAGAATTCTTTTATCAGCACTTTCTTTTATTCCCAGTGGTTTTATTTTTGCAATGTTTCTTGCGGCAATTACAATTAGCGCATTTACATAGTGAATTATTAAATCCTCATCATAAATATCTTTGCTGTTTATAACATGTACTAACGATTCTGATATTGAACTGACAAGAAACTCGTCTTCTTTTCTATTCAAAATACAGCCTGACAAATGCGTTGCATAATGCAACAAACATTCGATATGATCAATACTTTTAGACCTGTACTCTTTTACATATTCGCTATTAAGCTTTACCAACAAAAACTCAGTTGTATTTGTAATATCAAATGTGTGATAGTCATTTGGAGTAAGCAACATCAGATTCCCTGTTTGATAAGAAATACAATTGCCGTTGATATGAAGAAATCCATTTCCTGAAATAACATATACCAATTGAAAGAAACTAAATTGTGAATTTACAATTGGGCATTCATCTACTTTTTTATAAAGCACTTCGACAGATTGATGCATGTTTTCTTTTCTCATCCTGCAAAGATACCTTTTTATAACAAAATAGTACTGAAATAACATCTTATAGCAGTTTATTTTTGCCAAACATAAAACAACATAAGAAATGGAGCAAAAAATTTCCTCAACCAAAAACACAATTGCCTTAATCGCCATTTGCCTGGCTACATTAATGTTTTCTCTCGAAATCTCAAGTGTTCCCGTAATACTCCCAACATTAGAAAAAGTACTAAAAGCGAACCTTAGAGACATGCAATGGATCATGAATATTTATACTATTGGCTGTACTACGGTTCTAATGGCCGCAGGAACTCTTGCTGATCGATATGGCCGAAAACGCATTCTTATAATAACCTTAATTTTATTTGGGATTTCTTCTTTAGCTTGCGGTCTCGCTCAAAATATAACGTTTCTGGTTATTAGCCGTTTTTTTCAGGGAGTAAGCGGCGGGGCAATGTTAATTTGTCAGGTAGCCACTTTATCCCATCAATTTCAGGAAGGAAAGGAACGCAGCAGGGCATTTAGTATCTGGGGAATTATTCTTGGTGTCGGATTAGGGTTCGGACCTATTATTGGCGGATCAATAATAGCATTATTATCGTGGGAATGGGTCTTTCTAATTCATTTTCCCATTGCTATTCTTGCCGTGGCTTTGGTTTACGGTTATGTAGACGAGTCTAAGGATTCTCATGCTAAAAAAATCGACATTTGGGGTATGATTACCTTGTCGGCAGCTATTTTTGGCTTAATTTATTTTATTACACAAGGACCGGATCTAGGTTTCACAAGCCCAATAGCTTTGGGCAGTATAATTGTTGCAGCAATAAGTTTTATCTTATTTATATGGGTCGAAAAAACAAATGAATATCCCATGTTTGATTTTTCTGTATTCAAAATACGTGATTTTTCGGGCGCAATCATGGGTTCTATAGGAATGAATTTCAGCTTCTGGCCCTTTATAATTTATTTGCCTATTTATTTTCAAACCTATTTAGGATATGATGTGGTCTCAGTAGGACTTTCTTTGCTTGCCTACACGCTGCCTACTTTAATCATTCCTCCATTTGCCGAATATTTTTCGGTTCGATATCGTTCAGGAATCGTAATTCCATTTGGCCTTTTTATATTAGGATTAGGGTTTATTTTGATGCGATATGGTATGATTGCAGACAATCCAAGTTGGGTTACAATGCTTCCGGGTTCTTTGATGGCCGGTATTGGACTTGGTTTTACTAATACTCCGGTGACCAATACCACCACAGGTTCAGTTTCGAGTAATCGGGCTGGTATGGCATCCGGTATCGATATGAGCGCAAGAATGATTGCACTATCTATTAACATTGCATTAATGGGCTTTATTCTGGTCGAGGGAATTTATTCTTATCTGAATGCTGCTTTTGCAGGATCTCTTAATAAAACAGCCTTGCACACTATTGCAGAAAAAGTGGCAGCCGGAAACTTTTCGTCCCTGAATCAGGATTTTCCGGAATTGAATATCTTAGACTCTTCCGGATCTGTTTTACATGCAGCTCTTGCCCATGGTTTTGAGATGGTATTATTGTACGGAGGAATTGGTGTCTGGATTTTAGCCTTATTAAGTTATATGCTATTTAACCCGGGAAAAGCACAAAAAAACTTGTAATTTTCCAATTCTGATGACTGTTCCAATAGCTACTATTATAGACAAAAATATTATAAACACCAATTGTAAGAACTTGCACAAAGTTTAATTACGCTAACTTAGTTTGTGACATTATTTTACCAACTAATTCGTGTTTATTTTGCGCTAAATATCTTTAGTAATGAGTTCTTATGAAAGCAGCGCTATCCTAAAAATCCTTACTGTCTTTTAAGTTTTTTAAATTGGGAAAGAAATCAATTCCTGTCATTTTTTCTAAAGTCTCAATTGGAACTACAAAATCATAAAGCGATTTCTTGCTGTCCTCATTTGGAATCAAAAAAGCAATCGCTTTATGCTCTTTTCCCGTTTTAGCGAGGACAATTTTATAAAAATATTTAGGAACAGCTACTTTTTCTGTTCCTATTTTTTTATCTGAATCTTTCAGAATCCCTCCTGTTACTACATAAATATCATTGTATTTATCTGCCCAATAGCGTGTTTTTTGCTCCAGTCTATTCCAGATTCCGCTATTAAAATCATGATCCTGAGGTGAAATATTTGAAGTATAAAAGGTATCATTATAAGCATTCTGATCAAATTCCATGTCGCCGGCAGGACAAAGATGTCCTTTATCATAGCCTGAATTTTTGTAATTTCTCCAATCTGCAGAACGTGTTGTTACCTTTGGATCTTCAATAAAATAAGGACGTTTGTAATTTGAATTTTTCAGGTATTCTTTCTTTAATTCATAAGCAACCCATTCAGCCTGCTCAAACTTTTCATTATAAGAAAGTGTATAATATTGATGTTTTACAATTTGTCTGGTTGTAGAACTTGGCAGATAGGCAAATGTATACAGTGAGTCTGTACTATTTTGACCGGAAACAAAACCAGATTCCTTTTCCTGAATCATAACATTATCACTCATTTCTTTTTTGCATGACAATAATGCAAAGACCATCAAACCTAAAACAATACAATTCCTCATTTATCCGTATTTAATTTTGAGTTAAACTTACAAAAAAAACGCTCCAAAAAGCAGTACTTTTTGAAGCGTTTTCTAACAAATTAATCCTTTAAAGAATTAAGATTTTACTAATTTATCCTTTTTCATTTTAGGAGAAACAGATCCTTTTGCGACACCACCTTTAGATTGCAAATCATCTAAAACATTCAATGCCTCTTCTACATAAATATCTTTAGACAATGACTGATGCCATGCATCTCTTTTTTCTTTTAAGCTCGCATCACTTTTCATTTCAAGTTCTTCGTATGGCAAAGATTTAAAAACCAGATCATTTTTATAATCTGAAATTGGTTTGTATTTTTTACCTTCTTTTTCAACTTGCTCCTGAGTTGCTTTAAAGCTATTGATATTTAAGCTGTAAGTGTTCTCTTTGTTTTTAACATCGATCCATTTTGCATTGTCTTCAATTAATTTGAATTGTGCATTTTGAGCGATTCTATTCTTACTATTGCCAATTGCTTTAGCAAAATTCTCATTCGATTTCCACGTAGTATAATCCGCTGGATCAATCTTATCCCATGGCATAGCATTTTCATTATCACGCTCTCCCATTTTTAGGTAAGCATAACGATCCGGCATAACAACATCACTATGAACACCCTCTAATTGAGTTGAACCTCCGTTGATTCTGTAAAACTTTTGTCCTGTAATTTTCAATGCTCCCAAATCACCATAATTGGCATTACGAACGAATTGATTTAAATCCAGAACATTTTGCACAGTTCCTTTTCCGTAAGTTTGTTTACTACCAATGATCACACCTCTTTTGTAATCCTGAATTGCAGCAGCCAAAATCTCTGATGCCGAAGCTGAGAAGCTGTTTACCATAATTACTAATGGTCCGTCCCACTCGATTTTTTTATCTTTATCGTATAAAACTTCTTTCTTTTTACCTGCTGATTTTACCTGAACAATTGGTCCGTCTTCAATAAATAAACCTGCAATATCAACCACTGTAGATAAAGATCCACCTCCGTCATCACGAACGTCAAGTACAATACCGCTGATATCTTCTTTTTTCAATCTCTCAACTTCAAGAGCGATATCTTTTCCTGCATCACGACCGTCTTTATTTTCAAAATCGATATAAAATTTAGGTAAATAAATCACACCATATTTCAATCCGTTTCTTTCTACAATACTAGATTTAGCATAGGTTTCTTCAATTTCGACAATATCTCTGACAATCGAAATTACTTTGATAGTTCCGTCTACTTTTTTAACTGTTAGTTTTACTTCTGTTCCTTTGTGACCTTTAATTTTTTTCACAACATCATCCAGACGCATCCCTACAACATCTACAGGCTCTTCGTTTCCTTGTGCTACTTTCAAGATTAAATCTCCTGCTTCCAGTTGTTTTCCTTTCCAGGCTGGTCCGCCGGAAATTAACTCATCTATTTGAGTGAAATCATTTTTCTTGGTTAATCTTGCTCCGATACCTTCTAGTTTTCCACTGATATTTACATCAAAACGATCTTTTTCTTCCGGAGCAAAATAACTTGTATGCGGATCAAAACGACTCATAATTGAGTTTACATATACAGAAAACCAATCTTCTTTATTAAGATCTTTAATAAGGCTAAAGTTATCATCTAATGATTTTAAAGAACTATCACGAGTTTCTTTTTCCAGAGTCTCGAAAGATTTTTCCTTATAATTAGGATCTGCTTTCTTTTTATCTTCTTCTAGTTTTTGCTTCGTTACAAGTGAAGAAAGTGTCGACAATTTAATTTGTTTTCTCCATCTTTCATTAATCTCTGTCGCATTTTTTGCATAAGGCAGCTTATCATAATCAGCATTGAAAGTTTCATCAACATCATAATTAAATGGCTGAGCTAAAATCGTTTTATAACGTTTTTTGCTTTCTTCCATACGTTTCATCAATCTTGTGTAAGTAAGATTGAAAAACGTTAAATCCTTATTCAAAAACTGATCATCTAATTGCAGCTCATATTGCTTAAACTCATCAATATCAGACTGTAAGAAGAATCTTTTTGAAGGATCCAGTGCATTTACGTAATCTTTAAAAATTCCTTTAGAAAATTCATCATTTATTTCCGCAGGACTATAATGTCCTTTTTCAATAACAAATGCAAGTAATTCTAAAAGTGTTTTATCTCTGTTCGGGTCCGGATCAACTGACTTATCTGCATTAATTTTAAAAGCAAATAAGGTTAAAGACAAGCATAATACGGCTATAAGTATTTTATAATTTCTTTTCATAAACTTAATAATAGCATTCATCAAATTTTTTAATCTAAGTTAACTGTAAAAACTATGTCAACTTGCCAAGTTCACTATAATTTTTTGTTAAAGATATAAAAATGTTTGACGCTCAAAAGTCTTCTTGAATTTAGTTTACAATTTTTACTTATTTGTTAGTATTCTACTAAAATCTGTTACTACATTTGTTTTTATAAGTCTTAATTTTGACAAATCAGAATAAATATCACAGCATGAAAAATGAAAAACCCCTAATATTAGTAACCAATGATGATGGTATCTTAGCACCCGGAATCAGGGCTCTGATAAGTGTTATGGAAACTATTGGAGAGGTAGTTGTAGTAGCTCCGGACAAACCTCAAAGCGCAATGGGTCATGCAATTACCATAAACAACACTTTATTTCTTGACAAAATTTCGAAAGAAGAAGATCCTATAACCGAATACAGCTGCTCAGGAACTCCTGTTGATTGTGTAAAACTGGCAGTAAATGAAATCCTAAAAAGAAAACCTGATCTATGTGTCTCAGGTATTAATCACGGTACAAATTCTTCTATAAATGTAATTTATTCCGGAACCATGAGTGCTGCTGTCGAGGCAGGAATAGAAGGAATTCAGGCCATTGGATTCTCCCTTTTAGACTTTGACTGGAATGCTGATTTTGAACAAATAAAATCATTCGTAAAAAAAATCACTTTGGAAACGCTTAAAAACAAGCTTCCTCCGGGTGTTGTTCTGAACGTTAATTTCCCGAAACTAAAAGAAGAAGAGATTAAGGGAATCAAAATTTGCCGTCAGGCGAAAGCGTACTATGCACAGAAATTCGACAAGCGCCAAACACCTCACGGTAAAGATTATTACTGGCTTACAGGCAAATTTACTAACGAAGACCAAGGTGAAGATACTGATGAATGGGCTTTAGAAAATGGTTATATTTCTGTAGTTCCGGTGCAATTTGACCTAACGGCACATCATTCTATGCAACTCCTTAATACATGGAACTTAAATGAGTAAGAAAGACATCCTTATTGGTTTTATCATCGGGATTTTTACTGCATTATTAGGCAGTTATTTATTTGTTGCTTTTTTTACAAAGTTTGACATCTCTACAGGAATTCAAACCATAAAACAGCAAGGATACATGGGAAAAGTAATCACTATAGGAACAGTATTGGATCTTGCGGTTTTTGGAATTCTGTTAAAAAGAAATGAGGAACTCATGGCAAGAGGTGTTGTTCTTGCAGTGATTGTTCTTGCAATTTCTACTTTATTTATTTAAATCTTATCTTTGCTATGCAAAAAAATGTTGTGTTTGATTATTGGAGCACACTTTCAAGAAAATTTATATGAAATATTACATAATAGCTGGCGAAGCTTCCGGAGATCTGCATGGTTCTAATTTAATGAAAGCTTTATATGAGGAAGATCCTCAGGCTGATATTAGATTTTGGGGAGGTGATTTAATGCAAAAAGCCGGAGGAACTTTAGTAAAACACTATCGTGAATTGGCATTTATGGGTTTTATTGAAGTGATTTTTAATCTGAAAACCATTTTAAACAATATCAAAATTTGCAAAAAAGACATTCTGGAATTTCAACCTGATGTTTTGATTTTTATTGATTATCCGGGATTCAATATGCGTATTGCAAAATGGGCCAAGGAATTAAATTATAAAACTCATTATTATATTTCACCTCAAATTTGGGCCTGGAAGGAAAACCGAATTAAAGCGATCAAACATGACGTTGATAAAATGTTTGTGATTTTACCTTTCGAAAAAAGCTTCTATGAGGACAAACATCATTTTCCTGTAGAATTCGTTGGGCATCCATTAATTGATGCTATTCAGAATCAGCCGCCTTTTGATGAAGCTACTTTTAGAAAAGAAAACCAGTTAGGCGAAAAACCTATTATTGCGGTTTTGCCCGGAAGCCGAAAACAGGAAATTACCAAAATGCTGAGTGTCATGCTAAGTGTTGTCGATGATTTTCAGGATTATGAATTTGTAATCGCAGGAGCTCCTAGTCAGGATTTTGAGTTTTACCAACAATTTATCAGCAATAAAAACATTAAGTTCATTTCGAATAAAACCTATGATTTATTGCGTTCTTCGACTGCGGCTTTGGTAACTTCAGGAACTGCAACTCTTGAAACGGCTCTTTTTAAAGTTCCGGAAGTAGTTTGTTATAAAGGAAGTACTATTTCTTATCAAATTGCAAAACGTATTATTACTCTAAAATACATCTCTCTGGTGAATTTAATCATGGACGAGGAGGTTGTAACTGAATTGATTCAGAGCGATTGCAATACAAAACGAATCAAAGAAGAATTACAAAAATTACTGGAACCGAATTATCGCGAAAAACTGCTTAAGAATTATGATATCCTTGAGCAAAAATTAGGCGGAGTTGGTGCAAGCAAAAAAACGGCGAAACTTATTGTTGCTGATTTAAAACAAGTTTAAAGATTTTTTGGTTTGAAAAAAATATACATCTTACTCCTTTTATCAGTGCTTTTTGCTTCTTGTAAATCGACTTCGACTGCTGTGAGCAAAAAAGAGTCGAAAAAAGAGAACAAATACGTGGTAAACAATTTGATCAGCAAAGCCACAGATAATATTGGTGTTCGCTATAAAGCTGGCGGAACAACAAGAAATGGCTATGATTGTTCCGGTTTAGTATATACTACATTTGAGTCTGAAAATATTAAATTGCCAAGACCTTCTTATGAACAGGCAAAGGTTGGAAAAATAATCAAATTCAGCGATGCTCAAAAAGGTGATTTGATCTTTTTTAAAACCAACAGAAGTAAACAAATCAATCATGTTGGCCTTATTGTCGAAGTCAATTCTACCGAAATAAAATTTGTGCATTCTTCTACTTCAAAAGGAGTCATTATTTCGTCTACTAAAGAAGCCTATTATCAAAATTCATATGTACAGATTAACAGGGTTATCGAATAGATTGCCTTAAAAATAAAATATAATTCTTTTCTTACAAAATATTTAATACTTTTAGCAAATGAAAGTATTAGATTTTCCTTTAACAAAAATTACAATTTGGTTTCTTATCGGTATTTTATTTTGTTACTACTGTCAACCGTCAATATATGTTGTCCTTCCAGTATTTAGTATTGGTTTAATTATTTTTTTACTTTCTTATTTTACGATTAAAAGAAATAAAAACCTGAATATCCTTTTTGGTTCAAGCACTTATTTCATTTCTTTCTTCGTGGGTATTTTAACTTTATTACTGCACACTAATTCCCTTCAGAAATCCAATTACATTCATTGCAAAAAAGCCTTCGAAACGCCACAATTTATAACCTTTACATTACGGGAAAAACTCAAAAGCAACTCCTATAGCGACCGCTTTACTGCAGTAATAAACACGATTAACAATCAGGCTTATTCCGGCAAAATAATTGTCAACATACAAAAAGACAGCCTTAAAAACCCAATTATAGGAAGCGTCATAAAAGTAAAAACTACATTACAGCAAAACACTTCAAACAAAAATCCAAACCAATTTGACTACAGTAAATATCTGGCCAACAAGCAAATTTATGCTCAGGTTTATATTAACAAAGCTGAAATTACAATTAATAAAAAACTCAAAAAAGATATTTGGTACTACTCCGGCAAACTTCATTCCCGAATAGTCCGCAATCTTGAAAAGGCCAAATTCAACAAAGAAGAAATGAATGTAGCATTGGCTCTTATCCTGGGACAGCAACAAGAAATTGCGTCAGATATTATTCAGGATTACCAATATTCAGGAGCGACTCACATACTTTCGGTTTCAGGATTGCATGTGGGATTTATCATGATTTTTATCAATTTTATTTTAAAACCAATTCCAAATACACGAAAAGGCTCCCTAATAAAACTGCTTTCTATTTTATTATCTCTCACAACTTTTGCTGTAATTTCAGGATTATCTCCGTCTGTTTTACGTTCTGTCGTAATGTTTTCGTTTCTGGCAATAGGCAACCATTTGCGACGAAGCGGAAGTATTTATCATACCTTATTAGTTTCTATGTTGCTAATATTACTTTTTGAACCTTATTTTTTATTTGATGTTGGTTTTCAGCTGAGTTATCTTGCGTTATTTTTTATTGTCTGGCTGCAGCCTGTATTAAAAAAAATATGGACTCCTAAAAACAAAATCCAAATAACGATCTGGAATGCACTTACCGTTTCATTTGCTGCTCAGATAGGCACTCTGCCGTTATGCTTGTACTATTTTCATCAATTTCCGGGCTTATTTTTTGTTACCAATATTATTATAATTCCACTTTTATCCTTTATAATGATTGCGGGAATCATCGTAATGCTTATTGCCATTTACTGTTCTCCGCCAATATTATTAATTGAAATTTTCGAAAAAAGCATTTATCTTTTAAACAAAACAATTCACATTGTAGCATCGTTTGAATGGTTTGTTATACGAGATATTAGTTTTAATTCTTATTATCTGCTGACTCTTTATTTAGTGATTATCTCAGCTGTAATCTGGAGTAAAAAACCAACGTACAGCAAATTAGTATTCTTACTAATCACAATAGTTTCGTTACAGGCTTCTTTGATCTGCACAAAAAAAGAAATCGAAAACGGAAATGAATTAATTGTATACAACACAAAGAAAAACACACTGATTTCAAAACGAAAAGGCAAAGAAATCACTGTCTTTACAAAAGACACTTTTTCTAAAAATAACGCTTTGAATTCTTATTTAGTTGGAAATTTCAGTAAAATAAAATCCACTAAAAGAATTAAAAACACTTTATTCTATAACGGAAAAAAGATTTTTGTAATCGATAGTTCAGGAACTTACGAAAGTAAAATTCAACCTGATATTTTGATACTAACCCAATCACCGAAAATAAACTTAGAACGCATTTTAGAAGATTTACATCCCAAAATTATAATTGCCGATGCTTCAAATTCATATGCTATCCAGAAAATATGGAAAACGACCTGCCTGAAAAATAACACCCCTTTTCACGCTACAAATGAAAAGGGATTTTATAAATTAAACTAAATTGAAATTTGCTTTTATTCGCCAAGCAATATTATTTTAGCGTCAGAGATCCATTGTTTTACTCCTCCAACTTTATAACTGAGCAGTCCCAGTTTGTCGATTCTTGGCCTGTTTTTTCTAATAAATGCTGCAGCAAGACACACTTGCGGCAACTCTTCGATACCCAAAGCTTCTTTTAATCTAATATTTTGTTCTTTCTCTTCATCAGATATTGAAGAATCTGACAAATCGAGCCTCAATAAAACAACATTTTTACCTGACCAGTCCAGAAAATCTGATGTTTCGAAAACTTCGCTTTGTATGCTTTTAGAAATACCATTTGCAGTAAAAAAAATCAACAAGGGCTTTCTTTGCTCATCGCTCATTTTGATTGCATCATTCATATTTGTTTTCCAAACCAAATTTTGCGAATGAACTAAAAATGAAGCTAAAAAAAATAGCAGGACAAGTAATTTTTTAATCATATGAGGCTTTTTTAAATTACATTTATTTAGCCAATTTAACACAAATGATACTAAAAATTAATATTTATTAATTAAAAATGCTAAAAAAGACACACAAATACAGATTAAACAATAAATCCATAGGTTTTTAATTGTTTAATAAAAAATCAAGCTTTATTTTATAAAGTTCTGACTAACAATCAAAAAAAGAGATTAAAATAAAAAATCCCTTTTTGCTTAAACTACAAAAAGGGGTCTTTTAGATTAAAGGAGTTTAACTTAAATTATTTATGGATTCAGGATCGAATTTGCATCTGCTATCCACACTTTTGCCCCTCCTTGTCTATAAGGAATCAAACCCATATTATTAAAAGTTGTCTTTCCCTTTCTGACAGAAGCCAATAAAAGGCATACCTGTGGCAATTCGTCAATACCCAAAGCATTTTTTAATTTCACATTTTGTTCTTTTACAACATCAGATGCTGCAGCATCAGATAAATCCAGTTTGACTAAAATAACATTGTCGCGTGACCAGACTGCAAAATCCGGTGTTGCAAAAATTTCGCTCTGGATTCTTGTCGAAATACCGGTAGCAGTAAAAAAAATCAATAATGGTCGTTTTTGTGTATCACTTGCCACGATAGCATCATTCATATCTGTTTTCCAAACTAAGTTTTGTGAATGCAGAAAAAATGAGCCTAAAAATAAGAGTAGAATAAGTAGTTTTTGGGTCATATTAAATTGGTTTTTAGGTAGGTTTACGCGACTAAATTAACATAATATCCTCACCAAACAAGCTATATTCAAACACAAAATACATAAAAAACAACAAAAACAGCAATACAATAATAAAACACTAATTTTTTAAGAAAACTAAAAAATAATCCGTTTTAAATAGCTAAACTCCTAATTAACTTGCTGAAACAGACCTATAAAAAAATATCCCTTTCCGTTTAAAAAACGAAAAGGGAATCTACAAATTAAACTAAGAAACTTAATTTAAATTTTATTATTCACTTGGGTGCAAAATTGCATTTGATTCTGCTATCCAAGCTTTTGCGCCGCCTGGTTTGTAAGCAATTTTTCCTAATGCACTAAATGTTGTTTTACTTTTTCGAATCGAAGCACTTGCAAAACAAACTTCCGGCAGGTCCTGAACACCAAAAGCATTTTTTAATTTGATATTCTGATCTTTATCACTTTGATCTGCGTTAGGATCTGATAAATCCAGTTTAACAAGGACTACATTATCACGGGACCATACGGCAAAATCCGGGGTTTTAAAGATTTCGTTTTGAAGATTTTCGGGTACACCTGAGGCAGTGAATAAAATTAACATTGGTCTTCTTAATTCATTACTTATTGCAATAGCATCAGTCATGTTTGTTCTCCAAACTAAGTTTTGCGAATGCAGAAAGAATGAACCTAAAAAAAATAGTAGGATAAGTAATTTTTTAGTCATAATATAATTGGTCTTGGTTAGTATAGCATGACGAAATTAACATATTATTTTAATTTTCCAATTTTTATTAATACAAAAAATATATTATATGTTTTTTTTAATACAATAAAATATTAAAATCCTAAAACAGCACAAAACATTGAATAACTTTTCTTACTAATCGGATAGGAGCCTAGGGATTAATTCCCTAGGCGACCTTCCACACCACCCGGCATACGGATCCGTACCAAGGCGGTTCTTAATTTACGATACATTTTAAGATAGATAC
>NZ_JAMZNK010000028.1 GCF_027980145.1 Flavobacterium azizsancarii | reverse complement strand
TTATAAAACGAAAAACGCTTATAACGGATATTTTTAAATCCTGTTATAAGCGTTTTTTATTGTCTAAAAAATAAACCTGATCAAAAATAAGGGATGTTTTTCAGTGCCCTCTCTCAAAATTGCAGGCTTTCTTTATTTATCACAAGATATAACGAGAGATTACATTTATGGTTATCTTCAGTTGTAAGTACTATTATACTAAAAAAGCCAAGTTTAAATTAATTTCAATTTTAATTCTATATAGGATTTCTATTTGTGTAATATTTATAAGAATAAGCAGATATCTGTAAATTTAATAGCTTAAATAAAAGTTACTTATTTTTCTATTAATTGTAAAAACAAAAAACATGAAAGTAGCAGTTATTCACCAACCCTGTTCCATGAAATATGATACAGTAGAAGATCCAAAAATCAGGATGATATTATCCTGAAGGTAGCCTCCACGGTTATTTGTGAACCGTACCTGTACATGCAAGGAGCGATGACTATTTTTAAGGTCAATTTTAAAAAGAATGATGAAATTGATATAATGAATTACTATATCTGTAAGGATTGTCCAAATGCCCTTCCATAAAATCAAAAATGGACGTATATAGCTTCATATAATATATAGATAAAGCGAAAAACGCTTATAACGTGTCTTTTTAGATCTTATTATAAGCGCTTTTTTGTCTAAAAATAAATCTGATCAAAATAAGGGATGTTTTTCAGTACCCTCCCAAACGGTGCAGATTTTTTTATAATTGGTGAAAAAATAATTATTCGGCAGCGATTATATTAACGGCATTTAATGCAACATCGTTAAGTAAGCAGTCAGCCTCTTTTTCTTCAGCAAGGGTTTGTGTTAATAATTTTGCTGCATCATTCTCACCAAGTGTTTTAGCAAAGGCGACAAGTGTGCCGTAAGTAGCAATTTCATAGTGTTCGATTTTTTGCGAAGCAGCAATTATTCCAGCATCGCGAACAGCTCCGGGAACGGTTTCCTCGAGGATACTATCACCTTCCTTTAAAAGTCCTGCCATAGCTTCGCATTTTTTTCCTTCGGCTTTTTCTCCTACAAGTTCAAAGACCTGCTCCAGACGCGCCACTTGGTTTTGGGTAACCGCGTGATGTTCTTTAATAGCACTTGCCAGACTTGCAGAAGTTGCATTGGCTGCCATTTTTGGCAAAGCCCCCACCAAAGCATTCTCAGCCCAGTAAATGTCCTTTAAGCTGTCAATGAATAGCTCTTTTAGTTCTGTGGCAGCATCACTGGCCGGCTTTACAATCTCAGCACTGTTTTTTTTATTCGAATTAGAGCTGTTATTAGCAGCATTGATTTCATTTGGTTTTTCTGAATTTTTCATAAGGTTTGATTTTATGTATTAGTTATATAAGTTTTTTTCACGCTCCCAGATGCGGTGTTTCCCCATAGCTGTAATAAATTCTTGTGCAAATGCATCAGATCCTGCATCGCCTGCCAATATAATTCCTGGGTCATCATTAGTAATTTTTGATGCGAAAGGAGCTGCATTTAAGACCGTTATTGCCTGCCCATCTGCACCAATTACTTTGCAGTGTTTATAGGCATCGCTCAGGAATTCATTTACATCATCATTGTCAATTAACACTTTTATGCCCAAGCCATCAGCTACATAGACAGCGTCAAATAATACGGAAGATGCAGTAAGAAAACTAAAATCAACATGAATGGCCCCGTCGTTGTCTGTAAGCACCGAACCAAGATGCGGCGCAATAATACATCCTTTTGCATCTTGTTTTAAAAGCGCACTTTTAATATTCATGACACTTGTCTGTGAAACTCCATCTGCGCATATAATTGCTACTTTTCGCGAGGCAATAGTAGGGGAGTTAGTCGGGTTTTTCAGCATTGTCAGAGCATCCGAGAAGGCAACCGATTGATCCACAGTTTGAGGTTCTTGTTTACCTTCTGCTTCAGTTTCTGGTGATACACCACGATTTAATGGAGTTTCCAATACTGGTGGAACTGTCGCACCGAGTCCTATGGCCACTTTTTCTGCGAGTTCTGTATCAACTTGCGAGAGAAGTCCAAGCATTCTCAATCGGATAGCTGTCGTTTCCACTTTTCCAAGTTCAAAGCGAAGCGCCTTTACGATATGGCTCTTTTCTGTGGCGGTCTGACTATTGAAAAATAATTTGGCCTGGCCAAAATGATCGTTAAAGCTTTCGCTTCTTTCTCTTACTTTATGGGCATCGATACGTTCCTCAAAACTTGAAAAACCTCCTTCGGCAATCTTAGCCTGATAAGGACAGCCGCCTCCAAGGGAATTCGGGTGATAACTCACACGGCCCACGTTAATTTCCTGACGCATATGTCCCTCACGCTGATTATTGTGTACAGGGGCTACACTTCGGTTAATTGGAATTTCATGAAAGTTTGGGCTTCCAAGTCTGGATAACTGCGTATCGGTATAAGAAAACAATCTTCCCTGTAATAAGGGGTCATTGGAGAAATCAATTCCGGGAACGACATGTCCGGGATGAAAAGCGATTTGTTCTGTCTCTGCAAAGAAGTTATCAGGATTACGGTTCAGTACCATTCTCCCTACAATGGTTACAGGTACCAGTTCCTCGGGTACAAGCTTGGTTGGGTCAAGTAAATCAAATTCATATTTATTTTCATCAGCAGCGGGAATTATTTGCACTCCTAATTCCCATTCAGGGAAATTACCCATCTCGATGGCTTCCCATAAATCTTCCCTGTGAAAATCGGGATTTTTTCCTGAAATTTTTTGAGCTTCATCCCAAGCTACAGCATGCGTGCCTAATTTTGGTTTCCAATGGAATTTTACAAAAGTAGATTCGCCTGCTTCATTAATAAGTCTGAAGGTATGTACCCCGAACCCTTCCATCATACGATAGCTTCTTGGAATGGCACGATCAGACATTACCCACATGATCATGTGCATTGATTCGGGCATTAGTGAAATAAAATCCCAAAAAGTGTCATGCGCAGATGCAGCCTGCGGTATTTCATTGTGCGGTTCTGGTTTTACAGCGTGAATTAGATCGGGAAACTTTGATGCGTCCTGAATGAAAAACACTGGAATATTATTTCCCACCAGATCATAGATACCTTCCTGAGTGTAAAATTTCACCGAAAATCCGCGAACATCACGTGCTAAATCGGTAGAACCACGAGAGCCTGCAACGGTTGAGAATCTTGCAAATACGGGAGTTTTAAGTCCGGCTTGCTGCAAAAATCCCGCTTTAGTTAATTCCGGGATCGGGTTGGTTACTTCAAAAAAACCATGTGCTCCCGAACCTCGTGCGTGTACAATTCTTTCAGGGATTCTTTCGTGGTCAAAATGGGTAATTTTTTCCCTTAAAATAAAGTCCTCCAATAAAGAAGGCCCTCTTTCTCCTGCTTTTAAAGTGTTATTGTCATCGTTAATTCTGACACCCTGATCTGTGGTTAAAAACTTATTGGTGCCGTCAGATTTGTTGATAGACAGATCTCTCTGCTTTTCATCCTGCAAATTTTTCATATAAGTAATATTTAGTGGTTACAATTCAAAGCCTGAAACAGAAGTTCCTATAATTTCCAACTTCAGAGTATATGAAGATGAGCTCTTATATATTTATCAGGCAGTTCAAATTTACTTTAAACATAATGACCGCACTTACAGAATTACAGCAAGACATTATACAATTTTCAGTATGTAATATGTTTGATTGCAGTGTTTTATGAAATCTTTATGTCTCAATGAGAAAATAATATAATAATGAAAAGGAAAGTTGTAAAATGGTATCAAGCTACCTGGGTTAATTTTACTTTTGAAATGCAATTATAATATGTTTTTCATAATGGCTTTTTAGGATAAAGGGAAATTATTTATTAAACAATGATAATATGAATATGTTTAAGAAAGGACAAAATGTACAGCAGGAATTTGGCAATCAGATTATGAAAATTATTGGATTTGAGCCTGAACTTATTGAAAATGTAATTACTCAATGGGAAGATGAAGAGGGAACAATAGTGACGGGAAAATTTATGGAGTCACAACTGCTGCCGGCAGAGGAATAAAAAAAGAAGGTTTTACTATTATGCCGATCTAATAATTATTTAATGACCTTTAAAATGAATACAAAAATACATCCAAAGACCTTGCATTGCTATCAGAAAAAGGACATTGAAACTATTTTTGAGAAAATAGGGGAAACCAGCAAAAGTAAACTTTTGTACCAGCTGCCTACAGGAGCAGGCAAGACTGTTGTGTTTTCCGAAATCGCCAGACGATTTATAGACCAATACGGTAAAACGGCGGTTGTCCTTACCCATCGCAAAGAATTGTGCAGGCAGACTTCTGCTGTTTTAAAAAGTTTTGGTGTAAAGAACTGCATGATAAACAGTACTAGTGGTAATTTTAAAGCAGGCTGTGATTGTTATGTTGCCATGGTTGAGACGCTGCGCAACAGGATAAAGTCAAAAAAAATAAAGCCCCAGGTTGTAGGCCTTGTTATTATTGATGAAGCGCATCACAATTCCTTCAGGAAATTACTGGGAAGCTTTAAAAATGCAGTTGTTATTGGAGTTACCGCAACGCCGTTTAGCAGTGATATTTCCAAACCTATGAAACAGCATTATGATACACTGATAACAGGCGAAAGTATTGCTGTACTTATAAAGGAAGGATTTCTGGCCAAACCAAAATCTTTTGTTTATGAGGTAGAGCTCAATACATTAAAAACTGGCATACACGGTGATTATACCGTGAGTTCATCCAATGAATTGTATAGCTCTTCATCCATGCAGGAATTATTGCTAGAAGCGTACAGAGAAAATGCGCTGGGAAAAAAGACATTGATTTTCAATAATGGTATAGCTACTTCACAAGAGGTATTTGAGACTTTTACCCAGGCAGGAATTCCGATAAGACATCTGGATAACAAAACCCCTGATGACCGGCGCAAAGAAATCCTCAAGTGGTTTAAGAAAACAAAGGATGCTGTGCTTACCTCGGTGTCCATTCTTACCACCGGATTTGACGAACCTACCCTAGAGCATATTATACTTAACAGGGCTACTACATCCATTACGCTATATCATCAGATGGTAGGCCGCGGCTCGCGCAGGCTTCCTTCAAAGAAAACTTTTGGGATTACGGATCTTGGAAACAATATCCAGCGCTTTGGGGCATGGGATGCGCCGGTAGATTGGCAGTTTGTTTTTGAAAAACCGGACGTATTTGCAAAGCACCTACAGTATCATGCCTCTGGTAATTCTGGCGTCCAGTCTCATGGCATGTCGGGCGAATTGCGTGCCAAGTTTCCTAAGACCCTTGAAATGACTTTTGATATTGAAGCGTCCTATCAAGAGGCTATTGATATGGATAAAAAACCCAAAACAGTCATACAGGAATCGATCAGGCAGCAAGCGAAAATGTGCATGGATAATGCCGATGCACTATCCGAGGCCATTGCACTTGCCCAAGGGCTTCAGCCTGAAATTCAGTGGAGGGTGAAACAATATGTGAAATGTCTTGACAATGCCAGCAGGAATTACAAAGAGTGGCTGCTCAAAGATTATCAAGACCGTCTTGAAGGGCTTATCGTCAAATTGTTTGCGAAGATAAAATCTAGAGCGGAAATCATGTAATTTAATGCTTGAGTAATGTAACTCATTGAATTTAAATGTAATGATCTTTGATCAATAAAAACAAGGAGATGAATTGACAGAGCGAATTCTTTTGGATATTTGCTATTGTGATCCTTTCCATTTATCTGACGCAAGATCGGCTCCTTGCAGTCCAAACCCTTGGACGCTTCACATATGGAAATCCGCGAGTAAAGACATAATTGTACAGCTGTTTTTATTTGCCCTGTCTTTAAACTTCAGATTGATTTTAAACTACAAAAACCAAAAAATAATCATCCATATTGAAAAATTATAAACTTTTAAACTGACAACTTATGCATACTATTTCACCTTGGGCTGCGACCGTGCAAGCCGATTTAGAAAACGGCACTGTAATTTGGGAAAAGGAATTCAAGAATTATAATTTTCATGCGTTTAATACTGGTGATTCCATATGGATTCTCACCACGTGGCCTGATGGGGGCAAAATGGCATTTCGCGCTGCGTTCGGGTTGAACTGCTGTTTTGAAGTGACTAATTTACTCGATGACGGGGAACTTCTTGTTCTCAATCTGGAAACCAGGATTGGCAAATATGAAGTTTGTGTCAATTTCCCTGACAGTGAAGAAGTATTACTTCATTACACGACATCATTTAGCGCCAAGATGCCTCTGCTGATCCCTTTTTGGCCCCGCGATATTCTTGTGGTTACAAAACAGGGAAGTGTCGAAAACACCAGTGGAAACCTGCATATGCATCAAATGGGCTCTCGATCAGGTATACTCTTTGCAAGTACTACCAGACCCAGAACAGGTTCTGTTTTCTATTTTCAAAATCTGGGTTCTTTAAGCCCGTATTGTGAAGCAACAGAAACTTCATTAGAAGATACCGTTGGAGGGGCCTGGCCTGAAATAGGTTTTAAATTGCCCGTTACAAATCAGAAAGCGTTGCCTGCGGACAAGGCTTACATCATCTCTGATGCTTACGTGATTTTTTCTGATCAAATTATAGATAACGAGATACAGGAAACACAGGAGTTTTTAACCCATTTGGCCCATGTATACATGGCACTCCCTCATCCCGAGGTCTTTTATCATAACTGGCCGGATATTACCCAAAGCTGCCTAAGGGATCTACAGCAAAGCAAGGGATGCTGGACACAGACAAAAGGAAAATCGTATTTAAATGCGTACCTATGTGACTATGATACGCCGGGGGAAGTGATGGTGCAGTTGGCAGTGCTTATGCCCCTAAATGAATTGAAGGACTGGTATGGAAAAACAGATCCTATTTATAATGAATTACTCGATGGGATAGAAGGTTTTTATGATCCTAAGGTGAAGACCGTGAACCGGTGGCTTCCTGAACTTGCACACCAACTTGATAAATCAGAAGAACAAAAGCAGGAAATGGTTATGGACTCCTGGTACCTGCACCATCCCCTTATGAACCTTGCGAGGCTTGCTTTGAATGGTGATAAGAAAGCGGAAGAACTCGTTTTGAAATCTGTTGATTTCGCCATAAAAGTTGCCCATCACTTTGACTACCAGTGGCCGGTATTTTATAAAATGGATACATTGGAAGTGATCAAAAAAGAAACTGAGCCAGGAAAGGGCGGAGAGAAAGATGTGCCGGGGTCTTATGCACATTTAATGCTGCTTATATACCGGCTTACCAACAACAAACGTTACCTAAGGGAGGCTGAAAAATCAGTAAAAAAATTGGCAGGCTGTGGGTTTGATATTCTTTACCAGGCCAATAACACTGCTTTTTCTGCAGGGGCTCTTTTAGAATTGTACAAGCTTACGGGTAAACAGGAGTATCTTGATTTGAGTTATGCCTGTCTGGCCTGTCTTTTTAAAAATATGCAGATCTGGGACTGCCAGTACGGATTTGGTAAAAATTACCCCAATTATTTTTCCGTATTTCCCCTCAATAATGCGCCTTATACGGCTGCGTATGAAGAGATGGAGGTGTACGCGGGTCTTTCAGAATATCTTTTACAATCCGAGACGGTTGATCTACCGTCTTCTTTAAAAATTTTAATACCTGAATTTTTAAAATATGCGATAAGCAGGTTTCCTTTTTACTATCCCCCTAAGCTGCCCGAGGAAATGATATCGGACGAAGTTAAAACCGGCGAGATAGGAAAAGAGCTTTGGATTCCCCTGGAAGATCTCTATAACGGATGGGAAAAAAGCGGACAAGTGGGACAGGAGGTTTACGGCGCCGGGGTAGGGTTTGGAGTTTTAACCAGACAATATCATAAGGTGAAAGGTGAGGAATTTCTGTTATTTTCAGATTACCCGATAATCCATATAAAAAAGTCAAACAAGACACTCACATTTAAAATTTTAGGAAGTGCTTCTCTGGAGTGTAATTTAAAGATTTTAATTCCCAACAAAGTAAAATTAAAAATCAAAGCATTAGTAGACAAAAATATTATAGCTCCTACTTCTGAAAATACAGAAATAATTTCGTACAATATTACGGGGGGCAGTACAGTTAAAATAATGTGGTGATCTTTTTTATAAGAAGGTCTTTATGTGTTGATAAACAAGTTAGTACATTTTAAATTTGTAAGCACTGGTTAAAATTATATAATGTTCTGCAAACATGCAGTATTATCTTTGAGATACTATTAACTGAAAAAAGAAACTATGAAAACGCTGATTAGAAATACATTGCTTGCCCTTATTTTAGTGACGGCTGTGTCCTGTAAAAAAAATGATCCCACTCCCCAAGATCCTTATCAGACAGGAAGTGATTCTATTGCAACCACTATCGATACTGTAGGACCAAATTCTGATACAACAACCGTAAGGGGTGCGGGAACAACCGGCGCAACGGGCGAAGGTTCAACTGGTTCTGGATCCGCAGGTACTGTGCAAAAAGGAACCGCTACAGTCAAAACTGATTCGACAAGTACTAAGAAAGGCAAGTAAGATCCTGCCTTTTTTTTTAAACCTGCGGCAGTTTCTACCCACTGCAGGTTTTTAAATGCATTATCAGAAAGCAATATAAACATTAAAAGACAGCCTCTTTACTATTATCTTAAAGAACATAGATTAGATGTCTTGAATAATAGATACTGTATACCATACCAAAAATTAAATATAAAGCTATGAGAGCACTGCTTATAGGAGCCACAGGCTCTACTGGGAAATTTTTACTGAATGAACTGATACAAGATGATGACTATAGTTCAGTATCGATCTTTGTTAGAAAACCTACCGGAAGATCTCATCCAAAGCTTAAAGAATATGTGATCGATTTTTCCAATATAGAACAGTACAGCGAACATATTACCGGAGACGTCCTTTTTAGTTGTTTGGGAACGACCCTTATGGACGCGGGTTCAAAAGAAAAACAATGGGAGATCGATTTTGGTATTCCGGCAACTTTTGCAGCTATTGCAAGGAAAAACAGAGTAAATTCCTTTGTACTTGTTTCCTCATCGGATGCTTCGGCAAAGAGTATGGTTTTCTACTCCAGGATCAAGGGAGAACTTGAAATTGCTATTGCCGGGCTGAACTTTGGGCAATTTATTATTTTCAAACCAGGGCCACTTCTTCGCGGGGGCACAGACAGAGCAGGGGAGAAACTTGTGGTCAAAGTACTTAACCTAGTTAATGCCATAGGACTGCTAAGAAAATACAAACCGCTTCCCACCGAAGTGCTGGCTATGAAACTGGCCAAGTCACCATGGAAATTACCACAGGGAACTTCAGTTGTGAAATTGGAAAAAATCGCAGATTTTTAACACGATTATCTTATGCCGAAAGGATAAATGGGAGTACTTTTACTGTTTTAGGACTGGTCTTCCACAACAGCATTTGGCGCGATTCGCTGCACCCTTTTTATGGCCTGTTCCCTTGAAAGGGTACTTGGAAAAATGGCGCTGGTAGCAATGACCTTTCCATGAGAAGATCTCAGGTGGAAATAAGGTTCCCAATCAGTGCTTATCTTTTTTTGATATTTATCGGGCTGCTTTGCATGGGGTGCGAAAACTTTCGATTGCTTTTTTACAGCTGATTTTGGTTGTGTACTCTTCGGAGCTCAGCAACACAGCGCCTGCCTTGGATTTTAGCTGTACCTGAAATTTACCGGCTGTTTTTCTTATAATTACAAATTTTCCCATCTCTTTTTACGATTTATGGTTGCTTGTGATCAGCTTGAAAAGAAGCTACTAATTTATAAATTCTTACTGGAAAATAGGAAAAAATTCACAAATAATAATTTAAAACTATTTTTCAAACAGTCTGCAAGGCGAGTTTTGTGTTTTATAATTATGGAAAAAAAAGCCTGAATCGTGTAACCAAGGTAATTCGAAGGCTGTTATGTTTGAATATGTATAACAAACTGGGCGCGGAAGGAACTACCAAAAACGCAATACTTCTGTCAGTACTGATTCAATAAGCAGTGCTAAAAGCACCAAGGGTAAATAATTTTGCCCTGGTAGGTTGATTATTTAATGTTTTTTCTGCCTGTAGCGCCTGATATCGCTACAGGCTTTTTTTTTTTTTTGTAACTAGTCAATCGTTTTAAAACCGGTAAAACAAAAATCCTAAGATCCATGGTGTCCCCTTGGCACAACAGTCCACTATACACTTAAATTCATGGACAACTGCCTAGTGAGGAGAAATGATCCATTACCCTTACTTAAAAATACTTTCAGCCCTGCCGAGTGCTTTTTTCATATCAATACCTTTCTGCAGGGCGCCTTTGAAAATATCCCCTTCACTTTTGATACGTTCCAATGCGTTTCTAATGGTAAAATCTTGCATAGTTAGCCCTTTTTTGACTTCTTCCCAATGCAAGGGCATGGATACAGTTGCCCCGGGTTTGGGACGAAGGGAGTACGGACAAGCAATGGTGGCACCCGGACGGTTCTGAAGAAAGTCCAGGTACATTTTGCCCTGTCTGTTTTTGATCTGGCGTTCCATTGAGGTAAAATCGGGCAGCTGCTCATGTACAACAGACACGATGAGTTTTCCGAACATCTGGGACTGGTCATAGGAATATTTTGCTCCAAGTGGAATATAAATATGCATTCCGGTTGATCCCGAGGTTTTCACAAATCCAGGTATGTCTAAGGCATCCAGTACTTTTTTTACCTTCTGTGCTGCCTGGAGCACCTGATCAAAGGTATTTTTATCCGGGTCAAGATCAATAACACAATAGTCGGGATTATCAGGGTGCTCTATGGTACTGAACCACGGGTTGATTTCGATACAGCCCAGGGAGGCCATATACAAAAGGGTGGCCTGGTCACCCCCGACAAGAAACTCCTTGTCCTGGTTCTCACTGGTAGTATAAGGAAAAGTCCTTGCCCAGTCGGGGGCTTTGCCCTTTACATCTTTCTGGTAAAAACTCGGTGAGTGTATACCGCCTGGAAACCTGTTGAGCGAAAGGGGACGGTCTTTTAGATAAGGCAGGATGTAGTCGGCAACCTGATAATAGTAATTTAACATATCGCGTTTGGTATAGCCGTCCTCAGGCCAGTATACCTTGCTCAGATTGGTGAACTTCAGCTCGTGGCCTTTAATTTTTTTTACCTGCGTTTCTTCCGTTGGATTGAGCAGGGATTTTCTTCCAGTGTTCTTTGGAGACCGGACCAAATGATTTTCATCTGAGGTGTTGGAATGCCCGTCAGCTACTATGGCCTGTGTTTTTGATGCGGTCTCCCGTACGACTTGCTTTGCTTTTTTGTCGGAGCGCATACCCTGGAAGGAAGGGTGCCGGAAAACCCCATCTGTGGTCACCTCGGCAAAACTCACCTCGCAGACCAAAGAGGGCTTTAACCAGGTTGCCGTGGCGTGTGGAGGATTGGGACGGAATCTGGAGGGTTTGTTGATATCGGGAGTTGTGGCAAAAGGTATTGTATCGGTAATCAGGGGAGTGAATTCCTGCATCATTTCATTCTGTAGCTTGTCACTGAATCCCGTACCGACCTTTCCGACATATTCCAGTACTCCGTTCTGGTATACACCCAGCAGCAGGGAACTGAACTGTTTTGAGGAGTTGCCATTTTTGGTGTATCCTGCGATTACTACTTCCTGTCTGCGGTTCACTTTAATTTTCAGCCATTCCTTATTGCGGGCGCCGGGGCTGTAAACCGAGGTCATCCTTTTGGCCATGATGCCTTCGAGTCCCATTTTTTTTGCCGCGTCAAAAAAGTCCAGCCCATTTGAAGTAAAGACTTGGCTCAGGCGGATGCGATCGTCATCACCGGGCAGTATTTCCTTTAAGATGGCCTGTCTTTGGGATAATGGCAGTGCGGTAATATCTCTGCCGTTGTACCAGAGCAGATCAAAAACATAATAGGCGAGATGACCGTCCGCTTCACTTCTCCAGTTTTGCAGGGCGCTGAAATTGGCTTTTCCGTCTCTTCCGATTACTAAGATCTCCCCGTCGAGTACTGCATCAATGGACCATTTTTCCATGGTGGCGGTTATGGGGTAATATTTTGCGGCAAAGGATTTGTTATTGCGCGAGGCAATGGCTACCAAGCCATTTTGGACATAGGCCAGTGCGCGGTAGCCGTCCCATTTGACTTCATACGACCAGTAGGGATCATCAAAAGGTTCATTGACCAGTGTGGCCAGCATAGGTTTGATAGCGGAAGGCATTTTGCTTTTTATGCCTTTTTCCAGTAGTGTATGGCTATTTTTCGGCGTAACGGTTTTTGTTTTCATTACCTTTTTATTTTAATTAAGGCAAATCCTTTGGGTGTCAGAGCTGTACTTTACGGCAATTGTGCGAGCCTTTAAAAAATCTAGTGCGCAGCAATTACTTTTTTTTGGTGTGCCTACCCTAATGGCAATGTATTTGGTAGGGAAGCGCACCGAGCATTGCAGCCTTTTTTTATCTAAGCTTGAAATTGCTAGAGGAATATGTAAGGCTATTTATTCCAAGGCAGGATTGCGGCGTGATCAAGATTAGCTGTTTCTCGATGCGCTGCCTGTACTTGCTGCACCTCCTTAATTATTATTACCGCCTTTCTCATTGCGGTCGGGATCCATACCGGCATCATCCTCACGCTCCTGATCCCAGTCCCCTGTATTGGCATCCTGTTGTGGATTACCGTCATTAAAAAGGGTTTGAAGCTGGTTGTGGTACGGGCATTTTTGAAGTTCTTTACTGCTGTAATTGTGTGTATTTCCCATGGTAAGTTTTTTTTTAGTTAATACCTTTAAAATTAAGGCAATAGTTGTGTTTTGTCTTACAATAAAAAACGATTTTGTTATCAAATTTACACGAAGTACCTAAAAAGCGAAAGTGGTAAAAAGACGGTAATCAGGCCAGAATTTAATTGCCGAATTTCCACCATTTATTTCCCTTTTTATCATTTTGAATTTTCTTTTCGTTATCGGGCAGGGTAGCTGCAGGGCTGTGCCACAAGATGTCTTTTTCTTCTTTTGGATCTGTTTGCTTATCCTGCTGCGCAAAGGGATCCCCTAAAGAGCCTAAATGGGATTTCAGATCTTCCGCCATGGCGGGCCCATCACCCTGAGCGGGAGCTTCGGCATGCTGGTCACCTTCGATTTTGGTTAAAAAGCCAAAAGAGAAATCAATGGGTTTTTCTTTACCAATTTCAAAAAAATCGATCCTGTATTCATTTTTGTCAAAATTGACTTGGGTGACTTTTCCCTTTTTAAAGACCTCGTGCATAACGGTATCCCCAACTTTGAAAGCCTGAGCATCCCCATCGGGTACACTTGTTTTGCCAGCTTGATTATTTTGTATGATTTCGGGGCTTAATTTACCCTTGCGCACGTAGAATTCCTCCTTGATTTCAAAGAGGAATCTGGAAGGATATTTATTGAGCCCTGTGGTGAAATTAAACCCTTCGGAATCGGTGATATAGAATCTTTTCTCCGCTCGGGTAACTGCCACGTAGGTAAGCCTTCTTTCTTCCTCGATGGCCCTTTTTCTTCTTTCCTTTATCGACAGCGCGCTGGGAATCACCCCTTCGGTAAATCCGCAGAGAAAAACATAGGGAAATTCAAGGCCTTTGGAAATATGGATGGTCATGAGTTTAACCTTGTCCTGATTTTTATTCTGTGTGTCCAGATCGGTATACAAATATACTTCCTGAAGGTATTCTTCCACATTAATCCCCTCATTGTTTTCCTTTTCCAATAGCATCATCGAGCTTACGAGTTCCTTGATGTTTTCCAGACGGTCCTGGTCACCGTCTTTTCGGTACAATTCGGCCAGGCCGCTTTTCTCGAGGATGTCCTTGACCAGGTCCGAGATGGATTTGGTTTTGGAAATTGCTTGTAGTTCTTCAATGATTTTTAAAAACTCTACAGCGCCTTTTTTTGCCAGTTCGGTATCTGAAATATTCCTTTGCAGCGCCTTGAGCAAAGATAAATTCTGTTCGCGGGCCAGATAGCTTAAGCGCCCGAGAAACTTTTTGCCAAGGCCCCTTGCCGGATGGTTGAACATGCGTAAAAATGAAATATTGTCCCCGATGACCATGAGCCTTAAAAAAGACAAAACATCCTTTATTTCCTTTCTTTCAAAGAACTTGATGCCTCCAAAAATGGAATAGGGGATATTGGCCTTGATCAGTGCCTGTTCGATATTTCTGGAAATATGGTTGGCACGGTACAGGATGGTAATATCAGAATAGGCGGCCTTTTCGGTTTTCAGGATCTCCCTGATTTCACCCGCGACCCACTGGGTTTCCTCAAAATCATTTTTGCCATGAAAATGGACCACCTCAAACCCGGCGGGCTTATCGGTGACCATATCCTTGGCCACCCTTACGGTATTGTTTTTTATAATGTGGTTGCCCACCTGAAGTATATTGGGGGTCGAGCGGTAGTTCTGGTTCATGATGATTGTCTGGCAGTCCGGAAACATTTTATCAAAATCCACCAGGTATTCGGGTTTGGCGCCGCGCCATTCGTAGATGGTCTGGTCGGGATCTCCCACCACAAATAGATTTTGGTGGACACGAGAGAGCATTTCGACAAGCTCAAACTGGCTGTCGGAACTGTCCTGCGCCTCATCGACCTGAATGTAGTGCATGTTTTTCTGCCATTTCAAAAGTACGTCCTGAAATGAGTTTAAAATATAGACCGTGAAATGAATAAGGTCATCAAAATCCAGGGCATAATTTCGTTTCTGTTTGTCCAGGTACCGGTGAAAGACCCTGAGAGATAAATTTTCGGTTTGCTGATCCTCAAAGCTTTTGTTACCGAGTATATATGCAAGGTAATCAGACGTGCTTTTTGATTTGGAGATAAACTGAAGGACCTGCTTGAAGGTCAGGTGGCGGGAGTTGATCTCCAGTTCGCTAAAGACATCGCGCAGAATAGTCTTCTGGTCCTCGGTATCAAGGATGATGAAATTTTTGGGATAATGAATTTTATTTATTTCCTCGCGCAGAAAACGCACGCAAAAACCATGATAGGTAGTGATAAGACTTAGATCGCGGGTATCCCCGACAAGGGCTTTTACCCTTTTTTTCATTTCCTGTGCGGCCTTATTGGTAAAGGTGACGCAGAGAATATTCGAGGAATTGATTCCCAGCCTGTTTACAATATAGGCAAAACGGGAGGTCAGCGCCTTTGTTTTTCCTGATCCCGCCCCCGCAATAACGCGGACATACCCTTCAGTTGTGGTAACGGCCTGAAGCTGTTTTGCATTTAGGTTTTCTAAATTCGGGTCGGTCATTTTAATTTTTATTAAGCTGTTTATTTCCTGGCGGCCTGCCTGCAAATTTATGCAATTATTTCCAAGGCGTGGCAGGGAAAGTCCAAACTGCAGGGTCCATAAAAAAAGTTTCGCCGGCATATTGGTCTTCAGAATTGCGGATCCCGTCTCAAAAGAATCCTGAAAAGAATTTAGTAACAGTTACATTAAAAATTCTTTTCACAATTCCTGAACCGGGATCTTTATAACGACCTTTTTTTGTTCTACGGTTGATCAAAAGACTCAAGCCATCGGATTATTCGATTTCATCCTTATCTGCTGTTTCCTCATCGAGGGTCTTTCTGTTGGCATCATTAACCCATTGTTGCTTATCATCCTTAGCATTCGGACTGCTGTTGTCAGTTCTTTGGGATGAATCATCCGTATGGTTGTGAATGCTGCGGGAATCATCCTGGTGCTGATTGATTGCGGGATCTTTTTCTCCATAGTTTCAGACATTATGGAATCTTCTGCTGTGTGCGTGATACGTATGTTCCTGCTGATCATAAGTATCGAAAATTTCTCTTGACATAATGTATAAATTTAGAGTGTTATTTTTCAGTTAAAGGCTGGAGAGCTTCGATGGATCTGTGGCCTCATCGATGCTTTTTCCCCCGATATTGCTATTTTTGTTCTTTGTTTTATCGTGAGTTTCCTTGCTGATCGTAATGATTCAGGCATCCGGCTTCCCCTGTGCTGGTCCCGGGCTGCATACCTGCTGAGGCGCTCTTGGCATTTTGATTGGTATCATCCTGATCCCTTTGGAATCTTTGCTAACTATTTTCCATGATCTTCTGTTTTAAGTTTTTTCCTTGTGATTTTTCAAAAGCTCACGGGCCTGCTTGAGTCCCGTGGCGATTGCGATTCCTTCTTCGGCACCGTCTTGAAGTAGCGAATTGGCTATTTCCACAGCTTTTTCCCTGACACCCGCGGGCTGGTTCTTATAAGATGGGGGATAGTCCCCGTCATACCAGGGCATGATCAGTTGTTTTCTGCCAGGTATTCCCTGACATGTTCCACATTGGTACCTGCAGCCCTTACGGCCGTTTTTAATACTTCCTGGGGCACATTGAACTTTTCAGACCAATACTGCACCTCGTACGATTCATTGATATTGATTTGTGAATCGTCCGCTTTTCCTGTTTTTGATTTATCGTCCATGATTTTACTTTTAAGGGTTCTAACCAAAGTTACTGCGCCAGCAGGCAAAACTGTTATATTATAAAATACGATTTTTACAGGATTGTCATGGTAGAGAACGCATTAGGTAAAATTCCGGACGATGAATTATTTTTCCCATACCTGACAAAAGGTGAGATGGATCCTGGGTAGTAAAACCCGATGCGGGTTTACTCTTCGACGCGTCTTGGGATATCCAGGAGTTCCACTGGCCAGTTGGGATGGACTTTCTTGAACTCCTGTTGGTTTCCTCCCTACCAGGTAATCATTCTCGATAGCGCGGAATACGAAATTGGCGTGCAACTCTGCATGGACCTTCAACTTATGCCCGTAGAGGACAGATCGGTACAGTGGCCCGAGGACAAAAGCCCATACCACCCCGTTGCCAAACTCTCCTTCCCGCCACAGGACACTTTTAGTCCGCAGAGAAGGGTTTATGCTGAGGATGTATTGAGTTTCGATCCGTTTCACTGCCTGTACGCGCACCGCCCGTTGGGAAATATCGTGAGGGTGAGAAAACTTGCCTATGAAACCTCGAGCCGCTACAGGCACCATATGAATGCCCAGGCCAGGAGATAGCCTGCCAGTATTGACAAGCCGCCTGATTAATAGTAACAGATTGTCTCTATTAAAAACTTACTCAATATAATTGATTTTTGATTTTGCAAATTCATCCAGGATGTATTGCACCGATGGCTCGAGATCTGCTGCTATGAAATCGGATTCCAAAATGTAATTGTCCACAAAATCATAGACTGTTTTCTCGGTTTCGCTGAGTCTTTTTATGTTATCCGTACCGGGGGAAGCACTAAAGGTATTTTCAAGATGTCTTTTTAGCTTTTCTTCGAATTGCTGGATTAATTCTTTCATGACTATCGTTTTAAGTTTGTAAATTCAATTAAAGGTACATTCAAAAAAAGCCTTTTAGGTTCCAAATCTAAAAGGCTTTTTTTATTTATAAAGTCCGGACCCCAATTCGCGGGACTATGATTCCAGATAGATCTTCAGGTTTTCGATGTCGTTCTTTACGATTTTCTCAAAATAAGGGTTCAGTAGTTTTGCGGCACCTTCACCGGCAAGTCCCATAGGGGCACGATAGGAAATGGTCACTTCTATTTCGGTATTTTTTCCTTTGGCTTTGAAGAGCACCTTGCCAAAATTTTTAACCGAGGCGTCTGGTAGGGACTGCCAGCTTAGGAGTTTTTCCTTTTGATCCTTAATGATATCTGCATTCCAGGTAAGTGTGCCAATACCGGCAGGACCTTTGGCAGTCCATTCGGATTTGGTATCACTTATGGTCTTAACGGACTGCAGGTGGTTCATGAATTTAGGCAGGTTCTCCAGATTGCGCCAAAAGGCGTATACTTCGCTGATAGGCTTGTTGATTACGGCGCTAGTTCGGATATTTACATTAGAGGGTTTGTCATTTTTCAAGTGGTCCACCGCGTTGTACACCGGGCAGTACCCGCTGAGACCTCTGGCGAGCATCGCCCCACCGGAGCTGATTTTAGCCAGGCTTTTGCTTTCTTGTGAAAGTCCTTTATAGAGCAGGTACGACCCGCTGGTAATCATTAGTATTCTCTCCAATGCCGAGACATTGACCGTGCTGTTGGATGCTGATTTAGTTGCCATATCGTATGTTTTTTATCATTAATTTATTTGAGAGTGTGAAATAATATATTTTGATCTGTCTGCCCTGGATTCAGTCAGTTGCGAAATCTTCCGATTCGCTGTAATTCTCATCAAAGTTTTCTTCGGGATTCACAGTAGTGTCTTCCTGCTTTGGGTGATTAGCATTGTGGTTGTTTGTTGTATCGTATTTTTTGTTGTCGTCAGTTATCATGTCCTATTGTTTAAAATTATTAATTATCAGGTTCCGAATTATGGCGCCATGATTCAGAGTGTTTGAATCCACGACTAATTCAAAATTAAGAACAAGGGGCGTATTTGTTCTTATAGAATTTTATCTAAGAGTTCTTTAATTATCAGTGCCTTATGAGTTTTACGCTTTTATAAAACGACGGTAAAAAAACGCAAAAACCGAAATTTCTTTAAGCTTTTCCGCTTTGGGATCATGGCATTTTTTCCTTTTTCATGCGCGAGGGGATCTGGCACAGTTTTTTTCCATCAGATTTAAAGTGGTCCTATGGTATGGTGAGGCATTTTTTTTATCTCAAGGCAATGCGTTGTTTTCATTTTGGAAAGGGAAATCTCTGTGGTTTCCAAGAATTTGTCCCCTATTCGGGCAGAAAAGACAAGGTTTTTTTCTTATAATATTTGAATGAAAAGGATCTGTTTTTTTAATTGTTCTTATTTTTTATGATGGAACCCAATAGTGCTGTTCTGATTTTTAGTAGTTTTAGGGCAGTAAATAATCAGGAAAGAGACTTGTTTTGGAAGGTGAATTAACACGATCCTTTGGCCTGTGAGAAGCAAAGGCATGGAAATGCAATAGAAAAAAAACATAAAAAACGTAAAAAATAATTTTTCTTTTAGTATATTGTTTTACAGAATCACACAATACCCAATACCATGGATAAAACTATAAAGCTTAGAGTGAAAAAGGCAATTGACAACAACGGGGAGCTTAAGGTATTAAAATTAAAAGGGACTTTGATTTCCAAGGGATTTACCCACATCATTCACATTGCCGACGAGAATGAGGATTTTTACCTCAATTCATTTTCCACTTCACCCGATCATAAAAAAGAGGTGGAAGATTTCGTACAGGATTATATTTCCAGCCACGACCTGGCAGATACCATTACCCTTGTTAGTACCGCGAAATAATTACCTAAAGGGAGAATATAAAAGAAATCAAATCTACAATTCTAAACCATTACCGCATCTTAAACCATTAGGGAAATTCAATTAAGGAACACTTAAGTTCACTGCTTTTTATGGGATCAGAAAAACATATCAAACTCTCGGAGCTCAACAGAAAAATCAGTGATGCTCTCTCGGACTGCTTCAAGGGGCAGACTTTTTGGGTGGTGGCCGATATTACCAATCATTCCTATAAGGCCGACAAAAGGATCCATTACTTTGAACTGGTAGAAAAAGGGAGTACATCCAACAGCATTGTAGCCAAAATTATAGGCAAGGCCTGGGGGACGGGGTCGATGCATCTGTCTGATTTTGAAAAAAATACAGGCCAGAGCTTCACCAATAATATTAATGTGTTGGTCTTGGTTAGTGTGGATTATCATCCCCTGTTTGGACTCTCGCTGAGTGTACTGGATATCGATACCAATTTTACTTTGGGTATCCTGGAACAGCAAAGAAATGCCACCCTTAAAAGGCTGGTGCAGGAAAATGTTTTTATTTCAAAGGAAGGTGAGCAGTATAGTACCACCAACAATCAGTTAAGACTACCGGCAGTTATTCAAAAGGTGGCAGTGCTCTCGGGAATCAATTCTGCAGGTCATGAGGATTTCAGACATACCCTTGAGCACAACGATTTCGGTTATGTCTTTCAAATTGATGATTACCCGACTATCGTGCAGGGAGATAATAATGCAAAGCTCTTCCTTGGTAAACTTATTGAAATCTACACTACCGGAATACAATACGACGCCGTGGTGATCACAAGGGGCGGGGGGGCGCAGTCTGATTTTCTGATCTTTGACAATTATAATATCGGAAGGGCGGTGGCCAAGTTTCCAATTCCAGTCATCACAGGGATCGGGCATCAGAAAAACGTGAGTATAACCGACCTTATGGCCCATACCCAGACCAAGACTCCTACCAAGGCCGCTGAGTTTATCATTGCCCACAACCGCGGTTTTGAACAGAAGATCCTTTTGCTTCAGAAGAATATCGTCATTAAATCACAGCAGCTCTTTCTGGTGAATTACCAGAGCCTTTCTAGTTTAAAGAGTACTATTTCCAATAGTGCCAGGGAGCTTATTACAGGGCATAAAGATGCTCTAAATACGATTAATCAAAACACGATCAACAGCTCTAAAACCATCCTGTACCAGCAGCACAAAATGCTGCTGAGCCTGTCCCATCAAGTTTCAGCAAAGCCCAAGATTATTCTTTACAACAGGATCAACGATATTGACAATACAATCCGTAACCTGAAAACATTCACTAGTGGCTACCTTCGCAACCAGAAAGGCTATTTGGGACATTACGCTGCGAGTATTCGGATGATGTCCCCGGAGAACATCCTTAAAAAGGGCTATGCTATTGTGAAAATAAACGATCAAATCATCAGTAATGCCAATACTATAACAGTGGGGGACAACATTGATGTGATACTCTCTGATATAATTTTTAAAACCACCGTCAAGCAAAAAACAAAATACAATGGAAGAGACACTGACTTATGAAGCTGCTTACAAAGAGCTTGAAGCAATTGCAAAGGAAATAGAGAATGAAACCATTTCGGTTGATGTACTGGCCACAAAGGTTAAGAGGGCTGCCGAGCTTATTACTTTTTGCCAGACCAAACTCAAATCAACTGAAAGTGAGGTCAACAAGATTATCAGCCAGATGGAGAATCCGTCCAAATGAAAATCTCAAGAATAATAATTTAATTGTTTTGGACGTTATTTGAATATATAATCCGATACAAAATAGGATATGCAGCGCAAAGCCAGTATCCGGCCTTATATGCCTAAGACCTAAAGCCCATTAAAGATATCTTTAACGGGCTTTTATTTGTATATTATATTTATTACAATGTAATGGAATACTTTTATTTGCGTTTGTGCGGCAAGACAAGGAATACTTCTGAGGTGCTGGTAAAAATCCTTAAGATGCCACCAGGGGGACACATCTCAAGGGAATCGTTAAAATTGTGTATCCCTATGCAAGAGCTGTTTTAAAAAACCTTCGTATTACTAATTTTTGCCCATAGTTTTCAGTCCACTCAGGCGGGGATCGGTTTCAAAAGCGTTTTGTTTCTTCTTGATTCATGGACAAAAGTAAGTGAAATGAATGTTTGTTAAGTCTCAGACTACTTTAATACCTTAGAATTGTAATCATTTTTTACATGTATTCGAGCATGGCTCTCTAGCAGGGCATTAGACCGTCCGAGGTAATAAGTGAAGTGCAGATTAATTCCAAAATAAAATTAGTTTGATTTGGAAAGCCATAAAAATTGAAATGATTTTTAAATTTCCTCTTGTGCACAAAAATACAAGCAGCACAAATTCTATAAAATTACTATTAGTGGTATCCAATATTCCCAACGCACAAAATTTTTCTTGTCATAATATATGGCAATTCTGCAAAACATCTCTATTGTTCTGATGAGGTAGTAGGAAGGAATGTTTTCTCTTGTCAATGTTGCTTTGATAGAGAAAATGTACGCTTTTACAAAAAGTTATGGCCTGAATTAATACTAAGTTTGTTGATGATTGAAGATTATTTATTTAACTAAATTTTTATTAATTGTTTTTATATTACTTTTGGATATTGTAAAGCCAATCCAACATGATAAATACTGAAAACTCAGGCATTTCTGCTAAAGACTTAAAAGAAGTAACGCCGGTAAAAATTGTTTTGGCTGAGGATGATAAAGATGATCAGGAATTATTTATGGAAGCTCTTAGTGCAACAAAAATTCCTGCAGAGGTCACTACTGTAGAAAACGGGAAAGAATTGGTTGACGCCTTAAAAGAGGGGTCCGAAGGGAAACCTGATATTATTTTCATCGATATAAATATGCCCATTAAAGGGGGTAAGGAGGCATTGGCAGAAATAAAGAGCGATGAAAAGCTTAAGGAAATCCCTGCAGTTATGCTCTCCACTTCCAATCACCCTGTAGATATTGAGGATACTTTTAATAAAGGAGCAAACCTTTATATACAAAAACCGAGTTCGTTTACCGGTTTTGTTCTCATTCTCAAAAAAGTATTCATTCTCCACTGGACCAAAGCGTTACTGAATCCTGTTAAAAATATATTTTTTGTTTCTGAAAAGAATATATCTCAGAAGGATTAAATAATTAGTGTTTTTGTTTGCTTATTTTACTGAGATCTACTTTGTCAGGGAAGTCCCTTATATCTACTTTACTATCTTCGTGTCAATCTTAATATTTTTCCATCCATCATCTAAACCTTGCCCTTTAATATAGGTTACCTGATGTGATTCACCTTTCATATTATCATGGTAAATCATTTCAAAAGAAAAGGTTATTTTTTTATTAGTTTTTTTAATTACAGTAACTTTGTAATCATTAGTACTTGCGTCATTAAGGGTGAAGAAACTATCGCCAACTTTGCTGTTAAACTTTGCTCGTGTATATTCCTTACCTCTTAGATCTGGCCATGATTCCATTAATTGATTATTCTCATCGATTCGAAGATACGCTGTAGAAACAGCATCACCGCCTATTAAAGAATAGAATTTGTAGTACAATTTATTATCTATTCTTACTGTATCTTGTATTTGGGTATAATTTTGTGAATCAATTGTCCACTTATTTCCGATTTTCATCGGTAAAAAAGACCTAGCAGGTTCATTATTGATTTGTAATGTCTTGCAGGATACAAAAAGAAGAAGAAGAAGAGCAAAGTATTTCAGAATAACTTTTTTCATAATTTTGTTAGGAGATAGAGATTAAATTCGATATTATGAACTTAGAATTTGATCTATAGCTCGATAACAGCTGTATGCTGAACATAGAGTAGCATTTTTTCGTTTACTTGCAAATTTAGAAAACGAAATTGACTAATAATTGGTTATTATTAACCATTTTAAGAATGAATAGGTCGGTGTAAATTTGATAATCAGAAAAAAAAATTAAATTGTAAATTATTTCGAAAAACTTCAAGGATCAATTTGAAAAAGTATGATTCATTTCTATAGTTGAAAAGCATAAAAAAAAATGAAACAGCAAAAACTAAGAAACTATCTAGGGACATTGTTTCTCTTTATTTCGTCGATTTCTTACACGCAAAATATTGAATTACAGTTTAGAAATATTTTAGATTCAACTTATCATGCTAATCGGGATGCTGTGGGAATAATGATTCATGTGGAAGTTCCAGATCATAAAATTTCTTGGACCTATGCAACAGGATTTTCTGATCGTGATAGCAGAGAAAAAATTAATAAAGACCAACCACTTCTTATTGCAAGCAACACCAAGACCTATGTTGCTGCTTCTATCTTAAAATTGGTAGAAAATAAAAAACTGCAATTAAATCAGCCGATTAATAATCTCTTATCTAAAAAAACAAAAAAAGTATTGTTGAAAAGTGGATACAACCTCAATCAGATAACAGTACGGAATCTACTTTCTCACACTTCCGGGATCACGGATTACGTGACTGATTCTTATTTCGCTTATGTTGGGGAAAATCCCAATCATCAATGGACCAGAGATGAACAAATAGAACTTGCAATGCAAATAGCAAAGCCTCTTGAGCCTGGAAAAGCTTTCGCTTATGGCGATATTAATTATCTGTTATTATCAGAAATTATAGAAAAAGAGACGGGCAAATTGTTTTTCACTGCAATTCGGGACTTATTAGATTTCAAAAAGCTTAAAATAAATGAAACCTGGTTTGTGGATTTAGAGAAAAAGCCAGCAAACACTCTGGCTCTTGCACACCAATATTCGAAGGCTTATGGTTGGGATTCTGAGAAAATCAATCCTTCATGGGACTTGTACGGTGGTGGTGGATTAGCTTCTACGACCAAAGATTTAGCGATGTTCTTTCAGTATTTGTTTGAAGGCAAAATAATAAAAGATAAAAAAGTTTTATCCGAATTATACACCTACACTAACCCAAGGGAGTTAAATAATAATTACTGTTTGGGACTTTACAATTTTCCGTCATTTTATGGATATAAAGGCTACTACCACGGTGGATGGTGGGGAACAGATGTTATGTATATGCCGGATTTAAATACAACGATTTCTGTTTTTATTTTACTAAAGGAAAAACGAGGTATCAACCCTGAAATTAGTCATGAAATAATAGAAATAGTAAGGCAATTGGATCATAGCTAATTAACAAACAATTAAATCAGACAATGAAATATGAGAACAAAAATAGTGATTTTGATCGTGCTCTTTATTTCAGTTTCCAATTTTAAAGCTCCTAATATCAAGACAGAATTAGATGTGTTTTTTTTGTATTAGCTGAATATAAGTAATTTAATGGCAATGTTTTAATTGTAGAAAAGAGGGGAGTGTTGTACCTAAAATTCTTTTGGGTATACTGATCTTTCGAGAAAACGACAAAATAGTTCTGCGATCAAAATGTATCAAAAATCTATTGAATTTAATTAGGATAATGAAGATGGATAGAAAATTTCGGAAAAAAGAGCTAATTAAATTACTTTTTGTTCTGCACTAGTAAAGAAATAAATAGTTCTTACCCTTATCATCAATAAAAATAAATTAATGAAAATTATATTACTCCTTTCAGCCCTACTTATTTCAAATAGTATTTTTGCGCAATCAGAAAAAATTTCGGATAGTCTGCTGATGAAAATTAATGAGCAAAACACAATCTATGTCAAGGCAGTATTTAATAAAATTGACACTTTAGCCTTAAACTTTGATACGGGAATGACAGAATTGATTTTGACCAACTATACCCTAAAGAATAAGATCAAAACTTCTGTGGAACTATATGATAAATTCTACGATCTGCAGATCGGCAAAAATACGTACTCAACCAAAGTTTATGATGCAGAACTGACAGGTCACGGCACCGAGGGCAGGTTTGGCTGGGATCTATTCAAAGATAAAGTGGTGGAATTGAATTATGATAAGGATTTAATGGTCGTCCATTCAAAACTGCCAAAAAATATAGAGGGAAATAAGAAGTTTTCAAAATTAAAGATGGAATTTTATAAGGAGTATTGCTTCCTTGTCAGCAGTGAAATAAAACAAGGCAAAGCTTCTGAAAAAGATCTCTTTTTATTCGATACCGGTTATCAACGCACAGCAATGTTGGACAATGATCTCTTAGCCGAAAAGAAATTTCCTGTCCAGAATATGAAAATCATCAAAAAAGTAATCATGAGAGGCGGTCAGGGAAATGAAATTCCGGTAATCACCTCCAATTTGGAAATGTTGACCATTGGGAAGTTTAAATTAAAAAATGTTCCCGTTCAGCAAACAACGACCAGTAAACCTGTCAAAGGAAAAAACATCCATATTCTGGGAAATGAGGTTTTGAAAAGATTTAATATTTTTCTCGACTTTCAAAACAAGGTGGTTTACCTAAGGCCTAATCATTTGTTTAAAGACACTTACATTGATAGGAAATAGATTTTCAGTTTATTATATCAGACAACTACTTCAACAAATCAAGTCAAATTGCAATAAAATTCATCAGAATTTATTAGACGATAAATTTGCCGAGTCAAAAGGGATGATTACGAATCTACGTAATGAAGATTATCCAATATACGTTACAAGAGATCTTGAATTAGCGAAATCTCATGTAAGAAATAAATATGATGATGAACCCGATAAAACATTTGGTCTTATTGCAAGTTCAAAAAGTAAAATTCTTCCTAAATATGGGATGATGAATGGGTATATAGCAACCCCATCTTTTACATTTTTACAATATTATGTTTATGATACGCATTTATCCTATTGTAGAAATCTAAACAGTGTTATTACTGAATTTGCCTGTCAAGGATTAGAGTTGGATATGCCAATATTAGCTCGGATACAAATTGAGTTATAATAATGGTCGGAATGATATGGCTCCAAACAGTAAAGCAAAAGTTTCAAAAAAATTAAGAAAAAATAGTTACCGAGTACTTTAACCAGAGGTAGAGATGGGTTAATTATATTTGTTCCAAAAGAAAACTAACTAGATAGTACCTACCAATTTCTGCTAGATGCAGGATGTAAAACTTTATAAATTATGCCAAATTACCTATTCGGAGATATAGAAGGAATTGAAGAAGAAGCCACGTTACAATGGGAAAGAACTCCAATACGAACTGGGGCTGAATGTTACAGCGATGGACTGGCGACAATACGACCCCGCTATTGGCAAGTTTAATGTAATTGACCCATTAACAGAGTTGGCTCCTATGCATAATCCTTACAGGTTTGGTTTTAACAATCCTGTTTACTGGTCTGACCCATCTGGTCTGTTTGAAAACGATAAAGAAGGTCTAGCAATTTGTCCAACCTGTCCAAATACACCTGCATTTAAACCGCTAATTGATGACCCCAATAATACATATATTTATGACCCTCAAACATCAACTGCTAGTAAAGTTACAGAACTTGATGAAGTTGTTGTGCAAGGAAAATCTAAAAAAAGTAGCACACTAGATGATGCAAACTCCATTAATGATAGAATTGCAGATGGTGCTGATATTTTAGCATTAACTAATAATAAAGGTGGTTCATTTAGGTTGACTAACAATGGTAGTTATAACCCACGAAACTTTAGTTTTAAATATTATGAATCTAATTGGACTGAAGGAAGTGTTGCAAATATAAAAACGTTTAATGTAAGTAAATTAGTAAAGAAAGGTTCTATTGCAACTACGGTTGTTCTTGGAACTATAGAAGTTGGACAAGGTGTTTCTAAAGATTATGATAATTATCAAAAGACTGGATACACTAACGGCAAAAATACAGCAGTTGCATCGGGTAGTGTTGCAGGTGGCGCGGCTGGGGCGTGGGCAGGTGCGGAAGTAGGTGCTTCGGTTGGTGCAGGAATAGGTGTTTGGTTTGGTGGTGCAGGTGCGGTTCCTGGTGCAGTCATAGGTGGGATTATTGGTGGTGCAATTGGTGGATGGGGTGGTTCTGAAATAGGAAGTTCAGCAGTTGAAGAAGCTTATAAATAAAAAATATGAAACAAAAAGAAATTAAATTAAGTAAAAGAAAGTTAATTCTTCTTTTATTAGCATCTATTTGGTTTATTACTATTAGTTCTGCGTTTATTCTATATCCCGAACGCTTTATTTCATTTATCTTTTTTAATGAAAAAATAATTAAAAATATTGGATTTATAGGGCTTCCCTTTTTTGGATTAGCTTCTTTATTGTTAGTAAAAAAAATGTTTGACAATAAACCAGGATTAATTATAAATGAAAAGGGAATAACAGATAATAGTAATTCTAGTTCAATAGGTTTGATAAAATGGTCAGACATTACCGAAATTAGTTTGGGTAGAGTTATGTCAACGCAGTTTTTGTTGATTAAAGTAAGTAATCCAGAAGATTATATACAAAAGGCAAATCAAATGAAGAAATTGTTATTAAAACAAAACTTAAAAACCTATGGTACACCAATTACAATAACATCAGTAGGCTTGCAGTGTTCTTTTGAAGACTTAGAGCAAATGATTTTGGAAAGCTATAATCAGAACAGGTAATATCTGATTATATGTTTTTAAATAGTAGTGTTTTGGTAATTATGGCTGCTTGGATAGGAGATTTGCTTTTTAGAATTACTGAAGCTTTTAGAAGTTATAGTAAGCCGTTAGAATCAAGAGGGCTTTTATTGATAGATGAATTAGACCTGCATCTACATCCTAAATGGCAGAGAAAGTTATTGGACTTTATAGGTAATAAACTTCCAAATTTTCAAGTTGTTGCCACAACACATTCTCCGCTTACTGCACAGCAGGCAGATACGGGAGAATTATTTGCTTTAAAAAGAAATGATTCTAATATTGTTGAAATTATACCCTTTATCGGTTCTCCGAAATCATTATTAATTAATCAATTACTTATGACTCCTGTTTTCGGATTGGAAACGGATGAAAGTTATGAGATACAGAATGTTAAAAAGGAATACGAGGCTTTAAAATCTAAAGGAGATTCTTTAAATGAAACGGAGAAAAAAACAATGAAGATTGTTAAAAGTAAATTAAAAGATTTACCTCACAGAAATCTGCAGACTTCAACTTCGAAAGAATTAGAACTGCTTGAAAAAATTGGGTAGTGTTTTAGAGTTAGTGATACGAGATTTTAGATTTCTAACATGTTGAAATAGAGTAAATGTTATCAATAAATAATTTAAAGATGAGCAGTAATGCTCATCTTTTTTGTTTTAATATTGCCTTAAAAGAACTAAAATGAGTAAAAATATTTCCTCGTGTTCCAGAGTTAGTGATGGTGTAAATTGTCCAAGATGTAAAGAGAAAGAAGTTGTTAAAAATGGGCGAACCAAAAATAAAAAACAGCAGTACTATTGTAAAATTTGTTGTTACCGTTTTATAAAAAATTATACTTATCAAGCTTACAACTCAAGCATAAATCAAAATATCATTCAATTAACAAAAGAAGGTTTAGGAATAAGAAGTACTGCAAGAATATTAAAAATTTCAACAACAACATTATTAAGAAGAATCGTTTCAATTGCAAGAAGTATTAATCAGCCCATTATCAGCAAAGGAAAAATGTATGAAGTTGATGAAATGTGCACTTACATAAGGAATAAGCGAAATTTTATCTGGCTGGTTTATGCTCTGGAAAAGAATTCTAAAAAGGTTGTGAGTTTTAATGTTGGTAAACGAACAAATAAAACATTGATCCTTGTCCTCGATACGTTAAAATTATCAGAACCGAAAAAGATATTTACCGACAGATTAAAAAACTACAGGTATCTAATTGATGAGAAATTACACTCTGTAAAACGTTTTGGTACAAATCATATTGAAAGGAAAAATTTGACTCTCAGAACTCATCTCAAAAGACTAAACCGACGTACTATTTGCTTCAGTAAAAGTTTAGTAGTTTTTATGGCTATTTTAAAGATTTACTTTTGGACTTGATTGATAAAATGGTAAGTTTATCCTTTAAATACATATTCTCAAATTAAATATACAATATACTTAATCAGTATAAAAATGAAAAGCATTTTTTTTATCATAACCATATTTTTTTTTACTAATAATTATGGACAGATTAGGCTTTCAGCAATACAGGGGCATTGGATAAAATACAAAGTAGAAATGAAAGATGGAAGTGATCTTTTTGACAGATTTGTAGAAGATTCTGCTTATGCAGAGTATCGGATTGATCAAAATAGACTATGCATTAATTCAAGTCCAATTCATAGAACTAATGAAAGTTGTTTAGATTTTAACTTGATCAATGATTTAATGAAAACATCTCAATATGCAGGATTTATCATTGAAAAAGTAAGTAATGATTCTCTAATATTAAGTGAAAAAATTGAAGGTTTAACAGATGATAAGCTAAAAAGATTATATTTTAGTAAACAAGAAGCTGTATTGGCACAGTTTAAAGAAAAGAATAAAAACAAAAAAAATATAATCGCCTCAAAATTATTTACGCCAAAAACTAATGCGACGATTGAAATAGATTTGAATAAAGCATTTAAAAATAATTACTCAAATTTTGAATTGGTGGGGAATTTAAAAATTTATCCGGCACAAAAAAAAATAAAGACAGAAATAACATTTTCGACGCAAAATGATTCATCAAGAATAAGAACAGTAAAAAAAGTTATCGATCATTCCTTTGAAAAATGGAATCTAAAAGACTTTCAGGATTATGAATCCATTGAAATTCCATTTGTTCTGAAAAGTGAAATCACAAAAAGATATTGGGGAATTTCAGTGCTTTTTTTTACAGAGGATTTAACTGAATTTGAGAGAATCTATGGAGGAAAAATGGAGGATCTAAGAAAATCTTCGGATTACTTTAGTAAAGGATTAGTCGCTTACCAACAAAAGAGATATTCAGAGTCCATTACGTATTTTACGGAATCATATAATTTTGATCGCAAAAATATAGATGCTTTATACAATAAAGCGGCTGTATATTTTGAATCTGGGGATAAGGAAAATGCCTGTAAAGTATGGTTAGAAATTTCCATGCTGGGTCAGGTAAATGCAAAACAATTGTTTCTCGATAATTGCAATTGATAATATTAGTTAATATGGATGTACTAATAAAAAATGGAGACAAAGTTAAGGGTGCATTATAAATACACCCGTAATTTTTTTAAATCCTTCTTTGAATTCTTTTTTTCTTCTTTTGCTTAAATTGTTTTGTTACATAATCTGAAGAATATTCAGCACGTGTAATCAGATCCAATAACCTAACTAAATGAGGAATGGTAAGTATATCTTTTTGATATTGTAAATCCTCGATCAATAATTCTTTAAAGGGAAGTTTTTCATAAATCTGATTTTCTTTTTGTTCACCAGTAATCTTCAATCCGCAGCGTTCTTCAATAGCTTTGGCACTGTATTCTTTTCCTAAACTACTGCCATTAAAAACATTTTTGGTTGTATAGTCAATATAGGTAATTCCATAAAGATTACCTTCATTACTTCGTCTAAATATAGTTTGAATGCCTTCTCTTCCCAATAGCTCAGCAAATTTACCTAAAGGCATTGCTTTCTCATTAAACAAGGTCGTGTTTATCTTATTTTTTACCCTTGATTTGTCTGATAATTTTCTTATTTCATTGTTCTTAAATTTTTCTGCTAAAAATTTCAAAGTTGGTTTAAAGTAAAAATCACTGGCTTTAATTGGAACTCCAATGGGATTTCCTTGGTCATCCAGTATTCGGTACACCAATCCATTTGCTAAAAAGATCTTTGAATTCTCATTACCACGGTCAGCCAATATATTGTATTGTTTCAGTACTGTATTAAGTTCGGGAAGACTTGAGTACTTATATTCATTGATTATCTTGTTTAAAACATTTGTTAAGGCTCTTTTAGATTGAACCTTTCCATAATTAACTTTGCTTATTGAAATAGGTTGTAAATTAAATTGTTCTTTTATTTTTCGACCTTCGGCTTTTACCAATCCAAAAGTTTCTTCGATTTCCTTTCTTGCGGGTTCTGATTTTCGAATGCCTAAATGATGCATATCAATTCGTTTGCCGTCCCTTTCAATATTTACAGAGACCAAATGAACGTGCGGGTGTCCCGCATCGTGATGTTGGTAAACCAAATAAGGCTGGTTTCCAAAACCGATTTTCTCCATATAGGTATTTACAATAGACATCAGCTTTTCTTTGGAATGATTTTCTGAAGGATCAAAATTCAGGGAAATATGTACACTGTTTCGTTTGGTGTTTTCATTTAGTTCAAGCCGTTTTGTAAAACGGTTGATCTTTGCAAAATCACTTAGTTGATCACCCAGACAGATGATCTTGTTTTTCAATTACCTGCAGGAAACCCGATCCCAAATGCTTCGATGTAAAACAGAGAAACTAATTATTACCAAGCTTGGCAAACCTATTACCGTAGGCGGTATTCATGGGATGATTGATCCGCTCAGGGCTTTATTTCCAGATCGAAAACTCAATCCGCAGACCATCAGAATGAGCGTGATCTGCAACTGGCTCAATGAGAATAATATTTCTTTGGAAAAGGCTCAGGAACAGGCAGGACATAAATGGCCGGGAACTACGGAAAAATATATTAAAGTGAACAGTTCACACCAACGTGAAATGATCAATTGTTACTTTCCAAGTATCTAAAAATAGTATTTATTAAATTTGAAATTTCTTATCTTTGTACTAATGAGTAAAAATCTTTATATAATCGCAGGTTGCAATGGAGCAGGTAAAACAACTGCTTCTTTTACAATACTTCCCGAGATACTAAATTGTAAGGAGTTTGTAAATGCTGATGAAATAGCCAAAGGACTTTCGCCGTTTCAACCGGAAAAGGTGGCTTTTGAAGCGGGAAGAATAATGCTTCACAGAATAAATGAATTATTAGCGAATAACGAAGTGTTTGCCTTTGAAACAACTTTAGCAACGAAAAGCTATAAACAGAAAGTTATTACAGCTCAGGAAAAAGATTATAAAGTTGTACTTTTGTTTTTCTGGTTAAATAATGTTGACCTGGCTATTGAGAGGGTTAAGCTTCGGGTTCAGGATGGCGGGCATAATATTGAAACCGATGTTATTAAACGACGCTATAAAAATGGAATTACAAATTTATTTGATATATATTTGCCGATAGTTAATGAGGCATTGATTTTTGATAATACAGTTGGCAAGGCTGAATTGATTGCGCAAAAAACATTAGGTAACGATATTGAAGTTATACATAAAATCAAGTTCGATAAACTCAAAAATAAGGAATCATGGGAGAACACACAACAACACCGACTCAGAAGAAAATTATAGACGCAATGGATAAAGTTTATGAAAAATTGATTGAGTCTAAAAAGAAAACTAACAGCGATTTAGTTGTAATGAAGGACGGTAAAATCGTAAGAATTAAAGCTAGTTCTTTATAAAATATTATTTCAATAACAATCGAAAGCCCTCAGGAATGAGGGTTTTTTTTGTGAGATAAATTGGCTATGTTTTTATTAGGAAAATAACCGAACTAAATCTAATTTCGTATTATAGGAAAATGTAACTGGACGTTCTTTATATGGAGATTTTTTGCAAGGGGTTGTTTTATATAAAAAAGGTTTACAGAACCCTATAAGTATAAGTACAACGACAAGGAACTCCAAGACGAGATGGGGCTTGGGATGTATGATTATGGTTTTAGAATTATGACCCTGCTCTTAGTCGTTGGATGAATATTAACCCATTGGCAGAATTTTCAAGACAATGGTCTCCATATACGTATGTTATAATAATCCTGTGTTTTTTATTGACCCTGATGGAATGCTAGCTACTTACGATTGGGATGCCCATAATTCGGGAAGAAAAGGAGTTTATAAAGAAGTGTCTTTTGGAGAAGCAATGGCAAGTCACGGTATTAATGGTAACAAAAATTCTTCACCTAAACAAGAACAGTATAAAAATGGTGATTATGTTGCTGTGGTAAATGCTCCAAAAGGAGCGGGTGGTTTTGGTCATAATGCTTTATTAGTGGGTAATGACGATGCGGGATGGGTATTTATTTCAAAAGAGGGAAGAGACGAAGATGAAAATTCTAATAGTGGAAATAATCCATTGACTGGTGGTCGTGCTTTAGATGCTAGGAAAGAATCGTTTGCTACTATTAATGATTTTTTTGCTGATAGGGATTATTCCGAGTATAAGGAAGGTCTAGTAATTAAAATACAATCGTCCACAGCTGAAAAAGGAGAAAAGGAAATGACAAAACAGGCATTGAGTAAATATTCACTTATTTTTAATAATTGCGGACAAGCCGTAAATGAAACCTTAAATAAATTCGGTATAAGAACGGTTGACCCTGATAAATATAAAGTATATGGAGGTTATTCTGCAGGAGCAGCTTTATATAATGGAGTAGTTCCAAATGAGATGTACTATTCCGTAAAACAGGCAAATAAGAACGTGCCAAGAACAATATTGTCAAGAAAATGAGAAAGAAAGTTTTAATTAGTCTATGCATTATAGCGTTAATGTGTATTAGTTGTAATGAATTCAATACAGCAACACCTCATGCATCTTCAACAATTTCAAATTCAAAAGAAAATGGGTTTTATCTCTCTACAGCAAATAAATTACAAACAGGAGATTTAGATATTATTGATTCTGTATGGATTGAAAAAGTTTGGCATTATAAAGTTATAAAAGGAGAAAAAAGAAAAGTTGCATTATCTTCAAATAATCAAATTGTCTTGAAATTAAAAAAAACAAGCAAAGAGTTTAAGAATAGTGAATACTTTTTAGAATGGAAAATAGGAGAAAAACATTTTGGTAATTTAGGTTCTGGCAATGGAGTGTATATGATAAGGTACCCCCAAAATACTAAAAGAGATACTCTTCATTTTTTGTTACATCAAGCAAATGATAAGTCAACTATTGATATTGGAACATTTGTTAATGTATCAAAGTTAGTGATAAAATAGGTAATGGGTAGTGTTTCAGATTAGGTGTTTTTGCAAAATGTCAATATTGAACAAATCAGAAATAAATATTGATATGAAATTAATGCTAGGTGTTTATGATTATGATTATTATAATGTTAATAAAAATGATTGCAAATGATCCTATTTGGAAATGGATTGACATGGATTGGAATATTCAGGTCCTAAAAAATCTTATGTTATAACCGATATTGATTCTCTAAAAGGTAAAACAATAGTGGAACTTATGAGATGGGAAGAACATGTATGGGAAGTGTTTTCAGGTCCAGCTCCAGAATTTAAAGAAGAAGATATAAGAATAGTACCATTAGGTACAATATTTAGGAATTGATGATACACTGCAGCTAACTGTTAATTTGGCTGTTGGTAAGGGTTTGTGGCGAGAAAATAAAGATTCAGAATGGAATGATTGGGAATAGTAGGACTTAATGTAGACTAAGATCATTTGTAAATATTAGAAAGTTTTAAAGGATGGGCAATTGCTTAGGAGTGGCCAGAATTTCTTCCGACCACTCCTATATTTTTACACCCTTAACTTTTTTAAACCGACACTGTCTTAAAAAGTGTGTAAGGTTAAAATAACGGGATTGGCTTTTTAATTAAAGTTGAACCCTTTTTTTACTATAGTTAAGAACTGATTGAGTATTAATCCCCAATTATGGATTAGCATTGTCCATTTTTTTGTAGCTTTTCTTAAATAGTAGCTTTTGGTTTTATATCAATTTTTAATGTGCCAAAATGTTAAAATAGAATTCAGTTTTGCCACCAGGCCGGACACATTTCAAGGGGACCAATTGTGAATGCCATGTAGCAGCTGTTAAAAAAAAGCTTTGAATCACTAATTTTGGATCAAGGTTTCCATTGTACTGCCTCGGGTGGAGGTGTGCTTCCAAAGTATCGTTTTATTTCTTCATGACTCATGGGGAAAAATTAAGCAAAATGCGAATGTTTGTCAAGGCTGCAGCTACTTTAAAACACTAGAATTTCATTGATTTATCTTGCGTTTTTCAGTAGGCTGGGTTTAAAGGAATTGCTTCAATGAATTTTAGAATTCCTTTTTATCATCCGGTTTGAAACAAGCTACAGTACTTCTTTAATGTAATTAAAAGATTACGTTAAAATACTCTTTTTTATTAATATAAATACAAAAATGTGGAAAACCGTAAAGATACAATTCATTAATAGTTTAGTTTAGCGAGCACTATTGAATTCTCCAAATTTAGTGTGCTTATGAAAAAACTTTACTTTGTATTATTTCCTTTTATTTTTCCTTTTTTTACTTACTCTCAAGACATTCTTTGGGAAAAATCATATGGAGGAACCCATGCCGATTATCTTTTTGACGCTCAGCCAACAGCCGATTATGGTTTTATTTTGGCAGGAAGTTCCCTGTCTAACAAAACCGGAAATAAAACAGATGACAATCAGGGAGATTTAGATTACTGGATCTGGAAAATGGATGAAAAAGGAGATCTTGACTGGCAGAAAAGTTTTGGTGGAAGCGGTTTTGATTTACTTCAAAGTGTTAAGAATACCAGAGACGGTGGTTTTATTCTGGCAGGAACATCGAGTTCAATGGCTGGTTTTCAAAAAAAAGAGGATTGTAAAGGAATCACCGATTATTGGGTCATAAAATTGGACGCAACAGGTGGCGAACAATGGCAACGAACCATAGGAGGTTCTGGTCAGGATGAATTGCTATGCGCTTTTCAAACCAAAGACGGAGGTTATATATTAGGCGGTTCTTCAAGCTCCGGTCCTCCGGTTATCTCCAACACCAAACCAGACGGAAAATCTCTCACTACAACTAAAGCTGATTTATTTAATAAATCTGAAAAAAGCAGAGGTAACATGGATTATTGGATTGTCAAATTAGACAAGCAAGGTGATATCGAATGGCAAAAAACATACGGTGGGCAATATGCTGATGTGCTTAGAGGTATGGAACAAACTACAGATAACGGATATGTTTTAGCCGGATATTCTAATTCTCCAATTTCAGGAGATAAAACAGCAAACAATAAAGGAGTTGGAGATTTCTGGATCATTAAAATAAATGATACGGGCGAAATACAGTGGCAAAACACCTATGGAGCAGAGGGAGACGATCAGCCTTATGTCATTCATCAGACTCTCGATGGCGGCTATATTGTGGGAGGAAATTCTAACAGTAAAAATGCGCTTACAGCCATGGGCGGTATCGTTAGCAACGGAACTGATTACTGGATCCTGAAACTGGATCAGGACGGAGGAGTCTTATGGAGTAAAACCTATGATTTTGGAAAAGTAGATATTCTGACCTCTTTGGTAGAAAACAGAGACCAGACGTATCTTATAGGCGGATACGCGCAAGGAGATAATAAACGTCCCAGAGAAGGTATTGTTGGAAAAGCAATGAATGTGGTAAACAAAGAAAAAGATGGAATCAACGATTATATCGCCTTGAAAATAGATGAGAAGGGCGAAGAAATCTGGAGCAAAACAGTAGGGAGCGCCGGAGAAGATATCCTTAGAAAGTTAGTAGAGACCCGTGATGGTGGATACCTCATGGCGGGAACTTCTAATTCAAGCGCTTCAAAAGATAAAAACGGAAGTATTGGAGGTAATGATTTTTGGGTGGTAAAACTAAAAGACAAACAAAAAGTAGAGAAAGTGAAATCTAGTATCGAGGCGATTCCAAATCCTGCAACAACGTATACCAATGTGATTATAGGGTATGATTTTAAATACGGAACAGCCACTGTGGTTGATATTACAGGACGTGTTTTACAGGAATTTGCAATAGACTCCAGAACAGTGCCTGTAAACCTAAGCAGATATTCAGAAGGTATTTACATCATTAAGATCAAAACTGATGTAAAGACAGAATCTGTAAAAGTGATCAAACAAGTAAAGTAAAATGTTAGAAAATAAAAGCATGCATAATTTTAAAATAGTAAGTTTTTTACTTTTCCTCCTATTCTCATTTGGAATTTATGGACAAAGTAATAATAATAATGAACCTAAAATTATACCGCCTTCTCCTACGGCGTATGAGCTGGGGAGATACGGTCAGGCAGATGTTGGTACTTTTACCGGTACTCCCAATATAAGTGTTCCTGTGTATACCTATAAGACAAAAAATATAGCAATTCCTATTGCCTTAAATTATAATTCAAACGGCATACAGGTCGATCAGATGGAAACCAATGTAGGGCTCGGATGGAACCTGAATACAGGAGGTATTATTAACAGGATTGTCAGGGGACAGCCAGATGAAAAAAGAAATGTTCCTATCTCTACAGACGATTGTTTTTCAGATACTTTTATTGTATACATAGAGAAAAATCAGTTTAAAGATATGCAGCCCGATTTGTACTCTTATAATTTTCAGGGGCATTCAGGGCAATTTGTTTTTGATGACAATGGTAAAGCAGTATTGGTACCTCAAAACAATTTAAAAATTGAGAAACTTGCCAGTAATATTAAATCCGGATTTAAAATAACGACAGAGGACGGGGTCGAATATCAATTTTATGATATTGAGTACAGTACCTGGGAGAATGTTGAAGCGCCTCAGACCGTTGTTACAGGCTGGTATCTCACTAAGATCATTCACCCGGAAGGAGATGTTGTTAATTTTACCTATAAAGGCACCAATTATAGTTTTGTTTCAACTATTAGTGAGTCATTTGGAATAAAGGTGCAACAAGAACTAAAATGTGATCCATCATCGATGACGGCTCCATCAAATCGGATGGAGAATCATTTAATTATTATGGGGAAAATCATAGAGAGTATTAGTAGTAATGAGGCTCAGTTTGGAAGTGTTACTTTTCAACAGAGAGACAATCCTAATACGATGGGGAATTATTTACTTAGTGGAATTAAAGTGTTTGATGCAGGACAGAATATAATTGAAAAGGCTGATTTTAATTATCTTTTTACAACTAATAAAAGAATTTTTTTGAGTGAATGTATTTTTAAAGATACCTCAAAAAAATATAGTTTTGAATATGAAGCCCCTGATGACTTAGTAGCAAGATTATCAGATCAGAGAGATTTATGGGGATACTATAACGGAAAGCCCGGGACTTATCCGGATCCTGTTATCCACAAAGATCTTTATCCACAAAATAATATTGTTAAAGATGCACTTATGGGCAGATCGACGGGAGATAAACGCCCTTATGTTGATTATGCAAAAAAAGGGATTCTGAAAAAAATAGTATACCCTACAAATGGCTATAACGAATTTCAATACGAGGCAAATACAATATGGACAGATGTAACAGGCCCATTGGAACTTAAAACAGTAAATCGTTGGTTTTACAATAAAGGAAATAGCAGAAAGGAGCAGACAGAGACATTTGTATTTGAGAATAAATCAGAATATGAAACGGAAGTACAAGCAAAAGTTTCTTATGATGATTATGATTTAGTGCCGGGTGTATTTCCAGAGGGAGAATTAATTATGACTGTTACAATTGAAAATTTGACAGATCCAATGCAGAATAGTCTAAATTTTTATGCTTATCAGCACAATATACCGGTTACACGTTCCTATAAGTTTTTAAAAAATAATACCTATAGAGTTTCTCTTATATTTTCTCCGGAGCCTAAAACTACAGGAAAGGTACATTTTACTTATTGTTTAGGTGGCGGCATTGTGTCTAAAGCTAATATACCGGTCGCAGGATTAAGGATTAAAGAAATTACATCTTTTGATACCAGGCTCAATACAGCAGATGTAAAACATTACTATTATGGTAAAAAAGAAACACCAGATGTATCGAGCGGTACAGAGGGAGTTAAGATAAAATTATTGACACATACTGAACTTAGGAAAATTTGTGATGATCCGCACGTACAATTTACAACGATAATGAGTATAGCGCTCATTTTAAATGTAAATGCTAATAGCGTATATCCATTATACAAGTCAATGGGTAACAATTCTACAACTTATGAAAATGTAACTGTGAGTCATGGTGGGACTAGTTTTAAGAATGGAGGTGAAGAATTTTTTTATGATGTATCTGCAGACATGCAACCTTATTTATGTCTTAATAGCGATCTTGCTTATTTTCCCTGGATCAATTCAAGCTGGAATAATGGGTTGTTGAGAAAAAAAATAGTTTTTGATAAAAGATTAACTAATTTAAATATAGTAGAATACAATTATAAATTAGAAGATCAATATACCAGGAAAGTGCCAGGTATAGCAACTGACTATAAATATAATCCAATACTTTTTTTTACTAGTCCTGATTATAAAAATATTGAACATTTGAATATTAGTAAATACACAACTAATTCGTACTGGTTTTATCTAGAATCAGAAAAAAATACCCAATACGATTTAGAAGGCTTAAATCCTATAGTAACCCAAACAACTTATAAGTATAATAATGCGCTTCATCAAAAACTAAGTTCGCAAACCACGACGAGTTCTACAGGAGAGAATATAGAGACAAAGTATTTTTATGCTTCTGATCCTGAAATGGCATCTGAACCATTCAGAAATGAACTAGTAGCTCAAAATATGATAGGAAAAGTTCTTGATACGCAAACCCTAAAACAAGGAGCAAAATTATCAGAACAAAAAACAGTTTATGATAAAAGCGACAAAACCAGTAATTTATTATTACCGGGATTTATTTACGCCAATAAAGGAATCGAGGGTATAAACAATAGTACTGACAAAAAACTCACTTTTGACAAGTATGATGAGAAAGGGAATATCTTGCAATATACTTTAGAGGCTGGTATTCCGGTTTCTATTATTTGGGGATACAATAAAACACAACCTATTGCCAAGATAGAGAATCTTGCTTATGGCTCAATTCCTGCAGGAACAATTAACAATTTGCAGACACTCTCGAACGCTGATACTGATAATTGTATGTCCGGGAGTTGTACTGAGCAGTTATTGCGAAATGGTTTAAATGCACTTCGCACTTCTTTGCCGGATGCTTTTATTTCGACCTACACTTATAATCCCCTTGTAGGGGTAACTAGTGTAACAGATCCTAAAGGTACTGCTTCTTATTATGAGTATAATTCTTATGGCAGATTAAAATTTGTTAAAGATAAAGATTTAAATGTACTTCAAAAATATTGTTACAATTATAAAGGACAGCAAATAGATTGCAATGATAATGAGTCTACAAGTATTGTCTTGTATAGAAGTGCTGCCAGAAGCGGTTCTTTTACCAAGACCAATTGCGCTCCAGGTGGAGCAGGGGCAACTGTAGTTTATAATCAGGTAGAAGGAGTTTCTTCTTCTACTATTTCTCAGATAGATGCCGATGCAAAAGCAACAGATAAATTCAATACTGACGGGCAAATTTATGCCGATACAAATCCTTTGGTAAAATGTACTTTTTTAAATACTGCTCAAAGCAGATTAATTTCCCGAAACAACTGTGAAGCGGGAGGTAGCCCTTCGAGTGTTTGGTATACAGTTGCTGCAGGAATTTACAGCTCGGATATTTCTCAGGCTGCGGCTGATGCTCAGGCTCAAACAGAAATAGATAACAACGCACAGGCATTTGCCAATAGTGATGCCAATGCAAAATGTACTTTTTTAAATACTGCGCAAAGTAGACTAATTGCCCGAAACAACTGTGAGCCGGGAGGTTTACCTGCAAGTGTCTGGTATACAGTTGCCGCAGGAACCTACAGTTCTGATGTTTCTCAGGTAGCGGCTGATGCTCAGGCAGTTACGCAAATTGATAACAACGGACAGGCATTTGCCAATAGTGATGCCAACGCAAAATGTACTTTTTTAAATGCTGCGCAAAGTAGATTAATTGCCCGAAACAACTGTGAGCCGGGAGGTTCACCTGCAAGTGTTTGGTATACAGTTGCTGCGGGTACGTATAGCTCTGATGTTTCTCAGGCAGCGGCTGATGCTCAGGCAGTGACGCAAATTGATAACAACGCACAGGCATTTGCCAATAGTGATGCCAATGCAAAATGTAGTTTTTTAAATACGGCGCAAAGTAGATTAATTGCCAGAAACAACTGTGAGCCCGGAGGTAGCCCTTCAAGTGTTTGGTATACAGTTGCTGCAGGAATATATAGCTCTGATGTTTCACAGGCTGCCGCTGATGCTCAGGCAATAGTGCAAATCGACAACAATGGGCAGGCATTTGCCAATGATAATTCGATATGTACTTTTTATAGTACGGCATTAAGTGGATCATTTACTAAAAACAATTGTGATACCGCAGGTTATGGCTCGAGTGTACCTTTTGGCCTGGTTGCAGGAACTGCTTCTTCAAATAGTTCTCAGGCAGATGCAGATGCGCAGGCTCTAAATATTTTTAATGCTAATGGCCAGGCCAATGCAAATGCTACAGGATATTGTACGTTTTACAGTCCGGCAATGAATGGTTATTTTACTAAGGATAATTGTAGTATAGGAGGTGCGGGTTCAAATGTTTATTACAGTCAGGATTTTGGTATTGCGTATTCTCATAATTCACAAACAGAAGCAAATGCGTTAGGAAGCGCTAAGTTTTATACAGACGGACAAGCTTATGCCAATACTTATGGTGATTGCACTTTTATGAGCGCTGCATTAAGTGGTCCTTTCCAAAAAAATGATTGCCCAGTGGGAGGAGTAGGTTCTCCTGTAGATTATAGTCTGGCTATGGGAGCAGTTTCTCTAAAAACATCACAAGGAGATGTTGATGCTCAGGCTTGGAATAAATATCAAATTGAAGGTCAGGCTAATGCTAATGCTTATGGATATTGTACTTTTAAAAGTGCGACTTTAAGCGGTTCATTTACTAAGAGTAATTGTGATGCCGGAGGTTATGGCTCAGATGTAGCTTTTAGCCAGGTTGAAGGAGCTGCTTCTTCAAATAGTTCTCAGGCAGATGCAGATGCCCAAGCTCTAAACCTATTTAATGCAAATGGTCAGGCTTATGCAAATGTAGCAGGATATTGTACGTTCTACAGTCCTGCAATGATTGATCTTTTTATTAAGAATAATTGTGATGCTGGTGGTACTGGTTCTAATGTTTATTACAATCAAGGTTTTGGAGTTGCGTATTCTCATAATTCACAAGCAGAAGCAAATGTCTTAGGAAGTAATAAATTCAACGCAGATGGACAAGCTTATGCCAATGCAAATGGAGTATGTACGTTTAGAAACAGTGTTCAAAGCAGATTAATTAGCAGAAACAACTGTAGTATTGGAGGAATACCCGATAGTGTTTGGTATACTGTTGCTGCCGGAGCATATGCTTCTGATATTTCTCAAGCGGCAGCTGATGCTTCTGCTGAATTAGTGATCAATATTTATGGGCAGGCATATGCTAACGCTAATGCAGATTGTACCTTTAGAAGTACCGCTGTAAGTGGTTCATTTCAGAAAAACACCTGTGTTGGTGGGGCGGTTGGTTCTTTTGATGGATATGCTTTAGCAGAGGGAGCGGTAGTTTTAAAAACTTCTCAGGCCCATGTTAACAGTGAAGCTTTGGCTAAACTCAATGCAGAAGGACAAGCCAATGCCAATGCTAGTGGTGAGTGTTTGTTTTATAATGTGCTTATTTATAGATCGATAAGAAGGACGTATTGCCCTCGGGGAACAAACGGAACCTCTGTACTGTATAAGGTTTCTCCAAAAACATATAGCTCGTTAATCTCTCAGGCAGATGCCAATCAAAAAGCTGAAGACGAAATTGATCGACTGGGACAGCCTTATGCAGATAAAAATGGAGTATGTAACCAGGGAGAAATAGAAGAAAAATAATAAAGTTGCGGGCTTGTTATTTGTAACTGCTAATTGAGAGTTGCATAGATGCAAACGAAGTCAATGTTGTATCAATATTTAGTCTGCAATAAAAAACTATAAAGAATTTTAATCATTATGAATTCTAAAAACATAAAATGTATTTGTATGAAAAAATACATACCTATATTTATTCTGTTGCTATTGGCAAGTTCGGGTGTAACGGCCCAGACTTTCAGTGATGACAATTTCGTGTATACCGCTGCGCCTAAAAAGCCGGTGCAGGCAGGGAATTTTAATACCTTGACCAAAGACGAGATGAGCCAAAATGTGACTTATTTTGACGGATTGGGACGCCCGATACAAAGCATTGCTATTGGGCAGGGAGCAAATGGGGAAGATATCATCACTCCAATAGAATACGATGCTTTTGGAAGACAGATAAAAGAATATTTACCTTATGCCTCTTCCAATGGCGGTAACAGCTATCCAAAGATCGATCCCACTGCTGCGATATCTGCCGCACAAGGTTTTTACAGTACAGAGAAATATGAAAATACGGCAAATCCTTTTTCTGAAAAGAAACTCGAAGCCTCGCCTTTAAACAGGGTTTTAAAACAAGCGGCTCCGGGAACTTCCTGGATGATGGGCAGTGGTCATGAAATAAAACTCGATTATCAAACCAATAAATCATCGGATGCAGTAAAATTATATAAAGCAAATACAACCTGGCTAGCGGGTCAGGGTTTGTATGAAATTAGTTTTTCAGACGCTGGAACTTATGCAGAGAATGAGCTGTACAAAAACGTAACTTATGATGAAAATTCAGGTGCAAGCCTAAGTGAATCTGCAGGCTCTACAGTAGAATTTAAAAATAAAGAAGGACAAGTAGTTCTTAAAAGAACCTATGATTCAGGTGACAAACACGATACGTATTATGTGTATGATATTTACGGCAACCTTACTTATGTACTTCCTCCAAAAGTAAGCGGAACGATCAGTAATGATGTTTTAAACGGTTTGTGTTATCAATATAAATATGACAATCGCAACCGTTTGGTCGAGAAAAAATTACCTGGAAAACAATGGGAGTTTATCGTTTATGATAAACTAGATCGCCCTGTAGCCACAGGCCCTTCGTTTTCGCCTTTTAGAGACGAAACAGCAGAAGGTTGGCTCATAACCAAATATGATGCTTTTAGTCGTCCGGTTTATACGGGTTGGTACAATCAATCATCGAATTCAGTAATACGAAAATCATTGCAGGATGCTCAAAATACAGCAACTGTTTTGTTCGAGACTAAACAAACTTCTGCCACTATAGATGAAATCCCTGCAAATTACAGTAATAGTATTACCCCTATCAATTTTAGACTTCTTACGGTTAATTATTACGATAATTATGATTATCCTAATGCGCCATCAATACCTACAACTATCGAAGATCAGCCTGTTTTAGCCAACGCAAAAGGCCTGGCTACAGGAAACTGGACAAGAGTAGTTACGATAGCTTCGGCGCAATTAGGAGAAACAACAACTACAGTTTATGATGATAAAGGAAGGCCTATCCGTACAAGAATACAAAATCATTTTGATGGGTATACCAGTACAGACAGTAAACTAGATTTTACAGGAAAAGCGCTTTATACAATCACCAAACACAAAAGAACTTCAGGCGATAACGAGCTTACTATAAAAGAAGAATTTACCTATTCACCGCAAGATCGTTTACTAACCCATACCCATCAGATTAATGCAGGAATTGTACAACTCTTGACGTCAAACAGCTATGATCAATTAGGACAACTGGAGAGTAAAAATGTAGGGGACAGTGGCGGAAATGCGAGACAAAAAGTAGATTTTAGCTATAACATAAGGGGTTGGCTTACCGGTATCAACGATACGGATAATTTACAGCACGACTCAGATCCGGTAGACTTATTTGCCTTTAAAATTAATTACAACAACCAATCCGGTAACTCAGCTGTGGATGCTCTCTACAATGGAAACATAGCAGAAACATTCTGGAAAACCGCATCAGATTATGCATTGCGCTCCTACGGATACAACTATGACAACCTTAACCGACTAAAGAACGCCATTTATCGAAAACCTAACGATGCTATTCCTGTATCGGGCGCTTACAATGAAAGCTTAAGCTATGATAAGAATGGTAATATTAAATATCTACAAAGATATGGCGATAGTGATGCGCCTTCTATTGTCTTTAAGATTGATGATTTGACTTATGGTTATCTAGATGAGAATTCTAATCAATTGGTAAACGTTACAGAAGGCCTTACCGGAAATGATAATGCTGGTTTTATAGACGCCAATAAAACAGGCGATGATTATGCTTATGATGCTAATGGTAATATGATTAGTGATAAAAACAAAAACATTACTAAAATAGAGTACAACCATCTTAATTTGCCTAAGAAAATTATTTTTGGAACAACTGGTTCGATTGAGTATATTTACAATGCAGTAGGGCAGAAACTCGAGAAAATTGTAACGGATAATAGTGTTGTAAACAGTACAAATTATCTGGGTGGTTTTCAGTACAAGGATAATGTTTTAGAGTTTTTTCCAACGGCTGAAGGGTATGTTAAAAATGAGAACGGAGCCTTATCATATGTGTTTCAGTACAAAGATCATTTAGGAAACGTTCGTGTTAGTTATGCTAAAAACCCGCAAAGCCAAGTTCTTGAAATTATCGAAGAGAATAATTATTATCCATTTGGTTTAAAACATAAAGGATATAATGATTATTTACCAATTGCTAATAAGTATAAATACAATGGGAAAGAACTCCAAGACGAACTGGGGCTGAATGTTACAGCGATGGACTGGCGACAATACGACCCCGCTATTGGCAGGTTTAATGTAATTGACCCATTAACCGAGTTAGCCCCTATGCATAATCCTTACAGGTTTGGTTTTAACAATCCTGTTTATTGGTCTGACCCATCTGGTCTGTTTGAAAACGATAAAGAAGGTCTAGCAGTTTGTCCAACCTGTCCAAATACACCTGCATTTAAACCGCTAATTGATGACCCCAATAATACATATCTTTATGACCCAGAAACAAAAATTGCTAGTGAAATTACAGAACTTGAGGAAGTTGTTGTACAAGGAAAATCTAAAAAAAGTAGCACAGTAGATGATGCAAACTCCATTAATGATAGAATTGGAGATGGTGCTGATATTTTAGCATTAACTAGTAATAAAGGTGGTTCATTTAGGTTGACTAACAATGGTAGTTATAACCTACGAAACTTTAGTTTTAAATATTATAAGTCTAATTGGACTGGAGGAAGTGTTGCAAATATCAAGACGTTTAATGTAAGTAAATTAATAAAGAAAGGTTCTATTGCAACCACCGTTATTCTTGGAACTATAGAAGTTGGACAAGGAGTAGCTGGAGATTACCAAAACTACCAAAACACAGGATATACTAACGGTGAGAATACAGCAGTAGCCACAGCAAAAGTTGGGGCTGGTATTGCGGTTGGTTGGGCTGCAGGAGCTGCGACAGGAGCTGCAGTTGGAAGTTTTATTCCAATACCAATTGTTGGAACAATTGCAGGAGCCATTGTTGGAGGAGTTGCAGGATATTATGCGAGTGAAAGAGCAGGAAATTTAGTTGAAAAAGCTTATGAATAACATACAAATGAAAACAACAATAATAATAGAGAAATGAAAACAATAATAATAGAGAAAAATAAAAATTATTTCAAAAGAATTGCAATAATGCTATTGATGATTTTTGTCTTATGTGGATTGGTGAATTTTTTATGCTATCCTTCCGAACACACCTATTTTTTACTTCCAACAAAAAATACCGTAATTATATTTTCTATAGTTGGTATAATAACTTGTGCTTTGGTAATATTTTTACTCTTAAAAAGTATTTTCCGAAAAGATGTCTTCTTAAGAATTGACGAACAAGGTATATTTAATGGTTTTTTCTTATATACCAAGAAGCTTATCAAATGGGAAGAAATCAGTAAGATAGAAACAATTAAATACAACTATAACAATTACATAGCAATATTTTTAAAAGAAACTCCAAATAATGAAAAAGGTATTAGCTCACTTTTCTTTAAAATGAATGAAAAGTCTATGGGTACACCTTATATAATTACTTCTGGGGATTTAGATTGTTCTTTCGACGAATTAGAGCGATTAATCTTAGAGGGCTATAATCAGAGTAAACAAATTAAAAACTAGTACAGCATTCAATTATTAAACAACCAGACGGCTCGGATATGTTTACAATGATAGCGCAGATTTGTAATCTATGCCCACAATCAAAAAAAAATGAACTTACAGAATTAGGAAAGATAATCACAAATATTTATCGCATTACATCAAGTATATACAAAGAAAATACGAAAGTTGAAGATGCAATTGAAAACTCTCAAAGATATTTTAATGCTCCAATCTTGGTATTAAAATCAACCAATCCTATATATGTTAAATTTCTCGATGATAATTGTAATAAACTCGGAAGTGAAATAGGTAAACTGCCATTTTCAAATACAATTTTCGTTGACTTAACCAATTTTCATAAAGATAAAGACAAATGTTTAGAAAAAATTATTCTAAGATTAAATGGATATTAAAAACGAACGAAAATTATGGTTTTGCAGAATAAATCTTTAATCACATATACAAAGATAGATGTGAGTAATGGGCTTAATGCTGGATTTGTTATTGGGATGATTTAGCGTATCCGCCCGGGCAAACACATATTTCATAAGCTAATGTAAGATAGTAGTTTTGTCCGAAAGAATATTAAGATGGACAAAAAAGAATATATGTTATCTCAAGTGGAAGCTTGGAAACAAAGCGGTATTAGTCAACAGACATTTTGTGATAAAGCCGGAATCAAATTGGGTACTTTTAGCTATTGGATTAAAATAAGTAAACAGCAAGACGATTTAGCTGGTGGATTTATTGAGCTTGCCAATCCAAGTATTGATATGAAGAGTCAGTATGAAATAGTCTATCCAAATGGCGTCATACTAAAAGTTCAGAACACCGATCTTAAAGAAATCTTCTCCTTAGTAAACCTGTATTAATGTTTAGCCTGAGCAGTTCCCATACTTTCTTGCTGTATCCTCAAATTTGCGATATGAGGAAAAGTTTTGATGGCTTGTGTGGTATTGTGACTAATGAACTAGGACGGGTAGCTCATAGTGGAGAAGTTTTTATTTTTGTTAATCGCAAAAAGAATCAGATCAAACTCCTTCATTGGGAAGCAGGTGGTTTTGTGCTTTATCACAAGCGCTTAGAAGAAGGAACTTTTGCCATGGTTAATAATAATGATCTTCGAATTAGTTGGAGTGATTTAGTATTAATGATAGAGGGAATTGACATTATAAAAAGCAGTCAAAAAAAGCGATTTTCTTTGTAGATATGACTTGTAAATCCTTTGTAAATACTGGGGTTTTCCTTATATTTACGGCATGGAAATAGACCTAGAAAACTTATCAAAACAAGAACTTTTGGAGCTTATTAAAGAGCAATCCAGAACTATTTCCAAACAAGAGATAACAATCTCCAAGAAAGAAAAGGTTCTTGATAAAAAAGAGAAGTTTATTGAGCAATCTCTATTACATCTATAGACTCTTTAATTATGATAAGCAAAACAATAGCGCAGAGTTTTATGTTTTAAATGGTTCAATTTCAGAAAATTTTAATCTCCAAGCAACTCAATATAGCGCTTCTTATAAAGTGCAGAGTGAAGAGATATGAAGAGATAGTGGTTGCAATATAAATGATAGAAAGAGCCATTGGCTATCTCTAGAATTATGACACGAAAAGGTTATTAGAGTAAAATAGAAAAGACAGCCTGAATAAATAGTAGGCTGTCTTTTTTTTTAATAATAATTAACGGTTTACTTTTTTATTTTCCTGCAGTTACATTGATACCAATCTCGATATCTTTACTGATCATCCATTCTGCGGGATCAGCTTGGGATGCTCCGAATTTAATATCCCAGTCCGTGCGATTAACAGTAAATTTAGCCTGTAATGTTACAGTAGCGTCCACTATAGTAACCTTTGCCGGGAAGGTAACATTAACAGCTTTACCTTTAAGGGTAAGATTACCACTTACCGTTTTATTGGCACCTTCTACAGCATCTTTTACAGGAGAGGTTGAATTAGTAACGCTAGTAATTTTAAAGTCAGCAGTTGGATTTTTTCCAACATCAAAAAAGTCAGCGCTTTTTAAGTGAGCTTCTAATTCTGTATACTTTTTGTCTTTTTCAGTTACAGATGCAGGATCTACTTTAATAGACGTCATATCTATTACAAAATCACCTGCAGTAAGCTCATTGCCTTCCAGAGAAATTTCACCTGATTTAATGGCAAGTGTTCCCCAGCGAGGCGCAAAACCTCCTTTATGGAATGCTTTCCAGTCTACTTTAGATGTTGCTAAGTCTACTGCTAATACTTCTCCTTTTTTCTCGGCAACCTGCTTTTCTTCGCCTGTTACTGTTTCGCTTGATGATTTTTTACATGCTGTTGTAAATAAAGTAACAGCGACCAATGTTAATACACTAATTTTTTTCATTCCTTTAAGTTTTAAAAAAATTGTTAATGAATACGTCTTATTTTAATTCTCAGTTTAATAATTAAAAAGACAGCTTTACAATAATGGGGAATTTAGTGATAATTTAAGGAAAAAACTACAATCGTATTCAAATTTCGATGACTTATGAGTCAAGAAATGTAAAATATTTTTTTGTTTATAAAATAATGACATCTGTAAAGAAGTAGTAGGAGCCAGGAGAGGATAGTAGAAACCTACTTAGCATTAATGTGCTATATTTAAGAGGCTTCGTCTATAAAACGAAGCCTTTATTTCCAACTTAATAAATTTTATGCAACAGTATACAATAGTAAGCGCATTCTAGATACTAGTAGTTCATAAATTATTTGATATGAGGTAATTTTAAACCTAACTTATAAACTCCAAAGTACCGCTCGATTGCATTGGCTTTTAACTCAACATTCTTTAAATTTTCTAAACCATTCTCTTGATCGGGATACATGATCAAACAATCTATAAGTTCACCAGCAACTTTACCTAAATCTTTATAAACTTTTTGTAAGCGTGCATAGCCACTAACTTGACGAATATCTTCATCGTTACTACCATCTATATAGACCATTTTATACTTAGCATCTATTACCATTTTATACTCAAGAGAATTCAATAAAAAATCGAGCTCATTTCCAAAGTGTTTATATTGAAATTGTACTTGATGATGAAATCGGTCTTTCAATAAGCCCAGGGCATACAATTCAAATAATTTACTCATATCAATCCAAAAAGGGGGCGTTTTAATTGTAGTCTTTTCTGTATTAGAAATATTATAGCCAAATCTTTTTAAAATTAGTTTCGCTAATCGAATTGCAGGTTCATATTCTTGATAAAATGCATTTGTTTTAGTATGCTTAATTTCCTTTAAATCAATTTGACCTGAAACCTCGTGAAAAGCTGGGTTTATATAATTAAATATGTCCTGTAGATCTTTATTGTTCGTGAAATTTGAATAATTAGGTAAATATCTTTTCACGAAAGTTAATGCTTTTTTCAACAGACGATTTTCTTTGTTGTTTAAACCAAATTCATCATAGCTGCAATACGTGTAAAGCTTTTTGTTTTGTTGCAGATTGAGTTTAATCGATTTTCCCACAAGAATTTTTCCTTTTACTTTACTTTGAAGATTTTGCTCTACATTATAGTAGGACTTCTTTAACCCTTTTCGAACAATAGTTTTGATTAAGCTTAAAAATTCTGCAATCAAAAAAGGTGTTAGCAAATCTTGTTTTTGTTGAATTTCAATAGTAGGTAGATCCCATTTTACCTCAAATAGTTCGTTTATTTCCTTTGCTACATCGGTATGACGAAGAGAAGAAAAAAGCATTTTAATAAAATCCACTTCTTTGTTTGACTTATTTACTTTTGGACCTACATGCAATGCTAGTTGATTTGTTTCAATCCAATCAACACCGATGAAATATCCTATTTTAACATTATAGGAATTAAGCTCTGTTTGAGATTTTTGAATAGAAAAACATGGTATACTAGCATCTCTACCTCTATGACTTTTAATGAAAAGAGGCTCAAAAAAATCTTTAGTTAGCACAAGTTTATCATCTACGAATGATTTCTGGTCATGCTCTTTATAGGTTAGTAAATTAACACTCAAAACCAGCTATTTTTTCAATTTCATCTTTTGCTGTTTCAAGTAGCAATCCATCTTTTACATATTCATTCAAGATTGGAATTATTTCATACTTTAATCGCATTTCGAGTTCTACTTTTTGTTCTTGCGGTGTTGCTTGTTTCAAAATGAAATAACTATGTCCAAGTTGTACTTCTTTATGATCAAAATCTGAAGCTAGAAAAACCGAATTGACATTTAAACCGTTTTTTACTTGAACAAAAAGATTCGCTACACAATTAAATAATTCTTTACCTTTTTCTGAATTGATAACTTCTGCGTTTGGAAAAACATCCACAAATGCAAAACGTCTTTTTATTGCATAATCGATATGACCGACACTTCTATCTGCTGTGTTCATTGTTCCTATTATAAATAAATTATCCGGTATCGTTATGGAGTTATCACCATCAATATCATACATACTCTGCACAGGTTCATTACGATACTCTAAAGCGTAAATTAACTCTCCTAAAACAGAGGGAAGATTCGCCCTATTGATTTCATCTATAATTAAAACATAATTTTCTTTTGATCCAGCGGCTATTTTAGCAAATTCTGCGATAATTTTGTTTTTAGCTTTGTAGAAGACTTCCCCATCTTTATTTATCTCAGAAACAATACCTCTAACAAAATCTTCGTATGTATAGGAAGGATGGAATTGAATAAGTTTATATCGTTCTGGAATATCACCTCCTAAAAGTTTAAAAGTCAGTTTTTTTGCTGAATATGTTTTTCCAGTTCCTGGAGGACCTTGAAGAATAACTTGTTTTTTATATTTAATAAGATCTATAATTGCATTCATCTTGTTATATTCTTTACTATTTTGAAATTCTCCTGAGAGGATGTTTTTTACTAAATCAAAAAATGTTTTGTCCTTCAATTCAATAATGGTATTTTGAATAATTGAAGACGAGCCTACATGTTCCAAGATACCAGGAATATTTATTCCCTGCTCATTTACATCCTCCCAAGGTTGTAAATTTAGTCTTTGACCCCATTCACCTTCAAAACCATTGTCCATTGTCAAGTCCTCATAAATACATTTTGCATCTGTAAAAGTTACAATTTCGCCATCATCATTTTTTATTTTTTTATTAATTACATCCCCCAGAGTGGTCTCTATAGTGCTTTGCATTTCAGTTTCAATAAAGGTTGAATGCCCAAAAAAACTGTTATTGTTATAAAGAAGCACTTTATCACCAGGCTTTATTTTTTTAGCTGTATTAAGTGTTTGTGTTACTGTTCCTTGTCTTTGAACACTATATTGAAAATACATTACAAAACTATCATTTTCTAAATCATAGCTTATTTTTTCTTGCTCATACCCATTTACTACCCAATACTTTGTGTCTTGGTTTTCAACTACGTATTTGCACATACAAGAATCGTAAAGATCTTTAATGGTTATATTTAAAGGTTTTGCAATATTATTAGTTGCTTTTAAAATAGAAAGTGTCTTATCTTTTTGAGATTGTCCTTTTCCAATAAATGCAGTATTGTCTTTAAAACGACTTATAATGTTCTCTCCACAGTTTTTTATTGGATGTAGTTTGAGAAGTCCGTTATCAAATTGCATTTGAATATCATATGAATCAAGATTTATGGTTTCTCCAGGTAGAAAAGTCTTTATATTTCTAAAGTTCTGCGGATTTGTAAATGTTTGAGAATCTAGTAAATCTGTTTCTGAAAATAATGGTTCTACCTCCAATTCAAAAAAAGCTTTCCTTTCCCCTCCCGTTGACCTTGTCGATTTTACAATTAAATCGATTGTTAACTTAAAAAATTTAAAAGCAATTAAGTCTTTTGTTTTTAGGCCTGTATCACGACTAATAATTTCGAAATCGAGTCTAGCATTTTCGCTATCAACCATTTGCCCCCATTGAAGGGCCTTCCATAATTGAATGCGATTACCTCCAATGACAAATGCATAATCCCCAACGTTAATGCCATTAAACCATGTACTATTTTTAGGAGCCTGGTAGTAACCATCTTCTATTTGTTTTAAATCGTATTTATCAGATATTTTACCAAAGAATATTTTCATTTTCACACTTTTATTTTTTTAATTATTCCACCTCAATCATTGCGTTCATCAAATTGGCATAGAATTAATCCAAAGGATCTTTATTTTAAGCTTTGAGTTTGCTCATTATTTATTAGGAGCATCCCAGAGTTTTTTTCCTATTTTTTTACCTATTGCTGAATGATGATATATTGTAGCGCTTGTATTTATTTTGATTTTTGTTGAATGGCTAAAGTATCTAATATTTTATCAATAAAAATGTGGTAATCCGTAAAAGCAAATTAAAACTACAAGGATTTTCGAGGGAAAATGTAGATATTACTGTAGATTATTCTATTAAGTCTCTCTTATTTAAGGTATAATGCGAATTGAAATTGGCACGTTTTTTAAAACTTTTGGCTTGTTTTGGGTAACAATTATAATAAAAAACACTTCTAAATTTGTTAATTATTCTTCTGGTAATAAAATTTATCACTGGCAGACAATAATTTAAAATTTTAGGTCATGAAACTATCAGGTCGTATAAAAAGGATTGTAATAGGATGTATTTGTTTACTCTACGCCTTGCTATTTGTTTATGCTTCGGTGAGCAAGATTATGGATTTTGAAAGATTTCAGGTACAGCTTTCTCAGTCTCCTATCTTAAGTGCTTTTGCAGCTTGGATCTCCTGGGCTGTTATTGGTATTGAACTTCTTATCGCTGCACTGGTTCTTTATAGTAGAACAAGAACTATTGCTCTGTTTGCCGCACTGAGCTTGATGAGTATGTTTACAGCCTATATTTTTATTATACTTCATTTTAGCTCTTTTGTACCCTGTTCCTGTGGAGGAATTTTAGAGAAAATGACATGGGAGTCACATTTAATCTTTAATCTTTTTTTTGTACTTCTGTCTATTATTGCATTAGTACTGCAAAATCAGATTTACCAACAAGGAGTTAGGAAAATAAAGATGCAATTATATCTTGGACTTGTTTTCTTTTTAATATTAATAAGCATATTATTTATGATCATTGTGTATTTGTTCTCAGAGCAGATTATTCACCATAATAATCCATTTATAAGACGCTATCCGAAAAGTGCTGTCATATTACAAGGCACTATTGATGTGAAGTTTAATTCCTATTATTTCGCAGGTAATAGTAACCGAACTATTTATCTGGGAAACTATACAGATCCTCTGCATCTGCTATCGATCGACGAAACAGGAAGTAAAAAGACACTAAAACTTCATTTCGATCATAGAGAACTTTCATTTCGATCTATTAGAATTTTAATCAGAGATAATAATATTTATTTATTAGATGGAACCGTGCCTTGTATTTTTAGAGGTAATTTACAAAAAAGGGAAATCAATACTGAATTAAAAGGTATGCCAACCTTTACCGTAGCTCAGCCAATGGATAGCGCTACAATAGCCTTTCGCAATAATACAGGTAAAAACAAAACTACAGTACTTGGAATTTTTTACGCAGGGAATCTACCACATGTGCGATTTGCCCCGCATCTTCTTAAGAGACAGATTGATGGTATTTTTGATAGTGATGGTATGCTTATTTATAATGAAGAAATGAAACTCTTTGTGTATAATTATTTTTATCGTAATGAGTTTATTGCAGCCGATAGAAATGGTAGTCTGAAAATAACAGGGCATACTATAGATACTATAAGACACGCAAAGATAAAGGTCGCTTATCTGAAAAACAATACAGAGAGACAAATGGGAGCGCCTCCTTTAAAAGTCAATACGCTGACTACTACCAAAAACAACCTTCTTTTTGTGAATTCTAAAGTTCCAGGCAGGTATGATGATCTTAAACATTGGAGCCGATGTTCTGTGATTGATGTTTACAATCTAAAAAAAAATAGTTATGTAATGAGCTTTGTTATTTATCATAACCCGGATTTAAAGGTTCAAGATCTTTTTGTTACAGATACACACTTTTATGTAATTGCTGGTGGTGATCTGATGATTTACGATCTTGGAGATTTATTGAGAGATGAAATGAAAATTGCATTAGAGAAAATGAATGGTGCATAAAAATATACCGGCCGGTATCAGGAAAAAGATTGAAAACCTGTAGAAAAGAGTAGATCAAGTTTAATTTAAATTTATTATTATGAAAACTATATTTTTTAAAAAAATGATGCCCTTTACATTTGTGTTATTTATTGGGACAGCTGGAGCATTTCTAACCACTTCGATGCAGAAATCCAGCAATGCGGCGCCTAAAGACGGTTATGTAACTGACCAAAATAATAAGCCGTGTAATCAGCGAGTATCTTGCAGTACCAATTTTAATAGCCAACTTTGCCGAATAAGTTATCCTTCAGGGGAACAAGCTAAGGGTAAAGTGAACAACAATTGTGATGAGACTCTTTATCGTCCTAGTAATTAAACTTTCGAATAACTGAAAGTTGCAAAGCAGTTCCTAAGGGACTGCTTTGTTATTTACTGCCCTACATTGTTCCTTTTTCAATCCAGTCTGCATGTTTTTCATCCTTTAGATAGTAAGCAAACCACTGAGAGATTCTCTGTGTTAGGTCTGTTTGACTTTGTGGGTCTAAAATGGTATGGGCTTCCTGGGGATAAAGGAGCATTACATTTTTTTTACCAAGTATTCTAAGGGCGAGATAAAATTCGACGCTCTGGTGCCAGTCCACATGATTGTCTTTTTTTCCGGCATATGATAATAGGGGTGTTGTAACTTTAGGGGCATGAACTATTGGAGAGTTACGGTCATAGATATCAGGTATTTCATAAGGTGGACGTTCCATTTTTAATTGTCCGCTTTGAAAATAATTCATTGTGGGACGTCCAGTATCCCAGTTAATGGTGTAATAATAAGAGCTGATATCTGTTATGGCTGCCCCTGCTACTGCGGCTGCGTAAAGACTGGTGTGGGTAATAATATAACAAGTCTCAAATCCTCCGAAGGAATGGCCAATAATACCAATTTTATCAGGATAGACAAGGCCTCTGGCAATGATTTCTTTTGTGGCCGCCACAGTGCAGTCTAATGCAGAAGGACCCTCATTTTGTTTTTCGGAAACAATATCAGGACAAAGCACAAAATAGCCTTGGTTGGTGAGCACTGTGGGATTGTAGCCTGCTTCGTTTTCCAATGTTGGGTTAATGTACTTATAACGCTCTGAAGACTGTTTCTCGTACACATTTACAATCATTGGGTATTTTTTTTTAGGATCATAATTTACGGGATAGTATAATAGGGCCTGTAATTTACTGCCTTTCAAATTCTGGTAGGCAATAAGAGTACTCTGTCCCCAGTTGTATTGCGCCTGGTGTGGATTGCTTTGGAAAAAGACGTGCGATGTTTTTCCCTTTTGAAGCACAATCCTTGGAGAGATATTGAACTGTTCTTCACGATATATAAAACTTTTTTGGTCCTGTGAGACAAATAGTTCAGAAGTATAGGCTTCTTTGTATACTATCGGCTTCTCACCTATGGCTGCTTCCCATTTGAAATAACCTGCTTTCCCATCATCCCCCTTTGCCTCGAGCAAAAGACCTTTGTCGGCATTAAAGGTTCTGTGGGTCCATCCCTCATAATTGGAAAGGTCGTCCGAGAGAGGAGATTCAAAAATACGAAAATGTATTTTTTTCTCCCGGCCATGGGTTATTCGCCTGTAGCTATTGCCATCAGGGGTGATAATCCAGATATCATAAGTATCATAAAGCAGAATCTGTTTGTCGTAAGGCGTCCAGCCTGCAACTCTAAAATATGAATCCTGATGTAAATCACGCAGGCTATCAGGCAATGATGCGCGCAGTGACTGGGTAATGTTTAGATGAGTTTTTGATTTGAGATCGTAAATCCAGCAATCATTTTGTTTTGAGTAAGTGATATACTTTCCCCCTGGTGAGCTTCCCGGCATGGGCTCTGTGGGGGTTATGGCTTTATTTTGAAGCAAAACCTCTTTTTTACCTGTGTTTAAATCCAGGATGTAAAAATCTCGAGGACCGCTGTACTCCAGTTGAGGCTCATAAGACTGTGGATTAGAGAGAACTGCGTATTGCTGCTCACCGGCAAGCATTACACCGGGGAGAGCCTGGTTGGAAATCTGCGCCAACTCCTCTTTAAAGGGAGTCCAGACTGCCAGGTAGGTTTTTTTATTAAAGTCGCCCATCCTTTGTTGCATGGGATAAATCAATTTGTCATTGCCGTTCCAGAGTTCTACTTCAGGTCCGAAGTTAGACTTTTTGAACGAAGGATCGGGATCTGTTTTTTTGAGCAGTCCAAAAAACACTCTTTTCAGGTCCTGGCTAATGTTAAGAGGATATTGCCCAAGACTATCCAGTAGGTGCCCGGGTGGAAACCCGATCTGTTTTTCAGGATCCATACAGAAAAGCGCCTTACTTTTTGTTATGTAATAAAAAAGAGAATTTTTATTTGATCCGGAAGCCTCAGAGCCAATAAAACACAGGGCTCTGGCTGTTTTCTCCCAGGTAAGCATTTTAAAAGAATATGAACTTTTTCTTAAGATCCAATGGGGAGTAATGGGATTGGTCAGCTCGATGATGCCAAGCGAATAAGAGCCGTTCTCCATAGTTGTAAAAACTACTTTTCTCGAGCATGGGCTGATTTTAAATTGCTCTGCCCTTGCAATTCTCTGAATAATAACACCGTCTTTGTTTAGTATCAAGAGGGTCTTTCTCGCAGGAGAATTCTGTTTTGTAAGCACGATTAATTGGCCGAAGGAAATCGAGCAGGCATAACTCAGAACATGCTCTATAGTCTGCTTTGCTCCAGTGTGAAGATTCACTAGATGAAGGGCTGCATTTTTTTGGTAGAGAAAATTAGTGTTTGCTAAAAAATCGGGATTTGTCCCCGAAGGGAAAAAGTATTCTTTTTTATTTGATGTAGAGCGTAGAAAGAGCGTGTCTATACCGTTTTTATAGTGCATGGAAAAACTGCTCCAGCGTGTATCTGGAGTTGCTTTATGTAACTGTAGTTCTCCCAGGGAGTTAAAATCTTTGAAATCAAGTTGTTTTTTTTGCACCACCTGCCCCTTTAAAGGGCAGGTCACTAATGGCAAAATAAAAATAAAAAGTAAAGCTAAAACGACAGCCAAAGAAAGCGGGAGATGAATTTCTTTTTGGTTTATAGGTTTCATAGGTGGAGTTTTAAGGTTAATAACCATCGTTCTGGGGAAGCAATTTTGGATTTAACTCCAGTTCGCTTTGTGGAATGGGGAAAAAGATATCATGGGGATCCCATCCGGGTTTTACAGCTGATAGAACTTGATTTATGCGTCCGGACCGTTTAAGGTCGAAGAAACGGTGGCCGTATTCGGTAAAGAATTCCCATCTTCTCTCATCCTGGATAGCATCGAGGAGCGCCTGCTTGTCAAGGTTTTCTTTACTGTCAAGGCCAGCTCTTCTGCGCACATGGTTGAGGTCTTCTTCTGCGGCGTTTAAATCGCCCTTTTGCGCTCTTGCTTCTGCGCGAATTAGATACTGTTCGGCCAGACGCATCACGATAGGATATTCCATTGAGACAGGTGTTGTGTTGCTTATTTTATACTTGAAAGGGTAATACCATATCAAATCCCCGTTGGAAATCCCCTGGATCCAGTTCTTTTTTCGTAGATCATTTGCCGCAAAGGACTCCATAAGGCTATTGGAGAGCGATGTAGTGAGAGGAGGGGTACTAGAGAGAATAAAAGTAATAGCCTCATCGGTATTTTGACTTGGCGTGGCGGGTTGTAGTTGCCAGATGGTTTCTCTGGAATCTTTCAAAAAGGCGTTCTGGATACTCTCCAGAGTATAAAGCCCTATATCATTTATAACCACAGAAGCGCTACTGTTGGCCTTGGTCCATGATTGTGAGTAAAGATAAACTCTTGCCAGTAAACTATACACGGCAGATTTCCCGGGACGTACCCGCTCGTTATTGCTTTGAGGTGAAGATAAAAGTAGCGCAGCCTGTTGCAGATCAAGCTCAATGTGCTGGTAAATATCACTTTGGGACAGTTTAGAGACAACAGCATTGACTTTGTAGTCTGTTGTGGTGATATAGGGAATATCGCCATAGAGATTAACAAGATAAAAATGCAGCAAAGCCCGGATAAAAAGCGCCTCGCCTTCAAGTTGCTCTTTATTGGCAGAAGTTAGGCTCAGGGATGATTTGCTACCTTCCAGTATGGCATTGGCTGCATATATCTGGACGTAAGCTGCTCTCCAGTATTCTGTTATTGCGCTATTAGAAGGCAGTAGTGCATTACTGTAAAAACTCTCGGTAGTACTCAGTGGAGTTCCATACCAGGTCAGCTCATCGCTATAACAGGCTAGTTGATTGGATACCCCATAGCTCATACCACTTAGAATTCCGGTATCTCTTATGCTGGCATAAATATCGCTTAGGGCGGCATCGGCAGTATGGTAATTCTCAAAAACTGTTTTTGTTGTCAACTGTGACTTTGGAAGATCTACCTCTACAAAGGAGTCGCAGCAGTAGAGTAAAAAAGACAGTAAAAGTGGGGGGATAAGTATTGTATAGCGGCCTGAGATTATAATAGGGTTTATGGCTTTCATAATTTTATAGTTTAAAAGGTTAATTGGATCCCTGCAGTGATTATCTTTAAAGGAGGCAGGAATCCCGAACTTACAAACTCGGGATCTCCGTACTTGTATGGCGTGAAGGTGAGAAGATTCTGTCCTTGGAGTATAATTGTGCACTGCGTCCCTGTAACAGGCAAGGGAAGAGCATAGGAAAAGGAAATGTTTTTGAGTCGCACAAAAGAGGCATCCCCGATAGAGGCTGAACTCTCACTGTAGCGTGAACCGGCATCAACGGCTTGTGAATTATAACCTGTGGTGTAGATTTGATAAGGGCCCGTATCACCTGGCTGTTGCCAGCTGTATTGCATTTGCTGGGGTTGGTTGTACATTGCACCTGCGGATGATAAAGGATAATTATAATTTTTTTGTTTTACAAACTGCAGTAAAAAATCAAGTTTACATCCCTTGTAGCTCAAAGAATTCTGAAATCCCCCGAAATACTTCGGATTGAGGTCAGCTACAATCTGTTTGTCTTCAGGTGAGGAAATCTTATCATCGTTATTGAAATCGCGGAACTGGTAAAGTCCGGTTTGTGAATCAAGACCTGTATAATCATATAACAGTACAATATTCAGGGGTTTATCAATGCGGTATCTTTGGCTGTAGGTAGAGCCTTCCAGACCAGGAAAGCTAAGAAGTTTGTTTCGAGCCAGGCTCAGGTTAAGGTTGGAGGTCCACTTTAATTGGCCCGAGCTAAGATTGATAGTGCGTAGCGTGAATTCGAGTCCGGAATTCTCCACTGTTGCCCTTAGATTGGATTCAACGGACGGGAATCCCGCAGTGGCCGGCATGGGTATCCCCACAAGCTGATTAGAGGAAACATTGCGGTACCAGGCGGCAGTGAGGAAAATGCGATCAGAAAAGAATCCAGTTTCCAGGGCGAGTTCCAGTTTTTTATTGGTTTCCCATGCAAAATCAGGATTAAATAAGCCGGTAGGTTGCAATCCTGCTGTACCGCCATATAAGGCTCCTGAGATACTATAGGTATCCAAAAATTTGTAATCTCCGATCTGGTCACTTCCCGTTGTACCATAACTTAGGCGAAGTTTTCCAAAGGACAGCCATGGGCTATCCAGCAGGAAGGCTTCTTTGGAAAACAGCCAGGCAGCGCCCACTGCTCCAAAGGCTGCAAATTGGTTTCCGGGGCCAAAACGGCTTGAGCCGTCTCGTCTGGCCGTTAGGTTGAGAATATAGCGCTGTTTCCAGTTATAGTTAATCCGGCCGAAAAAAGCCTGGTATTTGTAAAGCGTTTCATTATCACTCAGTACGCGTACTGTGGAGGCAGAGGCTAAATTATAAATAAGGCTGTTAGAGGGAAAACCGCTTGCTGTCTGCACGAGTTGTCCGGTAGACTGGTTTTGAAATGTTGCGCCAGCCAAGAGGGAGAGTTTTCCTGTCCCGGTCTCTATTTCCCAACTGAGCTGGGGTTCTGCAATCCAGGAGTTCCTGTTTGTTGTATTGACCGAGAGACTCGAGTATGAGCTGTCGTAGTTAAATGCTGGATTGTATATGGTAGAGGGGGAGGTACGGGTTTCGAGATACCCCAGATCACTGTATCCAAAACTGCTTTTAATCCAGAGACCTTCAAGAAGCTCATAGGAAAGCAAAGTACTGGCCAGCAAATCATGGCTTTTCGATTCGAATTTGGCCGATAGGTTTCGAAGTGGGTTTTGCCAGGTGTTGTTTGCCCAATTCAGACTCCCGTCAATGTTGTACAGGGATGGAGCATTAGGGGCAAGGCCTCTGGAGAGACTTGTGAGATCAGAAGAAGGTTGATCGTTGTCCTGCAAGGTGTAGCCTGCGGAGAACTGTATCTTAAATTTTTTATTTTCAGACTCGTGGTTCACACTTGATTGGAAACCTGCTTTTTTATACAGAAATTCACCAGGGAAAACAGTAGTTTCAGTATGGTAATTTCCACTGAGAAGAAAAGTGGTGGAAGGTGATCCGCCTGATATGGTAGCCTGCAGGTCAGTAAAGGCAGAAGTGCCTCCAAAAAATTCCTTCTGCCAGTCGGTATAGCGTGTCTGGTCCCAGGTTCCGTTAATATCGTAGGCTGATTTTGGATAGGTAGCAATTCCATCATTATCATACGCACGGCGGCGCATGGCCAGATACTGTTCTGTATCCATGAATTTGGCAAATCTTGTTACCTTGCCTGCGCCGCTTGAAGCGTTCAAGGTGAATTTGGTTTTACCGCTTTTGCCTTTTTTTGTAGTAATCAGCACAACACCGTTAGCTCCCCTGGAGCCATAAATGGAAGTAGCATCAGCATCTTTTAAAACCTCTATACTTTCTATTTGGTCAGGATTGATTCCGTTCAGAGGGCTGGCCAGATTTGGAAACAGTGTGGAGACCTGTCCATGTCCAATGGGATCAGAAGAGTAAGGAATACCGTCAATTATATAGAGTGGCGCATTTCCTTCATCTCGCAGACTATTCTGTCCACGAATCTTGATTTCGAAGCCTCCTCCCGGCACCCCAGTGGTCTGGGTGATATTCACCCCGGCCATTCTTCCCTGCATGGTGGCCAGTACATTAGTGACGGGCTGGGTTTCGATATCCTTGGAGGTGATCCGGGAAATGCTGCCAGTACGCTCGCTTTCCTTGGTGGAATAATACCCAGCATTCACTCGGACTTCCTGAAGGGTAGTGGTGTCAAAACTAAGTTTTATATTCACTATTGTTCTTCCATTAATTGGAATCACAGCTGTTTTAAAACCTATAAAAGAAACAACTAGTGTATCGTTTGCAGAGGCCAAAAGGGAATATTGGCCAGCAAAATCAGATATGGTTGATAATTTAAGTTTGCTTTTAACAGCAATTGTAACTCCTGGCAAAGGACTTGTACCGTCGGTGATGGTGCCTTGAATTTGATGTTGTTGGAAGAAAGAAAGACTATGCCGTTCTATGGGATTTGCGGATACAGGAGGAAAAGACAAGATTAAACCCAGAAAAATTAGGCAATAAAAAGCTTTTACCTCCTTGTAAAATGAAAAATTATTCATAATATTGGAATGGTTAGTTGAAACGTCAGTTAGATTAGCTACGGTCCTCTATGTTAGTTTGGCGACAAGATAGAGGGCCATTTTTATGTATTAAGTAAATTGCTTAATGGTCATAATGAATTTGTTTTTATTTCTACATGAATAAAGGCGTTAAAAGTTAAACTTTTATTGTCCTGCGAAACCATGCAAATAAAGAAATAAAGCGCTAAGAATTTAAGAAGAGTTTTTACCTTTAATATAGAGGCGTGGGTTGTTCTCGACTTACGTAGCATTAAAGGTACTGGAACGACCCGCGCGCATGTAAGTGAGCCCACGCCAATATACAACTATATGACGTGAGCATTTACACTTATCATCTTGCGCGCTCAAAAAATTCCAGTTTTTTAATGCAAGGTTCAAAGCGAATGCTTCAAATATTTTATGTGAAGAATCGCAAAATTACATTTTTAGATGTAATTATTGTGACAAATATAACAAAATACTTTATTCGATACAAATTTGTATCGAATAAAGTGATCTTTTTTCTCAAATTTTACTTTATGAGAAAATCGAGAGAAACAGAAGTATATATAATTAATATCCAAATTGGATGTATTCTCCGTTTAGCTAGATTAAGCCAAAAATTATCTCAACATACTCTTGCTGGAAAATTAGAATATAATTCAACTATGATTGGTAGAATTGAGCGCTTTGAAAGCATAAGCGGATGGGATAAAATATTAACACTTAGTGAATACTTGAATATCAATTATTGTGAGCTTTTTGTTTTGAAAAATAGAGCAACACTATTAACAATTGTTGATAATTCCTTTAAGTTGGAAGAAAAGCTAACACAAGAAAAAATAGATTATTATAGCTTTCTAAAAAAAACAATTAATAACAAGTTTGATTTACTCGAAAAAGAAAGACTACAGGGTAAATAAAAAAAGATGCTTGGCATCTTTTTTTATTTACGCAAATTTAGCCGACATCTTATTTTAAATGGATGTGTTAGAGTTTAATAAGGAATAAAAATATAAAAATTACTTTATTAGATAATAATGAAATCATTTAAAAAGAACATTATTAGTTATCTTTGACTGAGAATTTTTAACATAAACTTCTTTTTTTTTAAAGTAATTACAAAAGAGAATCAAATAGAAGATAGTTTAATCAAAAAAATAAAAGATCTTAAATATGTTTACCGCAATGATATACGTGATAAGACTAGTTTGAAACTTAATTTTCGTGAAAAATTTGAGTCTCTTAATCGGGTGCGATTAACGGATGCTGAATTTTATCGCTTAAGAGATGAAATTGCCAGTGCAGATGTTTTTACAGCTTCTAAAATCCTTCGTGAAAGAAATACTTTTCAACGTGAAGATGGTACACCATTACAATATAGATTAGTTAATATCAAGGACTTGTGTAAAAATGAGTATAATTTGAATATATCCCATTATGTAAGTACAGCCGTTGCCAACGAAAAAATCGACTTATTAAAAGTGAATAAAAAATTAGACGATTTGAGCAAAGAACTAAAAATAGCTACCGCAAATCATAATAAGTTTCTTAAGGAATTGGGATTACTACCTATATAATTATCTATGTAATGAAATCAGAAGTTAATGAATATTTAGATTTACTTAGTGGAGGTTAATTAGAAGATTCATGATAAATGGTAAACAATTACTTTTTGTATATGTTAGTACTTTAGAATTATCAACCATAATGATTGAGGAAAATTTTAAAGTTAATATATCGGTTTGTCAGTTTTTACTGATTTTTTACTGAAAAATTAAATAAATTTAACGAGTATAGTTCGATTCATCTATATGGAGGAGATAATTATTTTATTCCTAACAAGGATAAGTTAAGTGAAAATCGTAGTATAGTTGAATAAGAGACCAAAGAAATGAATCGATTGGCAAAAGAAAGTTTTTTTGAGCTTGAAAAATTAATGAAGTATGCAAAAAAAAAAATGAATATCTATGATCTGTTGTATAAAGTACTAATTAAACCTAAGAGGTTATTTAAAATTCTATGAATCTTCCAATTTCCCAGCATCTTCAAATAGATAAATTATCATCCGTATTTTCAAGTACGTCTGCCACTTATAAATTTTATTGGTTTCTAGCGATTCTCGAATTAGTAGAAAAAGATATCTTTTATATTGAGAAAAGAAAAATATTCTCGAGGATGATTAGTAATTCATGGTATACCGTTAATTATTTTCAAGTATCTTTTGGTAAACAAGATCTTATTCAAGATGCAGTGAAAGCCATTATGAAGATTGAAAATCTTAAGATAAATGAAAATAAAAACATCATAAATTCTGTTTTAGAAAATACCCAGAAGATCGAAACTGTCAAAATATTAAATCATTTTAATAAAAATGTTCCGCATTGGTTTATTTCATCTTGGTTTTCAGGGGGGCGTAATGATACAGTGCCCCATTCTCAAAATTTTGAGCATGGGGCACTGTATCATTTGCAAAAAAGATTATATAGAAATTAATCCTATATGGATAACTTATTTACAGTCGAATTCAAAAATATTAAAAGACTTTTGTTATTGGAATTTGTCGCTTTTCCTTTAAAAAAGAAATCCAAATGTTCCAGACATTTCAAATAAAATATTTAAGACTGTTACAAGAAATTCATTGATTAAACAAACAAACGAATATTGGAAATTTGTGTTTAATGAATTGGGGACAGTAGATTGTATTTTTACGATGCAGAAAGTAATATTCTTTATTTTAATAGGGTTCTCAACTTTAGTGGTACAATTATGGTACATTTTAAAGCAAACTATCGTAAAATAAAACAAAGTATCCTTATTGAGATAACAAAACTCATGGGAGTTGTTTAATACAAACTTAATACAAATTTTGAATATACAAAGTGTTGGAAGACTATGATTTACAAATATTATTGCTGATTGTGCTTTAGGAATGTTTATAACTAAAAAGGTCAAAAAAACTAAGTGTTAAATTTAGAATTTTGACCTTTTTTCAATATCATTTTTCATTTCTGTATAGGTTTTTAACCGCCCCGATTTAATCCACTTCATTAACTTATGCCTGTAAAAATAAATACGTTTCCCTTTCTTATTAACTGGGATTTCCTTCCTACATACTTTACTATAGATTGTGGCTACTGACAGATTTAGAAGTTTTGATGCTTGTTCAACATTCAAAAGCTCATTTTTATTTTCTTCTGTAATAGATATTCTCAAAATAAGCTTTTCCAAGTGCTCTAGTTTATCATGAAGTTTGTTCATCATGATAGGTATTTGATCAAAAGTAAATGGTTTCATGGTATTGGTATTAAATCTCATGTAAAACTATGCACTGACCATATACAAGAATGATGCTGTCGTTAAAAGGAATGCTTTGGCTTTTTTTTTCTAAAGTCCAGGACTTTTAAAAGTTTGTACTTTGGTTTGGATGTCCTGTTGGGATCGGCCTAAAAAACTATTTGATTAATGATTTTGCAATGCAAAATAGAATCGGATAAATTGTATTTTATTTAAAGTGTAGAAAGGATAGCAATTAAGTTTTATGTCATTATGATTTCTAATATATACTATGATTTGAGATTCTATCGTTTATTAAGTTTTTAAACAGGACACTATGAAAACGATTAGCTTTACCTGTCAAGAATTATATGATTTGGTTTGGAAAAAAAATATGGGGCAGATCAACTCCTTATATGGTCTCTCCAGTTATGGTATTCGACAGGCTTGTACCACACTTAAAGTTCCACTGCCTCATACGAGTTATTGGATACAGCTCAAACATGGCTATAGCTGGGTTGCAAAACTCTCAGAGCCTTATGAGGGACCTGAATCAGTGGAGATTCTTAAAAAGAAGTACGAAACGAACATACCTTTGCCTATTGCTTCACCGATAGTTTTGCTAACCAAAGAAATTGAAAAGGATTCTAATGCGCCGCTGAAGGTCCCCGACAAGCTAAGTAAACCTCACAGGCTAATAACGATTACCAAAGACAGTTGGGATAAGCTTAGAAAAAACAGAAACTACAAAGACCGGGATCCTGATGTGTTTTTTTTAAATGTGGACGATGCGAATATGTCAAGAGGATTACGCTTTATGGATACACTGATAAAATTGCTTCAATATCGAGGATATGATTTTATTAAGAACCGGTATGGAGATACAGTGGCAGTGGTGGATGGAATTGAAATCGAGGTATATCTTAGGGAAGCCACCAAACGCATACCAGCCAAAGATCGGTACAGTAGTTCTGAGTTGGTTCGGACAGGCGCTTTTATTTTTCAGGTGGGAAAATATTCCGATCAGAAGGAGTGGAAAGACGGAGCGACTGTATTGGAAGAACTGCTGGCGAGAATTGTGGCTAAGCTGGAGCTCATTGCCAAGAAGAAAAAACAATGGGAGGAGGATTGTCGCATTCGCAAGATTGAGCGTGAAAAACAAGAAGCCATTGAAAGGGCTATTGTCGAGCGAAAACAAAAAGAAATTAAGGACTTTAAGGCGCTGCTTCAAGGAGCTGAACGATTTGATGAAGTGACAAAACTCCGAAATTACGTCAACGCAGTTCAAGAAAGTGCAGATCCTTTAGATGAGCAGCTCCATCAATGGATCAGCTGGGCCAGAGCGAAGATCAACTGGATGGATCCGTTGGTGACTAGCTCTGATGAAATTTTTACTCAGGAGGATCTTGAGCACTATAGAAAATGGTAAGTAGTGCTTACAACACGAAAATTAAGGTAAACTATTCTAGTAATTTCCCCTCACTTTCTTTTTTATTGATATACTTCAGTGCTTCTTTTTTAATATCATCATTTGTTTTTATCCTATTAGAAAATATCCATTCGTCTATTTCATGTTTTTTAAAATAGAGCTTTCTACCGCTTTTATAATGTGGAATATCGTTTAAGGAAGTCATTTTATAAATGGACGATCTACTCATTTTTATATACGTTGAAAGATCTTTGATATTCATTGGATGGTTTGCTGCAACAATTGGCTCAACTGTATTAAGTTTTGCAATAGCTTTTTCAATTCCATTTAGTTTTTCTAAAATAAGTTCAAAAGGATTTTCCATTTTTTATATAAAAATAGAAAAATAGAAAAATAAAAGAGGTAGCAGGGAAACTGGGTATAGCCAATAGGATGTTGTTTAGCTTTTTTAACAAAAAAACACACAACTGTTATTAAAGTTGTCATTCTCCTTATATTTTATATAACCTAATTGATTTGTGACCAATTTTGAAATCAGATACATTGCAATGATGATAATCATAAGTCTAATAGTCCATATCACTATTTTCAATTTAGTTTGACATTTCTGTTCCAAAAGCTTCATTTATATCGCTATCGGCGTATTTATCAGGATAATTGATAAAAGTAGGAGGGTGCTGGGTTACAACAATAGTTGGATTACTTGTTTTAGTTCGGAATGCTTCTTCCAAAAACAATCTACTTTCCAGATGTAGTTGATTATGATCTTCAACAGTTAGTCTTTTTTTATTTTTTAGAATTAGTCTAAAATCTGAAAGGTTTTGTTCAATGATTAATTTTTTTTAAACGGAAATGAATGTATGAGACTATGCGGTTGAGAATTCTACTCTTAGTCCATTAATGTTTTTTACAGTATTATTAAGTAAAGTTACATTGTTTCTGATTTTTTCCTCAAAAGCGTCACTTCTTTTGGAAATATCAGAATTTTAATAATCGTGATTGTCAGGAATCCAATTTATTTTGACCTCTTTACGGTTTTCCTCATTTCTTTTCCCATTGAATTTCCGTATTATTGTATTAAAATTATAATAAATGCTAATTAATTATTTCGATAATGCTAGTACAACAAAACTAGATTCAAGAGTTTTTGAAGCTATGTTACCTTATTTTAATGAAATATACGGTAACGCATCTAGTAGTCATGATTTCGGTAAAAGAGCAAAAGAGGCATTGGAATATTCTAGAAAACAAGTATCCAAATTAATTAATGCTAATGATAACGAAATAATCTTTACCTCGGGTGCTACAGAGTCCATAAATTTTGCTTTAAAAGGTTTTGTTGAAGCTAATTATGAAAAAGGAAATCATATAATCACTGTTAAAACAGAGCATAAAGCAGTGCTTTCAACTTGCGAATATTTAGAAAGTAAAGGTATTGAAGTAACTTATTTAGAGGTTGATAGCAATGGATTAATCTCAATTGATGATTTAAAAAAAGCTATAAGAACTGATACACTTCTAATTTGTGTGATGTTTGTTAATAATGAAACAGGAGTAATACAACCGATTAATGAAATTGGATTGATTGCTACTGAAAACAATATTGCTCTTTTCTGTGATGCTACTCAAGCAGTTGGTAAAATTAAGGTTGACATTGAAAAAGATAATATTGATTTATTATGTTTTAGTGGGCATAAAATTAATGGACCTAAGGGTATTGGTATATTATTCAAAAAGAGAAATATTGAATTAACTCCATTAATTCATGGTGGAGGACAAGAAAACGGTTTAAGAGCAGGTACTTATAACACCCCTTTAATTGTAGGCTTAGGAAAAGCTTGTGAAATTGCAATTCAAGAATTTAATACCAGTAATGAGGTTATTATTAAAAATAGTAGCTATTTAGTTCAAGAGTTAAAAAAAATAAAAGGCTCTATCATTATTGGAAATAAAGATTTTAGAGTTTCAAATATTGTTGATGTTATTATTCCGGGATTAAATTCGGATATATTTATATCTAGAGAAACGGATTTTGCACTAAGTAATGGTTCCGCATGCACATCGCAAATAATTGAAAGTTCACATGTTATAAAAGCAATGGGATTTACTGATTCTGAATGCCAACAGACTATTAGAATTTCTTTAAATAAAGAAATAACAGAATCGCAAATAAATAAACTAGTTAATGCTATTAAAGCTGAAATAAAAAATATTTAGTATGTTAAAAGATATTGCTTGGGTAGAAGATTGGCATTATGATACTGGTAGCGAAGACGAACCATTACAGTTTTATTTGGATGCTTTATGTAATAGTACAAGTTTCGACTTATTACTAGGTTATTTTAGTTCTTCTGCCATAAATGTTTTGTCTTTAGGTTTTGCAAATTTTATTTATAAAGGAGGTAAAATGAGAGCTGTTATCAATAATGTACTTTCTGAACAAGATAAAAATGCAATTGAAAAAGGTCAGGATAAGGAAAATTTTTCCACCATATATAATTTTAATAATATTAAAGAATTAGAATCGTCATTAGATCAATATGGTAGACACTTTTTTGAATGTTTTGCTTGGTTGATAGCAAATGATAGGATAGAAATTAAAATTATTAAACCGAAAAACAGAAGAGGTATATCACATTACAAATCAGGCGTTTTTAGTGATGGGGAAAATTCAATAGGTTTTACTTCAACATGCAATTTTAGTTACTTTGGCTTTATTGAAAACTTAGAACGTTTAGATTGTACTTTATCTTGGGAAAATGAAAGGTATTTAAACAAAATAAAAAAACAAGAAATAGATTTTGAAATTTTTTTTTCAGAAGAATCGGATCTTGTTGATTATCTTGAAATTAAAGATGTGATGGTTGCATTGAAAGATGAATTTGGTGATAAAAATATTCAGGAACTATTAATTCAAGAAAAAGATTTATTAGAAAAGCGTAATGAAATATTTCAAAAATCTAAAATTCAAAAATCTATAAAAAATGCAATAGAACATATTAATCAGTTTATAGAAATAGAAAAACAACCTAGATTTCCTTACAAAGAAGGACCAAGATCTTATCAAAAAGAGGCTTATGATAGTTGGTTTAAAAATAATAAGAAAGGTTTGTTTGCAATGGCTACAGGAACAGGTAAAACATTAACTGCTTTGAATTGTTTGTTAAACGAGTACCAAAATGAAACATCTTACAAAGCAATTATTTTAGTCCCTACTTTAGAGTTAGTAGAGCAGTGGAAAGAGGAATGTAAACAATTTAACTATACAAATATAATTACGGTTAGTAGTAAAGAGAAATGGAAAGACAAACTGTCATTTTACAATACACTTTCCAAGCTTAATGATCCATCATTTATTGTAATCGCAACATACGCTTCTTTTGTTAAAGATAAATTTCAGAGCTTTTTTAAAGACTTGCCAAAACAAACCGTTTTCATCGCAGATGAAGTCCATAATATTGGCGCTCCAAATATTTCGAAATTACTACCTAAAATTCATTTAGAAAAACGAATTGGATTATCTGCTACACCAAACAGGGTTTATGATGATACAGGAAATGCTTTAATAGATTCTTTTTTTAACGATAAAGATCCATACACATACAATTTTAGTATGCAAAAAGCAATTGAAGAAGGATATTTATGTAAATATTATTATTACCCTCATGTTGTATCACTTACCGAAGATGAGTTTGAAAAGTACAGGGAAATTTCAAAAAAACTTGCTCAGTTTATAGACTCGGTAACAAAATCATTTAAAAAATGCAAGGAGGTGGAAATTCTTCTTTTAAAACGAAAGAGAATAATTCATAAAGCGGAAAATAAACTTCCTAAGTTTAAAAGTATAATAAACGAGGAATTCCAAAAAAGAGGTAATCTTAAATATACTTTAATATATACACCAGAAGGAGTACTTGAAAATAATGATGTCATTATGGAGGATAACTATATCGAAAATGAAGAAGATATTTTTCTAATTGACCAATACACTAAAGCTATTACAGATATCGATTTTTCAATAACGGCTAGAAAATTTACTTCGAAAACAGAAAACAGAAAAAGTGTTATAAAACAATTTTCAGAAAGTGATCTGCACGTTTTAACATCGATGAAATGTCTAGATGAAGGAGTTGATGTACCTCGAGCTGAATTGGCTATTTTTTGTGCTAGCACAGGAAATCCTAGACAATTTATACAGCGAAGAGGTAGAGTTTTACGAAAGTCTAAAGGGAAACAATTTGCCTATATCCATGATTTAGTAGTGATTCCAAAATTTAATATGGATAAAAATGACGAAACATTTAATATTGAAAGGTCCTTTATTCTAAATGAAATGAAAAGAGTTGAAAACTTTTTTTCACTGGCAATTAATAAAGCTGAAGTATATGAAAAGCTCTCTGAAATCTGCATGCACTATAACATTAGCCTCTACGACATAAATAATGAAAATTAAAAACTTATAAAATGAACAAAAATAAAATTTTCAAAAAATTTATAAGTCATGAACTTATAAAAGATAAATATCAACTAGAAGAAAGGGATATACCTAATAATATAACAAGAGCATTAGTGTCAGAAATCCCAATCGTAAAAACTATAGCCATATTAGTTGATGAGTTGGAAAATAACCAAGGAATTAATGATATAACCCTGTATAACAAAATTAGTATTTACCTAAATCAAAATGTTTAGCGATGAGAATTAAACAAATAGTATTAACCAATTATCAAAGCTATTATGGAAAGAATATCTTTGATTTTGTAGAAGGAGTGAACATCATACATGGAGCAAATGGACATGGTAAAACCAAATTTTTTGAAGCAATTGAATGGATCTTTAATGATTTTGATACTAATTTAGAAGGACTGATAAGTCAAAAAGCTTTACATAATGAAATTAAAGAAGGCATAGAAGTTACTGTCTCTATAAGGATGACTGTAAGTCAAGGCAATGAGACCAAAACCATTGAAAAATCATTTATAGCTAAAAAAATTAATGAAAGTATAAATATCACTAAGCCTAGTTTAATTGGAATTAGAGAAGAATTAACAGGCGAAAGATATCAAGTAGATGTTCCAAAAGAGTTGAGAAGTGAAATATTTGATGAGCGTATTAGGAGATATAGTATGTTTAAAGGAGAAACAGATTTAAAAGTATTTGAAAGCAAAGATGCACTTTCTACACTTATAGAAATGTTTTCTGATGCTACCTACTTAAAAAACTACATACCTAAAGCTGAATATTTCGTAGGACGTGCAGAAAATGCAGTAACTGCGGCAGGGCGAAAAAACTTAAGAGAAGAAAGACAATATGCTATTTTAAGTGAGGAAATTATAAACCTTAGAAAAGACATATCCGACAAGGAAAAAGAAAAGCATCAACATGAGATAAATATTGAGAAAATAAATTCTTCAATACTAAAATATGAGAATATAATTGATAATGCCGAAGCATATCAAACACTTTCTGAGAGAATTAGGATAAAAGAAGAAGAAATAAGTAAATTACAAGTTCGCGTTCGAGAATGTGAAAACTACACACAAGATTTATTTGATAAAAGCTGGATTTTAACAAATTACAAATCCGTATTTGAAGAATTTAAAACTAAAATTGCTAATGTATCTAAAACTAAAAGAAAGTTAGAAAATGAGTTTCAGCAAAAAATAGGTGAAAAGAAAGCTGTAGAAAATCTAAAAAATGGAATTATACCACTACCTATAGGTGCACCTACTAGATCTCACATGGAAGAAATGATAGAAGCTGAACTATGTAAAGTTTGTAATAGAGAAGCAGCTAAAGGATCAGAAGCTTATGAATTTATGAATAGAAGACTTGAGGAATATATTGAAGCTGTAGAAAAAGATATGGTCGAAAAAAAGCAACTTTTCAAAAACAATTATATTAATTCTCTTATCAAAATATCAGACTCCAATGATGAAAATATTTCTAATCTCATAAAGATGGAGTCTAAAATATCTGATAATTTTGAATTTGTAGAAAGTAGAAAAACAGATATTAATAAAAAAATAGATGAGAGAGAAAAAGAAGAAGCTGAAAGAGCAAAAGTAATTGGTGGTTCAAAAATAGATGTAGGAAGTGCTGCTACAATATTGAGAGATTTTAAAGGCCTAAATACTAGTATAAAAGACGAGCAAGCAAGCCTGAGAAGTTTAACTAATATTATAAAATCTAAAAAAGATAAGTTAACTGAGTTCCAAGATGAAAAAAACAAAATAGATTTAGTAAATGTTGCTGGTTACTTAATGAAAACTCAAGAACTTTTAAATGATATTTTAACAATCACTGTTGAAACTACAGAAAAAGAATTTAACAATTTAGTAATAGATCTCGAAAAACAAGCTAATGAAATTTTCCAATCTACTAATGAAGGATCTTATACGGGGAAATTAAAATTATACAAATCAAAAACAGGAAATCAGAATCAAGTTGAGTTTAAAGTTTTAGACAACTTTAATAATCCCTTTGCTCTAAATGGTGCTCAAGAGGTACTTGCTCATACTTCTTTACTCTTAGCTATTTCAAAAATGGTAAAGAATGAAGCTAACGAAAGTTATCCTCTAATTTTGGACGCCCCACTTTCTACCTTTGATAGCAACAAATATCCAGCATTCTTTAATTCCTTTAGAGAAAACACAGATCAATGTATAATTCTTGTCAAAGACTTTATTAAAGAAGATGAAAATAAAAAAATAAGCATTGACAGTCGTTTTTATCAAGATGATATTTTAAAAGATAAGTCCTTTTGGGTTAAGCTTGACGAAAACTCGATCGTAAATCAAATTGAAACTACTAACTCTGTTGTAATAGAATTATAAATTATGGACAAATTATTCGACGAGTGGAAAAAATCCACACCCAAATATGATAAAAATCTAGAACATCTTTTTAAGTCATTAACTAGAAAAGGAGGAGGAGCGGAAACGGATAGAGAAGATAAAGGGAAAATTTTTAGTAATAATTATGAATTGTACATCTACGCATTTTTCTTAGGATTATACAGTAACAAATATGAAGAATTACCAGAATCTGCAGAATTGATTGATTTTAGTCATGCTATACAGAATTGGGGAAGCACAAAGAGTGCTTTAAGAAGTGACTTCACAAACATACAAGAGTATCTTTTTATGGCTGTAATTGCAAAAACGGAAGGCATTGAAGATGATTTAATAGAGCTAGACAAAGGAAAAAAAACAGTTGAAGCCATTAAGAAAAGTTTGCATATTACCATGCAAAATTATACAAATGGAGGCTTAATTCTTTTAGAGAAAAAAATACAAGAAGAAAATTTAGATATCACTGTGGCAACAAGTATGCTTAATCTTATCTTAAGTTGTAAACAGTTGATAAGTAGTTAGATATTCCGACGAAAGTACCCCACGATTCCGCGACAATGGTCGCCACTTATTCCGACGCAAAGTACGCCAGTCAAATCGTCCTTTATCATCACTTAGTAAAGATGATA
>NZ_JAMZNK010000027.1 GCF_027980145.1 Flavobacterium azizsancarii | reverse complement strand
AGAAAAGTTTATAGAAGACCATTTTAGCCCAAATTTACATTTTTCAAGAAACACTCTGTAAATCTACTAGTATAATAAAAGAAAGAGGTCGTCTTTTCAGACAACCTCTTTATATCTCTTAATTTTTTTAATTAATTTCCTGTTCTTGTTCTTTCATCAACATTACCGGCTTCTCTTTTTCCTACATTTACATTTTTGTTGCCAAATCTGTAATTCAAGGACAATTGTATGTATCTGGAATCAAAATAATAATTAGAATCCCGATAAACACCGTTTACCGTTGAGTTGAATCTCATTTTGTCTGTTTTGAAAATATCATTTGCTTTTAGTGTAATTCTTAAATCTTTATTCAATACTAAATATTGAACAGAAAGTGCGGTCGAACTTGATGATTCGAGTCTGTTTACTCCATAAGTCCCAACAGGCATTACCACGAAATTAAAATTAAACAAGAGCGTTTTGGTTTTGTTTAAAACAAAGTCATTATTGGTTGAAAAGGTCGAATAAAAACCGTCTACGCCTTTTGCCGGTATATCGATAGTTTCTGAAGTTAAATAATTCAAAACAAACACATTGTTACTCGTCCACCAGTCAAATTTATCGAAAATATAAAGTTCTGAGATTCCGTATCTTTTTACATTAAACATGTTTCTATTGGTCAGACGAACAAGATAAGTTGTTGAATCCGGCAGGCCTATTTGATTGTACATATTGTTTTCTATGCTATAATAAAGCTTGCTTTCGAGTTTTTTATAGGAATAAATTAATTCGAAATTATCTATAAAATAAGGTCTCAAAAAAGGATTGCCTTCAACAGTTAGAAACGGATTAACGTAAGTTACATTCGGGTTCAATTCCATAAAATTAGGTCTGCCTATTCTCTTGCTGTAACCAAATCTAAATGTTGAATTTTCCTGAGGGGAATATGAAATATTAATTGAGGGGAAAAATTTCGTGTAATTGTTACTTACGGTTTGCTTTAAACTTCCGTCATAAGATTTTGTCTGAGTGGCTTCTAATCTTGTCCCAAATTGAACTTCAATATTATTTTCAAATTTTTTATTTCCTGAAAAATAAAAGGCCTGAATATATTCATTATAATCGAATTTATTAGTCGTTAGCAGAAGATCTGTCACCGGGTTATAAACCAGTCCGCTATTGAAAGAAGAAATATCATTATTGGTCTTCGAAACTGAAATTTTTCCTCCCACACTCCAATTTATAAACTTTGCAGGCAAGTCAACATCTATCTTACCTGAAAAATTATTAGTTTTCTGATTGTTATTATTAATTCCTTTAAAGTACTTAAAATCGTACGGTCTGATTATTTCCGAAGTTCCTTCATAAGGTCTTGTATCCGTATTCGAATATTTAAAATAATCCAGATTCAAAACTATTTTCTTTCCAACAGAATCAAGTTTAATCTCATTAAAGAAGTTCATTGAATTAAATTCCGGCTTTTGCGAAGAATTTGTAAACGCTATTATATCATTAAAACTTGTACTTGCATTGTTCTCATAAACTGTTGATTTCGTCTCTCTGTCACCACTTGTTTTATTAAAATTACCCATGTATTGAAAACCAAAAGCCCATTTGGATGTTGCCAGATACTGAAGCCCAAGAATCGTATTTATCCTTTTGTAATTTCTTTTAAATTCCTGACCAGTCCTCCATAATTGATCCGGAAAATAGATGTCGTCCTGATAATCAAAAGATTCGCCACCCTCTCTGTAATTCAATGAAGAGGACAGTGCAAGCTTATTTTTGTTGTACACAAAATTACTCGTCATTGCTCCTTCTCCATCTTCGGATCGATGTAAATAACCACTCCCTAAGGAAAGGCTCCAGGAATCTTTTTTAGCTTTTTTTAAATTAATATTAATTAATCCGCTGCTTCCACTGGCTTCATATTTGGCTGGTGGCGTTGTGATTACCTCGATGCTTTTGATGTTATCAGCTGAAATGGATCTCAGTAAATTAGCCAGTTCCTCTTCTCCCACTTCAAGCATTTTACCATCTATCAAAACCCTGATGGAACTTTTGCCGATCATGGTGATGCTTTCATTCCGGACTTGTAGTCCCGGCGTAACTTTTAGTGCATCGAGTGCATCACCTCCGGCAGCACTAATCGTATTTTCCAGATTAAAAACCAGTCGGTCTACTTTTCTTTCTACGACTTCTTTCTTTTTAGAAATTACAACGGTTTCTAACACGTTTGCAACATTCACGATTATTGCACCCACATCAAAATCTGAAGTCAGTTCTATCTCTTTTGTATAAAAAATTTCCTTGAACTGACGTATTTCTAATTTGTACTTTCCTTTTTGATATTCTATAACAAACTCCCCTTTTTCATTTGTTAGACGATTAATAAGGGCGATAGAATTTTCTGAAAAAAGGATAACTTCTGCATATTCTAAAGGACTCTTTTCAGATGTAGTAACTTTTCCTGAAAATTTGATCTGTGCAGCTACTGTATTACTTAAGATAAATACAATAAATAATAAACGATTGATCTTTGATTTGTGCATATTTTACTTTTAAATTTCAAGCAAATATGCATAATTCATTAAGCCTGGATGTCTTAAAACACACCAGATAAGTTCTGATTTATAATACTGAACTTATCTTTTTGTTTTTTGAAATTCTAAAGGGGTCTGGCTGGTTATTTTTTTGAATGCTGTAAAAAAAGTAGATTTCGACTTAAAGCCACTTTCATATCCTATAGCTTCGATAGTATATAAATTAGGATGTGACAATAATTCTTTGGCTTTCTCGATTCTTAATTCGTTAATAAATAACGTAAAGGATATGTTTAAATTATTATTTAAAAATTGGGATAAGTTGTGTTGGGAAACTTCTAATTCTTTTGCGGTATCAGAAAGTTTCAGGTTTGGATTTAGATAGAGTTCTTTGTCTTTTATGATATTTATTTTTTGGGTAATCTGTTCAATAGTCGTGTGATCTATTGCTTTATTTTTATACTTTTCTTTTTCTTCAAAAAATGAAGTGTTTTTTTTAATTTTCAAAACAAAAAGCAATATCATTAGATAAAGTACGAAAGAAAAAGAAATCGCTCCCACAATATAAGAAGTGTAAGAAGCAATATTATAGGCAAGCCAAATTAAAAATACGCCAACGAAAATACTCAATAACCAGATATCGATACTGGTCAGTTTTTCTTTCTTCTGAATAAGTTTTTGAAATGCAGGTTTTACAAATCTAAAAGATCCAATGATATAAAGGAGCCATTGTACATAAATACCGCACACTATATATTTGCTCCATACCGCGCTGTGCTCAACATAAGGATAAATAATTCCCAAAATCGTAATGCTCAACAGAAACGGAAAAATATGAAATCCCCATCTTCTTGCATTGTTTGTTATACAATTTCTCAGGTATAAATAGAGAAACGGCCCTATTAGAATACAGCCTGAAAGACCAATTTGAATAAAAATGCCGGACAGATTTGGATTGAAATAAAAAAATACAGATTTAATGATTCTAATACTTAATGTAAATAACAATAGCGCTAAAAAGTAATTTGAAAATTGTTTCTTTTGCGCAAAAAATGCAAAATATACAGCGAGCAAAAGACCATTAAAAGCTCCTAAAGCACTAAAAAAGAACATTAGTTGATTATCCAAATTCATAGAACAAAAGTGTTTTTTTTACTATCTTAAAATCAAATATACAGTTTTTTAAAACTGATTCATCTGATGGGAATGACAATTTATTTTGTCTTGCTCATTGTAATTAATTTAGCGTGCCGTGCATATGCAATAGCTGTCGTTTTTTTACGTACCTACGGCACTTGAAATTAATGCCTACCGATATTTAGTACCTAAAGGCACATATTAAATCTTTACCAAGCATTACATTATAAATAAAACAATAAATGTTATTACTTATACAGCATTATTCTTAGGCGGAAAAAAGAACTGCAACGGTTTACTTCTAAAATATCTACAAATTGCTCTTGCCACTTGTCTTAACTCTGAGAGCGGAATATTTCTGGAACGAAATGCAAGCCCAAGTGATAAACTAAAACTAACCGTGAAATTGACTAAACCAATAAGTCCAATACCTAAAACTGACCATAAAAACACATCTCTGGTAACATAAAGATCGGCGCCATATAAACCCATAGCAAAGTTACCACTGGCAAAAGTAATGTGCCTGATGTCAATATTTAATCCAAAGAAAATCCCAATAAAAACGGTACTTCCCATAAAAACACCAAACCAAAAGTTAGAAATAATCCCTGCCCATTTTTTTTCATACAGTGAAGCCAATTTTTTCGTCCACTTTTTTCCTAAACTCAATTTAAGTAATGGATGTTCCTGAATACGATAGTAAATATGGTTGTGTTTGTCACGATTGGCGATACTACCTGCAATGATTCCTGATAAAAACAGAAAAACCCCGGCTATAGCGGCATGCAAAATTGCAGGAGAATAAATAGGATTCAGATCATTGATTAAAGTTGCGGATTTTTCCTGAGCAATATTATAGTGAAAAATTTGATCAATAGCCCAGATTCCGAATAATGAAACCGGAAAGGCAATGATTACGTTACCTACAAAGGCGATAAACTGGGAGCGGAATACCCTTGCAAAAAATATAGCAAACTCTTTGTACTTGTATTCTTTTTTGTCCTGCACTTTTTGCTTGAAACCTTCCTGCAAAGCTCTTACCAATGCAGAAGCTGTCATTGCCGGCTGTTTTGTTGCCAGTGTAAACCCAAGAATATAAATGATGATGAAGCCTATCGAATAATTCATACTGTACAAAAACATATGACCAAAACCACTGGCGTGTACTTTTCCTAAAAGGAGTTTGATAATACAAAGTATCCCAACAATAAAACCACCACCGGCTGCTGAAAAAAACATTTTATAATATTCTTTTCGGCTGTTTGTAATGTAATGTTCTCCTGTATTGGCTGTATGTTGGGTAATCTCGTAAGATAAAAGCTGGGTACTCTCATTAATTAGTTTCTGGATATTGTTTTTATCGCAGTTGTACTTAATCAGTTTATAAGAGAGGTAAATCGTGTTTCTTTTGGCGTCTTCCTCATTACCTTGTATTAAAAGCGGTAATAGGGATCTTAGGCGGTTAAGCTGTTGGCGAATTCGCAACAAACTTTGGTTTACATGCAGCGAAATCCCGAATTTATTACTGTTTTTAAAGGCTGTTTCGATATAATCTGTGCATTGTTTGTGCAGGATAATCAGTTGTTTATATCCTAAATCTTCTTCATTGATGGCATTATCCGCTGACGCCATCAGTTTCTCATTCATTAGCAACAATTCACGCTGAAAGGCAATAAAAGGACTTTCGAGGTTTTCATATTCTGGTACCATTCGTATTACATCTGTTTCCATCGCAGATCCGCAAATGCGGTAAGTAATAACTTCCATGGCAAAAACCAGTTCATTAAATGCTGAATTTTCGTCTCTGACTCCATAAATAGAATGAAATTTTAAGAGAGAAAATAATTGGAGGACTTGCTCCTGAGGTATTTTACTGATCCATAACAAATCTGTATTAGAAAAAAATACCTGATTTAGAATAAATTGCAATGTATCTTTTTCCGGCTGCTCTGGAATTAATTTGGCAAAAATTCTCTTGCGCACTTCAAAAAAGAAATTTGCATCCTGGAGAATACCTGCGTCAGAAAGGATTTTATTAAACTTTTTATTTTCTAAATTAGTACGGATACAATCCATTAATCCGTCACGATAATTTGGATTTTCCTGAAGCAGATAAATCAGTTGGGACAAATCGACTTCTGTTATTTTTTTTGGCTTTTTAGGACGAATTAAATTTACCAATTCTACCAGCAACTCTATATTTTCTATTTTAGATTTCCATAACTGTTCGTCATTAAAGTTTTTTTCGAAAAAATATTTTAATGTCATCTTTGGTTTTCTCCTCAATTTCATTTTATCAAATTTAATTATCACTGTTTTGTACAAATAAACACATTCTTTTTATTTAAAAACGTTTAAAAAGTATTGAATTAAGACATTTAAAATAATTCTTGATTATAGGTTCTGTGGAAAAGAATATTAGATAAAAAAACTGTCCGGAAATTATTCTCCGGACAGTTTTTATTTGATGATTTAATTATATCACTTTTTAATTAACATATAAATAACCACTTTTTTCTATTCCTGATCCTGTATTTGTTTTATATCGCAGGATATAAAAATAGGTTCCTTCTGGTACTACTTCTCCTTTTTTTATTGTTGTTCTTCCATCAGATATACCTCGAAAAACGTTATTATTTAATCCGTATCCATTGGCTTCATAGATTTTAACTCCCCAGCGATTATATATCTCTACTGTATTTTCCGGATAATGCTGTAATCCTTCTATTTTAAAGTAATCATTTAATCCGTCTCCATTGGCAGAAACTGCGTTATAAATCACTATTTCCGTAGGAACAACAGTTGCTTCTGCACGATTGTTGTCCGGATTAGGATCTACAGGGGTAGATGAACTTAAAAAAGCTATATTAAGATAATCTCCTGTTTCTAATACTTTTGCTGTTAGTGTCAACGTTTCAGTTTTTCCTGCATTTAAAACCGGAAGATTCCAGACACCAGTCGTATTATTATAATTACCGGATGTTGTGGTTGCTATTACATAACTATATCCTGATGGCAGCATTTCATTAATACTTATATTTTGAAAATCACTCGTTCCGATATTAGTAGCTGTTATAGTAAAAATTACGGGCTCTCCAATCGTTGGTGTCGGATTGTTCACTGCTTTCCCTATCGCGATATCTGAACAAACTGTTATTGCTATTGGAAAATGAATCGTTACAATTGGATTGCAATTAGAAGCATTGATAAACTCTACTCCTACTGAACCATTTCCTGCTGTTGTCCATGTAACCGTTACAAAATCATCATTTAATTGTCCTCCTGATTTAATTAGACCTCCTATAACAATCCAGTTATAATGAGACATAATCGCTGTGGTTCTATACGTTACCTCATCTCCCGCACATGCTGTGGTATTCCAACCAATAGTTTCTCCCGGTAAATCAGTTTTAACAAATGCTGTTACTGCCAAACGTGTTGTACTTTCGCAAGTTCCAGCTTTTAAAGATCCGTAATAAATTATTCCGTTTACCAAAGCTGTTCCTGATGGAATTATATTTCCTGCGTTTGCTGCATCATACCAGATAACATTGTTTTCATTGGTAATTAAACTGGCAATTGTAGCATTTTCAGCTGAACAAAATTCTTGCGAAAGATTTCCTGTTGGGGTTTCCGCATTATTTAATACTGCTGTTACTGCCAAACGTGTTATACTCTCACATGATCCCACTTTTAAAGATCCGTAATAGATTGTTCCGTTTACCAAAGCTGTTCCTGATGGAATTATATTTCCTGCGTTTGGTGCATCATACCAAATAACGTTATTTTCGTTGGTAGTTAAACTGGCAATTGTAGCATTTTCATCTGAACAAAATTCTTGCGAAGGATTTCCTGTTGGCGTTTCCGCATTATTTATTACTGCTGTTACTGCCAAACGTGTTGTACTTTCGCAAGTTCCCAATTTTAAAGATCCGTAATAAATTGCTCCGTTTACCAAAGCTGTTCCTGATGGAATTATACTTCCTGCATTTGCAGCATCATACCAAATAACATTATTTTCATTGGTAGTTAAACTGGCAATTGTAGCATTTTCATCTGAACAAAATTCTTGCGAAGAATTTCCTGTTGGGGTTTCCGCATTATTTATTACTGCTGTTACTGCCAAACGTGTTGTACTCTCACATGATCCCACTTTTAAAGATCCGTAATAAATTGTTCCGTTTACCAAAGCTGTTCCTGATGAAATTATATTTCCTGCATTTGCAGCATCATACCAAATAACATTATTTTCATTGGTAATTAAACTGGCAATTGTAGCATTTTCATCTGAACAAAATTCTTGCGAAGAATTTCCTGTTGGCGTTTCCGTATTATTTATTACTGCTGTTACTGCCAAACGTGTTGTACTCTCACATGATCCCACTTTTAAAGATCCGTAATAAATTGTTCCGTTTACCAAAGCTGTTCCTGATGGAATTATATTTCCTGCGTTTGCTGCATCGTGCCAAATAACATTGTTTTCGTTGGTAATTAAACTGGCAATTGTAGCATTTTCATCTGAACAAAATTCTTGCGAAGGATTTCCTGTTGGTGGTACTGTTTCATTTACAATCACCGTTACTGGCATACCTGCACCTTCACATATATGATCACTTTTAATGGTTACATAATATACACTTGTTACTAAAGGCCAGACATTATAAGTTGCACCAACAGCTAAAACATCTTTCAAAGCGGCATCACTGTACCAGGTAAATACAGGATTGATTACATTAGAACTACTGGCATTTAATGAAGCTGTTTCTCCCAAACAAATTGTTTGATTTTCGATCCTATTTATAGCTCCCTCGGGATTTACCTCAATAGTAAATACAACAGGCGTACCTGTACAGCCATCTGCAAAAGGTGTTACTGTAATAGTCGCAATTTCTGTAACATTCCCATCGTTAGTCGCTATAAAAGCAGGTATGTTTCCTGTACCAATAGCAGATAATCCAATTTTAGGATTGTCATTAGTCCAACTATAGGTTGTTCCTATTATGTTACTTTCAAAAATAATTTCTGAAACCGTCTTATTGTTACAAACCTTTTTATCATCCGGTTGTGTCAAAATTATATCAGGATTTACCGTAATAGTAAACGTAAATGATCCTGCTCCGCATACGGTTCCAATTGGATATACTGTTACGATTGCAGTTACCGGTGCTGTTCCTGTATTAACTGCTTTAAAAGAAGGCATATTAGGACTTGAAGTCCAATTATCTGTTAAACCAATACTCCAATCATCAACCCTCCAGACATAAGTAGTTCCCGGACTATTACTATCAAAATTAATACCTGGAAAAGTACATTGATTACCTGCTATTTGTGGAGCCGGTGGTGTTACAATCAGAGGAGGATAGATTCCTGCTGTTACAGCAAGACGAATTTCACTTTCGCAAAACGGATAAACATGTGATGCTGCGTAATAAGTTGTTCCATTAACCAACGGTGTATTTAGTGAAATAGACCTTCCGAATTCTGCACTATCATACCATTGAATATTAGTCCCATATACCACTAAATCTGCAACAGTAGCTGCTCCGCAAAAAGATTGATTTGTATCTCCTGTAGGTGTCTCCGGATTCGGATTTACAGTAAGTGTAATTTTTTTGGCTGTAGCTGGTGTATTAGCACAGATACCATCTCCACTCACCGTAACATAATAGCTTGTTGTAACCAATGGTCCTAAGATAATATAATCAGTAGTACCTATAACATTCGTCAGGGCATCATCATCATACCAGGTAAAAACCGGATTACTTATTGTAGTTTGAGCTATCATTTCAGCAGATGTTCCAGGACATAAAGTTAAACCAGATACACCTGTAATATCTGCTGCAACAGCATTTCGATTAATATTGACTGTTACTTCGAGTCGTGAATCGCTTACACATGTACCATTTTGTAATTCACCGTAGTATATTCTGCTGGTTAAAGCTGTAATAGCTGGTAAAGCTATACCTCCTGAGGGTGTTGTATACCAAACTACACCCGTTTCGTTAGTCATTAAGTCACCAACCGTTGCGTTTGCACTTGCACAAAATTCCTGAGTGTCAGGTCCTGTTGGTATCATTGGTGAGGGGTTTACTGATATAATTATTTCTTTGGCCGTACCCGGTAGATTTTCGCAGGCATCATCTCCTTGTACAGTAACATAATATGTTGTTGTTTCGGTTGGGGTTACACCATAATTTTCTCCTGTGGCAATTACGTTTGTCAAAGCAGCGTCACTATACCATGTAAATACAGGATTTACAACACTTGACATAACAAAGATATCAGCACTTTGTCCTTTACAAATTGACTGGCTAAGGCCTGTAATGTCAGCAGCAGTGGCTCTGTCATTTAATTGTGCCATTACTTCTAATCGTGTTTTTCCTTCGCAACCAAAGGAATATTCCCCTCCATACAAAGTACCTGCATAATACAATTGCCCGTCGACTAGAGGCGTATTCATAGGAATTGGCGCGTCTCCTATTGTTGGAGTGGCATACCAGGCTATATCTACGAGTGCATCAGTTACCAAATCAGATACAAGAGGAGTTGTTTCTTTACAGAATTTCTGAATCGCATCTCCGTTAGGTACAGGAGGCTCCGGAATAACCATCAGAGTAACTTCTGCAGCTGTACCCGGTAAGTTTTCGCACGCTTCGTCATCTGTTACGGTAACATAAAATGTATAGGTTTTAATTTCTGTGGGAGTAAATCTGTAATATGAATTTCCGCTATAAATCAAATTCTCTGCTCCTAATTCAGGTGAACTGTACCAATTGTACATTTTACCTGTAGTTGGATTAGGATATTTAAAAGCTGATAATAACATTTCATTTCCTAAATTACATGTCTTAGGATGCATCGGCATCTGATCTGCTGCTACTGATCGTCGCTTTACTTTTACTTCAATCTTATCTGTAACGGTACAACCCGAACGTGTGGTAACATTTACCGAATATTCTCCGGCTTGAGGATTAGTTACTACCAAATTATTTGAAGTTTGAGTACTTCCATCAGGCAATGTCCATATTGCGTTTGCTATTGGACCTATTGATTTAATAGATAAATTTAGTGAATCTGTATCACATAAAACATTAGTTCCTGTTATAACACTTCCTATGTTGCTGATGTAGTCCATCTTAAAAGAAGCTTCTAAAGCTGTTGGATAACACGCTGTTTCTACTTTTACCATATAATCACCCGCGGTAAGATTAGGGAAATCAGGCGAACTTTGTCCTGTTGCAGGATAATTGGTATCAGTTGCTTTTTTTAGGTAATACACCGGAGATGTGGCATTTTTAACTACAATACTCAATGTTCCGGTTGTAGATCCGGCACAAATTGCACCTCCTGAACCATTCATATCAAACACCGGAAACTCTGATTTTACATCTAATTCCCATGGTCCGCCAAATACTTTTGCTGGCGTATTATAATCTACAAGATTTATTTTATAAAGTCCTGTAATATCTCCTTTAAAAACTGCTGTCGCTGTTGAACGAAATGACATCAACCAGCTATAAGTACCATCTATTACTGCATTGGTTTGCGTATAACCTGAAGGTCCGTCAATTACTTTAAAGCTTATTTGAGGGACATTAAACATCGATTCAAAACTGGTGCTGGGATACGGTCTTAATAATCCTTGATTACTGATTGTATAATTAAACGTTTTTACATAACGATCGCAAGCAATTGGATCTGGGGTAATAGTTGAAGTAACAGAAATACTATTTATTACCCTGTCTAAGGTAGTGGTAAAAGTCCTGTCATAACATCCTGTTGCCGAAGTAACATGAACCGAATAATCCCCTACTTCCAGATTATCGCTAATAAATGCACCACTATAATTAAGCTTTGTGAAGGTTTTCTCCATATAAAACCCATTGGGTCCTGTAACTGCTACACTATAAGGCATTGGCATAAAATAATCTGCTTTGATACCAAGCTGACTTTTTCCAAAATTATTAAAATCGGCCATGCTGGCTAATTCGAGTGGTAATTCATCCTGATTATAGTAACGAAAGCTAGCTGGATCTATAAACACTTCTGTCCTTGAATTCAAATTTATCCATTGACCTCTTGTCACATTTACATAGGAAAACCTGTTTAATTCACTTCCGTTTATATCCGTAAGCTTTAAGGTATAGGTATTTCCAATGATTAACTGAGCCTCAAAGTCATTTTGGTTTGCTCCTGTTATCGTATATTGCTGTGGAGGCACTGCACCATTTTTTTCGGTAATGGTTAACGTAAGCGGATCACAAAAACCCGAAAATAGTGACAACCTCGATAATTTTACATACCCTGTTGGAGTACAAAGTGTACTTGCGGCATCATCAGCTAAATAAAATGTTAACCCTGCATTTGCAATAAGTTTTGGTAAAAATTCATTTTTTCGATAAGGAAAATCATAAATAGTAGACTTTTCAACTCCACAAATTGAAACCCATAAAGTCATTGGTTTCCATGTATTTATATCTAATGGCAAAGGTTGTTTATAGGCCTGAAGCTCGCTATATGTCATATAAGGTGTTTTGACACCATCATATTCTACTGCATACATTCTGGTTATTCCCGGCGCCTGAGATATCGGAAATGCATCATTACCCTTAATGACTGGAATTCCTCCCGAATAGCTAAAATCATAATAAGCATCTGTAACAGGATCACAGATGGTTCCTGCACCGCTATGAGTGACTTTAACATTATTGTCCCAATACCAATACATAGGTGTAGAAACTGTAAAATTATATACTATATTTCTTGCTATAACATGAGGGCTATTACTGTTTACAACAGTTCCGCAATTGTCTTTTACTCTTATTTTATAGGTACCCGGAGACATTGCCTGAAAACTATAACTACTATATGAGCTTTCTTCTCGCACGACAACATCATTAGTATCCAATACTGTTATGGTATAAGGTGTACTACCTCCATTGGGAACAACTGTTAATCTTGAACCGGGATCTGTATCAGTAGCACAATACGCCAATTGATTAGAATAAATACTGCTTATGGTTAATGTACTTCCGGATCCGTAATCTGGTACTATAACTTCTTTTGTGACTGGGATTGCTGCATTATTATCATCATATACTCCAACGGTATAAGTACCCGGAGCTAAGTTTAGAAAAACAGGGTCATCCTGAGGAACGCCTATTACGGATCTTTTTGTTGCCTTATAATTTACCAGTTCATATTGTACCCGTCCTGTTGTATTAGTAGCCGTTACGGTAATCGAACCATCATTTACACAAAACACAGGCGTGGTTACTGTGGTAAAATCGAGCCCTTGTGCGATTGCTGTTAAGGGTAGGAAGACAAAAAAAAGTAATAGTAATTTTATATTTTTCATAATTTAGATTTATTTGTTTTTGGTAAATAGGATTGCTTGGGACATCTTTACTTCCAACTACAAATTCATTAACGGAAATTTTTTGCAACAAAGAATTATGTCCGGGGATGTTCTAATTCTTGATTTTTTTATTACTTAGAAGTAACATTTATAAAGAACTTTAACTGTGATCTCATTTCTGATTTTACTTTGGAAAGATCCAGTAACAGAATATCTTCTATGATTTCCAGTTTTGTTTTTATCTCTTTATCAAATGTGCAGACAATCAAGGGCACGCCTCTTTTATAAATCCGTAGCAGATCGTATAATTCCTTGTCTGAATTAATGACAAACAACATAATTGTATAGTGGTCAATTACATTATCGAATTTTTTAAAATTTTTGTAGGCATCAAATGCCAGATCTTTTTTAAACTCGTACTTCAAAAATCTTGAAAAACAGTGCTGACTGTCGTATACAAGCGCTTTTCCCTTTTTCATAATCATCTAATTCACATTTTTATTCAAGAGAAGCCTGCTCATCCTTTTTCCCCAATCCTAAAAGGATGAGCTTTATTGTTTACCAATAAAATGACTTCTGATAAATTTATTTCCAGATTACATTGCTGTAATAACAAACTGGCTTCTTCTGTTTTGTTGGTGCTCTTCTTCAGAACATTCTACACCATCAGCACATTTATTTACTAAATGGGCTTCTCCATATCCTTTAGCAACTAATCTACTTTTGTCAATTCCGGATTTTACCATAAAATCTAAGGTAGATTGTGCTCTTTTTTGCGATAGTATAAGATTGTACGATTTAGAGGCACGACTATCAGTGTGCGATGCAACCTCAACTTTCATGGTAGGATATTGTTTCATTACCTCTACAACTTTGGTAATATCTAAGGCGGCATCAGGACGAATATTTGATTTATCCAAATCAAAATAAATCATCTCGATTGCAAATATTTTGGCTAAATCTGTTCCGACTGTAATTTTTTCGACATTCTTTTCTAAAGCAATATTTACCTCTGTTTTTTCTTTTTTGACTGGTAATGCCAACTTTTTTTCGGCGGTCAGATATTCTTCTTTCAGTACTCGTATGTAATATACTTTTCCACATTCTGCACTGTCATAACTAAAACTTCCTTTGTCATCAGTAGAAAGTTCTTTAACAACATTCATATGTTCATCGAGTATTATTACTTTGGCTCCAGCCAGAAGAGATTGTTTTTTTTTGTCTGTAACTGTTCCTGAAATTAATTGTTCACAAGACAATTTTCTGGTTTCAGTAAATCGGTAGATGTCATCAAAGCCTTTTCCTCCATCACGATTAGAAGAGAAATATCCTGTATTGGCAGTGGTGTTTATTACGAAAGCAAAATCATCCATTGGTCCGTTTATTGGAGTTCCTACATTAGAAACTTTTTCAAAACTTCCGTTTGAATTGATTTTACTTACAAAAACGTCTAAACCTCCTAATCCCGGGTGTCCGTTTGAGGAAAAATAGAGCTCATTTTGGGCAGATACAAACGGAAAAGTTTCCTTGCCTTCTGTATTGATTGTGTTTCCCAGATTTTCAAGTGTTCCATAAAGGTCATTGTTGTAAATGGCTACTTTAAAAATATCAGATTCTCCCAGGGTTCCGGGTCTGTTAGAAGCAAAATATAGTGTTTTTTCATCAGGACTTAATGCAGGATGTGCTGTACTGTATAAGTCACTATTAAAAGGAAGTTCTTTTACATTCGACCATCTTCCATTCTCAAAAGTTGCTTTGTACAGCTTTAGTAAAGTGGTTCCTTGTGCATCTTTTCCCTTTTTTCCATCATTATAATTGTTACGGGTAAAATACATTGTTTGTCCATCTTTGGTAAAAACAGGAGTAGCTTCATTAAATTTAGAATCAACAATATTCTTAAAATTCTGTACTTTATCTAAAGTGCCATTTTCATTTACTCTTGCTGTATACAAAGTAGAAAAAGCCTGATTGGTCCATTTTTGTATGTTTTTTGAAATTCCCCTTTGTTCGCGGGTACTTGCGAATACAATGTTATCTCCTAAAAACGAAGTTCCGTAATCTGATAATTCAGAATTTATATCGATATTTTCTATGACATAACGTCCTGAATTTTCTTTGATTTCAGCATAATAATCTTTGTTTGATTCATACAATTTCGCTCTTGAATCATTGCCATTTAATGTATTAAAGGCATCCAGTATTTTGTTGGCATTATTATAATCGCCTACTGATTTAAGGGTTTGCGAATAACGGTAATAATACTCGGGATCAAGGGTTTGATCGAGCAAAAAAAGTTCTGTATACCATTTGTTTGCCTGTTGTAACTGGCCATTAAAATAATAGGCATTTCCTAATTTCCGGAACAAATCAACTGATTTATATCCTTTATCCGCTACGTTTTCGTAAATTTTTATAGCATCAATATAAGCGAGTTGTTCATATTGCTTTTCTGCTTTCTTAATTTTGTTATTTTGAGCATAACTTTCTAATCCAACGACTAAAATTAAGGCACTCAATAGTATTTTTGATTTCATATTAAATATCTGTTTAGAAGAATCTTGGAGAAACAATCTTGTTGTATTTTTTGAACATTTCAAAGCGCAGGAAAATTTCATGTGAGCCTGAATTATAATTGGCTAATTTTGTTGTTTCGGCATCATAGGCATATCCTATAAATAATCCGTCGCTTACCTGAAAGCCTACTAATGCGCTTAATGCCGCACTCCAGCGATAAGCTACGCCGGCAGTAAATTTTTCGTTAAATAAAAAATTAGCAGATAAGTCAACCTGCAGCGGAGCTCCTTCGGTCATTTTAACCAATGCCGATGGTTTAAATTTTAAATTATAATCTAAATCAAAAACATGTCCTGCCATTAGGTAATAATGAACTTGTTCTCCTGCAAAAAATGTAGCGGAATCATTGTAGTTCACGGATCCGTCAAAATGTTTTGTCTGCAATAATGCCGGAGCCGAAAGTCCTATATAAGTATTGTCTGAATACAGGTAAATTCCTGCCCCTACATTGGGCGAGAATTTATTATCTATATTCTGCTGAAATCTTGCATCTGAGGGATCATAAATATCTAGTTTCGTATAATCAACGTTTATTAGATTCGCACTTCCTTTTACTCCAAATGCTAATTTGTATTGGTAAGAAACATCAATTGTATAGGATATATCCAGCGATAAATTTGTTTCGTCTGATGGGCCTATGCGATCATTAACCAGCGAGAAACCAAGGCCTAATCTCGAATTTTCTATTGGGGTATGCATGGAAAGTGTTCCTGTTTTTGGCGCTCCCTCTAATCCAACCCATTGGGTCCGATAGAGCCCAAAAATACTCATGACATCACGAGAACCGGCATATGCGGGATTTACAACAGTTGGATTGTACATATACTGTGTATATTGTGCGTCTTGTTGTGCGCTCATATAATTACTGGTGAGCACAATTATGATCAATAATCTTATGTTCTTTATATTCATTTTATTTTTTTTTGGAAGAATAATTGCAGTGCTTATTAATAGCTGTTAAAACACTACTTATAAATTCGTTTTTTAATTATCTTGATTTAGGTGCAGATAGCCTGTTCTCTCTTTGACGTTAGTTACTGTTTTATATTTTAGAATATAGAAGTAAGTTCCTGTTGGCAGACCAGCGCCTCTGTTTACGGTTGCACGTCCGTCTGAGAATCCTCTAAAAACACGATCACTTTCGTTATAACCATTGGTTTGATAAACTAAAACGCCCCATCGATTATAAATTTCAACAGTATTATCAGGGTATTTATCAATGCCTTTTATAATGAAGAAATCATTTTTATCATCTCCGTTTGGTGAGACAGCATTATAAACAATCAAATCATCTTTTTCCTCTGGAATTTTAACTACTCTGGCTACTGTAAAAATGCCATAACCTGAAACCTGTGCAGTAACCATTGTTTGTGCCACATCTGCAACACCACCTTCTGATATCCATTTTGCTGTGGCAGGATCCCATCTTACAATTTGTATTTGTGTGTCATTACTTTCTCCGTAGATGTATGATGGCGTAGTCTCCGGATTTAAAGTAAGAGAAAGAACAATTTTAGTAAGTCCGCTATCTTTAGTAATTTCCCAATATTCTTTATCATCTATTAATCGAATATTATCTTGCTTACTATTATGCGGATAAGCAGGATCTGAATTTTGTAAAAAATAATGTGAAGTATAGCTGTCTAAATTATCTGCCGAATTTGCATGTATAGAAGGACGATAATAATTGGCATCTCCAACAGGATATTCAAAAGCTGCTGTTCCAAGTTTTGTAACTCTGCCATCAACAAAGCTATTATTACTTGTATTAGAATGTACAGCATTACTTTCGAAAATTACTTTTCCGTTATAACTGTCAGCATCAATAATTCCTTTTTGAAAATTTGAATTACCGGAAACAGAAATATCTGTAGCCAATAAAAAAGGTGATGCCCCAGAGTTATTATTGAAAACAACATTTTTTAAACGGGTATATACGGCAGGTGAAGGTAAATCGCCGTCAATAATTTGTTCTTCGTTTCCTGTAAAATAAGTAGTTCCTTGTTGAGAAGGCGTAAAATAAACTTTTCCGTCGTTAGTCCAGTGGTTAAAAATATGTACCTGACCGTCGTTTATAAATTCTCCGCCAGAAGTGTTTTTAAAATCAAAATATACCGAAACTATAGTTCCGGGTGCTACTTTAATTTGATCCGGATTCAACAATTGAGCCTGTAGATTAGCTAAAGAGCAATAAAAAAGAAAGCAAAAAATTGTTGTTGTTTTTATAATGTGGTTTTTTTTTTTCATATAAAATCAGTTTACTGTATCGATACAGGTTAAATAAATAGCATCGTCTGCATATCTAAGATTGTAATACATTGAAAGATTTAATTGGATAGCATTATTTACATTGCAAAGAGACAAAAAGCATTGTCCTTAATAAGTCAAAAAAACATCAGATTAAGACATTTTTTTGCCACGTGCTTATTATCTAAATAAAAAAAAAGATATTGGTATTAACCAAGTAAACAGAAATTAAAAACAAGATTAACAACACTTTACACTATTAATGACACGCAAAAATTAAGCACAGCCTTTTAATAAAGACTGTACTTAAATCCTTTTATTTTTTAGATAATAATTGTTTTACAGCATTTTTTAAATTTTCTAATTCTATTTGCTGATTCTTTTGTACTTGTTCTAATTCCTGCATTTTTTTATCTTTTAGCAAGATTTCATTCTGCTGTTCTTTAACAGCTTCAACAAGTACAGGGATAAGAGTTGTATACGAAACTGAGTAATATCCTTTATCATCGACTGTTACTGCCTCTGGTAAAACTGTTTCAATATCCTGAGCAATAACACCCAATTGGTGTTTGTTATCAAAAGTCATATCTTTAAATTCATCAGCTCTCCAGTTATAACCAACTCCATTTATTTTCATGATTTTATCTAACGCATTTACAATTGGCGTTATATCTTTTTTATATCTTCTGTCAGAAGTGGAATTCCAGGCAGATGTTCCGCCCGCAGCGCCGTTTACATAAAATCTATATGAATCATTTGTATCTGCCTGATTAATTGCCATACTATTATTAGTCCTGTTATAAACAAGGACTCTATTGGTAAAAATACCTCCACCACTTATGTGAGCCAGTTCGAAAAAATCATTGCCTCTTCCATTAAGTGATGATCCCATAACCCATCTGTCATTTGCTGCACTTCGAATAAAGTTTAATTCAGTTGTTCCACCGTAATTTCCTGATATGCTTCCACTATTAATATGCATAACAGTTCCTCTAATTACTCCTGCAACGTCTAATTTTTGACCTGCATCGAGCCTGCCAATACCTACATTACCATTATTAAGTACAGACACACGTTTATTATTTCCAGCCCAGAAATCTAATCCGCTTACATTACCATTAGCAGAAGTTGTTCTGTTAGAAGTTATACCTTCTCCGGAGGTACCAGGTCCAAAAAACAATCCTGTTCTTACGGTTCCGTCTCCTGTGGCTGTACCATCAATTTGTAACGTATTCGAAAACAAACCACTTCCTACTACAGATAATTCTTTTCCTGGAGTGGTTGTCCCAATTCCTAATCTGCCACTTTGCACGTCAAAAGTTGCAATAGTACTTTTTACGCCGGCAGTTACTCCATATATATCTAATCTGTTATTACCTGATGCTGCGGGGCTATTAAATTCCAATCCGCCTCCCCAGGTATTTTCTGCTCCAGCTTCCCAAAAACTGATTGCTCCTTGCGCATTAGCATTTGTATTACCTGTACCATTGCTAAGAAAATTCAATGTTGGTGTAACTGATCCTCCGATTAATTGATTACCACCAGAAACATTTAATCTATAGGTCGATGCAGCAGTAGTTCCGATACCGATATTCCCCATTTGATATATACTTTGAGTATTTGCGTTGGCTTCATTTATAGTTCCGGCTACCCTCCATGGTTCGTTAAGTGCTATAGTTGCAGGCGACCAATTTGTACCATTCCACGCTAAAACCTGATTAGAAGTTGGAGCGGCTGTATTTATTGGTCTGCCTTGTAATTGATTCGCATTCCATAGATTTGTTGTGTTTTGAGCTGATATTACATGATTTGTATTGTCAACGACTATACCTGTTCCGGCTGTATAAACCGGCGCAGAATTACCAGCGTCTCCTTTTGCTCCTGCCGGACCAGTTAATCCTATAGCACCAACATCTCCTTTGGGACCTTGAGTTCCAGTAGTTCCGGCTAATCCTGTCGCACCAACATCTCCTTTGGGACCAGCGGCTCCTGTCAATCCTATTGGACCTTGAGTTCCGGTAGTTCCAGGTAATCCTGTTGCGCCAACATCTCCTATTGGACCTTGAGCTCCTGCAGTTCCAGGTAATCCTGTTGCACCAACATCTCCTTTGGGACCTTGAGCTCCTGCAGTTCCAGCTAATCCTGTCGCGCCAACATCTCCTTTGGGACCTTGTGCTCCTGCAGTTCCAGCTAATCCTGTCGCGCCAACATCTCCTTTGGGACCAGCGGCTCCTGTCAATCCTATTGGACCTTGAGTTCCGGTAGCTCCAACATCACCTTTTGGGCCTGCAACTCCGTCAGTTCCGGCTAGACCTTGTGGTCCAACTGCTCCATCTGTTCCAGCAATTCCTTGAGGTCCAACTGCCCCATCAATACCATTTGTTCCGTCAACTCCAGGTAATCCCTGAGATCCTGTAGCTCCATCAACTCCATTTGTTCCTGCAATTCCCTGCGGTCCAACTGCCCCATCAATACCATTTGTTCCTGCAATTCCTTGTGGTCCAGTTAATCCAACTAATTGTTCTGGTGTAAAATCTTCATATTTAAAATCTTTTCCATCAATACCATTTGATCCGTCAGTTCCGGCTAGACCTTGTGGTCCAACTGCTCCATCTGTTCCTGCAATTCCTTGAGGTCCTGCAGCTCCATCAATACCATTTGTTCCTGCAATTCCTTGCGGTCCAACTGCTCCATCTGTTCCAGCAATTCCTTGAGGTCCAACTGCCCCATCAATACCATTTGTTCCGTCAACTCCAGGTAATCCCTGAGATCCTGTAGCTCCATCAACTCCATTTGTTCCTGCAATTCCCTGCGGTCCAGTTAATCCAACTAATTGTTCTGGTGTAAAATCTTCATACTTAAAATCTTTTCCATCAATACCGTTTGTTCCATTTGATCCGTCAACTCCGGCTAGACCTTGTGGTCCAACTGCCCCATCTGTTCCTGCGATTCCTTGTGGTCCTGCAACTCCATCAATACCATTTGTTCCGTCAACTCCTGCTAATCCTTGAGATCCTCTCGCTCCATCAATACCATTTGTTCCTGCAATTCCTTGTGGTCCTGTTAAACCAACTAATTGTTCTGGTGTAAAATCTTCATATTTGAAATCTTTTCCATCAAGACCGTTTGTTCCATTTGATCCAGCTACACCTTGTGCTCCATCTGTTCCTGCGATTCCTTGTGGTCCTGCAACTCCATCAACTCCATTTGTTCCGTCAACTCCAGGTAATCCCTGAGATCCTCTCGCTCCATCAATACCATTTGTTCCTGCAATTCCCTGAGGTCCAACTGCTCCATCAATACCATTTGTTCCTGCAATTCCTTGTGGTCCCGTTAAACCAACTAATTGTTCTGGTGTAAAATCTTCATACTTAAAATCTTTTCCATCAAGACCGTTTGTTCCACTTGATCCGTCAACTCCGGCTAGACCTTGCGGTCCAACTGCTCCATCTGTTCCTGCGATTCCTTGTGGTCCTGCAGCTCCATCAATACCATTTGTTCCTGCAATTCCTTGAGGTCCCGTTAATCCAACTAATTGTTCTGGTGTAAAATCTTCATATTTAAAATCTTTTCCATCAAGACCATTTGCGCCATTTGATCCGTCAGTTCCTGCAATTCCCTGAGGTCCTGCAGCTCCATCAATACCATTTGTTCCGTCAACTCCGGGTAATCCCTGAGATCCTGTAGCTCCATCAACTCCATTTGTTCCTGCAATTCCTTGTGGTCCTGTAGCTCCATCAACTCCATTTGTTCCTGCAATTCCCTGCGGTCCAGTTAATCCAACTAATTGTTCTGGTGTAAAATCCTCATACTTAAAATCTTTTCCATCAATACCGTTTGTTCCACTTGATCCGTCAACTCCGGCTAGACCTTGCGGTCCAACTGCTCCATCTGTTCCTGCGATTCCTTGTGGTCCTGCAGCTCCATCAATACCATTTGTTCCGTCAACTCCGGGTAATCCCTGAGATCCTGTAGCTCCATCAATACCATTTGTTCCTGCAATTCCTTGAGGTCCTACAGCTCCATCAAGACCATTTGTTCCCGAGATTCCTTGTGGTCCCGTTAATCCAACTAATTGTTCTGGTGTAAAATCTTCATATTTAAAATCTTTTCCATCAAGACCGTTTGTTCCATTTGATCCGTCAGTTCCGGTTAGACCTTGTGGTCCTGTTAAACCAACTAATTGTTCTGGTGTAAAATCTTCATACTTAAAATCTTTTCCATCAAGACCATTTGTACCATCAACTCCAGGATTTCTTATTTGCATAGTATTAGCCATTAATTATTAAAATGAAATATTAATTCTCAAAACCAATATGTTAAAGCACTTAATACCTTCAAAATCGTTAAAGAAATGATAGATATTTATAACATACTTAGCTTTAATGCATAACATAAATAATTTATGGTACAAAGGAAATTAATCCGCTATCCACTAAACGTCAAAAAAATAACACATTAAGACATAATTACAGTTTATGATAGATAATTGCTAACCGAAAAGAAAAGCAGCATTTGTAAAATGTGAATTATTTAACATTATAAACAAGTATTACCTATAGTATGTCTAGCAGAAAAAGAAAAGCACATTAGAAGGCTTTATATTTTGCTATTTCTTTTTTCTAAAAAATACAATTAGCAGTAGAAAATCAGTAAAACCACCATAGGCTACTTATACAAATCATTGACATACAAGACAAAAAAACAAAAAACTTGTCGTTTCAATCACCTGACAAAAAAATTAAAGTATTATTCTTATCTCTAAACTTCTATCATTTTACCTTAACAGAAAAAACCTAATAGCTAAATTTATTTAGTTATTAGGTTTTGTTGATTTCTCCAAAAATCTCAAGAACAATAATAGCAACACTTTTTAATTCATAATAAGGAATACTTGTTTAGGTTATAATTTCGATTAAACAGATAACAAAGTAAGGTGATTTTTTTATCCATCGAGGTCATATAAATACCATATTAAGACACATTATTATTCAGATTTTAATTGGTTTTTCTCAATTTTCAATAATTTGAGCTTATAAAATCTTCACACGGTTTTCTTTTAAACTGTTGAAAGTACACCATAGTAAGTAAACTTGTCTTTGTATACCCTAATTCCCTTGCTATATCTGATATTTTTTCAAAATTTTCGCTTTTAAGGAGCTCGTTGGCTAAAATCATTTTTTCTCTCAAAAAAAAGTGTTTAGGAGTACTAACAAACATCTTTTTAAATAAAAATTTAAACTTTGTAACTGACATTCCAGCAATTTCGGCCAAAAACACAACTCCGGGAAATGCACTAAATAAATTATTCAATAAATATTCCTTAGCCAGATTTAAAGCCTCAACTTCTTTTTCGGAAATGTGATGAAGCATTGGAGTAAGGTTAGAATATCGATCAATAAACTTTGCAAGCAATCTTAAACTTACTCCTTTTAAATAAATTTCGAATGCAGGATCTAAGAATGATTTGTTTTTTATCGCATGCATAATCAACTTGCTTTTACTATCGATATGATCGTAAAAAAACAGCGTATTTTTGTCACTTTTTATTTTTCGTTTAACACTGTTTTCTTCATCTGCATTAGCAATCGATGTACTTAATAAATCTTTGGTAACCATTAGCCTCATTGCAAAAACACGCTCACCAATTACGGGCTGAAAAACATTTTCGATCGCATTATCAAAAACCCCAAGTCCCAGATTGGCTTTATATCCAATACTGTGTTTGACACCATCAATATAGATCAGATTCATCTCATCGCTAAAATCATAATGTATAATGAATAAATTATTATCTGATTTAAGTCTTCTTAAATGAATATTTTGATTAAATGTTATATCTAAAAGCACAACCGAAAGTCCGGGCGTTATTGTTGTGAAAAAAAATCCGCCATCGGCAAATTCTTTTGGTATAATCAGTAATTTTTCATCAATTAATTCTACTCCAAATTGCCCTGCAAGTTCCCTTAGCCATTCTGAGGATAAAGAGTATCTGTGGTTAATTTCAATCATCATTTTAAATGTTTAATAAAGATTTCTCAAGACATTTAAAGAATCTTACAGCCCATAAAAAAACAGGACTATTGCTAATAAATTAAAGTATGAGAAAGCGGGACAATAGTTTATTGTACAGCTTTAATGGGTAAATTATCCAGAAGAAAAAAAGGAAAATTGAGGTATGAAAATGATTTGCTATTGATGGAAATAACATAAAATCATATTCAAATTTAAAATCTTACCAAAATTACCGGAACATAATAATTTCAATAAAAACATTCTATAACTCAATTGTAAATAAATTTTCAGAAGGTATTTTCGACCTTAATCTTACTAAATAATTATGATGCAAATAGAAGTAAACTTTTAGCCTGAATACGTCATATAAATATCATAATAAGACATTTTTAAGACTACTGTAAAAATAAATGTGAAGTGTTTGCTGTTTAGATTAACAGCCGAAATATCCTTTAATGAATTGAAAAGGACTTGATACAAATAAAAACTTATATGCAATATTAAAATTCTGATTTTAAAAAATCATCCGCAGGTTTTCTCCCAAATTGCCGGGAATATGTAAAAGAGAACTTGCTTACTTTGACATAATTTAATTTATGGGCAATCTCTGATATATCATTAAAATTTTCGCTTTTAAGAAACTCATTGGCCAAAATCATTTTTTGTCTTGTAAAAAAATGGTTGGGTGTGGTGGTAAAAATTTTTCTAAATAAATACTTATATTTTGTAACTGACATTCCTGACATCTCTGCCAACATATCTACTCCGGGAAATCCGTGAAGCAAATTGCCCAGCATAAAATTCTTTGTCAGGTCTAAAGCTGTAACTTCTTTTTCAGGTATATGATGCAGCATTTGAGCAAGATTAGAATATCGATCAATAAACTTCGCCAACAATCTCAAACTAACTCCCTGTAAATAAATTTCGAACGCAGGATCTAAAAAAGATTTGTTTTTTATAGCGTGCATTATGAGCTTGCTTTTACTATCGATATGATCATAAAAAAACAGTGTATTTTTATCACTTTTAATTTTACGTTTATTATCGCTTTTTTTGTTTTTATTGTTGATCGAAACACTTAATAACTCTTTAGTCACCAATAAACGTAACGCAAAAACGCGCTCACCAACAACGGGCTGAAAAATATTTTCGATAGCATTATCTACAACTCCTAATCCCAGATTAGCCTTATATCCTATTTTGTGTTTTACGCCATCGATATGAATTAGATTTATTTCATCGCTAAAATCATAATGTATGATATATAAATCATTATCTGATCGAAGTCTTCTGATTTGAATAGGTTCCTTAAAAGTTAAATCTAAAAGCACAGCCGAAAGACCGGGTGAAACTTGTGTAAAGAAAAAGCCACCTTCAGCCAGTTCTGGCATTATTGTTAATCTTCCGTCAATTACCTCCGCTCCTTCTCCTAGCTGTTCTACATTATCGTAGAGCCATTCAGAAGTGAGAGAATATATATGACGAACCTCTTTCATTATTCAAGTTGTTTGACAAAATCCTTTGGTGACATTCCGAAAAATTCTCTGAACTTTACAGCAAAGTAGGAACTATTCGTAAAACTTAAGCTATCAGAAACCTCTGCAATATTTAGTTGTCTCTCTTGCAAAAGCCGTTTTGCTTCAACAAGTTTATTGTTTAAGAAGAATGAATTTGGCGTCATTCCGGTAATTTTTTTAAACAGACTTTTATATTTAGACTCAGACATATTCGCCTGTTGCGACAGAAATTCGATACTGGGAAATAGTTGATTCAGATTTTCTACTAAATAAGATTGAGACTTTATAATAACCGATAAATCATTTTCATTGATCTTATCAATTACAATTTCTTCAAAAGTCATTTTTTCGATGTACTCCGCTAATAAATTTTGAACCGTTCCTCTTAAATATAAGTCAAAAACTGTTCCTCCAACTTCATGACTTCTCAAATTCGTTAAAAGATTATAACTGTCGTTACTCATTCTCGTAAACTTAACGATAGTATTTAGTTCAGGGTTAAGAATTTCGTCAGCATGTTCTTTTAGAGAGGGATTATCCTGAAAATATTCTTTTATCAGATCCTTTTTTATAAAAATGCAAAGAGCAAAAGTTTTACTGCCTGCTTTAACAATATAATCTGAAGATAAAGTACTGTCTAAAATTGCCAAATTGTAATTCCATCTCCCAATCGGATTCGCTACATCATCAGATAATAAAACAGCTTCTCCTTCTGTAAGATTGTAATAAAGCCCAATAAAATCATCTGTTTTGTTTTCTTGCCTTAAATGAATTTCTGAATTGTACACAACGTCTATATACATAACCGAGATACTTGAACCCAGACCTAAAAAATATCTGTCTCCGGTATGAATATGATCCGGCACTACAATAAAATTGCCTTCAACCTTTCCTTCAAGTTCTAAAGTTAATGGTTCAACCCAATCCAATTCTACTCCGTAATGATGCGTAATTTTTTTCATTCTTAAATTAAAATGTTTTTTGGTATAATTCTTACTAACAAAAATAAATGTTTTTTTATACACTTCTTCTATACATCTGTTATTATCGCCAATTAAATAAAATTTAGATTTAGAATAAAAATAAAAATGGGATTATATAATCGAAATAATTAATTAGAATTCACACCCTTTTTTTCTTTTATTTTTACCAGATTAGCATCATGTCTAACCTTAAAACTTATTCATACGACTAACCAATAAGTAATAAAAATGCCACCTCTCAATAAATGGGATTTTTTTATGCTTTTGAGCACTTTTTGGCAACTAAAGAATTGGACTACAAAAATATTAAAACAGCTATACTATTGCCCAATAAGAAAAATGGGAACAAACATAGAGACAAGGAAAAGCAGAATTTTCAAATTTGCTTTAATATCCAATTACATCTTTTTATATCTTTTTTTTTTTGTGTAACACATCTAATACCCTAACATAAAAACTTAGAAACAATCCTGTAATACACTCCTTCTTTTTAATTAAAAAATCAAATTTTATAAGTTTCATTTTAGGTTTTACCCCTACTATTTTTTAATTTAGCAACTAAGAAATCCCTACTCTGAATCAGTTATAATCCAACTTAATAAAACAAAACAACTTCTGATAATAGAGTCACTTAAGAAGCCCAATTAGAAGAGATAATCATTCATGCATACAATTAAAGAGAATAAAATTCAGCAACCTAAATTTTCAGAGGCATTTCGTTTTTGGTTTATATTAGGCTGGATTAGTTTTGGAGGTACAACAGGACACGTAACAATTATGCACGATTTTCTTGTCGAAAAAAAGAAATGGGTAAGCAACAGTAAATTTTTCTCTGCGCTTAATGCCTGTATGATCCTGCCGGGACCTGAAGCGCATCAGCTGGCCATTTATCTGGGATGGAAACTTCACGGAATAAAAGGTGGTATTATATCTGGTTTGTTCTTTATTTTGCCTTCTATTTTTATCCTCTTATGCCTTAGCATTATTTATGCTCTTTATGGGAACACTCCAATACTAACTTCAGTATTTGATGGATTAAAGCCTGCAGTTTTGGCTATTATCATATTTGCTACCTGGAAAGTAAGCCAAAAATCACTCCTGAGTTTTTTACATTATTTTGTCGCTTTTTCCTCGTTTATCTGTTCGTGGTTTCTAAACGTTCCAACACCATGGATCATTATCAGCGTAATCTTTTTTTCTATTATAATTAGCCTTGTATCTCCTGGTCTTATGATCTTAAAAAAGAGAAAAAATGAAATCGACAATTACGAAAATTCATACTACGTTAATAGTAATACGGCTCCCCATAAAACACCTGCAAAAACAATAATAAAACAGCTCTCAGTTTTTGCGCTCCTTTGGCTTATTCCTTTTTTAGGAGTTACCTATTTTCTTGCAGATAGCTTATTTTGGCAAAAACTCTCCCTGCTTTTTACAAAATCTGCATTTTTAACAATTGGCGGATCGTATACTGTAATTCCATACGTTGCCGGTTTGGTCACAAGCAAATTGGCCTGGCTCTCAAAAACCCAGATGGTAGACGGTTTTGCCCTGGCTGAAACTACTCCGGGGCCACTTGTCATTGTTTTATCGTATGTTGGCTTTATGGCGGGATTAAACCATTTTAACGGTTCACTTTTAATGGGAACTCTGGGACTTTTGACAGCCAGTTATTTTACATTTCTTCCTAATTTTATTATGATTTTTACAGGAGCTCCTTTAATTGAAAAATCTCAAAAAAATCAAACAGTTCAGGCTATTCTATCACTCGTTACCGCCTCTGTTGTTGGGGTTATTGTTAATCTTGCATTTTACCTAGGAGAAAGCATTTTATTTTTGGGTAAAATGATTTCATTACCCAATATAAATTGGCTGGCACTGGGATGGGTTTTGTTCTCTTTGTTTTTACTTATAAGATATAAATTAAACATGGTATACCTCATACTAATCAGTCTTCTATATGGTTTGCTGCGCTATTTTCTTATAAGTATTTAGCATTACTTTTCATAAAATATACAATCCTATAATGGGTTTACTTTAGTTTCTTTTCGATAACCTAACGGATTTATAGCTGTATGTTTTTGAAAAAATTTATTAAAATGACTTGAATCCGTAAAACCAAATTCCAATGCAATTTCAGATAATGAACACTCACTGTTCCTAATTCTGTTTTTGATCATTTCAATCTTCAGAGAACTGATATAGGTACCAAGAGACATCTCCATATTCTTTTTAAAAATGCCCCTTAAACCTGATTCAGAAAGTCTAAAAGTATTGCTTAAATTTTTCACCGTTAATTTTTCTGGAAAATGAATATGTGAATGAATATAATTTTGGATTCTCTCGATCTGCGTCATGCCATATTGAGCCGTCGTATCGTTGGCATTTTTCATTCTTTTATCAATCAGCAACAACAAACTTCTCAAAAGGTTAGTGTGAATTTCTGTCACTTGCTGATTGTTATCCTGCCATTCAGAAATCATAAGTTGCATAATAGTACTGATCTTGTTTAAAAACTGTACGTCATTATTGATCTCCACGGCATATAAATGCCACTTTCTCGTTAAACTGGTTAAGAGATTATCCCAATAATCTGTAGTACTCGAATTAATACCTGCTTTTAATACACCGGGCAGGAATTTGATCACGCTAAATTGGCATTCTTCTGCAATATAAAAATCGTGATGATCTTCAGGAGCCAGAAAAAACATTGTATCTCCCTTATATTCAGTGCTTATTTTATTCAGTTCATGCGTACCGCTTCCTCCTGCTACAAACATAAACTCATAATGATTGTGATTGTGCAAAGGAAAAGGCCATACTGATGTGCTGAAATACCTTATAAAGAGCGGCTCAAACTGAACTAATTTCATTTTGCAAATATCGGCAAAATATACAAATTGTTTATCGCATTATACCATTTTGTACATTTTCAACTACCTAAGTTTGCATTATTAATACAAGAATAAATATGTTAATCAAAGATAAAAGTAAATACGCCATTCCGGTTATGGCTTTTTCAGCCGGCACAATTGTCGCAAATGTTTATTACAGTCAGCCCATTCTCCAAAATATCGCAGGAGCATTGCACAAGTCAGAAAATGCTGTTGGCAAGATTGCCATGCTTGCTCAGATTGGTTATGGTGTAGGAATGTTTTTTTTGTTGCCGTTAGGAGATAAAATGAACAGAAAACGATTAATTATCGGAATCTGTTTTTTATTAGTACTTACATTAATACTCATCGCCAATACCTCTCACCTTGAATCCCTATTGGTCCTTAGTTTCTTTGCCGGTATTTTTTCTACTCCCGCACAAATTATTCTTCCAATGGCAGCCTCTTTAAATAAAGAAAACCGTGGGAAAAACGTAGGCGTTGTGTTTAGCGGTATTTTATGTGGTATCCTTGGATCACGTTTAATAAGCGGTTGGCTTACTGATATTTGGGGGTGGCAAAGTGTTTATTGGTTCTCTGCTTTGCTAGTCACAATCAGTATTGTATTGTTATGGTTATTCCTGCCCGAAGTACCCGTTAAATTTAAAGGAAGTTATCTCAACCTCTTACGCTCAACCATGCAATTGGTAAAGCGGTATAAAATATTAAGACAAGCAGCATTATTGGGTGCTTTTTCTTTTGGAATATTCTGCTCGTTCTGGACCACCTTGACATTTCATTTAAGCGGTACTCCGTTTAAGTATTCATCGTCAACTATTGGGCTTTTTGGAGTCATCGCAATTGGCGGCGCTTTAGTTGCTCCTTATTTTGGAAAATTAGCGGACAAAGGACAAATTTTCAAAAATCTCGCCCTTACTATTGGCCTTATTATGGGCAGCATTATTGCCATGATCCTGTTTCCTGAATCTGTTGCGGTATTAATTGGCGCAATCTTCTTTTTGGATATTGGTGTTCAGGCAACACAAATCACAAACTTTACAAGAATTTATGCCTTAGACGAAGAAGCACATAGTCGTTTGAATACTGTATATATGACCACCTACTTTATTGGTGCAGGAATAGGAACATTTTTCGGATTAATTAGCTGGACTTTAGGCGGCTGGCACTTTGCATTGCTGCAAATGTTATTATGGAGTATAATCGCAGCTGCAATTGTATGGCTTTCCAGTAAAAATAAACTTTAAAAATAAACAGATCTAAAATCAACATTAGATGCTGTTTTGATCTCTTATTAAAAACTTAAAACAAATGATACAAATTGCAATAATAAGTGATATTCACGCCAATCTTATCGCGCTGAACGAGGTATTAAATGATATTAAAAACAGGTCAATACACCAGACTTATTGCCTTGGCGACCTGGTTGATTTTGCCCCATGGGGAAATGAAGTTATTGAAAAAATTAAAAATAAAGGAATCCCCTGTTTATTAGGGAATCACGACGAAAGAATCGCTTTTGATATTCCTATCGTGCCGTTAGTTCATCACGACCAAAAAGAAACCGCCAACAGACTCATCGCTATTAATCACAGTAAAACCGAAATTGCTGCAGCAAATAAAAATTGGCTGGCTTCATTGCCTTATAATTTAGAACTGACATACAGGATCAATGAGGTAACAAAAAAAATACTTCTCGTACATGCAGGTCTGCTCAGTAATGATACTTATATTTATGAATCAGATTTAAAAAATGATACTGCAAAAGAATTAAAGGATAAAGGTATAGATGCAGTTATAATGGGGCACACACATCTTTCTTACATACAAAACCATTCGAATGTATTATTTGTTAATTCAGGTTCTGTAGGACGAAGCAGAGAAACCGACAGAAAAGCCACCTATTGTATATTGACTATTACCGAAAAAGGAATTGAAGCAGAAATAGTAAAAGTAGACTACAATATAAACGAAGTGGCCCAACAGATTTACAAAAGTGATATCCCTGATTTCTATGGTGATTTTTTATTAAACAAGTAATTTTAGCATTGCCTGAGTTTATTTTCCATTCAATTTCTGTATTCAATTAAAAATGGCTGGATAATTTATAAATTTGTACTTTAATTAAAATCCACACTTATATAAAAATAAGATAATTAAAATTATGTATACACATTCCAAAGAAACTCAAAGCAACTTAACCCCAACAGCTGCCCTCGATTTTTTAAAACTGGGTAACGAAAGATTTGTAAACAATCTAAAAGCAAACCGTAATTTATTACAGCAGGTAAATGAAACTTCTAACGGGCAATTTCCTTTTGCTACTATTTTAAGCTGTATCGACAGCAGGACTTCTGCCGAACTTATTTTTGATCAGGGATTAGGGGATATTTTCAGCATTCGTATCGCAGGAAACATCCTCAACGAAGACATTTTGGGCAGTATGGAATTTGCCACAAAAATGGCAGGTACTAAGGTTTTAATAATACTGGGCCATACTAATTGTGGTGCTATTACCGGCGCTTGTAATCATGTTGAAATGGGAAATTTAACGACTTTACTCCATAAGATACAACCAGCCATTTTAAACGAAAAAACTACAAAAGAAAACAGAGATGGTTCGAATGCAGATTTTGTAAAAAATGTTACTGAAATCAACGTACATCTTACTATCGAAAGAGTAAGAAAAGAAAGTCCTATTATTGCTGAATTAGAGCAACAGGAAAAAATTAAAATAATTGGGGCACTTTATGACGTAGAAACAGGAAAAGTGAAGTTTTACGAATAGTTCAAAAAGAACCAAATCTCTTTTGGAGCTAGTGATTTTGGTGTTTTTAATAACCTGTTCCCTTTATTTTAACCTTACTTTGTATTTATAATATAAAGAGAGCAGGATTATGAATAAATTAATTGGATCGCCAAAGAAAAAAGCTAAAATAAACGAATGGCTGATACTTGCAATTATTATTCTTGCGCTTATTCCCGTAACCATAGATGCAACTATTTTGCATATAGCGATTCCTTCACTTACGCTTTCTTTAGGCGCAACAGGCAATGAAGTAATCTGGATTATAGATACATATCCCTTAATAATGGCAGGTTTACTTTTGCCAATGGGTGTATTGGGAGATAAAATTGGTCATAAAAAAATCTTGATTTTTGGAGTCAGTATATTTGCTTTAGCCTCTTTATTTGCCGGCTTATCTACCCAGCCTCTCTATTTAATTTTATCCCGCGCATTACTAGCATTGGGAGGTTCAATGATTATGCCCGTAACACTCGCTATTATCCGTCAGACTTTTCCGGACCAGGAAAAATGTGGCCGTGCTTTAGGAATTTGGGCTGCTGTAGGAACTATGGGAGCCGCAATAGGACCGTTAATTGGCGGGATACTTGTAGAGTATTATTCATGGGAAGCCGTATTTCTTATTAATATTCCGTTATTGTTAATCGTTATTCCGTTAATTTGGTTTGGTGTTCCCAATGGCATTTCAGATCCTAAAAAACCCTGGATTTTTAAAGATGCCTGTTTGTTATTAATTGGCGTGATTGTTTTCGTGTACGCACTAAAAAGTATTTTTAAAGAAAATCAGTCTTTATATGTTTCTGCGATAGCCGGATTATTTGGTTTTTTATTATTAAGATGGTTCTTCAAAAAACAAAAGAATACAGATACCGCAATGATCGATATATCCTTACTGCAAAACAAGCAGATTTTGTTTGCTATGTTATTGTGTTTTGTACCGATGGCTGTTATTGTTGGATTCGAATTTTTATTAGCACAAGAATTGCAGTTTGTACATAAGTTTAGCCCCATAAACGCAGGATTATTCATGATTCCTTTTGCTTTTTCTTCAGCTTTGGCAGGACCCTTAACCGGTTATTTAATTGGTAAAATAGGTTTTCGAAAACTAATTATTACGGTGCTTTTCATATCCTCATTTTCGTTTTTTATGCTGAGTACTCTAAATTTCAGCTCTTTGACCATTCCCGTATTTGGCTGGCTGGTTGTTTTAGGTTTTAGTCTGGGAATGATTTTAATGGCCGCTACAAATTCAATCATGGCGACTGCACCAATAGACAAAGCCGGAACTGCAGGTTCTATGGAATCAATTGCATATGAGCTGGGTACAGGTTTAGGAATTGCCTTTTTTGGAATCGTACTATCACAGGTTTTTATTAGAAAATTCTCTATAAGCAAAGATTTATTATCAGAGATTGGTAATAAGTCATATAATTCAATTAGCGATGTACTTATTATAGCCAATAACCTTGACGCTGCCAAACAACAGGAAATGAAAAATGCGGCAATGATCGCTTTCCAGGGCGCGCACAATATAGTATTAATTGTAGCAGGATCAATTTTAGGAATATTAGCACTTGCAATTATATTCTCCGGATCAAAGAAGACAACAAAACTAAATCTGTAACAAATTCAAAGCATCTGCAGTTCGTACCGCTTCAATAGAATTATTTACCTGAAGTTTTTCTAATATATTCTGTCTGTGCCTGTTTACAGTATTGATACTTATATTCAACTGAGCCGCAATTTCCTTGCTGATTTCGCCTTTACTAATCAATGATAAAATTTCTTTTTCACGCAGTGTCAGCAAATTAATACAGTTTATATACGTGTCAACATGAAAACTTTCCCCTGTTTTGGTATTCACGATCTTCCCGTCAATGCCGGTTGCAGATCCATTTTTTTCAAATAAATAATTGTAGAGACAAACCGCAAGCCACAAACCGCCTTCTGAACTGTTTTTTAGATAAAAACTACGATGCAAAATACGCTGGTATTCCTTTTTTGCATTCAAAGTCCTGATTTTACATTTAGTAGCATAAGCCAATCTCTCTTCAGGCGCTACCGTTTTTAAGAAATTAAAAAACTCCAATTCTAAAAGATGTCTCTCAAAAAGATCTTCAGGATGAATGCGCTGATAAATATCCTCTTCCCAAATAGAATCAATAGTTAAAAATCCCGAAGTATCCATTTCAAAAAAACTTCCAAAATCACCCGTAAAAATGTAACTTTTGTTATCTGCCAAATCAGATAGTACAGCTACTGAATGATCTATTTTTACATATTCCTTCATTGTATTAATAGCTTCTTCCAGCGCTTCTCTTCGCGTATCCGGGCTGTCAATAAATTCAAAAGAAAAATTATCTTCTAATTTCGAGATGGGATTCATAATAGTAATTCATTTATTTTCTAATAGTATCGAATTACTATAAAGATCGTTAAAAATAGAAAAATATTTCGTTCTGACGTAAAATGGTTATAAATAACTATTGTTAGAAAAATAACGAATCCCCTACTTTGTAAATTATTAATAAAATTCAAATTTAAGAAATCATGAACAGAATGCACTTAGTTTTAATCTTTATAGGCATTATGGCTGTAAAAGTAAATGCTCAAAAATTAAATTCAATGAACTGGCTCAATGAGCCGGCTGAGTGGGAAATAAAAGACAATAAGCTTACCATGCAGGTTACGCCGCAATCTGATTACTGGAACAAAAGCCATTACGGATTCACAGTTTACGACGGACCATTTCGTTATACAGAAAGAAGCGGCGAATTTGAAGTAGTTGTAAAAATGAGCGGCGTTTATAAAACCAGATTCGACCAGGTTTGCCTGATGTTACGAATAGATGAAAACAATTATATCAAAACAGGGGTCGAATATGTAGACGGTGTTTATAATATCAGTACCGTTCATACGATCGATAAAAGTTCCTGGAGTGTAATGGGATTAAAAGAAAAACCTAAAAACGTATGGATGAAAGCGGTACGCCGACTTGATGCGGTTGAAATTTTTTATTCAATCGACGGAATCAACTATACGATGACAAACACAGTATATTTTCCGGAATATAAAACCGTACAAGTTGGTATGATGGCGGCAAGCCCTGACGGAAAAGGTTTTACTGCTATTTTTGAAGATTTTAAAATTACCCATCTTCCGGACCAAAGACGTTTAGAATGGTTAAAGAATAATCAATAATTATTCGGGCAATATTTACAACGATATACAGTCTCTCCTTCAGTATTCATAATAATGATTCTTAACTAAGCATTTAATAAACTCTAATTATGATCACAAAATTTTTATTATACCTTTTATTAATAATCCTTGCCATTTGTCAAAAAGCTTTTTGCCAACAAACACAAGGCAGCGTAATTCGTGAATCTGTAAAAGAGGAAACAAATAGCATGTGGAGCAAGTTTGTTGATATTAGGAGAGATGAGCATCACAATCCGGAATTAGTATACGAAAATATTTTTCCTGTAAATGGCAATTCATAAAATATCAACCATGAACGGTAAACATTTAATGTATAGTTTTGTAAAAATAACAACTGCATTTCAAAAAAAAATAAAACGGATGAGAGATAAGGATAAATTTCTGGAAGCTTTAATAAAAAGTAACGGACATCATAATGTTATTGATCTTGGTATACAAATTGGTCTGGATGAAAATGCTACAATGGAAATAATTACGCAACTTCTGTCCGAATACAAAATAGAATATACTGTAAACGGGGTTTGTGATTACAGCTTAATGAGAAGTCAAAACCGAATGAAAGGGTCTGGAAAGTAAGTGACCTGAATTGGCAATTATACAGTTATAAAACTGATATAAGACCAAGTATTTTTTATTAACTATTTGTATGCTTTTTAGAAAATATCCGCATCACTTTTTATTTCTATCTATTGCTAAAAATAAGATTCTTAATTGCTGCTTTTCAAGTGACAAAAAAGAATTGCTACAGCTATTGCTAAATAATCAATGTACAATGCATTAATTATTTAGCAATATTTTTGCTTATTTTTGTACCAATACAAATCCCATCAGATGAAACGTTCCGGTACAGCAGATCTTCCCTTACATTATGGACACGTTCCGTTATGGCTTGCTGAGCGTATGTCTAAACTTGGTTTGGCTATTGTAGAAACAATTGCTATGGAATTTTCTACTTCTGAGGTAATCAGCAAACTAAGTAATCCCTTCTGGTTTCAGAGTTTTGGTGCTGTAATGGGCATGGACTGGCATTCGTCCGGGATTACAACATCTGTACTTGGAGCACTAAAAAAATCAGTAAATCCACATTCAAAAGAACTTGGAATATACATTTGCGGGGGCAAAGGCAAAAATTCTCTGCTAACACCTCAGGAACTTTTATTTGTAGGCGAAAAAACCGGACTTGATGGTAATAATCTCGCAAATTGCAGCAGGTTAACTGCCAAAGTTGATAATACAGCCATTCAGGACGGATTTCAATTGTACCAGCATAATTTTATTGTCGACAATAAAGGGCAATGGGCCGTTATTCAGCAAGGAATGAATCCCAACTCACAAACAGCCAGGAGATACCATTGGCATTCGCAAGATTTAAAATCTTTTATAAATGAACCACATACCTTTATTTATGGCGAAAATCAAGGCACTATTTTAAATCTTACTGCTCAGGCTGCCACAAAATCCAGAGAAGGTATCTTAGAATTATCAAAAGAATCTCCAACAAAAATTATCAAGGAGATGCAATATCTTTCGATGCCGGCGCATCACGATGTCAGGATGGAAGATGTAAATATGAAAAGACTTGGTGCCATGCTTTGGGCAACACATGAAAATAAGCCGGAGGATTTTGAAGAACTATTACTTTTAAAAGGAATGGGACCAAGAGCCTTGCAATCATTAGCATTGGTTAGTGAAATAATTTACGGTACTCCTACCCGATTTGATGATCCTGCTCGTTTTTCATTCGCGCACGGAGGAAAAGACGGACATCCGTTTCCTGTTCCGGTAAAAATCTATGATGAAACAATAGACACTTTACAAAGAGCAATTAATCGTGCTAAAATAGGAAACAGTGACAAAATACAAGCCATTCAGAAACTATCTGAAATATCAAGAAAAGCGGAAGAAAGCTTTACGCCCAACACTAACTTTGATGCATTGATTCAGAGAGAACGCGATGAATCGCACAAATATGGCGGAAGAACTATTTTTGGAGATGCTAAACCTCCCAAAAAGAAACCTGCAAACCCTAATAATCAACTGGAATTATTCTAGGTATTCTTTTAAAACAAAAAAACCTCCTAATCAAATGATTTTGGAAGTTTCTTTATTTTGATGTTTTTATCTTCTAAATCGATCTCAATTTTCCTTGCCGTTATTTATAAATACCGGCATAAAAATCCAGAATCAATTAATTATGCAATTGATTTTTAAGTGCGTACAACTTGCTTCTAAGGTTATTTAATAATAAAGGATCAAACGCTTTTCCTTTTCCTTCATTTAAAAAAATCTTTTCACCAATTGTAATTTTCAAAATATGCCCTTGCTTATTAAAAAGTTCAGAGATTAGTTTTGAAGTCTGCAGCATAGGATGAATCGACTTTAGCATACTAAAGAAAAAACCATTGTTACCATGAAAGTATATAGGTAAAATAGGCACATTGGCTTTACTTATAATTTTGCCAACTACAGGATGCCATTCCGGATCTGTAATCTGACTCGTTTTAAAATTATACGAAGAAACTTCTCCCGCAGGAAATATGGCGACCGGAGTTCCTTCTCCAAGAGCTTTCAGTGTCATTTTAAGTCCTGTAATACTTGCAGAATTTTGCACGTTTTCAAACGGATTTACTGCAATAATACATTTTTCAAGATTTGGAATTTTCTTCAATAAGAAATTCCCCATGTACATTGTGTCAGGACGTATTTTTGCAAGAGTACTTAATAATGCCAATGATTCGATACCTCCGTAAGGATGGTTTGCAACTACTATAAAAGCTCCTTCGGTGGGAATATTTAATAATTCGGTGGCGTCTAACTGCACTTCTACACCAATTTTCTCTAAGACATGATTAGCAAAATCTGCACCTTCAAGATTTCCTGCCTCTTTTACAATCGTATTGAGATTGTTTATTTTCATTACTTTCATTAAATAAGAAGGTAATCCCGGAATAGGAATTTTAGAGAGACCAGCAATTTCAGAAAATTTTTCTTTGGATATCAATGTCATATAGTGTACAGTTGTTAAGGTTGAGTGTGGAACTAATTAAAGCCTAATAAGGGGTTTGAACTAATAATGAAGATTATTAATTCATTAAATTTTGTTTATGATAATATGTTGAATCAAAATGAAAATTCTGAATTGTAAAAAGAAGAGCCGGTAATATTCTTATTTTAATCATGCCCAAAGATACTCGGATTTTATATGCAAACATCTGAATATAAAAATAAAACAAATATCAGAAAAAATGGCTGTCAGGCTTAAATACACGATTGTATCTTATTAATTATGAACTAACAAAAGGAATAACGGATTCAGGGTTTATTTATTATATAAAAGCAAAAATCCCATTTCAAACGAAATGGGATTTTTGTTTTTCTTTTATTTCTATTGCTTAATTACATTTCATTCAATTCATTGAACTCGTGCAAAGATTTTAATGTATTTTCATAAAATAAGATGGCTGCGATAAGATTTCCTTTATCAGAATATGGCATCATCTTTCTCTGAAATTCTACTGTAGTATCTAAGAAAGTCGTAGTTCCGGCTGCCTGAGATTCTAATATCTTTTTGTGTACACCATCGTCCGGAATACCTAAGTCTGCCATTGTAACACCCGGTTTAGTAACCAAAGCAATATAAGGCAGGGTTTTTACTAAAACTTTAATACGCTCAATGTATAATTCTAAAAGTTCTCCTTTTTGCATACCACTCAATTCTTTTTGATCATGATATTTGCGAATTAGAGCTGTTGTACTGATAATACTTCTTGGAGCATTTTTTGCTTGTGCTGAAATAGCGCCAGTTGTCAGGAAGAAAAGGACACCTAGTAAAATAATCTTACTCTTCATTTTTTTTGTGTAATTGGTTGTTGATAAAAACAAAAATATATAAATTAACTTAAAATACAACTGTATTAAATTCTTTTTTTTTAAATTTAAAGAATTGCTATTCCCCTATTCCGTCAGCCTGCGTAAATAAGATACGATCTACAGGTTTAAAAAATGATTGCTAGGACTTGATTATTCTAAAACGTCCCGGATATTTTATCCATATACTTTTTTTGTTTCCATAATAATCCATAAACTCTTCACAAACAAAAACTGCGTGTGCTGTAGACCAGGCAACAACGCCGCAAAACTCACTGCCTGATTGTCGTTTTAGTTTTTCTATTTGTTTGCCTATTTTAAATCCTAAATATTTATAAATAGTCGGTGTATATACTGCACCATCCTCAAGATCCTCTAATGCCTTATTAAAAGTAGCCTCCTTGTCGATAATTTGCTTATATTTTGCCATCACAGCATAAGTCAATATTGCATAATCTGTTATTTTTTCACTCTCGCAATTGTCCTTTATAAATACAAAACCGGCAGAAATTTTAGCTTTATTGATTTCATCATTTTTCAAATTAAATGATGCATCATTCTTTAGTGTTATTTTATTTAAGCTGTCGTTTACCTTTTCAACTATAAAAAGATCGTTTAATCCGTAAACATTTAGAGCAGCCTTGATAAAAGCAATCGACGAACAGTTTGTGCGTTCTCCTTGTTTAAAGCTTTCGAATATTTTATCTGAACTCAGTTGTGCATATGAATTTGAATGGACAAACATTAAAAATAAAAAAATTGAAGTAACAGATTTCATTGTCTTTAAATTTTATAATTGTTTCCCAATCGGTTTTTGGGAATGTACAGATTTTACAAATCTATAAAAATCAACCGATAATTGTTTTTTCAGTTCTTAACTTTTTTCAAAAATAGCTAATAAGCACAATAATATTAAAAAACAGCAGCTGATCCGGCTGGTAAAAATAAAGCCTTACTGTTTTTTGAAAGATAAATACATGTTAAGTTTTTCCTTTACAGGCCATTTCATGCGAGATTTAAAGAAAATATCAATATTATTTCTATTTTTGTATTTTACCGCCCCAAATAATGAATAATCCTGAAAGTCCCCTACCGCATAATGAGTCAGAACGTCTGGCAGCATTAAAGCGATACAATATCCTTGATACGCTTCCTGAATATGCTTTTGATGATGCAACTAAACTGGTTGCCTACATCTGTAATGTTCCTATTGCGCATATTTCTTTTATAGATAAAAACAGACAATGGTTTAAATCTGAAATTGGACTTGGTGCATCAGAAGTACCACGCGAAATTACTTTCTGCCGATATACCATTATGGAATCAAAAACGGTTGAAATTCGTGATACGTATTTAAACGAACGTTTTAAAAATGATCCAAATGTTGTTGACGGTCTCAAAGTCAGATTCTATGCAGGTATTCCGCTAACCACGCCTGATGGCTATAACATCGGAACTATTTGTGCTATCGACCATGTTTCTAAAGAGCTGAGCGAAAACCAGCTCAATGCGCTCTCTATTGTTGCAAAGCATGTGATCAACCAACTGGAACTAAGAACTAAGAACCTTGAATTAGCTGCTCAGAAAAAAATTGTCCAGCGTGCTGTATTGGCAAAAGATAGTTTTTTAGCTAATATGAGTCACGAGATCAGGACGCCACTTAATGCGATAATGGGTTTTACAGATCTTTTAGACCAAACAAATCTAAATGCTGTTCAGCGCGATTATATTGAAAGTATGCAAATTGCACAGGAAAACTTACTCTTAATCGTAAATGATATTCTTGATCTTTCGAAAATCGAATCTGGTAATTTAACGATTGATGAACAGCCCTTTAATCTAAAAAACTCGCTTAAACACATCTATAATTTACTAAAAGTAAAAGTGCCTGCAGCGGTCGAATTTAATCTCTTTCTTGATGCTGATATGCCTGAAATCGTTATTGGTGATCAGGGAAGACTTAACCAGATTTTAGTAAACCTAACCGGCAATGCCCTTAAATTTACTGAAGAAGGCGAAGTAACTGTTTCCGTAAAAAATATCGAAGAAACTGCCGAACATTATTCGCTTAAATTCTCTATAAAAGATACCGGTATTGGAATACCAGAGCAAAAGCTTGAGCATATTTTTGAACGATTTACCCAGGCAGAAGAAAGTACTACCAGAAGATTTGGCGGTACGGGACTTGGCCTTAATATTGTAAAACAATTAATTGAATTGCAAAATGGCGAAATTCAGGTAAAAAGTAAACCTGGACGCGGTTCTGAATTTTTCTTTGTGCTTAACTATAAAAAAGCAAATTATATTGAGACAGTAAACCTGCCGTTATCAGATTATAATTTAGGAAAACTAAAAATCCTTCTTTGCGAAGACAATTTTCTTAATCAAAAACTGGTAAAAAACGTTATCCGTAATTTTGGTTTTGAATTGGATATTGCAGGAAATGGAGAAATAGGAATAGAATTTTTATCAAAAAATAAATATGATCTAATTCTAATGGATCTTCAGATGCCTGTCAAAGATGGTTATCAAACTACACAGTACATCAGGAATACAATGAAATTAAACATTCCTATTATTGCCATGACCGCGCACTCTCTTGTTGGCGAACAGGAACGCTGTTATAATGAAGGAATGAATGCTTATGTACCAAAACCTTTTAAACAGGAAGCGCTTTTAGAGGCTATAAAAATGGCGTTGAGCAAAGATGTTACCCTTGTATTGAAAAGGAAAATAGATCTTTCTTTCTTAGAAGAAGTATCTTTTGGTGATTTAGGTTTTAGACAAGATATGATTGACCTTTTTTTAGAAAAAATCCCCAATGAAATAACCCTTTTAGGATTGGCAATTAATAATAATGATATAGATACCGTTAAAAGACTTTCGCATAACATGAAGTCAAGTCTTGATATATTCCTGCTTAAGGATTTAAGTAATTATGTATCTATTATTGAGAAAGAAGCCTTCCGCGGACAATTTAGTTCTGAAACCCTGGATAAGATCAATATTTTGCATAATGAAATCATTGAAGTCACTACAATTCTAAAAAAAATTCGATAAAATAAATATACCAATAGAAATCATCTGTTCAGGATTTTAATTTCCCAGAATAGATTTCAAATTCTAAAAAGTCCGTCTTTTTACAAATTTTCCAATCAGGATTTCGTAAAAAAACGGACTTTTTTATGCCTTCTGAATTTTATTCTCTCACTCCGACACAAAATTCAATGAATAACCAGCAAATCAAAGAGCAGCAATCCTGAATATTTGTGTCTTCAATTTGTTCCTTTCGTCTTAGATAGTATGTTTAGGATTATAAACCATCGCTGTACACAAACAGTTTTTTCTCTCTTTACTCATTAATATCGGGCAATTGATACAAGACTTACATCCTTCCCAAAAAACATCATCAGTAGTTAACTCTGAATAAGTAGCGGGTTCAAAACCCAGTTCATGGTTCATTTTCATAACTGCCAGCCCGGTAGTCAGACTAAATATCCTTGCGTCAGGATATTTCTGGCGGCTTAACTCAAAAATCTTTCTTTTAATCTTTTTTGCCAGACCTGTGTGTCTAAATTCAGGCGCTACAATCAATCCGGAATTAGAAACAAACTGACCATTATCCCAGGAAGAGATAAAAGAGAAACCTGCCCATCGCCCATCTGTTGCAAAAGCGATAATTGCTTCGCCTTTTTTAATTTTTTCCTCAAGCAATTCCGCAGAACGGCCGGAGATACCAGTTCCGCGAGCTAAAGCAGATGCTAATGTCATATCGCTTATTTCTTTGATCCACAAAACGTGGCTCGCATTCGTTGCTTCAATCGTAAAATCGAGCAGCTTTTCAGCAATCTGATTGTTGCTTAGTAAAGTTGTTTTATTTTGAAATGGCTCTGATAGCAGGAAATCCTTTCCTGCAAAATCTATAATATTCTGTTGGGTTTTCATATTTGGTTTAACGTATTTCCCGTTTTATTAATAATGTTAAGTATTGAATTTATTAGAAATACAGCATCTTATATTCAAATTAGATACCAAATACAACATCCTAAACAAGTCACACAAATTAACTACTGATTATCAAACACTTAAAAAAAACACAGTATTTTATAGACGATTAATACAGCTATCAAAATGATAAAATCTTCTCATTTTGATAACAAAACAATTATTGCTCAATAACTGGGATTTCGTCTCTTAAAATCCTCCGGAGACAATATTTACACAAATTCAAAACATTTATAATAAAAACTGAAAGTCCTTTTTCAACCTCCCGTTTAACTTCGCTTTATAAAATATTCAAACAAAAAGAGTACAGATATAAACGATTCAACTATGAAAAAAACCTTTAACCTATTTCTTGCCATTTTCACCGTTACCTTAAGTGCTTTTGCCCAGCCCAATCCTGATGATACTTCTTTGGCTTGGTTTAAAAAAACAACTGGGGTAATTCAGTTTCAATTAAACAAAGCGGCACAAACCTATAAACCGGGAAAAAATCCGCGTTCTGTAAATCCCGACGGAACGGTAAGATTAGCCGGCTTAACCGATTGGACAACGGGTTTCTTTCCCGGAAGTCTTTGGTACGGATATGAACTTACAGGAGACAAAACATTAGAAAACGAAGCAAAAAAGTTTACACTCGCACTGGATTCTATTCGAAATATAAAAAATACCCATGATGTGGGTTTCATGCTTTTTTGTTCTTACGGAAATGCATACAGAATTATGGGAGACAAAATTTAACTTCCCGTTTTGGCAGATGGCGCTGCAAAACTTTATGCCCGTTTTAGTCCAACAGTGGGTAAAATTCGTTCCTGGGACTTTGCATGGTGGCATTATCCTGTAATTATCGATAATATGATGAACCTCGAATATTTATATTGGAGTGCCAATCAGTTTAACAAACCCGAATATACTGATGCCGCTACTACGCACGCTTTAACCACTATGAAAAACCATTTTAGAAAAGATTACAGTTCTTATCATTTGGTTGATTATGATCCCAAAACAGGCAAAGTATTGCGCAAAGCAACACATCAGGGTGTTACAGACGAATCGGCTTGGGCGCGTGGTCAGGCTTGGGGATTATATGGGTATACCTTGTGTTATGCCAATACTAAAAATCCAAAGTTTCTGGAACAAGCAGAACATATTGCCTCTTTTATTATGAACCATCCGCGAATGCCAAAAGATAAAGTTCCCGTTTGGGATTTTGATGTACACAATGCCTTAGATATTGCTGAACGTGCGCCAAGAGATGCGTCTGCTGCTGCTGTAATAGCATCCGCTTTATTAGATTTGAGTACTCAGGCAAAAGACGGAAAAAAGTACGCAAACTATGCCGAGGATATATTAAAATCGCTATCATCAGATGCTTATTTAGCAAAACCGGGTGAGAATAGCTTCTTTTTACTAAAACATAGCGTAGGTGCTTTTTTATACAATTCAGAGATTGATACACCACTTGGTTACGCTGATTATTACTATCTGGAAGCTTTAAAAAGATACGCTACAATCAAAAAAATTGATTTCTCGCAGAAATCGTAATTTAGCCAACTGAGATGAAAATTATAAAAAACCACATTTATTTTTGTATTTATCATACTTCTTGCTCAAAACACTTTTGCGCAGGAAGCAAAAATCGATAAATCAAGTTTTGCCGCTATTAACTTAGAAACCGGAACTATTGAGAAAAATCTTTAGGTCAGGAAGACATTCAATTGACGATGGATTTAATCGAAAAAATAAAACCACACCAAATCTATGCAGCCGGAGATTTGGCAGATCCGCACGGAACTCACAAAGTTTGTCTGGATGCAATTTTTGAAGCTGTAAAAACATTAAAACCAAAACCATTTATGAACGATTGCTGGGTTTGGTTGTATCGAGGTGCCTGGCAGGAATGGGGAATTGGCGAGGTTGAAATGGCGGTACCAATGAGTCCGGATCAGGTTCTGGCAAAACGTCACGAAATTTTCAAACATCAATCGCAAAAAGATGGTGTTGTTTTTCAGGGAACAGATGCAAGGGAATTTTGGCAAAGAGCCGAAGACAGAAACAGCGAAACTGCTGAACTCTACAATCAATTGGGGTTATCCCGTTATGCTGCTATGGAAGCTTTTGTGAGATGGGAGTTTTAATTAGAATGATTTTCCCGGGATTAATCAATGAAATCCCTTCGCATAATTAAAAAAAGAGCTTTGAAAACCCAGTCTGTGTGCACAAATATTAGAGAACAATTTTGAACCCAAATTTCACAAACTAAATTAACCACTTACAATTTGTGCTAATTAGTGAAATTCGTGTTTTTTTTATACTAGTATTCACAGACTGGGTTTTTAAAACTCTTTTTAAATTTATAATGGCTTGACATTCATAAAAATAATCATTCGTTTATAGCTTTACCTTCTATGAACAGTTTTATCAGCATCAAAAAACTGTACTTCTCCTGTTTGCATATTGTAAACAGCGCCAACTAATAATATTTCGCCTTTTTGTTCCATTTCCTTTAGAATACTGCTTCTCTCACGAATTTGATCGATATCTAATAAAACATTTGCATCACATACCGCTTCTACGAACGCTTCGTTCGAAGCTGTTTTTTCACCTTTAAAATTCAAACTTGCTTCTTTAACTGCAGGTTGTATTTTATCCAGCAAAGTAGTTATATTACCTAACTTGACATTACTTATAGCAGATTTGATAGCACCGCAATATTCATGGCCCAAAACTAAAACTACTTTTGCTCCTGAAACTTTGCACGCATATTCCAGACTTCCTAAAATATCATCGTTTACGATATTTCCTGCTACTCTGGCAACAAATAGATTTCCGATACCACTATGAAAAACATCTTCGACAGGAACGCGAGAATCCAGACAAGAAAGAATTACCGCTTTTGGATACTGCCCTAAAGATGCTTTCCTGACTCTTTTTGTAGTATTACGAATCGTAAGATTATCTTCAACAAAAGCTTTGTTACCGCTTTTTAATCGTTCCAATACTTCAATGGGAGTGAGTTTTGCCTGTTGTTCAGACGTTAAGATATCTGAAGAAATAATATTTTTCTTGTCAATCGACATGATTTCATTTGTCTTTTCCTGACTCCCTACTGCAGAATGATAGTTTTGGCAGCCAATAATAAAAAATAAAGAAAAGATAACTACACTTTTTTTCATGAGATAATCATTAAAATTAAATAATGGTTTTGGTATTAATTCACTTTTAAATAGTGAAAAGTATCCCCGTCAACTGCTTTTTCACTAATTACAACCCATAAAAATCCATCACCTATAAAAAACAGATGATGGATTTTTTTCTAAAATAGTAAGCTTACTCTACCCCGCCGCCTAAAGCACGATATAAATTTATTGCTGCATTCAATTTTTCTAATTTGATGGTCACAACATCAAGATCATTTTGCAAAGCACCATTTTGTGCTACAATAACATCCAGATAAGTTACCATTCCGCTCTTATAAAGTAAATTGGCATCGCTGGTTGCCTTATCTAATGAAACTGATTTTTCTGTAGCAAGTTCTATACGTTCATCAGCATTTTTTAATCTTGACATCGCGTCTGAAACTTCTCCTACAGCTACAATAAATGATTGTTTAAACTGAACAACGGCTTTCTCTTGTTCTAAAACAGCAATTTCATAAGCTGTTTTTAAAGCACGTTTTTTAAAGATAGGCTGTACCAAATTTGCCGCAATGGTTTTTGTTACTGAACCCGGGAAATTAAACCAGGTATCAAATTCAAAAGAATTCACTCCAATAGATGGACTAAGACTCAACGTTGGATACATGGTTGCTTTTGCCAAACCTGTTTTAGCATTGGCAGACATAACGGCATACTCAGCAGCCTTGACATCTGGTCTTCGGCTTAAAAGTGATACGGGAATTCCTGACGGCAAAGCAACAGCAAATTCTGCTACATCAAGATTTCCTGTTCGTGTAATACTGTTAGGATATTCACCACATAAAATTTGCAATGCATTTTCCTGAACCGCTATATTTGCCTTTGCTAAAGGAACCAACAATTCCGCTGTTTTCTTTTGTGCCTCCGTTTGGTAAACTGCCAATGAACTTATCATACCGGATTTATATTGCATTTGCATCATACTTAAAGTATTATTACTCAAATCAATATTTTTCTGCGCTATTTTAAGCTGTTCGTCTAATCCTAAAAGGTTATAATAAGATTGGGCAACCTGCACTATAATTCTTGTTTTTAGGGCCGAAAGATTTTCTTTCTGAGCAAAATAACCTGCTTTGGCATCTCTTTTTTGCATGGCCGCTTTTCCCCATATATCAGCTTCCCAGGATAATCTAAGATTTGCACTGTAATCGTCCATATAATCCTTGCCAATAAATTGTGCACTCAAAGAACCATTAAGCGAATTTTTAGACTGATAACTACGGCTCGCACCTGCATCAAAATCAAGCGTTGGCAATAACGATAATTTTGCCTGTTTGTAAGTAAGATCAAGCTGTTCCATACTTTTCATGGCGATAAGCACCTCGTTGTTTTTAACGAGGGCTTTTTCGATCAAATCAACCAGTAGCGGATCTTTATAATAACTTTTCCAGGGATGCAAAACTGTATCTCCGGTTAATGCGACTTCTTCACGATATTTTTCAGGTGCATTTAAATCTGTGCGAGCATATTTTTTCCCTACCACACATGATGTTAGCAAAACACCCGTAAATAAAGAAACTCCAATTTTAAATAGTACTCTCATTATTCTTCTTTTATAGGTTGAATTACACTCTTTTTACCGGATACTTTTTCTTGTAGATATTGGAAGAGTATAAAAAGTAACGGAATTACAAAAACTCCCAAAACTACTCCGCTAAACATTCCAATAGCAGCACTTACACTAATAGATCTGTTTCCAATTGCTGTACCTCCAGAGGCAAACATCAAAGGAATCATACCTGCAATAAATGCCAGGGATGTCATTATAATAGGTCTTAATCTTGACTTTGCTCCTTCTATGGCGGCTTCGGTTATTGACAAACCGGCGTTACGCCTCTGAAGGGCAAACTCTACAATAAGAATGGCGTTCTTTGCCAGAAGACCTACAAGCATGATTAATCCTACCTGAACATAAATATTATTGTCAAGTCCCACCGCTTTGACTCCTGCAAAAGCACCTAATATTCCGGTTGGGATAGAAAGTAAAACTGCAAGCGGCAATAAATAACTTTCGTACTGGGCTGCCAGTAAAAAGAACACAAAAAGAAGACATAATCCAAAAATGGCAATAGTCTGGTTTCCTCCTGCTTTTTCTTCAAGACTCAATCCTGTCCATTCGTAGCTGTAATCAGATGGAAGTTTATCCAGAACCGTTTCAAGATTTCCCATAATTTGTCCGTTACTAAATCCCGGTAATGCTACCGCCGTAATATTAACCGAATTATAAAGATTATAACGATTAACAGATTCCGGTCCGTAAACTTTACGAAGTTTTACCAGGGATTTTACAGGAACCATTTCCATTTTGGCATTACGAACAAAGATTTCGTTAAAGGCATCCTGATCAGTTCTAAAAACACCATCGGCCTTAACATTTACTCTGTAAAATTTTCCAAATCTTGAAAAATCTGCTGACTGGTCTCCGGCAAAATAAGTCTGAATATTATTCAGGAGATCTCGAACATTGATTCCCATTTGGCTCGCTTTTTCCTCATCTACTTCAAGTTCAAACTGCGGATAATCTGCCCTGAAAGTCGTATAAGCATATTCCACTCCGGGCTGTTGCATTATTTGCCCTATTACTTTATCAGCCATCGCTTTTAATGTTGCCGGATCACGTGCTGTTCTATCCTGAAGCACTATTTCTGCTCCACTTGTAACACCAAATCCTTCAACGGGAGGCATTCTAAGCACCATTATAGAACCTTCTTTTATCTTCGATAATTTACCGCTTACGTTATTCAGGATCGTTTCGATATCCTTTACTTCTCCTCTTTCTTTTTTAGGTTTTAATTTTATAAATCCTAATCCGTAGGCAGTACTGGCACTATTACTCAAAATGTTAAAACCTGTAATACTGGTATTGTTCGCAATTGCTTCTACTGTAGAAAGTTCTTTCTCCATTTTCTTTACCACTTCTGTAGTACGATCTAATGCTGTACCAGGTGGCATCGATAAACTGTAAATCATAAAACCATCATCTTCAAGAGGTACAAAACTTTTAGGAGTAGATATCATCATCATGATAGCAATCGCACTGATTCCTACAACTAATCCTCCTGCAAGCCATTTTCTGCCAATTAGAAAACGAACTCCTTTGATATACTTTCCTGTTAAGTTATTGAAGCTTGTATTAAAACCTATAAAAAAACGTTCTTTAAATCCTGTTTTATGACTATTGTCTTTATGTTCTCCATTATGATTGTTCTTTAGCAAAAGCGCACATAATGCCGGCGTAAGGGTAAGTGCATTTACTGCCGAAATAATAATTGCAATCGCAAGTGTATAGGCAAATTGCTTATAGAAAATACCTGATGATCCTGTCATAAAACCAATTGGAATAAATACAGCTGACATTACTAAGGTTATCGAGATAACTGCTCCCGTAATTTCTGTCATCGCGCTATGAGTCGCCTCTTTAGCAGTAAGACCGGAATCTTCTTCCATTTTACTGTGCACAGCTTCGACGACCACAATAGCATCATCGACGACAATCCCAATGGCAAGTACCAAGGCAAAAAGCGTTAGGATATTTATGGTAAATCCAAATACGAGCAGGAAGAAAAATGTTCCTATAATAGCAACAGGAACTGCAATTGCCGGAATAATTGTAGATCGAATGTCCTGAAGGAAAATAAAAACTACTATAAAAACCAGAACGAATGCTTCCATCAAAGTAGATTTTACCTGTCCCGTGGCTTCATCAAGCCGCTCTTTGGTACTCATTACGTTAACGTACTTGATACCGGGAGGAAAAGATTTAGACAATCTTTCTACTTCCTGATTAATACCTATCTCGATATCATTTGCATTCGAACCTGATGTTTGTAAGATTGCCATTGTTACGGCATTTTTACCGCTGGATTTATTATCTCCACTGTATGAAATAGAACCAAACTCTACTCTTGCAACATCTTTAAGCCTTAAGATATTATTACCATCGTTTTTAACAACAATGTTTTCATATTGTTCCGGTTTGTTTTTCTTTCCTTTATATCGGATAACGTACTCTAATGCTGCTTTTGATTCTTCGCCCAGTTTTCCCGGAGCTGACTCTAAACTTTGACTGGCAATTGCCTGCGTTACATCTAAAGGTACAAGTCCGGCATTGGCCATTTTTCGAGGATCAAGCCATACTCGCATTGCATAATCTTTCTGTCCAAAAATTTGTACCTGTCCTACACCGGGAACACGCTTAATTTGGGGAACAAGATTGATATTGGCATAATTTTGCAAAAACAACTCATCGTATTTATTGTTGTCATCTGTATAAAGATTAAAAACAACAATCATACTATTTTGCTGCTTCGAAGTTGTAAGTCCCATTCTTACAACTTCCTGAGGTAGTTTTGGCGTCGCTTGCTGTACTCTGTTCTGAACGTTTACCGCAGCCTGATCCGGATCTACACCTTGTTTAAAAATGACACTGATCGAAAAAGATCCGTCATTACTGGCTGTAGATTTTATATACTGCATGTTTTCAACACCATTAATCTGCTCCTCGAGAGGTGTTACCACAGAACGAATAACAGTTTCACTATTTCCTCCGGGATAAGAACCACTTACCATTACGGTTGGCGGCGAAATATCAGGAAACCTCGTTACCGATAATCTTGTAAGACCTATGATACCTAATATCACCAAAACAATGGAGATAACCGTAGCCAATACAGGCCTGTCTATTATTTTTTTTAACATGGAAAATGTTATTTAATATTAAAACCAAAAAATTATTTATTGCTGAGTGCTTTCGCAGCAATTTTAGGAACTACTTCGACATTATCGTACAGCAAATCAATACTGTTCAATGCGATCTTGTCACCTGATTTTACACCACTTTTTACAAAATAATCCGTTCCGGTGCTACCGGCAATTTCAATAGGAACCATCCCTACTTTGTTGCCCGTTTTTAGAACGTAAACAAAAAATTTGTCCTGAATATCCTTTACACTTGCCATTGGAACTGTAATTACTGAGTTCAGACTATTGTTTAATACTACTCGCGCTGAACCTCCTGAACGCAATTGTTTTTTAGGGTTTGGAAAAATGGCTTTTAAAGCTATGGTTCCTGTCGTACGATCAATATTACCACTCGCAACTTCTAATTTTCCCTGATGCTCGTATACACTATCGTCAGCCAGAATCAGACTAACTGTTTGGTTTGATTTTGAGTCTTTTAAGAAAGACAGATAATCGGCTTCACTTAATGAGAAATAAACAAATACAGTATTAATCTCAGAAAGAATAGTCAACGGAACAGGATCTGTTGGCGTAACAAGATTACCTACGCGATTAGGAATTCTGCTGATATAACCGCTTACGGGAGCTTTTATCAAAGAAAAATCGGCATTGATCTGTGATGATCCCAGTGCTGCTTTTGCTTGTGCTGCCTGTGCAGATGCTGCTTCATAATTTGCCTGTGCCGTTTTTAGCTGCATGTCAGAATATACTTTTGCATCAACAAGCGGTTTGATCTTTTCGATTTCTAACTTGGCATTTGCAAGATTTGCCAGGGCATTTTTATAAGCTGCCTGACTGTTGTTTACTTGCTCTTTAAAAACATCTGCCTTGATTTTAAACAACGATTGCCCTTTGTTGACATAATCGCCCTCTTTTACATAAATTGCTTCAAGATATCCTGACACCTGAGGTTTGATGTCAACGTTTACTGAACCTTCAATAATTCCCGGATATTTTTTTTCTACTTCACCTGTAATGATTGCAGCCTGAAAAAAATCTACTTCTGGTTTTGGAGGTGCAAAAGCTTCTGCGCCTGGTCCGCTTTTGCCACATGAAGAAAAGCTAATTATAATTAATAAAACTACCATATTGCTAAGTGTCTTATTATTCTGGAAAAACTGTTTTGTCATTTTATTTCATTTTAATGAATACATCGAATTTGACGGCAAAATAACAACTCAAATGCCTTTTTAATTTTTGGAACTTTACCCAAACGTATTATTTTGATACTGAAACGAACAATAGCACAACTGAGAAAAACAGCACACTTGCCTCTATTTAAGAAGTAGAATTATATTTTTTATCCGTTGGATTTATAGATAACAACGGGTCTTTTTTTGCCGCGTAAAACAGTTGTTTCAATCTCCGTGAAGTTATCCTGCTCCAAAAATGATAATTGTTTAAAAAATGCCTGCGTAATGAGAAGATTTCCCTGATCGCGGCACAAATCACGAACACTTGCTGTCGTACTTAATACATCACCATGATAAGCAATTTCTGTTTTTATCTGGCCTATTTCGGCAACAGTTACAAGCCCCTCATTAATTGAAGCTTTGAATTTGGGAACTAAACCAAATTTCTTTTGATATAAATCTTTCTTTTCTAATAGTCTGGAAGAAAAAATAGTATAGAGGGCTATGCATTGCTTTCTTTCAAATCCTTGTTTGACTTTCCATGTCAGGATTACTCCATCATTAACATATTGATATACTTCTGCATTCTGTTCTGTCACTATTTCGGATAAATCAATAAAACATTCCTGCAATAAGTGACTGTATTGATAATGTTCAACTTCTGCTATTGTTCTTGAAGGATACATATCGAGGAACATAAAAATCCGATATTCTATAACCGGACTCATATAATTGCCGTGCAGCAGACTTTTACAGTAATTACCGCCTAACCTTTGGCGAAAAGCCTGTACCAGTGTAATGAAGAGGTGAACTATCAAACAATAAATGGTAAAACATGTGAGCCACTTTGCATTAAACCGTAATGCAATTAAATTATTGATTCTGATATAATGCACTTTACTAAGCTGAAGAACAATTATAAATACAATATAACAGACCATTATAAACAAGAGACTTTGGAGTAAACTGGCCATCAGAATACCGTAACCATGAAAAAAACGAGGATAGATATATTCTTGTAAAAGATAAAAAACAAACCCCATGAATACTCCTGTCGATAAAGCTCTGGAAAGTTCTGATACTAAAAAATCTGCCGTAGTAAGCTGTTGATTTAGAAAATAAGAATCATCGATTATGCTATAGCTGATAAAGACATAGAAAAAAAAAGCAGTGACCCAAAGCGCAATAAATTGCAAGCACTGTTTAAGTCTTAAAAATGTCCTGACGGAGTATTTCATTATTAATAATTTTGATGCAATCAATCCTGAACAATAAACATTAGGTCAGAAAATGATATAACAACAAAATTAAAACGAGTGTATCTGTAAATTCAGGTAAGTCTTACCCAAACAGCGATTATATGAACCCAATAGTAGGTTACGTCTTCTAAAATGAATTTTAATCACTGTTTTAGCGATCCATCCATTGCTTAAAAAAAGGGGCTTTTTCTCTGCTTATAATAACCTCGCGCTCGGGATCTGCCTGAAGCTGAATTTTAAGTTTGGCATTAAAATAATTGGCAATTGATTTTATGCTTTCGGCGCGAATAAAAAATTGTCTGTTGGCTCGAAAAAAAACATCGGGATCAAGTTCTTCTTCAAGTTCCTCCATGGTTTGAGGAATTGGTATTATGGTTTCATTTTTCAGAAAAAGGTGCGAGGTTTTAAATTCTGAATATACAAAATCAATATCTGCAACATCAACGCTTTTATAACCATCACGATAGGTTACTAAAAAACGCAATCTAAAAGAAGGTTTATTCATGAAACCTTTTAATATTCCGGCAATATCATCAGTATCATTTTTAACTTTTGCTAAAGATTTAAATTTGGTAAGTGCCTGTTCGAGTTCATTTTTCTCGATTGGTTTCATCAAATAATCAATACTGTTTACCTTAAAAGCCCTTACCGCATACTCGTCATACGCTGTAGTAAATATTACAGGACAGCTGATCTTTGTTTCTTCAAAAATCGAAAAGCTTATACCATCTGCCAGCCTGATATCCATTGTGATTAAATCCGGCATTTCATTGCTGTTCAGCCATTTTACTGTTTCGTGAACAGTATCTATTATTCCTAAGATCTCGCACTCAGGCTCTAGTTCTTCCAACAGTCTTTTAAGACGGTTGGCGTTGATACTTTCATCTTCTACAATTAAAATTTTCATAGTATTATATTAAGGGCAGACGTACACAATAAAAACCATTGGACTCAGAAAAAACAGGCATTCTGTCGAATAAAATTTTATATCTAAACTCTATATTTTTATTACCAACTCCAGTAGAAACAAAGCTTTTTCCGGATGTTGATTGCAAATTATTACGAACAACAAGATCTCCAACATCTGAATAAATCGCAATAATAAGTGGATTTGACAATGTTGCACTATTGTGTTTTACAGCATTTTCTACCAGCAATTGCAATGTTAAAGGCGGCAAATGAAAATCTAAACATCCCATATCTACTTGTAGTTTCAATTCTACCTTTTCGCCAAGACGCTTTTTTAGAAGATAAAAATATGCATTCAAAAATTCTATTTCTTCCCTTACGGTAATGGTATCCTTATCAAGATTTGAAATCATATAACGGTAAACCCGTGTAATATTCTCGAGAAATGAAGCTGCTGATTGCTGGTCTTCATGAATTAATTCTGTCAGGGTGCTGAAATTATTAAATACAAAATGCGGATCAAGCTGCAACTTCAAAGAATCTAATTCTGAGCGCATTACAGCTTGCTGTAATTGAGAGGCCTGAATTTTTAATTCAGCGGCTTCTTCAGAAGTAACGCGCCAACGATTAAGTAAAAATATACTGGTGTGGATAAAGCTTATAAAAAGAGACAATATAGCAGCCATTAAATTTGACTGCCATATTTGTACAAGTTCACTCTCTTTTAGTGGTGTCCAGGAATAGAAAAAATGCCACAACCATGAAAAGAAATAATTTAAAAGAATATTCCCTACAATAAGACATACAAATTGTGCAAAGGCCCTGAAAATAGGCTTTTGATCCCAACTTATCCAATGATTCAAACTACGGCCAACAAAAAGACTTAATTCCGTAAGTACCGCGCAATACATTAAAATTATAAAAATATCGACTGTCCAATCTAAAACTAACAAAGTATTCTGTTCAAAATCCTGATAAGGATTCAAAAAATAATACGAGGAGAGATAGAGCAAAAAGACAACCGGTATCACTATAATTCTATAATACTTATAGAAAAAATTCTTACCAGCAGTTTTATTTGGCGTATTTGAATTCATAGGCTACTATAATGACAGTTGGTAAATTAAGATGATCAAGGCAAAAATGCTTTTCTATTGATACATCAAATCGTGCTCTAGTAAGTTGTCATTTTTAGATTCTTTTACAGCTTTAAGTTCACGCATAACTCCCCATTTTACACAAGTTGCTCCCCATGAAAATCCAGCTCCAAAAGTAGTAATCAATACGTTTTGACCTTCCTTAAAATCAGCTGCAAAATCCCATAAACATAACGGAATAGTTGCTGATGTTGTATTCCCGTATTTTTCGATATTTACTTTTACCTTTTCAATACTAATATTCAAATGCTCGCTTACAGACTTGATAATTCTAAGATTAGCCTGATGTGGCACAACCCAGTCAACATCTTCTACACTTAAACCATTACTTAACAAAGCATCTTGTGAAACGCTTGTCATAGATTCAACTGCTTTTTTAAATACAAATGAACCTTCTTGTTTGATAAAATGCTCTCTATGCAAAATACTTTGCATACTGGATGGTACTTTAGAACCGCCTGCAGGCACTAATAGTGATGATGTACCACTACCGTCAGTTCTCAGGATGCTTTTCATTACCCCGTATTCAGATTCTGTTTTTTCTAAAAGAACTGCTCCTGCTCCGTCACCAAAAAGAATACAAGTATTTCTATCTTCATAATCTACGATAGAACTCATTGTATCTGCTCCCACAACGATAACCTTTTTGTAGCGTCCGCTTTCGATCATTGTAGTCGCCATTTCCAACGCATATAAAAATCCGCTGCAGGCACCGTTTAAGTCGAAACCAAATGCATTTGCAAATCCGTTCTTTTCACATACTTTACTGGCTGTTGGGGTAAGAAGATGATCAGGCGTTGCAGTAGCTAATACTAAGCCATCTATTTCTAAACGATCAACTTCATATGTATCTAATAAGTTTTCAATTGCTGCACTTGCAAGATCCGAAGTAGACAGATTTTCATCAGTAGCTATTCTTCGTTCCTTTATTCCGGTTCTTTTTTCAATCCATTCTCCGGTTGTATCAACCATTCTTGAAATCATCTCATTACTAAGTATAGAACTTGGTACGAAGCCACCTATAGCTGTAATTGTTGCCTTCATTGTTTTTGTTTTTGTTATTTTGATTTTCTTTTTTTGCTGTTTTTTATATAATAAAAAAGATACTGCAAAATAACGTCAGAAATTTGGAAAAGACAACAATGGAACGCTTAAACCTGCAGCCATAATTCTAGTTTTACTTTTATGCACCAAAGAATCCCAAAAACCATATTTTTGTGGCACCATTACTAAGATATCCGCATCATAATTGTTAATTTCTTTCTTTATCTCATTAATGACTGAATTCGATTTTACCGTCTTATACAGGTATTTGACCTCTTGAAACTCTTCTTCGAGTGTAGAATTCAATAATAAACGCTCTTGTTCCTGCTTTAGATCGTCTATTTTTTCATTTACACTAAAAAATTCTACCTCCGCTCCAATGTTCCCAACCATGTCTCTTAACCAGCTAAATCTTTTAATAGAAGAAAAGCTTAAAGTGTCGCAGGCATATAGTATTTTTTTGATATTTTGAAAACGGGCATTCAAAGGAACAGCCAATACCGGTGTATGCAAATTCTTTATCACAGACGTAGTTGAATTACCCAGCAACTCCTGTTCAAAAGAGCGTTCTGCCATACCCATAACAATAAGTTCAGCTTTGGTAGTATCAATTAAAACAGCAAGCTCATCTTCTAAAAAAGAATAACTGCAAACACAGCTTACTTCGATATTAAAAAGTGCAGAAAGATCTTTTCCTAAAGCATTGAGCTTCTCTGTAGCCTGATCCAGCTGCTTTTGCAGACCGTGGGCTGTAATTTGCGAATTGGCACTGTGAACACTTAACGAAAAGGAATTGAAAAGTATAAGTTTAGCATTTGCGCTTTTTGCAAGTCCGGCAGCATAATTCACCGCATTATTTGCAATAGCAGAAAAATTAGTTGCTGCTATAATGGTAGGAGTTAAAGTCATAAAGTATCAATTAAGCAATTATTCTCGTAAAATTGATTAATTAATAATTTCGGTCTCTTATAAAAAGTACTGTAAGATCATTTTTTAATGCTCAACCGTAGTTTTAAGCTACCGAAAATAATACCGAACATCCTTTCTAAGTCTGAAAAAAGAGAATAGTGTTTTATAATCTTCATTTGAGTTGAAAAATCTTAAAAACAGGTCTTAATGTTGTCAAATTATAAAAATCAACGCATTCCATTAAATTTGATTTTATAATGTTTTATGATGGTAAATATTATTATTTATTAATTTTCCCCTAATCTACTTTCAATATTATAACTTTGTATCGATGAAAATTTTAATAATAGAAGACGACCAAAGGGTAGCTGAATTAATACAACGGGGACTAAATGAGCACGGTTTTATTCCAACGATGGCCTATGACGGAGTCTCCGGAAAAAAATTGATTCTTAATAATCCGTATGATCTGGTTATTACTGATATTATTTTACCAAAGCTTGATGGTCTTGATTTGTGCAGGGAAATACGCCAGGTAAAACCGGACTTACCCATTATAATGTTGACTGCGCTAGGCACTACAGATGATAAAGTAGAAGGTTTTGATGCCGGTGCAGATGATTATCTTACCAAACCTTTTGAAATGCGTGAACTTTTGGTTCGCATCAGGGCTTTATTGAAACGAACGAATGGTGCTGTAAACAATACCGGATTCATTTTAAAATATGACGATCTTGAAATGAATATGCAAACCAAAAATGTAAAGAGAAACGATACTGAAATAAATCTTACTCCTAAAGAATTTAAACTTTTAGAGTATATGCTTCAAAACTCTGATCGTGTTTTATCACGAACCGAAATTGCAGAAAAAGTATGGGACACTCATTTTGATACTGGTACAAATTTTATCGACGTATATATTAATTACCTAAGAAAAAAAGTCGACAAAGATTTTGACAAAAAACTTATTCATACCCGATCTGGAATGGGATTTATTTTGAAAGCGGAATGAAAATAAGAACACGATTAACCATATTGTTTACACTTACAACAGCTACTATTTTACTAATATTTGCTGCTATTATCCTGATTTCTGCTAACAAAAACAGAGAAAAAGAGTTCTACACCTTACTCAAAAAAGAAGCCATTACTAAAGCGAATCTGTTTTTTAATGCCAAAGTAGACAGCAAAACTTTACAAAACATATACAGAAACAATCGCGCTACCTTAAATGAAGTTGAAGTCGCAATTTATACCAGTTCTTTTCAGTTATTATACCACGATGCTGTTGATATTGACGTTGTAAAGGAAACAAAATCAATGATTGATGAAATCGAGCAGAAAAATGAAATCAAATTTTATCAGGATGATTGGCAGGTTATAGGCATGAAATATAAATTTCAGGGCAAAGAATATGTGGTAACAGCAGCAGCTTACGATGGTTTTGGATACATAAAACTACATAACTTGCTCAAAACCTGTATTATTGTTTTTATTATCTCTATTTTATTTCTCTATATTGCAGGTTGGTTTTTTTCTAAAAAAACATTTGAACCTATTGTGAGAATGACGGATAAAGCAAAAACTATTTCGGCTACAAATCTTGATTTACGATTGTATACCAACGAAAGCAAAGACGAGATTTCTGAACTGGCAACTACTTTTAATAAAATGCTGAATCGATTAGAAAACTCTTTTGATTCGCAAAAACAATTTGTTTCTAATATTTCTCACGAATTGCGCACGCCGCTTTCTGCAATTATTACAGAACTGGAACTATCGACTAACAAGGAACGCAATAATGAAGAATATAAAGTTGCTATTCTTAACACTTTGCAAGATGCTAAAAAACTCGCAAAATTGTCGAATGGTTTACTTGATTTTGCCAAAGCTAATTATGATCCTTCGGAGATTGCATTCAAACAAGTTCGTGTCGACGAAATTTTGTTAGATGCCAGACAACAAGTTCAAAAGTCAAATGCAAATTATACCATCACAATACATTTTGAAGAGGATTTTGAAGACGATGATCAAATTACAATTAATGGGAATGAATATCTGCTAAAAGTCGCTTTTGTCAACTTGTTTGAAAATGGCTGTAAATTCTCAGAAAACAAACAGAGTAAAGTTATAGTATCATTAAAAAAAGAGAAAATTATTTTGCAATTTATCGATAATGGTATTGGTATACTGGAAGAGGATTTAAAACATATTTTCAGGCCATTCTACAGAGGATTAAATAGAATCTATGCTGACGGAAATGGCATTGGATTATCACTGACCCAAAAAATCATCTTTCTGCATCATGGAAACATTTCTGTTGCATCAGATAAAAAATTAGGAACCATATTTACGGTTGAACTTTATCATGGTATCAATAATACCATCGTATAAAACTCTTTTTTTTTGTTTTTTTAGCCACGAATTCCTCGAATTTTCACTAATTATTCTGTGGTATTTATTACGCTATCCTAACAGGTTTTAGAAACCTGTTAGGTATTTTTTCTGCATTAATCAAAAGAATTATTTCTCATTTTTTTAGCCACGAATTCCTCGAATTTTCACTAATTTATTCTGTTATATTATTACAATATCCTAACTGGTTTCTAAAACCTGTTAGGTATTTTTTTCTCCATTGGTCAAAAGAATTGTTTTCATTTTTTTAGCCACAAATTCCTCGAATTTTCACGAATTTATTCTGTAATATTTATTACGCTATGCTAACAGGTTTCTAAAACCTGTTAGATATTTTTTTCTCCATTGATCAAAAGAATTGTTGCCATTTTTTTTACCACAAATTCCGCACATTATCATATATATATATATATATTCCCTAACACTTTAAATGGGCAAAAAAATGCTATAAACATATTGTCCCGCCGGGACTTTGGAATCAATAACTTAAAAACATAAACATTACTATTATTCCAATTTACTTTAAACGTATCGGAAATTTCTGAATGGATTATATCGGTCTCTAATAAAATTCTAATTTTTTTCTAAAACATCTCTAATGGCTCCTCTTCGGGGCTTGTTCTATTTTTGCACCATCATAAACGGAAAATATTTTACGAAACAAAAAATTAAAAAAATGGATATCCCTCCTCTTCCCGGTAAACAAAAAATATAAATTTCACTTCTGCAGACATGTCATTGACTTTTTCGCAGCAGCGAATTAAAACCAAAAAAAATCATGTCGAAATCCTTTTTTTAAATTCCTCCACAAACGAAATGCTGATTAAATATTAGCAGAAAAAACCACAAAATTCAATCCTTAATGAGACTTGTACCTCAGCATTTTATAAGATATAGTCTTGTTATTGCCTAATAACAACAATCGCAGAACATATTATTTAAATCAATACTATTATGACAAATAAAAGAAAAACCAGCTGTAGAATACAGAGAACAAAAATCCAAAATCTAAAATTTGGATACCAAAAAATTTTATTAATCTTAATTACTGCAACCGCTTTTACAGCTTGTGGCAACAAAACGGAAACAAAAGGAACTGAAAATTTTTCTTTACAAAAAGATACCATTACTATTCCTGTAACCTCGATAATTGCTCCTAAAATAAAACTAGAAACTGTTAAAAACGAACCCTTTCAATTAGAATTAATAACAGCCGGAACAGTAAAAGCAATTCCAAATTCTTATGCCGAAATCGCGCCTCCATTTTCCGGCAGGGTTACAAAAATTTATTTAAAACTGGGAATAAAAACACAACCCGGAACGCCTCTTTTTGAGATGGTTTCCCCCGATTTTATTGATGCTCAAAAAAACTTTTTTCAGTCAAAATCTGCTTATCAAATTGCTAAACTTTCATTAAAACGCCAACAGGATTTAAAGACCAATGGTGTTGGTTCTCAAAAAGATCTTGAAGAAGCAGAAACAAATTTTGAGGTGAGTGAAAAAGAATATCAAAATGCGATAGCAAGCTTAAAAATATTTGGAGTCAATATCGATAAACTTGTTTTTGGTCAATCACTTGTAATCACCTCTCCTATTGCCGGAGAAATTATAACAAATGAAGTCGTAATGGGACAATACATAAAAGATGATGATGCCCCGAAAGCTAAAGTCGCCAATTTAAAAAAAGTTTGGGTTGTGGGTCAGGTTAAAGAAAAAGACATCCGTTTTATTCACGAATTAGATGGTGCAGAAATTCAGGTCGCTTCTTACCCTAATAAAAAAATTACAGGAAAGGTATACCATGTAGAAGAAATTGTGGACGAAGCTACCCGAAGCGTACAGGTTTTAATCGAATGTATTAATAATGATCACACCCTGAAACCGGGAATGTATGTAACCGTAAAATTTATCGACACACCCGTGAATACGCTCTTTGTTCCTGCTAAAGCTGTATTACAGTTTAATGACAAAAGCTTTGTTTTTGTTCAGATTGCAAAAGGAAAATATATGAGACGTTATGTCGAAACAGGAATTTCTGACAAAGGAAAAATAGCAATCTTATCCGGATTACAACCAAATGAAACCATCATAAGCGAAGGTGCTTTTTATCTGCTGGAAGCGAAATAGACTAAAAAGTATTCAGTCGCAGTGCTCAGTGTTCAGTGCTCAGTCACAGTCTCAAAAACTTAGCAACTCAGCAAATCAACAACTTAGAACCTTAGCAACTTAACAAACACTCGTATGAAAAAAAATATATTTGAAACAACAATAGCAAAACGCTGGCTCATTCTGGCTTTGTTTTTACTTCTATCCCTATTTGGCTACTATTCCTGGACAAAGCTCTCTGTAGAAGCTTACCCGGATATTGGCGATGTAACCTCGCAAGTAGTCACACAGGTCCCGGGTTTAGCTGCGGAAGAGATAGAACAACAAATCACGATTCCAATAGAACGCGCTATAAATGGTTTACCGGGCATGCATGTGATGCGAAGCAAAAGCACTTTTGGCCTATCTATGGTAACTATCGTTTTTGATGATGGAATCGAGGATTACTTCGCCCGAACCAGAATTCAGGAACGTTTGAACGATGTCGAATTACCTTATGGAGCAAAGCCTGGTTTAGACCCGCTTACCTCTCCTACAGGAGAAATATATCGTTACATCATTGAAAGTAAAAGCCATGACTTACGTGAATTAAGCGAGTTACAAGAATATACTATTATTCCAAGAATAAAACAGGTTTCAGGCATTGCCGATGTTACTAATTTTGGAGGGATCACAACTCAATATCAAATTGAATTGGATCCTCGAAAAATAGAACAATACGGTTTATCGCTAAGTGAAATAACGGAAACTATCGAAAAAAACAATGCCAATGTTGGCGGAAGTGTCATCGATCGTGGTGATCAGTCGTATGTAGTACGCGGAATTGGTTTAGTAAAAAATCTGGACGATATCGGTCGTATTGTAGTAAAATCAGTAAATGGTGTTCCTGTTTATTTAAATGATCTGGGGAAATTAAAATACGGCAATCTGGAGCGTAAAGGCGCCTTGGGATATACAGACAAACGTGGTGCAGATTATTCGGATAATATCGAAGGGATTGTGCTTTTGCTAAAAAACCAAAATCCATCAGTAGTGCTGAAAGGTGTAAACGAAGCTGTTGATGATTTAAACAAAAATTATCTTCCTGAAGGGGTTCAGATTCATGCCTTTTTAGACAGAACTGATTTAGTAGATACTACACTTACCACCGTTTCTCATACTTTATTAGAAGGAATGGCTTTGGTAATCATCGTATTAATTATTTTTCTAGGCAGCTGGAGAGGTGCATTATTAGTTGCAATTACAATCCCTATTTCGCTTTTAATTGCTTTTATCCTTATGAAACTTACCAATATTCCCGCCAACTTGCTTTCACTTGGAGCTATTGACTTTGGAATTATTGTAGATGGAGCTATTGTAATGATGGAAACCATCCTGAAAAAACGGGAAGACAATGAAAAGGAAGAACTCACCGAAAAAAGCGTAGCCTTTAGTGTAAAAAGCGTTGCGCGGCCTATCTTTTTTGCCACCTTGATTATCATAACAGCTTACCTGCCATTGTTTGCTTTTGAGCGGGTAGAGAAAAAGTTATTTACACCCATGGCATTTACCGTTGGCTACGCCCTTTTTGGTGCTTTATTGGCTGCATTACTACTAATTCCGGGACTGGCTTATTTTATCTATCGTAAGCCACAAAAAATGTATCATAATAAATGGCTGGATAAACTTACCGTTTCTTATCACAACGGAATTTTAAAAATAATGCAGGCTCCAAAAAAAGTTTTTGCTCCTTTGATTGCAGTACTGACTCTTGCCTTTATTCTTACCGTAATGGTAGGAAAAGATTTTTTACCGCCACTCGATGAAGGTTCCGTCTGGTTACAGGTTTCGTTGCCACCGGGGATAACTTTAGAGAAATCAAAAGAAATGAGTGATACACTTCGTCATAGGACTTTAAAACATGAAGAAGTGACTTATATGATGGTACAATCAGGACGCAATGATGATGGAACTGATGCCTGGACACCTTCTCATTTCGAATGCAGTATTGGATTAAAACCTTATAGGGAATGGAAATCAGGTAAAACCAAAGCAGATTTAATCAAAGAGCTTGCTGCTGAATATGCGGCTATGCCAGGATACAATGTTGGTTTCTCGCAACCTATGATTGATGGTGTAATGGATAAAATCTCCGGAGCACACAGCGAATTGGTGGTAAAAATATACGGGGAAGATTATAAAGAAACCCGTCGAATTGCCGAAGATGTCATCAAAACGCTGGAAAGTGTAAAAGGGGCCGTTGACCTTGCTATCGATCAGGAACCTCCTTTACCGCAAATACAAGTTATTGCCGATCGCCAGAAAATCGCACAATACGGATTGAATGTAGACGATGTATCAGAATTAATAGAAGTAGCAATGGGCGGAAAAGCGGTTTCTCAGATTTTTGTAGGCAATAAAGTCTACGATATCATCACACGCTACAATGAAGAAAGCCGGAACACTCCTGAAAAAATTGGAAACCTGATGTTGACGAATTCCGAGGGTATTAAAATTCCGTTATCTCAGGTATGCGATATCAAACTCAATACAGGAGAAAGTACTATTGCCAGAGAAATGAACAAACGTCATCTTACGGTTCGGGTGAACTTAAGAGGTGCCGATTTAAGTTCTTTCCTCAGCGAAGCACAAGATAAAATCGAAAAGAATGTAAAATATGATCACGAACACTATAAAATAAAATGGGGCGGACAATTTGAAAATCAGGAACGGGCTTACAGTCATCTGGCAGTTATTGTACCGCTGGCACTTGCCTTAATGTTTGTGTTATTGTATGGGGCTTTTGGGAAATTTCGTCAGGCAGGATTGCTAATGAGTATTGTTCCTTTGGCATTATTTGGCGGAATGTTAGCACTTAATATTCGAGGTATGACCCTTAATGTATCATCGGCAGTTGGTTTTATTGCTTTGTTTGGCGTTGCAATCCAAAATGGGGTTATTATGATTTCACACATCAATCAGCTTCGAAAAAACGGAATGGCTTTACTCATCGCCGTAACAAATGGAGCAAAACAACGCTTTCGTCCCGTATTGATGACAGCAACTGTTGCCGTATTAGGATTATTACCTGCATCATTAGCAACAGGCATCGGCAGTGATGTACAAAGACCTTTGGCAACCGTAATTGTATACGGATTATTATTCTCTACAATCCTGACACTATTTGTTTTACCCGCTCTTTATTACCTCATCGAGAAGAAATTTGGTCAGGAAAACGAAGTATTAGAAAATAAAATCGACAATCAGAAAAATAATATATTATGATTAAAAATATAAAAACCAAATGGGTGATACTTTCGGTATTACTCACTATTTCGACTGTGTCAAATGCTCAGATTGACACCACATTTATACGAGTAAAAATGAATTATCCCGAGTTCTTATCCTTAGTAAATAAAAACAATTTAGGATATGCTGCCGAAAAATTTAATGTCAATATTGCCGAAGCGAATATCGAGGCCTCAAAAGTATTCCCTGATCCTGAACTGGCCATAGGCGCTAGTGATAACGGGCAGCGAAGAATGCAAATGGGTTATGGCTTTTCCACTGAAATAACTTGGACATTAGAACTGGGCGGAAAACGCAAAGCCCGAATAAACGTTGCAAAAAGTACCAACGAACTGACCAAAGCTTTACTGGAAGATTATTTTCGTAACCTGCGTGCCGATGCTACTTTAGAATACTTAACCAGCTTAAAACAAAAAGAAATATTCAAGGTGCAATTAAACTCCTATACTATTCTTAAAAACATTGCTGTAGCAGATAGTATTCGATTTAAGTTGGGAAGTATAGCCGAAATAGATGCGCGCCAAAGTAAACTCGAAGCCCATACTATGCTTAATGATGTGTACCAAAGTGAAGCGGATTGGAAAACTGCTTTACTCGAACTTGCTACTTTGACGGGGAATCAAAAAGCAGACACGCTGTATTCTCCCATTGGGGATTTAACAAATTTTGATCGCTTATTTAATTTGAACGAGCTTATTATTTCTGCCAAAAACAATCGAACTGATCTATTGGCAGCACTTAAAAACAAAAACGTATCGCAGGATGTTTTAAAACTAACTAAAGCAAACAGAATGCTGGACCTCGGCGTAAATATGGGTGTTGAAAGTACTTCTGTAGTTACTAATGTTGTAGCTCCTACTCCATCTACGAATGCAGTTTCTGCCGGTATTTCTATTCCTCTTAAATTTTCTAATCGGAATAAAGGAGAATTAAAAGCAGCCGAATATACGGTACAACAAGCCGAGATTTTGTACCAACAAACTGAATTGCAGATTCAGACAGAAGTTCGAAAGGCATGGTTAAATTATCTCACTACACAAAAACAAGTCCGACAATTTAATACCGGCTTACTGGCCGATGCGCAACGCCTCCTTGATGGAAAAATATACAGTTACAAACGTGGAGAAACCAGTTTACTCGAAGTTTTAAATGCCCAACGAACTTATAATGAAACACAACTTAATTATTATGAAACTCTCTACAATTATGCTGCTGCACTGGTTGAACTCGAAAAAACAGCTGGAATTTGGGATATTAATTTTTAGAAAAATATAGAAATAATGAAAAACACATATACAATCTGCTTTATGCTCTTTTTTATACTAAAAATCAGCGCGCAACAAGAAGGGTTAACTTTTGGAATAAGTGGCGGTATTAACCGAACTTCTTTGACGGGGAAAAATATAGATAATTTATCCAGTAATGGTTCTCAAAAAAGTATAACAGGACAGATTATAGGAATTACAATCGATAATAAAACATCCAAATATTTTGGTTTAAAACATGAACTATTCTATAGTCGGCAATTGATGACAATCAAAATTGATGATGGGATAAATCCTGAGTTTTCAAGCAAATTTAAACGTCAGTATATTGATATCTTTCCCGTTAGCCCCACTTTTTATTACAGAGGAAATCTATTTATGGCAATGGCACAGCTTCAGAAAATTACAGCCAGAAAATGGATGCCGGATTTGTAACTGGTATTAATTATGAATTATCAAACGGAATCACTATTGGAGGAAGATTTATTCGCGGCTTTGTCCCCATACTAGAAAATGCCGATACCCAACAACAATGGAAAATTTATAATGAAAGCTTCTCTGTTACACTCGGATACAGGTTTAAGGATAATTGATTGCTTTTGCCAATGAGTATAAATTAAACACGAATTTCACTAATTATCACTAATTTACTGTGGATTAACCCAGTTTGTGAAAATTCTTGAAATTCGTGTTCAATTTATATGCAGGCAGTGTTTTTTTTAAAACTCATACACTTGCATTTATTTTATCAGTACACTTTTATACTTCGCTATATTTTTCAGGACAATTCCAGTACCAACAACTACAGCCCTTAAAGGATCTTCGGCAATATAAACCGGTAAATCTGTTTTTTGTGATAATCTTTTGTCAAGGCCTCGTAACATTGCTCCTCCGCCTGCGAGATACAATCCCGTATTATAAATATCCGCTGATAATTCCGGTGGCGTCAAAGAAAGCGTTACCATAATAGCATCTTCAATTCTTTGTATTGACTTATCCAGCGCTCTTGCAATTTCTCTGTAAGTAATCTTAATCTCTTTAGGTTTTCCGGTAAGCAAATCCCTTCCGCGAACCGTCATGTCATCAGGGGCGTGTTCCAGTTCTTCCATTGCAGAACCAACCTGAATCTTTATCATCTCTGCAGAAGCATCTCCAATATACAAATTGTGCTGCGTTCTCATGTAATACAAAATATCATTAGTAAAAACATCACCTGCAATTTTTATCGACTTATCGCAAATTATTCCGCCAAGCGCAATCACTGCAATTTCTGTAGTTCCCCCGCCAATATCAACAATAAGATTTCCTTTAGGCAGCATTACATCCAGACCAATCCCAATCGCAGCCGCCATAGGTTCATGAATTAAAAAGACTTCTTTCCCGTTTACCCGTTCGCACGATTCCTTTACGGCTCTCATTTCTACCTCAGTAATACCACTTGGAATACAGACTACCATTCGCAATGCGGGAGTAAAAAAGTTCTTCTTTAATTCAGGTATGTTTTTTATAAACCAGCTGATCATTTTCTCCGAAGCATCAAAATCTGCAATAACCCCATCTTTAAGCGGTCGGATTGTTTTTATATTTTCATGCGTTTTTCCCTGCATTAAACTTGCCTCTTTGCCTACCGCAATAATTTTTCCGTTTCTAATATCTCTTGCGACGATCGAAGGGCTGTCTACTACTATCTTTCCGTCATATATTATTAAAGTGTTAGCAGTACCCAAATCCATCGCTATCTCCGCCATCATAAAATCAAATAAACCCATAATATCGTTTTGTTTAAGAACGTCATTATAACTGTTTTATTCTCTGTATTATAAAATACAGGCACACAATATTATATTTAAGATATTCTTTAACATATTAGAAAATTAAAATTCCTACATATACTTGCCTGCCAAACAAAATTGTACTGCATAAAATTTGAAGCCTAAAATATAGAGAACCAATAAAAAATAAAAAATTATCCTATGAACTAAAAAATTGGACTATAAAAAGAGAAAACTATCAAAATTAAAGAAAACGTTAAGATGCTATAAATAAGTTAATTTAATATTATCATCTTTCTAATTGTGATTTTTTAAAGAAAATTTAATAAACATTCAATTCCCAAATTACTATATTTGGCGCCATATTACCTATAAGCACATCTATTTAGATATCCAAAAGCAAAGAATGCCCGTTCAACTATGAAACATCTTAAGTTCATATCTCTTATTTTAGTATTCGTGCTTACATTTGTTGGCTGCATAGAATATTATCAATATCCTTCTGAACTGCATTACAATCAGTCACAGGATCTTTTTATGGCTTCTGATATTCCTCAGGTAGAATCTTCTACAATCTCATTATCCAGCGATCTGGACATTCATTTTGTAGTAAAGAAAAACCTTAAAAATCGTAATGGAAGCTCAGTAAGCTGCATCTTAAAAAACTTTTACAACAACAAGTTAGTTCAGTTTAAGATCTTAAAAAATGGTCTGATCTACGGTATTACCTCAATATACCAGTGTCAGCAACACACCCACCTCCATCTGTATCAACTTTTCTAGAATTTTATTATTTCCTGTTTTTAGCTATAGAATCCTTTCTGTAATGGCATTTTATGTTCTTTATTTTTAAAGAATATATAAGCTCTAAAAATAGTTTTCAAGAACCGTACTGCCTGTAAAGGCAGCATCCGGCGCGCTTTCCATTTTCAAAATTCAGTTCACTACGACTCCCTGTAAATCATTATAAGGGAGGCGATATATTTATATAAAATTTTAAAAATCAATTATGATCATTAGTAAAAATCAAAGTCTCTTGTACAGTTTATCATTCTTAGTTCTAATCTCTTGCGGGGATAAAACAAAAAAAGATTCCGACAATATAAAAACACTGCCAGTATATAAAATTACCTTAACAGACACTATAGTTTCAAACAAGTTTGTTGCTGATGTTCATGCAAAAAACAATGTCGAAATCCATGTGCGCATACCGGGATTGCTGGATAAAGTTTTTATCAGCGAAGGTCAAAAAGTAAAAAAAGGGCAACTTCTTTTTAAAATCAGCGACGCAGAACTCCAAATACAGCTTCTAAAAGCTCAGGCAGTGTATAAAAACACAATGGCCGATCTTCGAATTGCAACTGTAGAACTTGAACAGGCACAAACGCTGTACAATAAAAAAGTAATTGTGAGTCAGGAATTAGAATTATCCAAAGCAAAACACGATGCCGCATCAGCTAAAGTGGCTCATGCTGCCGCAGAAAAAAAATCGATCAATCAGCAAATAAGTTTTACTACAATACGTGCTCCTTTCGAAGGAACAATAGACCGTATTCCGTTTAAGGAAGGAAGTCTTGTCGAAAACGGTTCGCTCCTTACAACACTTTCGCAGCTAGACGATGTATATGCCTATTTCTCTATCCCTGAAAATACTTATTTCGAAATGATGGCAGACAAAAGCCTTAATACCAATGGAGATATCAAACTGGTATTGCCAAACGGAAAAGTATACGATCATAAAGGAGAACTGAAAACTGCCGATGGAGATATTGACAGACAAACCGGTTCTATTCAATACAAAGCTAAATTCAGTAATCCACAAGGATTTATAAAACACGGAACATCCGGAAATTTAATTATTTCAGAACCAAGAACTAATGTTGTTTTAATACCTCACAAAGCTGTTTTTTCTATTCAGGACAAGCAATTTGTCTTCGTTGTCAACAAAGAAGGCATCGTAAAGATGACCAATATAACCATTGCAAGCACTCTTGATGATGTCTACATTCTAAACAAAGGTTTGAAAAAAGATGACCTTATTGTTCAGGAAGGAACACAATCACTAAGAGACGGCGACAAAATAAACATGAAACAAATGCAAAGCGTAAGCTTGTAATTAATTACAATTAAAAAGATATAAAATGATAGAGTTATTTATCAGGAGAAAAATATTATCATTAATCATTTCGGTTATGATAGTTCTCCTCGGAATATTAGCCTTGTTCCAATTGCCTATAACACAATTTCCGGATATTGTTCCCCCGTCAGTAACCGTAACAGCAAAATATACCGGAGCCAATGCCGAAGTATCCGTCAATGCCGTTGCATTACCTCTAGAGCGCGCCATAAACGGTGTGCCGGGAATGACGTATATGTCTACTGTAACATCAAATGATGGTCTCACCCTTATACAGGTGTTTTTTGAAGTAGGAACTGATCCTGATCTGGCTGCGGTAAACGTACAAAACAGGGTAACGACCATACTCGATGAACTTCCCGAAGAAGTGATTCGGGCCGGAGTAACTACAGAAAAAGAAGTAAACAGTATGTTGATGTACCTGAATATTACCAGTACGGATGACATTCAGGACGAACAGTTTATTTTTAATTTCACAGATATCAACATTCTTCAGGAACTAAAGCGTATTGATGGTGTAGGACGTGCCGAAATAATGGGACAAAAAGAGTACTCGATGAGGGTATGGCTTGATCCTCAAAAAATGCTTTCGTATAATATCTCTGCAAATGAAGTTATAAGTTCACTGCAAAAGCAAAACATCTCTGCTGCTCCCGGTAAAGTGGGTGAAGGATCAGGACAATTGGACAGTCAGCTGCAATATGTAATCAAATATGGCGGAAAATTCTATGAGCCAAAACAGTATGAAGAAATACCACTTAGAGCAAATTCAGATGGTACGGTTTTAAAATTAAAAGATATCTCAAAGATCGAATTAGGATCTATGAGTTACGGAATGGTTTCAAAAACTGACGGAAAACCTTCTGCTTCGATCATGCTAAAACAGCGCCCGGGCTCTAATGCCTCTGAAGTAATTGCAAGCGTAAAAGCGAAAATGGCAGAACTAAAAGGAACTTCTTTTCCTCCGGGAATGAATTATAATATTGCTTATGATGTATCCCGTTTTCTTGACGCTTCTATCGACGAAGTTTTAAAAACACTTATAGAAGCTTTTATTCTTGTAGCCTTTGTGGTTTTTATATTCCTGCAAGACTGGCGTTCTACGCTTATTCCCGTATTGGCCGTACCTGTGGCATTAATTGGTTCTTTTACTTTTATGTCAATGATGGGATTTTCTATCAACCTTTTGACACTTTTTGCCTTGGTACTATCGATAGGAATCGTCGTCGACAATGCCATCGTGGTAGTTGAAGCCGTTCACGTTAAAATTACCGAAGAACATATGGATCCGTTGCCGGCCACCATAAGCGCCATGAAAGAAATCACGGGTGCTGTTATTGCAATTACAATTGTTATGGCTGCCGTATTTATACCTGTAGCTTTCCTGAGCGGTCCAGTTGGGGTTTTCTATAGGCAATTTTCGCTGACAATGGCGATTAGTATTGTAATTTCTGGTATTAATGCCCTTACTCTTACCCCTGCTTTATGTGCCATAATGCTTAGGCCGCATGATCCTAATAAACCGAAAACGTCTCTATTGGATCGTTTCTTTGCCCGATTTAATAAATGGTTCGACAAAATCACTTCACAATACATCAGAGTACTTTCAAAATTTGCAGATCGCAGTTCTATAACCATAGGTCTTTTGGTTTTATTCTGCGCGCTTACCTGGGGAACATCTGTATTTTTGCCTTCAGGATTTATCCCGTCAGAAGATCAGGGAATGGTCTATGTGAATGTTACTACTCCGCAAGGCGCAACAGTAGAACGTACAGAAAAAGTACTTGATGAGGTAACACGTATTGCAAAAGAAATCGAAGGTGTAGATAATGTCACAACACTTGCCGGTTACAGCATTGTAACAGAAATTGCAGGAGCTTCTTATGGTATGGGAATGATCAACCTGAAAGACTGGAGTGACAGAAATATATCTGTAAATGAATTCATTACCAAACTAACCCAGAAAACAAAAGGAATTTCTGATGCGCAGATCGAGGTTTTTGCCCCTCCTACAGTTCCCGGATTTGGTAATACCAGTGGTTTTGAATTGCGTTTGCTTGATAAATCAGGTGGTCCAATCAGTAACACAGATGAGGTAACGAGAAACTTTATAAAAGAATTAAATGCGTCTCCGGAAATACAAAACTCATTTACAAGTTTTGATGCCACTTTTCCTCAATATCTCATACATATTGATTATGATCAGGCCGCCAAAAAAGGAATTTCTGTAGACAATGCCATGTCAACTTTACAAACTATGTTAGGTTCCTTTTATGCGACAAACTTTATCCGTTTTTCTCAAATGTATAAAGTAATGGTGCAAGCGAGTCCTCAGTTTCGAAAAAATCCCGAAAGTATCCTGGACATGTATCTTAAAAATGATTCCGGAGAAATGGTTCCGTTCTCGACCTTCGTAAAACTCGAACGCGTTTATGGTCCTGAAGTGCTTACTCGTTATAATATGTACATGTCTGCCATGATTAATGGTGAACCGGCTGCAGGTTATAGCTCAGGAGATGCCATTGCAGCTGTTGAGAAACTTGCCGCAGAAAAACTCCCAAATAAGTTCGAACTCGAATGGTCCGGTATGACACGCGAAGAAATTCTGTCAGGAAACCAGACCATATACATTTTTGCATTGTGTCTGCTTTTTGTCTACTTATTGCTTGCCGCCCAATACGAAAGTTTATTACTTCCGTTTCCTGTACTTTTATCTCTTCCTGTGGGTGTTTTTGGTTCTTATCTCGCCCTTGTCATCGTGGGATTAGACAATAATATTTATGCTCAGGTCGCACTGGTAATGCTTATAGGACTGCTGGCCAAAAATGCAATTCTTATTGTTGAGTTTGCAATGGCTCAGAACAAAGAAGGTCAAGGCATTACTGAGGCTGCAATAGAAGGCGCGAGACTTCGTTTCAGACCTATTTTAATGACTTCATTTGCTTTTATCTCCGGGCTTATTCCTTTGTGTATCGCTTCAGGAGCAGGTGCAATTGGTAACCGTTCTATTGGTACCGCCGCAGCCGGAGGAATGTTCATAGGAACTGTTTTTGGGCTTATTATTATCCCGGGACTTTATATCCTGTTTGCTAAAATGGAAAAAGCTATGAAAAAATAAACATAAACAATGAAAAATTCAATCAATAGATCCCTCACAATGATAAGACCTTTGGTACGTACTAAAGAGAACTTAAATTATTTTTTAATACTAACATCCTTCATGCTTTTATTAGCCTGTTCTGCCCCTAAAGTGGCAGAACAGCAAAAGGCAAAAGCACTGCCTGCAAACTTTGATGCCAAAAATAAAAAAACAGCAGACAGTCTTGAAGCCTTTATTCCTTTAAAAACAGATACCTATTTTAAAGATCCCAAATTAAAAAAATTACTCGATAAAGCCGTTGCTCAAAATCCTGACTATCTCATCATGCAGGAAAGAATAGCAATTGCCAATTCACATCTAAAAGTGGCTAAACTTGCTTTATTACCTTCATTTGACATTCAGGCAGATTTGTCAGGAACACGTTATGGTAAATATACAATGGATGGCGTAGGAAATTTTGATACCAATCTTTCGCAAAATATAACCGATAAACAAAGGATTGCCACAGATGTAACCCCAAACTTATTTCTGGCAGGAAAAGTATCCTGGGAAGCGGATATATGGGGAAAATTAAGCAACCGCAAAAAAGCAGCACGTCAGAGGTATTTTGCATCAAAAGAAGGAATGAGGTTATTGCAAACCAAACTCTTAACAGACATTGCAGAGCTTTACTATAAACTTGTTGCGCTCGATAAGCAGGCGATTATTTATAAAAAAAACCTAGTCACCCAGCAACACGCCCTTGATATTATTTCGGCCCAAAGATCAGTTGGTAAAGCAACAGAATTAGCCGTACAGCAATTTAATGCGCAAAATAATAATATCCTTGCCGAAGCTGATCAATTGTACCTGAGCATAGACCAGACTGAAAAAGCTTTATTGAACCTTCTGGGAGAATATGGCGGTACTATCGAAAGAAGTACTGATTTTTTATCAGGACATCTCGAAGTATTAAATCAAAAAATTAGTGTAGATTCCATCATCCATAACAGGCCTGATGTGTCTGAAGCTTATTTTGAATTATCGGCCACAAATGCAGATGCCAAAGCGGCGCGTGCTGCTTTTTTCCCAAGTCTGAATCTTGGAGCTTACGGCGGACTTAACTCTTTTTCTTTTTCTACCTTTTTTGAACCCAAATCGCTCGCCTGGCAAATGCTTGGAGGTCTTTCTGCACCAATTTTTAACAAAGGACAAATCAAACAAGAGTTTTTTATCGCTAACAAAAAACAGCAGATTACATTTCTTCAGTATCAAAATACGATCACAATTGCTTATAATGAACTAAGTGCTTTGTTGCATCGAACAGAAGCATTTCAGAATGTATTAGCGCATAAATCAAAAGAGATCGAACATCTTGAAATAGCAGTAAATGTTTCAAATGATTTGTATTTGAGCGGTTCCGCCAATTATCTCGAAATAATTAGTGCCCAGAAAAACAAACTTCAGGCTGAACTTGATTTTGTTGAGATACAATTAAAGAATGCCGACTCGCAGGTTTTACTGTACAAAGCTTTAGGAGGAGGAATAAATTAAACGATTAAGATTGCTTCAAAAGCACTTTTTTTTAATTAAATTTGAAGTTATAAAAGAGGAACTCTCAATACCCTGAGAGTTCCTCTTTTTGTTTTTTTACAGGAAAACCGAAAAATATTGGTTCATATCCAAACGGAAATACTAGTGGAATCGCTTCTTCGGAAATGACAAAAATTGAGAGTATGATCATCTTTGTCAAAGTTCAAAACCAAGAGTGTAAGGAACTTTCTTTCATGTATTGAATGTTTCTAATTTACTAGGATCCCCACCACAATGTATTACTACTTGTTGAATGATTTCATTTTGTAATTGATTACAAAATGAAATTTTGGGGATCTTATATCCTTTTAAGCCATTGAGTTTTATGTAACTCAAAAGTAAAATGGATGCAATTAGAATAATATATATCATTACTTGAATTCCATTCCATTGTCTTGAAAAATAGTGTTTAAAATTAAGTTCTTGTTTTATAAATCTAAAGAAACGCTCAATATCCCAGCGCTTTTTGTAAATTTTTGCTATTTGATCTGCCGTAAATTCTTCTTCGGGCAAGTTGCTTAAAAATAATATTTTTTCTCCATCAGATTTCAATATCCCTTCTACTAATCTAAAAACTATTTTAGTCTTTTTTTGATTGGCATAAAGATAAACTTTACTGTGTTTTATCAACTTAATAGTTTCATCTTCAAAATCCAACGGTATAACTTTACTGCCTTTTTCTATTTCATACTTAGATGATTTGTAAATTCGAGTAACAAAATATTTATCCTTATTGGAGAGCTCAACCATTGTTTTTCTTTCCTTCATTCCTCGATCAAAAACCGCAATATCTTTTTTATTACTTATGTGTTCTTGAAGAATATTACCCAAAGCCAAATCTTCACTAATCATTTTTTGATCTTTGTGAAAATT
>NZ_JAMZNK010000026.1 GCF_027980145.1 Flavobacterium azizsancarii | reverse complement strand
AGGATTAACGGCAGGAACTACATATACCTTTACAGTAACAAATGCTGTAGGCTGTATTTCTGCTGCATCAGGTAATGTTGTGTTCAATGCACAACCTGCGACACCATCTGCACCAACAGTTGGAATCATAACACATCCAACCTGTACAGTTGCTACCGGAAGTTTTACGATTACAAATTATAATCCAAGTTATACTTATATTATAATTCCTTCCGTAGGAGTTATAAATAATGCGGGTATGATTACGGCACCTATAGGGAGTTATACGATTTCTGCCTCAGCAAACGGATGTATTTCCGAAGATTTTGGTTTCAAGATTAATTCTATCTTATGTGCCAATGCCGATAACAGTTACCCAGTGCAAGTTCCGGGTACAACAGTGGCAAGCACAGTTGGAAACGTAACCGATAATGACACTCTAAACGGAGTTGCCGTTACGGCTGGCAATACCGATGTTACACCAATAAGTGAAGGTCCATTAACAATAGATGCCGACGGAGTATTGACTCTTGAGCCAAATACTTTATCAGGCAGTTACAGTATTACTTACGAAATCTGTGAAAAAGGAGCCACTCCTGCAAATTGCAAAACAGCAACAGCTACCGTTGTTGTAAAAGGCAGTTTAGTTGCCAATGCCGATAACAGTTACCCAGTGCAAGTTCCGGGTACAACAGTGGCAAGCACAGTTGGAAACGTAACCGATAATGACACTCTAAACGGAGTTGCCGTTACGGCTGGCAATACCGATGTTACACCAATAAGTGAAGGTCCATTAACAATAGATGCCAACGGAGTATTGACTCTTGAGCCAAATACTTTATCAGGCAGTTACAGTATTACTTACGAAATCTGTGAAAAAGGAGCCACTCCTGCTAATTGTGCCAATGCAACAGTTACTGTTGTAGTAGGCAAAGGTGCAATCAAAGCTCTAACAGAGAGCACTCTTCCTATTAACGGAAGCATTGGAGGAACAACATTACCATTAATAAATAATGTTACATTAAACGGAAATTCAGCTGTTATTAAAAATAGTAATGGAGGAATAGTTCTGACAGTTGTAAAAGTTCCAACAGGATTAACTTTAAATCCGGACGGAACGGTAACAGTAAAACCAGGAACTCCAATAGGAAACTATGAGATTGAATATACTATTTGTGAATATTTAAATCCTGCAAATTGTGTTACTGTAAAAAGTTATGTTCCTGTAACGGGAGCAGTTTTACAGGCGAATAATGATAATGCAGGAACTGTAGATACTAATAAAGGACACAGTTCAACAACAAGTATATTTGATAATGATAGTATAAACGGATCAGTAATTAATCTTGCAGATGTTATTTTGACTACTGTTGTTTCGAATCCTAACTTAACTTTAAAGGCAGACGGAACAATCGAAATAAAGTCTGGAACGCCAACTGGAAATTATGAATTGACGTATCAGATTTGTGAAGTCTTAAATCCATCTAATTGTAGTCAGGCAGTTGCGAAGATTTCGGTAATAAATACTCCGCCAATCACGCCATTGATACAGCTTATCGTTAATAATGATGGATTAGTAAATGTTGACGGAATAAATGGTTCACTTGAGTTTATCAATGTTTTAGACAATGATTTATTAAAAGGTTTACCAATAAATCCTGCAGATGTGAATTTAAGTATGTCGCAAAGTGCTTACTTCGAATTAAATCAGGACGGAACTGTAAATGTGAAACCAAATACTCCGGGAGGAAATTACACATTAACCTACCAGGTTTGTGAAAAAGCAAATCCAACTAATTGTGGAATGGCAACGTTAAGTGTTTTTGTAGAATTCCCTGCCATTGCGATTATCAAAACAGCAGTGTTTAATGATGAAAACAATAACGGAGTTGCAAATGCAGGTGAGACAATTACATATAAATTTAAAGTAACAAACACAGGAAATGTTTCATTGACGGGAGTTATGATTTCAGATCCTTTACCAGGTGTTGTAGTTTCAGGACTAGCAATAAATTTAGGTGTAAACGAATCAGATGAATACAACTTTACAGCTACTTACAAGATTACGCAAAATGATATTAATAAAGGTAGCGTAAGCAATCAGGCAAGTGTTCAGGCACGAAGCAATAAAGGAGTTGTTGTAGATGATTTGTCAGATGATGGCAGTAATACAGGAGATAAACCTACGGTCTTAGACTTACATGGTTGTGTGATAAAAGTCTTTAATGCATTCTCTCCAAACGGAGACGAAAAGAATAAGAGATTCTATATCCAGGGATTAGAATGTTATCCTGATAATACGGTAGAAATTTACAACCGTTGGGGTATTTTAGTTTACGATGTAGACAATTACAACAACGAAGACCGTGCTTTTGTAGGTTACTCTCAAGGACGTACAACTGTAAAACAGTCTGAAGGATTGCCAGAAGGAACTTATTTCTATATTCTAAAATACAAAGACAGCAGTTCAGGCTCGCACCAGCTTTCAGGTTATTTATATATCAACAAATAAAAAAAATACAAGCGGCTTAGTTATTGGCTAAGCCGCTTTTTAAAAGCCCTTTTAAATGAAAAAGATAGTTTTAATTTTCATGTTTTTTACCGTTGTGTGTTCAGCGCAGCAAGATTCTCAATACACACAATATATGTACAATACCATTACGATCAATCCGGCTTATGCGGGTTCACGTGGTGCATTAAGTGTTTTTGGGTTATATCGTACACAATGGGTTGGACTTGATGGTGCGCCGGAAACCAGTACGTTCTCGGTAAATACACCTTTAAACAATAGCGATTTAGGACTTGGAGTATCTTTAGTAAATGATAAAATTGGGCCAACAAACGAAAATACGTTATCTACGGATTTATCATATACTGTTCCAACTTCTGAGACCTTTAAACTTTCCTTCGGAATAAAAGCAACAGCGAATCTTTTTAATCTAGATGTAAATAAATTAACTTTTGAAGATCAGGGCGATCCCCAATTTCAAGATTTAAGAAATAAAATTTCACCCAACATCGGGGCAGGTGTTTACTGGCATTCAGATAAAGCTTATGTAGGATTGTCTATTCCTAATTTTATCGAAACAAACAGATACAGTAATAATGATAATGCTATTTTCAAAGATAAAATAAACTACTATTTCATGGCAGGTTATGTTTTTGATATCGATTATTACGTCAAATTCAAACCGGCTGTATTGACAAAAATGGTACAAGGAGCTCCTTTACAAGTCGATCTTTCGGGTAATTTTATGTTCAATGATAAATTTGTATTAGGACTTGCCTACCGTTGGAGTGCATCGGTAAGTGCGCTGGCAGGTTTTCAGGTATCAGATGGTTTATATATAGGGTATGGTTATGATCATGAAACAACCAAATTAAGAAAATACAATTCCGGATCGCATGAAATTTTCCTGCGTTTTGAATTTTTTAATAATTATAACAGAATTACATCTCCAAGATTCTTCTAAAAAATGATACATGAAAATCAAAAACCTGAATTATACCGCTTTATTTTTACTCTTTTTCCTTAATATAATAGCACAAACAAGTGGTATAAAGTATGCCAATGATCAATACGAGAAATACGCTTATGTAGATGCAATAAAAGTTTACGAAAGTGTTGCAAATAAAGGATATAAAGATGAAAAGATGTTTCAGCGTCTTGGTAATTCCTATTATTTTAATGGCGAATTGCTAAAAGCCTTAAAATGGTACAACGAATTGTTTGCCACCAATGAGCAGCAAGATCCTGAATATTTATATAGATATGCACAATGTTTAAAATCTGACGGAAATTATGCTAAAGCAGATACGATTTTAGAAAAATTCAATCAAAAAATAACCACTGATAAAAGAGGAGTTTTATTTGAAGCCAATAAAAATTATTTAGAAGAAATAAAATCTAATTCCGGAAGATTCGAAATTGCCGATGCAGGAATTAATTCGAAACTTTCTGATTACGGAAGCACTATTTATGATAATAAATTAGTATTTACTTCTGCACGTGATACAGGCGGAATCGTAAAGAAAAACTTTAAATGGACAAATAGGTCTTTTACTAACTTATATACAGCCGAATTAGCTTCTGATGGAAGTATTGGAATTCCACAGCGTTTTCAGAAAAAAGTAAATACAAAATTCAATGAGTCAACACCTGTTTTTACAAAAGATGGGCGAACCATGTATTTTACCCGAAACAACTTTTTAGGCGGAAAAAGAGGAAGAGACAAAAATAAAGTTACTTTATTAAAATTATATAAAGCTAATTTGGTTAATGGCGAATGGAAAAACATTGAAGAACTTCCGTTCAGTAGTGATCAGTATAGTGTGGCACATCCTACATTAAGCGTCGATGAAAAAACATTGTATTTTGCATCAGATATGCCGGGAACGTTAGGACAATCAGATTTGTTTAAAGTAAAAATAAATGAGGACGGAACCTTTGGGAAACCCGAAAATTTAGGCGCAACAATAAATACCGAAGGAAGAGAAACGTTTCCTTTTATTTCCGGCGATAACGAACTTTATTTTGCCACTGACGGAAGACCAGGATTAGGCGGACTTGATATTTTTGTTTCTAAAATAAATAATGACGGTTCTTTCGAACAAATACAAAATGTTGGTGAACCCATAAATAGTAAACAAGACGATTTTGCTTTTATAATTGACAGTAAAAAAAGAAATGGTTTTTTCTCTTCAAACAGAGATAACGGATTAGGACTTGATGATATTTACCGTTTTACCGAAAAAAGAAAACTTAGTTGCGAACAAGAATTAACGGGAACAATTACAGATGTTGAAACAAACGCAATTCTTTCAGATACTAGAGTAACTTTGTTAGATGAAAGTTTTAATCCTGTAGCAGAAGTTGTTTCGGACGAAAAAGGAAATTATGTTTTTGCTAATGTAAATTGTGGTAAAAATTATTTTGTCAGAACATCAAAGACTGATTATGAAAGTAAAGAAAGTCCAATAACAATTAAAAAATTATCCGGAAAAACAACCTTACCAATTCAGTTAGAAAAAAGATTTAAAACAATAACGGTAGGAACAGATTTGGCAAAAACACTCGATATTCCTATTATTTATTTCGATTTGGATAAAGCTGTTATAAAGAAAGAATCAGTTTTTCAATTAGAGAAAATCATCGAAATATTAAAACAATATCCAGACCTAAAACTCGATATTCGTTCGCATACGGATAGCCGACAAACAGCAAAATACAATCAGATTTTATCTGATAAAAGAGCAAAGGCAACAATGAAATGGTTAGTAGACAAAGGAATTAATCCTAATAGATTAACATCGAAAGGCTACGGAGAATCACAACTTGTAAATCAATGTTCTGATGGCGTAAAATGTTCAGAAGAAGAACATCAGCAAAACAGAAGAAGTGAGTTTGTGATTACCAATTTGTAATTTTCGTATTGCAATCCTATATTTTGGCTGGATATTCATAAATATCCATCGGTTTGATTTATATTTCTGCTGGACTAAAGTCCAGCTCTACAATATATTTTGTTCCTCCGGAACTTGTGTTGTATTTTAGGCTTGTTTTATAAAACACCACTCATAAATATCCATCGGTTTGATTTATATTTCGGCTGGACTAAAGTCCAGCTCTACAATATATTTTGTTCCTCTGGAACTTATGCTGTATTTTAGGCTTGTTTTATAAAACACAATCCAGAAAGTTCCAAAATAACAAAGTATATTTCAGGTTTGCTTTATAAAACACCACTCATAAAGAGCCATCGGCTCGATTTATATTGTAGGGCTGGACTTTAGTCCAGTTTACAAAAACACCCCAATATTTTAATTATCCCCAACAACGATCTGATTAATTTCATCTAACAATTCAAATTCATCCAAAGGAAACATTTCCAGCACGGTTTCTAAAATAAGCGAAACATTTATAGGAGTTTTATTTGTTTCCGAAATTTTATGTTCCTCATGATCTAATGCCAAAACACACATTTTTAGGAGATTTGTAATCACGCAACCAAGCTCATAATAATGAGTTTGTGCTTTCGGAGCTTCTGATTGATTTTCATCCGATTTTGCAGTATTGAAATACGGGGCAAGTAATTTTCTGAGGTTCTCTAATTTTGTAGTTTCGGTTGTTTCCATGATCGTGTATTTTTAGTTTGATTGTATTGTATTTTTAATTCATGCAATTACTGTCTTTTATTTATTATTTCTCACATACTATAATATGTTGATGATTTTTTTGTGAAAATCCTATCAATAATTTATTTTTTGAAATTAAAAAAAGTCCCATCGGGACGACATATTTATAGAAAAATAAAAAAAATACAAAATTGAACCCCATTGGAGTGGCATATTTAATTGATTATATATGTCGCTCCTCTGGAGCATTAACGTCGTTCTAAACCAAATATATAAGTCCCATCGGGACGACATATTTCTAGAAAAAATAAAAAAAAATACAAAATTGAACCCCATTGGGGTGGCATATTTTATTGATTATATATATCGCTCCCCTGGAGCTTTATTTTGCATCGTTATGATTTGTTATAAATATATTGCTCCTCTGGAGCATTAACGTCGTTCTAAACCAAATATATAAGTCCCATCGGGACGACATATTTATAGAAAAATGAAAAAAACACAAAATTGAACCCCATCGGGGTGGTATATTTAATTATTTATTACTCCGCTGGAACTTTATTCAATATCATTATGGTTTTCACAAAACCCTCATTATTTAGAATAAATCTTCTGACAATCAAAACCCTGCATTTTTCGTAATAACATCATAAAATTCATTCATTTTTTTGAGGTAATATTTCTGAAATGTAAAATATTGTTTATTATGTTTAAAATGAATTGATTAAGTTTTAAAAAATCGATTTCGTTGTGGTGTGTATTCATTTTTTTCTAACTTTATAGATCTAAATTTTTTCAGATATGACTGTAAATCAAATACTAAACGCAAAAGGAAAAAATGTTTATTCGGTTCTTTCAACAACAACGGTTTATGAAGCCTTAAAAGTAATGGGAGAGAAAAACATAGGAGCTATTCTTGTTATTGATAATAGCGATTTAAAAGGAATATTATCTGAAAGGGATTATGCCCGAAAAATTGTTTTAAAAGACAAATCTTCAAAAGAAACTTTTGTTCATGAAATTATGGAAAGCAATGTTTTTTCGGTAAACCTTTCAAACAATATCGAGGATTGTATGGAGCTCATGAGTACCAAAAGAATCAGACATCTACCGGTTCTGGAGGACGGAATTGTAGTAGGAATAATTTCTATAAGCGATGTTGTAAAAGCGATTATAGAAATTCAAAAAGACACAATAAATCATTTAAACTCTTATATTTCACAATAAAAGAAATTAATAAAATAAGCTTGATAAAATAGTCCAAATAATAGCGGACTATTTTTTTTGGGGGTAATAAATGCTATTTTGACAAAAGAAAATAATAAAAATACCCCAATTTAAACCAAGACTTATATCTTTGTAAGCTAGAATAAAAGCTAAAATAAATGAACAAAGAGAGTAAAAGAAGAGAAGCGTTACTGTACCATTCAGAACCAACTCCAGGAAAAATTCAGGTAGTTCCAACAAAAAAATATGCAACCCAAAGAGACTTATCTTTGGCTTATTCGCCAGGAGTTGCAGAACCGTGTTTAGAAATTGCAGCAAACGTAGATGACGTTTACAAATATACAGCAAAAGGAAATTTAGTTGCCGTTATCTCAAACGGTACAGCTGTTTTAGGACTTGGGGATATTGGCCCGGAAGCTTCTAAACCAGTAATGGAAGGAAAAGGTTTATTGTTTAAAATATTCTCTGATATCGATGTTTTTGATATTGAAATTGGAACTAAGGATATTGAAGAATTTATTCAGACCGTAAAAAATATTGCTCCAACCTTTGGAGGAATTAACTTAGAAGATATCAAAGCACCGGAATCTTTCGAAATCGAAAGAAGATTGGTAGAAGAATTAGATATCCCGGTAATGCATGATGATCAGCATGGTACGGCAATAATTTCTTCGGCAGCTTTGATCAATGCGCTTGAATTAGCAGGAAAAAAAGCAGAAGATGTAAAAGTAGTAGTTTCAGGTGCAGGATCTGCAGCAATAGCTTGTACTGATTTATATGTTTTGTTAGGCGTACAAGTTAAGAATATTTTAATGTTTAATAGTAAAGGACTTTTAACAAAGGACAATCCTTCATTATCAGAACTACAATTGAAATATGCTATAGATGGTCCTAAAATTGATTTAGCCGAAGCCGTAAAAGGTGCAGATGTTTTTATAGGATTATCATCAGGAGATATTTTGTCTGCTGAAATGTTATTGACAATGAAAGAAAACCCGATTGTTTTTGCAATGGCAAATCCAAATCCGGAAATCGATTATAATTTAGCTACAGAAACTCGTAAAGATGTTATTATGGCTACAGGGCGTTCAGATTTTCCTAATCAGGTAAATAACGTTCTTGGTTTTCCATATATTTTTAGAGGAGCATTAGACGTACGTGCTACAAAAATTAACGAAGCGATGAAAATGGCTGCCGTAAAAGCTTTGGCTATTTTGGCAAAAGAGCCGGTTCCAGAGCAGGTTAATGTGGCTTACGGAGCAATGAAACTAGGTTTTGGGCAAGAATATATTATCCCTAAACCATTCGATCCAAGATTAATTACAGTAGTAGCACCGGCAGTTGCAAGAGCAGCAATGGAATCTGGTGTTGCAAAAAATCCTATTACAGACTGGGCAGCTTATGAAGATGCACTTCGCGAACGTATGGGTAACGATAATAAAATGGTGCGTTTGATTACGAATCGTGCAAAAATGGATCCTAAAAGAATCGTTTTTGCTGAGGCAGATCAGTTAAATGTATTAAAAGCAGCACAAATTGTTCATGAAGACGGAATTGGTTTTCCAATTTTATTAGGTAATAAAGAAGTAATTTTAGAATTAAAAGCTGAATTAGGTTTTGATGCTGATTTAGAAATTATTGATCCTAAAACAAACGAAGAAGAAGCAAGACGTAATAGATTTGCTGCTTCATATTGGGACACAAGAGAACGCAGAGGAGTTTCATTACTTGATGCACAAAAATACATGCGCGAAAGAAACTATTTCGCAGCAATGATGGTCAACGAAGGCGAAGCAGATGCTTTGGTTACAGGACATACAAGAAGTTACCCAACGGTTGTAAAACCAATGTTACAATTAATAGAGAAAGCTCCCGGAGCTTCACTTGTTGCAACAGCAAACATGATGATGACTTCTCGTGGACCAATGTTCTTGTCAGATACGGCAATTAATATCAATCCATCAGCCGAAGATCTTGTAAATATTGCTATCATGACAGCAAAAACGGCAAAAATGTTTGGTGTTGAGCCGGTTATTGCAATGGTTTCATTCTCGAACTTTGGTTCATCTACAAGTCCTAGTGCGTCAAAAGTGAGAGAAGCAGTTGCTTTCTTGCATAAAAATCACCCGGAATTAATTGTTGATGGAGAAATTCAGGCAGATTTTGCTTTAAATCAAGAAATGCTTGCAGAGAAATTTCCTTTCTCTAAATTAGCCGGTAAAAAGGTAAATACCCTGATATTCCCTAATTTAGATTCAGCTAATATTACTTATAAACTATTGAAAGAGTTGTATAAAGTAAATTCTATTGGTCCAATTATGATGGGAATGGGTAAACCGGTTCACATTTTTCAATTAGGAGCAAGTGTTGAGGAAATGGTTAATATGGCAGCAATTGCAGTAATTGACGCTCAGGCAAAAGAAAATAAAAAAAATAAACTGGCGAAATAGTATAAATCATTAAGAGGCAAATAATAATGTCGTATTTTTATTGCATTTTTGTTATATTTGGCCTTTATAAAATATACTATGATAGCACATTTGCAAGGGAAATTAGTTGAAAAAAATCCTACAGACGTCATAATTGACTGTGGAGGAGTTGGGTATCAGGTAAATATATCTTTACATACCTTTTCATTAATCCCTAATGCTGAAAATATAAAACTGTATACGCATCTTCTAATCAAGGAAGATGCGCATACTTTATTTGGTTTTGCTGAGAAATCAGAACGCGAAATATTCAGAATGTTATTATCTGTTTCAGGAATTGGAGCCAATATTGCCAGAACAATGTTATCTTCAATAGAACCCAGACAAATTATTAATGCGATTGCATCCGGAGATGTTGGTGTTATACAGTCAATTAAAGGAATTGGAAACAAAACAGCACAAAGAGTTATACTCGATTTGAAGGAAAAAGTGTTAAAGTTGTACGATTTAGATGAAGTTTCGGTAGTTCAAAACAATACAAATCGAGATGAAGCGTTATCTGCTTTGGAAGTTTTAGGTTTTGTTAGAAAAACTTCAGAAAAAGTAGTAGAAAAAATAGTAAAAGAAGATCCGGAAGCTACTGTTGAAACAATCATCAAAAAAGCGTTAAAAAGCCTATAAACTCAATTTTATATCAAGAATTGTATGCGTAAAATTTGTATTTTTTTACTGTTTTTATTTTGCGGTAATGTTTTGCGTGCGCAAGTAAATCCGACAGTTAAAGATACAACTAAGACTCAATTCTCAGTTGGTAAAGTAGAGATAGACAATCCGCCAAGTATACTTTCTGCTTACAGATATGATCCCATTACAGATCGATATATTTATACCAGTTCTGTTAATGGCTTCTCAATCAATTATCCTATTATATTAACCCCTAAAGAATACGAAGATTTAGTCCTGAAAGAATCTAGAAGAGATTACTTCAGAAAGAAATCAGACGCTATCGATGGTAAAAAAATAGGAAGCGAAGCCGCAAAAAAAGATTTATTACCTCGATATTATATTAATTCAGGTCTTTTTGAAAGTATTTTCGGGAGTAATACAATCGATGTAAAGCCCACAGGATCAGTAGAGATGGATTTGGGTGTTCGATATACCAAACAAGATAATCCTTCTTTCTCTCCAAGAAACAGGTCAAGTATGACCTTCGATTTTGATCAGCGAATCAGTATGAGCCTTATGGGAAAAGTAGGAACCAGATTAGAGGTAAATGCTAATTATGATACCCAGTCTACATTTGCTTTTCAGAATTTATTTAAACTGGCATACACCCCTTCAGAAGATGATATTATTCAAAAAGTAGAAGTTGGTAACGTCAGCATGCCATTAAATAGTACGCTTATTCGTGGTGCTCAAAGTTTGTTTGGGGTCAAGACACAACTGCAGTTTGGTAAGACAACAGTTACCGGAGTTTTCTCAGAACAGAAGTCGCAAACCAAGAGTATAGTTGCAGAAGGTGGAGGAACAGTTCAAAACTTTGATTTGTATGCTTTAGACTACGATAATGACAGACACTTTTTCTTATCACAATATTTTAGAAATAAATACGATGCTTCGTTAACCAAATATCCATTTATTGATAGCCGTGTTCAGATAACAAGAATAGAAGTTTGGGTAACCAATAAACAAAATAGAGTAAGCACAAACAATAATAATCTTAGAAACATTATTGCACTTCAGGATTTAGGTGAAGGACAAGTTACAGGTATTCCTGATAATCAGGTTGTAGTTATTAGTTCAACTGCAGGTTTTTTTAATAATCCTATCGATTCACCAACAGATAATAAGAACAATAAATACGATCCGGCTACAATTGGTCAGGCAGGAGCTTTCTTAAATTCAAACATTAGAGAAATTGTAACTGCAAAATCAGGATTTAATAATCCTAATACGAGCGAAGCCACAGATTATTCCGTACTTGAGAATGCAAGAAAATTAACGGCAAACGAATTTACTTTTAATGCACAATTAGGATATATCTCGTTGCAGCAGCGTTTAGCAAATGATGAGATTCTGGCAGTAGCTTTCGAGTATACCGTTGGGGGTAAAGTGTATCAGGTAGGAGAATTTGGTAGTGATGGAGTTGATGGTACCGTGGTTACAGGAAATAATAATGCGAATCAGGCTATTATTACACAAAGTTTAGTTTTGAAAATGCTGAAAAGTAATTTGACAAATGTTCAAAATCCGGTTTGGAACCTGATGATGAAAAACGTTTATCAAATTCCTCAGGCGTATCAGATCAAACAAGATGACTTTAGATTAAACATACTTTATACAGATCCTTCGCCAATAAATTATATTACGCCCGTTCAGGGAACTACCTTCCCCACGAACCCAACGCCGGACAATAAAGTCGATCAGACACCATTATTAAATGTGTTCAATTTAGATCGACTCAATTATAATAATGATCCGCAAACTGGCGGAGATGGTTTCTTTGATTATATTCCCGGTATAACGGTAGATGTTCAAAATGGCCGAATTATTTTTACGACCAAAGAACCTTTTGGAGAGCTTTTATTTAAAAAATTACAAAATACAGGTTCAGGCGAAAACTATGACGACGCCAATTCATACAATGCCAATCAGCAAAAATATGTTTTTAGAAACATGTATCGCAACACGCAATCCGGAGCATTGCAGGATAGTGATAAAAATAAATTCTTATTAAGAGGTAAATACAAATCATCAGGAAGCAACGGTATTCCAATTGGGGCGTTCAATGTGCCGCAGGGTTCTGTTGTGGTTATGGCTGCCGGACGAAGATTGGTAGAAGGTATCGATTATAGTGTCGATTATCAATTAGGCCGTGTTCAGATTTTAGATCCTTCGCTTCAGGCTTCGAATACACCAATTGAAGTTTCGTTAGAAAACAACTCCATTTTTGGTCAGCAAACCCGTAGATTTATGGGTTTCAATATTGAACATAAAATTTCTGATAATTTTGTTATTGGTGGTACTTATCTAAAAATGACAGAAAAACCATTTACTCAAAAATCGAGTTATGGACAGGAATCAGTAAACAATACAATCTTTGGTTTTAATGGAAATTACTCTACAGAAGTTCCATTTTTTACCAGATTAGTAAATAAGTTACCTAATATTGATACAGATGTTCCGTCGAATCTTTCTATTCGAGGAGAAGTAGCGTTTTTAAGACCTGATGCACCAAAAGCAAGTGATTTTGAAGGAGAAGCAACCATATATGTAGATGATTTCGAGGGATCACAATCGACAATCGATATGCGCTCTGCTTATGCTTGGAGTTTAGCTTCTACGCCATTTGTGAATTCTATAAATGACAATACTTTTAATGCAAATTCAAATACATTAGAGTATGGTTATAAACGAGCAAAATTATCCTGGTATACTATTGACCCAATATTTTATTCTTCGAAACCATCCGGAATTTCAAATGATGATTTGTCATTAAATACAACCAGAAGAATTTATAGTAGAGAGTTATATCCTAATACAGATATTGCCCAAGGACAAATTCAGGTAATCAATACACTTGATTTAACTTATTATCCATCTGATAGAGGACCATATAATAATAATCCAAATTTTGGTACGAACCCTGCAAATTCTAATTTTGGGGGAATCATGAGAGCTTTAAATTCAACAAATTTTGAGCAGGGAAATGTCGAATATATTCAGTTTTGGGTTTTAGATCCTTATGTTGGTAATTCGCAGGCACCAACGGGTAATACAGGAAAAATATATTTCAATTTAGGTGAAATTTCTGAAGATGTATTAAAAGACGGAAGAAAACAATACGAAAACGGATTAGGGCCAGGACAGATAATGGTAAATCCGCAACCACTTTGGGGAGATGTTCCGGCATCGCAATCCCTGATTTATGCTTTTGATACAAACCCGGAAAACCGTAGAAACCAAGATGTTGGTTTAGATGGTTTGCCAAGTTCAAAAGAAGGTTCGGTATATACTAATTATGCCGGAGAAAAAGATCCTGCAGCAGATGATTACATCTATTATTTAAATACCGATGGAGGAGTATTAGATCGTTATAAAAACTATAATGGTACAGAAAACAACTCAGCTGTAAGTATCGATGATCCTAATCGTGGTTCGACAACTTTGCCGGATGTAGAAGATATTAACCGTGATAATACAATGAGCACAATCAATGCTTATTATGAATATAGTATCGATGTAAAACCTGGAATGCAGGTTGGTCAAAATTTCATTACAGATATCCGCGAGGTAAGTAATGTCGAATTGCCTAATGGGGGAACAACAACAGCCAGATGGATTCAGTTTAAAATTCCGGTTTCACAACCTCAAAATACAATTGGTAATATTACAGATTTCAGATCGATTCGATTCATGCGTATGTTCATGACCGGTTTTAATAACCAAATGACAGTTCGTTTTGGAGCGCTGGATTTAGTACGAGGAGAGTGGAGAAGGTATACAGGAACGTTGGATGCAAATGATACAAATCCGGATGACGATGGTACTGAGTTTGATGTTTCGGCGGTTAATATTCAGGAAAACAGTACAAAATGTCCTGTAAATTATGTAATGCCTCCGGGAGTTCAAAGAGAACAATTGTACAACAACAATACCATCATCAATCAAAATGAGCAAGCATTAGCAGTGCGTATTGGTGGGGCAGGTTTACAGTATCAGGATTCAAGAGCAGTTTTTAAAAATGTAAGTGTTGATATGCGTCAGTACAAAAAATTAAAAATGTACCTGCACGCAGAATCTTTGCCTAACGAAAATAGTTTGCAAGATGATGAAATGATTGGTTTTATTCGTTTTGGAAATGACTTTACACAAAACTTTTATCAGGTCGAAATTCCATTAAAAGTAACGAGAACAGGAGGGTCTTGTGCAATAAGTCCTGATCAGGTCTGGATGGAAGATAATAATATCGATTTGGTTCTGGAATTATTGACCAGAATGAAAATTAAAGCCATGAGTATTGATATCAACTCTAATAAGCGAGACATTAACGGAATCTATTATCCGGACGATGATTTAAGTATAGGCGGAGGCGATGGCGATAGTAAATTAAGATTAGGTATAAAAGGAAATCCTAATTTTGGTTTAGTTCGAAATCTAATGGTTGGGGTAAAAAGCAGGGCAGATCACAAAAGCATTAAAGGAGAGGTTTGGTTCAATGAGCTTCGTTTGGCAGATTTAGAGAATAAAGGCGGAATGGCGGCAATATTGAATATTGATACCAATATGGCAGATTTTGCTACAGTTTCTGCTACCGGTAGAAAAAGTACAATTGGTTTTGGGTCTTTAGAGCAAGGCGCAAACGAGAGAGATCGTGAAGATATTCAGCAATATAATATTGTGACCAATCTTAATTTGGGTAAATTATTACCTCCAAAATGGGGAATCAACTTACCTTTTAATTATGCGATTGGTGAAGAAGTAATTACACCGGAATATGATCCTTTTAATCAGGATATCAAATTAGATCAGTTATTAAGAGAAACTACAGATCCGGCAGAAAAAGAAAATATCAGAACACGTGCTGTTGATTATACAAAACGAAGAAGTATTAACTTTATCGGAGTAAGAAAAGACAGAGCGCCCGAGCAAAAACCACACGTGTATGATGTCGAAAATTTAACGTTTTCACAATCGTATAATCAGGTAGAACGACATGATTATGAAGTCGAAAGTTATCTGGATGAACAATCGAATACAGCAGTGAATTATGCCTATACTTTTCAGCCAAAAGAAATAGTTCCTTTTAAGCAGACCAAATTCATGAAAAAAAGTGATTATTGGAAGATGTTGAGTGATTTTAATTTTAATTACTTACCGTCTAATATCTCTTTTAATACTAATATTTTAAGACAAAGTAACCGTCAGCAATTTAGAGAAGTTGAAGTTCAGGGAATTGGTCTGGATCCTTTATACAGAAGAAATTTTGCATTTAATTATCAATATGGTTTCGGTTATAATTTGACAAAATCATTAAAATTAAATTACACGGCAGCATCAAATAATATCGTTCGAAACTTTTTGAATGATGATAATTCGCCAAAGCAGGATTTTAATATCTGGGATGATTATTTAGATATAGGAACGCCAAATCAACACTTACAGCAATTGGTTTTGAATTATGATATTCCAATCAATAAGATTCCTGTTTTTGGATTCGTAAAAGCATCGTATTCTTATACTGCAGATTATAGCTGGCAGCGTTCATCAACAGCATTCTCTGAGTATGTTGACCCTAGTGGTAATCAGTTCGATTTAGGAAATACCATTCAGAATGCGAATTCGAATACGCTGACTACAACTTTTAGTATGAATACGCTGTATAAATATTTAGGATTAACACCTGGTGCAAAATCAGGAGTCAAGCCTAAACCAACGGCGCCGCCTAAACCAGGAGAAAAAATTGTAAATACAGCGAAACCTGTTACAAGCAGTAGTCCGTTTTATGATGGTATGATTGGAATCTTAACCAGTGTAAAAAACATTCAGGTTAATTATACTAAAAATAGCGGAACCGTTTTACCGGGTTATACGCCAAGTGTTGGTTTCTTTGGAACATCAAGACCAACTTTAGGATTTATTTTTGGAAGTCAGGATGATGTACGTTACGAAGCGGCTAAAAGAGGATGGTTGACAGATTATCAGGATTTTAATCAAAGCTTTACTCAGGTAACTAACAAGCTTTTGAAAGTTACGGCAAATATTGACTTATTGCCTGATTTAAAGATTGATTTAGCGATGGATCGTGCGTATTCTGAAAATTCATCAGAGCAGTTTAGTGTTGTAAACGGAGAATATTTGCCTTTGTCTCCTTATACTTATGGAATGTTCTCGATTTCGACAGTTTTAATCAAAACGGCATTCTCTACCAGCAGCGCAACTGAGTCAGCGGCATTTGATGATTTTAGAAACAATCGTTTGATTATTGCAGATCGTCTGGCAGGAGAGCATTATGGAGGAGCGGATATTCCGAGATATGGAGATGTAAATAATCCTATTCCGGCAGAAACAGATCCTAATTATAAAGTATATGTAGCGAATCAAGGATATCCAATAGGATTTACAAAAAGCAATCAGGCTGTTTTATTGCCAGCATTTTTGGCAGCTTATTCAGGAGGAAATGCTTCAAGCAGTTCGACGGATATTTTTAAAAGTTTTCCTATTCCAAACTGGAGTATAAAATACAATGGTCTGATGCGCTATAAATTTTTCAAGGATAAATTCAAGCGTTTCTCATTGCAGCATAATTACAGAGCATCTTATACGATAAATCAATTTAGGTCGAATTTTGATTTTACTGAAAAACCAAACGGTCAAGATGTAAATACCAATTTCTATAATAAGACTATTATGTCCAATGTCAATTTGGTAGAGCAGTTTAGTCCGCTTATCCGTGTAGATTTTGAATTAAAAGGTTCTTTAAGAATACTTACAGAAATCAAAAAAGACAGGGCATTATCAATGAGTTTTGATAATAATCTATTGACAGAAGTAAAAGGCATGGAGTATATAGTAGGTATGGGATATCGTTTTAAGGATGTTATTTTCTCATCAAGACTGGCGGATAGTCCAACCGGAATTATAAAAAGTGATATCAATATTAAAGCTGACTTTTCTCTTAGAAAGAATGAAACACTCGTACGTTATTTAGATTATGATAACAATCAACTGGCGGCGGGTCAGAATATATGGGCATTAAAATTAACTGCTGATTATTCGTTTAGTAAAAACCTAACGGCTATATTCTATTACGATCATTCGTTCTCTAAAGCTGTAATTTCGACATCATTTCCTTTAACGAACATCAGGTCAGGATTTACACTTCGATATAATTTCGGAAATTAATTTTTTTAGTTTCTAAACAGGATTTCATTAGAAGATTGTTACATTTGTGGCTTAATTATTAAATTATCAATTTACAAACATAGTATTATGAGCATACCAGCAAATTTAAAGTACACAAAAGATCACGAATGGGTTAGCATCGAAGGAGATGTTGCAACTGTAGGAATTACTCATTTTGCACAAAAAGAGTTAGGAGATATCGTGTATGTTGAAGTAGAAACTTTAGATCAGACACTTGATAAAGATGAAGTTTTTGGAACAGTTGAAGCTGTAAAAACAGTATCTGATTTATTTTTGCCTTTAACAGGAGAAATTATTGCTTTTAATGAGAGCTTGGAAAGTGCACCTGAAACAGTAAATTCTGATCCTTACGGAGCTGGATGGATGATCAAAATAAAAATTGCAGATGCATCAGAAATAGATGGTTTGTTATCTGATGAAGCTTACAAACAACTTATCGGTGCCTAAACAATTATTATTACTCTGGGCTCTGATTTGCTCAGGTGTTATTACTTATTTTTGTTTAACAGATGCAAGTAATATTCCTGCTGTAAATTTTCCGAGCATAGATAAAATTGTACATTTTTGTTTTCATTTTGGATTTACAATTTCATGGATTTTGTTTTTCAAAAAAGAACTTAAAGGAAAAGCGCCTGATGATTATAAAGCCTATTTGATTTCGTTTATATTTTCTGTTTTTTTCGGAATTACAATCGAAATTTTACAAAGTGTGCTGACAACTACAAGAGCTGCTGATGTGACGGATATTTTAGCAAATGCGCTTGGAGCTTTATTTGGTGTTTTTGCAGCAATAGCTTTTAAGAAGCAAATCGATAAAATATAAAAAAAATAATGACCCACTTCGGTGGGTTTTTTATTGTCTGAAAATCAAGGTTTGAAAAGTGTATTTTCTTATGTATTTAAAATGTATTTTTGTTTCAATTCTATATAATCATGAACGTTAAACAATATTTAGATTCGACCTATTTAAAAACTGCCTCGCAAGCCGGACTTTCAGAAGCAGAAAATGATATTGTAGTCAAAAATGCAATCGAAGAAGCAATTCTTGAAAGTTTTAAGCTAATCATGATCCGACCGGAACATGTAGCTTTGGCTAAAGAAATGATTTCGAATGCAAATTCGGGCATGCTTGTTGGTACCGTAATAGATTTTCCGGAAGGCAAATCGAGTTTAGAGAATAAAATCAAAGAAGCAAATAAAGCAATCGAAGATGGTGCAGACGATTTGGATTTTGTTTGCAATTATGAAGCTTTCAAAAACGGAGATATTGCTTTAGTAAAGCAGGAAATTTTAATTGTAACCCAAATTGGTCTCGCAAACAATAAAACGGTAAAATGGATTATTGAAGTAGCGGCTCTTACTGATAAAGAAATTATCCAGCTTTCGGCATTAATAAAAAATGTTGTGATCTCAAATTTTAAAGAAGAAGATTATGCTTCTGTTTTTGTAAAATCATCGACAGGTTTTTATAAAACCGAAAATGATTTACCAAACGGAGCTACCATCCCAACCATAATAATGATGTTAGAAAATGCATCGCCATTACCGGTAAAAGCTGCAGGAGGAGTTCGCTCTTATGAAGACGCAGTTGAGATAATTCGTTTAGGCGTTAAGCGCATCGGAACTTCGGCTGCAAAAGCCATAGCAAACGGAGAAAATACTGCAAATCAATATTAAGTGTAAATCTCGTTTGTATCTAAAAAGTGTAATAAACCTGGATTTGATAATCAATTGAATATTCCTGTCTTTGTGTACTTGTTTTAATAAGATTTTTCGAAATAATAGTGTTAAAGATTTGCAACACCTCGATTTATAAAGGTTTTATTGAAAAAAATCTAATTTTATAGGTCAGTATTCTACAATCTAATTTGTACATTTGCACCACTCAAAAAAAACATACAAACAAATACCGTATTGAACGCTACTAAACATACATTTTCACTAAAATCAATATTCAACGATTTCAAAGAGATTACAAAGGCTGGTTTAGCGATCAGTGTATTGTTTTCTTCAATTGCTGGTTACTTGTTAGGTGTAAATGCTGAAAATCCTTTTAAATGGAGTGTTTTGGCTGTTTTGATGATTGGTGGATATTGTATGGTAGGGGCTTCAAATGCCTTCAATCAGGTAATCGAAAAAGATATCGATTTATTGATGGATCGTACTAAAAATCGTCCCGTTCCTTCAGGGCGAATGTCTCCAAAAGTAGCTTTGTTAGTAGCAAGTTTGCTTACTATTATAGGTATTGCATTATTGTATACTATCAATGCTAAATCAGCAATGTTTGCGGCGATTTCAATATTTTTATACACGAGTATTTATACACCTTTAAAAACAGTAACTTCGTTGTCAGTTTTTGTAGGAGCTTTTCCGGGAGCAATTCCGTTTATGTTAGGTTGGGTTGCGGCAACAGGAGAATTTGGTATCGAAGCGGGAACACTTTTTTTAATTCAGTTTTTCTGGCAATTTCCTCATTTTTGGGCAATCGGTTGGTTTTTATATGACGATTATGCAAAAGCAGGAATCTTTATGCTGCCAACAGGAAAAAAAGACAGAAAGACTGCTTTGCAGATTATTTTATATACGGTTTGGCTTATCATAGCGTCATTATTGCCTTCTTTAGGATTTACAGGGCAATTGTTTATTACGCCAATTGCAGCGATTATTGTGTTTTTGTTAGGATTGTGGATGTTGTTTTATGCAGTGCGTTTGTACAAATTACGAACAGCAAAAGCAGCAAGAACATTGATGCTGGTAAGTGTTTCGTATATTTCGTTACTGCAAATAGTATTTATAGTAGATAAATTTTTAAGATAGTTATGGAAATGACAATGACAATGACACAAGGTGAAGAGCAATTAAGAAAAGCAAAATCGGCTAAATTGATTTTGTTATTTGCAATGGTAAGCATGACAATGATGTTTGCCGGACTTACAAGCGCATTTGTAGTGAGTAAATCCAGGGCCGATTGGTTGAAGAATTTTGAATTACCAACTGCTTTTTATTACAGTACAGCAGTAATTATTGGTTGTAGTGTTACTTTTTATCTGGCAAAAAAAGCCATTCAAAAAGACAATAGAACTGCAACAACAGCGTTTCTTTTAGGAACATTGGCTTTAGGTGTTTTGTTTATCGTTTTACAGTTTGTAGGTTTTGGACAAATTGTAAAAAGCGGTTATTATTTTACAGGAGAAGGTAGTTCAATTACTACAACTTTTCTTTATGTAGTTACCGTAACTCACTTATTACACTTGGCTGGAGGGTTGATTTCACTTTTAATTATAATTTATAATCATTTTAAACAAAAATACAATTCGACTCAAACTCTTGGTATAGAACTAGGTGCGATGTATTGGCACTTTTTGGATTTATTATGGGTATATTTATTTTTATTTTTATATTTCTTTAAATAAGAAAAAAACGTAAATTTGGGAACTTTTTAACGAATATCTTTTATGGAAGCGACAGTTACTACTGCAAACAACGAAAAAACTTGGGGAGGCGGCAATGAGCCATTAGGAGCAAGTTATGGTAAAATGATGATGTGGTTTTTTATCGTATCAGATGCCCTGACATTCTCTGGATTTCTGGCAGCTTATGGTTTTTCTAGATTTAAATTTATCGAAACCTGGCCTTTGGCTGATGAAGTGTTTACTCACTTCCCATTTATGCACGGTGTTTCGGCTCCGATGTATTATGTAGCCTTAATGACTTTTATTTTGATTTTCTCATCTGTAACAATGGTTTTAGCTGTTGATGCTGGTCATCAATTAAAGAAAACAAAGGTTGCGATCTATATGTTCTTAACAATTATTGGAGGTATGATTTTCGTTGGTTCTCAGGCATGGGAATGGAAAAACTTCATTAAAGGTGAATATGGAGCTGTTGAAACAGTAGGTGGAAGCTTATTGCAGTTTGTTGATAAGGATGGTAAAAGAGTAGCGCTTGCAGATTTTGCTGTAACACTGCCAAACCAACCGGAAGAACTTACAAGAGCAAAAGGAAAATGGTTTATGGAAAGTGCTGAAACAGTGCCAACATATTCAGTAGCTGATATTCAGGCTGGTTTTAAAGCACACCCTGAATTATTGATAAGAACAGAGCATCTTACAGCTGAAAAGAAAAAAACAGTTTTGTCAAGGGAAGAATCTGAAGCTCGTTTAAGTACAGCAAAATATGTTGTAGAAGGTGCAAACCTGACAAGAAACGAATACGGAAGTAAATTGTTTGCTGATTTCTTTTTCTTTATTACAGGATTCCACGGATTTCACGTAATTTCAGGAATTATCATTAATATCATTATTTTCTTTAATGTATTATTAGGTACTTACGAAAAAAGAAGAAGCTACGAAATGGTAGAGAAAGTTGGTTTATACTGGCACTTTGTCGATTTAGTTTGGGTATTTGTATTTACAGTTTTCTACTTAGTTTAATTTTTAAGATTTATCATTATGTCACACGATCACGAATACGTATCAAATACAAAAAGAATCTGGTTTGTTTTTGCTCTATTATCAGCAGTAACTACAGTAGAAGTTATTTTGGGTATTATTAAACCTGGATTTCTTGAATTCAATCATTTTGTAGGTTTGAATTTGTTGAACTGGATATTTTATATCTTAACAATATTCAAAGCATATTATATAGTATGGGCATTTATGCACATGGAAGGTGAAAAAAGCAGCCTTAGATGGTCAGTTGTTTCACCAGTTATTTTCCTAGTTTTATATTTATTGTTTATTCTGCTAACAGAAGGACATTATATTTATGGGGTTTTTAAAGATTCTACTATTAAATGGAATTTTTAACATGATATTAATTCGAAAAGAGGCTCCGTTTAACGGAGCTTTTTTTATTTTTGTACCTCAATAATTTCCGTTAATACAATGAAAAAAAATATAGTTCTCTTTGTACTTTTTGTTTTGCCAATTGTAGCCTATTTGTTTTTTGCTTCAGGTGTAAATAGTTTTACTAAACTTCCAACAATCACTCCTAAAATTGCCGACTTTGGTAATTGGAAATCCCTTAAAGGAGAAAAAGTAACTTTAAATAATAAAATTACTATTCTTGGTTTTTCAGGAACTGAGATTTTAAAAAACAGAGGAAATTTTTTCAATCTAAATGAGAAAATCTATCAGCGTTATAATGGTTTTACAGATTTGCAATTTGTAGTGGTTTGCCCTTTAGGAACTGAAAAAGATGCTGAGAAAATTTTAGAATCATTAGGTGCTTTTACAGATGTTTCAGGTTGGCATTTTGTTTTTGCTTCTCCGGAAGAAATCAGCGTGTTTTATGATCAATTGCATCTTAGAGAAAAATTAGATAAGAATCTTGGAACTTCGAATGTTTACATCGTTGATAAAGAAAGAAATTTAAGAGGACGAAAAGATAAAGATGAATACAAGGAAGGATACAATACTTTTCATCCGTCAGAATTAAGCAACGAAATGTTAGATGATTTTAAAATCATTTTATATGAATATCGCGCAGCTTTGAAAAAGAATCACAACGCAACAAAAGAACTTTAATCTTTATATATTATGTTTAAAAATAAATCATATATCGGAATTTCGTTTATTATTTTAATCTTCGGAATTTATGCAGTGCCTAAAATTGTAGACAGAATAAAAAATGGAGATGTCGTTAAAGGAAATCGCTTGGATAATGTTGGATTAAAAAATTCTACAGCAGATGCGAAACTAATAACAATTGGTCCGGCTCCTAAATTTGAATTGACAAATCAGGATAACATTAAAGTTTCTAATGAAACCTATAAAGGAAAAGTGTATGTTTTGGAATTTTTCTTTACAACTTGTCCGTCAATTTGTCCTAAGATGAATTTAAGCATGTTGGAGATTGAGAAAACTTTTTTTGGTAATCCAAATTTCGGTCTTGTTTCTATTACGATCGATCCTAAACATGATACTCCACAGGTTTTAAAAGATCATGCTAAATTATTGGGTGTAAAATCTTCTAACTGGAATTTTCTAACAGGCGATAAAGCTACTATTATGGATTTGTCTAACAAAGGATTTAATCTTTATGCCGGTGAAAATGATAAAGTAAGTGGTGGTTTTGAGCATTCAGGTTTATTTGCCTTAATTGATAAAGACGGAAACATACGTTGCAGAAAAGATGAATTTGGAAATCCGAATATTTATTATGACGGACTGGACAAAAAAGGAGTTAGGGATATTCAGGAAGATATTAAAATATTATTAGCAGAATAGAAATGGAAGATCATTCATTAGAAAAAAAATACAGCAAGCTTATTGTTGCGGTTTCAATTATTATTCCGGTTGTAGTAGCAATCTTATTCGGAATCAAATTAAAAGATTTTGGTATTAATGTAGAACCACTTTCGTTCTTGCCGCCAATTTATGCTACAACAAATGGTATTACAGCTATAGTTTTAGTTTGGGCAGTAATTGCTGTTAAAAATGGAAAATTAAAGCTTCACGAACGTTTAATGACTTTTGCTATTGCATTGTCAGTTGCTTTTTTAGTAATGTATGTGGCGTATCATATGACTGCAGATTCTACTAAATTTGGTGGAGAAGGCGCGATACGATATGTTTATTTCTTTATTTTAATAACACATATTTTATTATCGATTGCTATAATTCCATTAGTATTAATAACGTATGTAAGAGCACTTGCAAAACGTTTCGACAGACATAAAAAAATAGCTAAAATAACTTTTCCGCTTTGGTTGTACGTGGCGGTTACAGGTGTTGTAGTTTACTTAATGATTTCTCCTTATTATGCTTAAATTAGAAAACAGAATGAAGAATATAGAAAATAGATTGGAAAATAAGATGGAAGACAGAAGCGGATTAGTGAATTTTTTCTCAACAAAATGCTTCTACGTTCTTTTGACTATTTTCTGTTCTCTTGCAGCAAATGCTCAATGCGCCATGTGTCGTGCAGCACTTGGAGGAGATTCAAACATAAAAAAAGCAGAAGCAGTAAATAACGGTATAGTTTATTTGATGGTCGTCCCTTATTTGCTTGTAGCAGTAATTGGTTATTTGATTTATAGAATGTACCAGTCAAAAAAGAAAAAAGCAGAATAATTTTATTCTGCTTTTTTCTTTGTTCTATTTCAATCCATCTACGGAAACATTCACAGTTCCGTTTATTTTAATAAAAGCGATAATCGCCTGATTGGTTAGTTGGATCTTATCAAACTGAATGTCTTCCATTTTTCCATTTACAAAAACACCAGGCATTGGAGAGTAGTTTTTAAGATAAGTTGCCATGCTTTTTTTACCTTCCTCTAAATTAGGCTGTATCGAGTAACGACAGCTTTCTTCCATTTTTCTTAATATGTAGCCTTGTCCAAGCCAGCTTGCAGTTCTCATTAATCTGCTTTTTGTATCTAAAACGTAATCAAGTTTTTCGAAATAAATTTCTTTAGTCTGAGGATTGTATTGTGGAAACCCGTTTAAATAAAGAGTTCCGTTTATAGAGCCCAAAACATCAAGCGCAATTACCATTTTTCCGTTTTTATGCCAGATAGATACATTTTTGACCGTTATTTTTTTGGTTCCTGATCCAAATTCCTGTCCGGCAAAATTTTTGGTCATAATTTTCGAAGCATCAATATAAGTTGAAATTGCAGCAATATTAGCCGAAATCTGATTAGGGATTTTAGTAACAGGTTTCAAAATAATTTTACTGGCGCTGAATTTGGATTCCGGTTGTTTGCCTACAATAGTTTCCATATTGCATTTCATTCCCATATCCAATAAAAACGAATCATTTTTAAGCTTTGCGTTTGTAGAATAGATTTCAACAGGAACAATTCGTAACCAGCTTTCATACGTATCGCTCATCTGAAAAGGAGTACAGATTTTTTCTAAAGCCGTTAAAACATTCGGTTTAAAATCCATCGATTTTTCGATCGCTTCATCTATTTTCTTTTCAATCTTAGATTTAAAAATAGAAATTGCCGGATTAACAAGATAAGTTATTGGCATACTTTTTCCAAAGACTAGCATTGTCGGGCTTTCGCTCCAGTCTAATGATTTGAAAGCAGTTTTAGTATTTAATTTCCAGTTCGTCAGCGCTACATCGCTTGATAAAGTAATTACTCCATTCAGGTTAAATTCTCTGACATCATAAAGTTCAACGCCCAATTGTTTAGTACCAATTCTATATTTGATTGTTGCTTTTAATGGCAAAATTGTTTTTATTTTTTTATCCGGATTCGCTGGGTCATTTAGAATTTTTATAGGTGCTTGTTTCCAGATCTTCATTTCGATATCATCGTCCTCGATGTTGTTATCTTCATATATCAAACCATTCAGTAAAGAATTGGTTTGGTTTTCAATATCCCTGAGTTTTATTGTTATGGGTAAATTGATAAACGAAGGATTTGCTTCGTATACTAAAGGACTTGCGTCGTCCGGTTCCGGTTTTAAGGTTTCTAATTTTTGAGATGTAGAACAGCTGCTTATAGCAGTAAGTACCGTGAATAAAGAGATAATTGAAAAAAACTTCATTGTTAAGATTTTTTTTAGTGATGCAAAATTAAGAAAACAATTATATTATCTTAAAAAAGTGTAACATTTGATAAATAATTGAGTCTTATTGTAATAACTAAACGAAATTATTAACGTTTTCTTATCATATTTTACTTAATAAAAATGTTATTATTGTTTTAAAATTTAACAATACCATGATCGAAATAAAAGATTTACATAAGTCCTATAAAATGGGAAATTCAAAATTGCATGTCTTAAAAGGGATTAACTTTAATATCGCAGAAGGTGAATTAGTTGCGATTATGGGATCTTCAGGATCTGGGAAATCGACACTTTTAAATATTTTAGGAATTCTCGATGAAGCAGATTCTGGTAGTTATATTTTAGATAATACACCAATTAAAAATCTAAATGAAACGATAGCTTCGAGATATAGAAATAAATTTTTAGGATTTGTATTTCAATCGTTCAACTTAATAAATTATAAAACTGCCCTTGATAACGTTGCTATGCCCTTGTATTATCAAGGTGTAAAGAGAAAAGAACGTTATGATATTGCGATGAAATATCTAGAAAAAGTGGGTCTGGGAACACATTCTCATCATTTACCAAATGAACTTTCCGGAGGTCAAAAACAACGTGTTGCAATCGCAAGAGCTTTAGCTTCGAACCCTAAAGTTTTATTGGCAGATGAGCCAACAGGAGCTTTGGATACTAAAACTTCGTATGAAGTTATGGAGCTTATCCAGGGAATTAATGATGAGGGCAAAACAATTTTGATTGTTACCCATGAACCGGATATTGCTGCAATGTGCAAAAGAAATGTAGTCCTGAAAGACGGATTGATTATCGATGATAAAATGGTAGAACAAGTTAGAGCTTCATCTTATGTTTAATATTGAGCGTTGGCAGGAAATATTTGAGGCAATCTCCAAAAACAGGTTAAGAACATTTCTTACCGGAGTTTCTGTAGCTTCAGGTATATTTATTTTGGTAATCTTGCTTGGTGCAGGTCAGGGACTTCAAAACGGAATTCAAAAACAATTCGAACAGGATGCTGTTGGGATTATTATCGTTTGGTCCGGTACTACAACAAAAGCATACAAAGGATTAAATCCGGGGAGACAAGTTCAGTTTAGAGATGGTGATTATAAAGAATCTGTACAAAAATTTGAAGATAAATTAGATTTGAGAGCCGCGACCTATAACTTTTGGGGTGGTGCGTTTTCTTATGGTAAAGAATCTGGAAGTTATCAGTTCAGAGGAGTTGATCCTGATTTTGCAGGTGTAGAAAATATTACTATTGTTCAGGGAAGGTTTGTCAATAGTAAAGATCTTGCTAATAATGAGAAAGTAGCTGCTATTGGGATGAAAGTGAAAACAGATTTGTTTAAAGATGCTGACCCTTTAGGAAAAGAGATTTTAATTAATAATGTCAATTTCAAAGTAGTAGGGGTTTTTACAGATCCCGGCGGAGAAAGAGAGGAAGCAAGAGCTTATTTACCCAAAACGACCGTGCAAAGAGCTTTTGGAGTAGGAGATAAGATAAGTAATCTGTTTTTTACTTTAAAAAAGACAGATAACTATGATGCGGCATTAGCACAATCTCAAAAATTCACCCAGGATTTAAAGGACTTACTTAAGAGTAGAAACACAGTTGCTCCCACTGATGATGGCGGAGTTGGTGTTTACAACTCTGTAGAAGAAGGAAAAAAGTTTTATGATTTAAATCTTTATATCAGATTATTTTTCTGGTGGGTTGGTATTTGCACTATTATTGCCGGAGTTGTAGGAGTAAGTAATATCATGCTTATTATAGTAAAAGAAAGAACGAAGGAAATTGGAATCAGAAAAGCGTTGGGAGCTTCGCCGATTTCTATTATTTCGATGATACTTCACGAATCTATTTTTATTACCACGATTGCTGGTTTTGTTGGATTATTGGCAAGTTTGTTATTGTTAGAATTTGTAGGCCCAATGATTAAAAGTGAATATTTTGTAAATCCTTCGGTAGATTTCGGTGTTGCATTAACAACATTGGCATTACTTGTCTTTGCAGGGGCACTTGCTGGATTTTTCCCAGCATACAGAGCGGCCAAAATAAAACCTATTGTAGCACTTAGAGACGAATAATTATGTTTAAGAAAGATAATTGGGACGAGATTTTAGAGGCTTTAACAGCCAACGTATTCAGAACGGTCCTAACTGCATTTGGAGTATTTTGGGGAATTTTTATTCTGGTAATATTACTTGCTGTGGGAAAAGGGCTTGAGAATGGAGTGAAAAAAGATTTTGACGGAATAGCAACTAATACAATGTTTATGTGGAGTCAGACCACATCAAAAGCATATAAAGGTTTGCCTAAAACACGCCGTTATGATTTTAGAAATAGTGATGTTGCGGCCTTGAGAGCTGCTTTTCCGGATTTATTATATGTTTCGCCAAGAAACCAATTGGGAAATTCTAATAGCGGAACCAATAATGTGGTACGTGGTACAAAAACATCTGCCTTTGCTGTTTATGGGGATTACCCTGAACTGATCAAGCAACAGCCAATGGATATTATAAAAGGACGTTTTGTAAATCAACAGGATATTCTCGAAAGACGAAAAGTAGCGGTGATTGGAAAAGGGGTTATCAGTGACCTTTATGGAAAAGAAGAAGAAGCTGTTGGCACTTATATAAAAATTAACGGAATCAATTTTATGGTTGTGGGAGTTTATAATTCTAAACAAACCGGTGGGAATGCAGAGGAAGAGCAAAAGAATATATTTGTGCCCTTTACTACTTTTCAGCAAGCTTTTAATTATGGAGACAAAGTAGGCTGGATGGCTCTTACAGCCATAGATGAAGTTTCGATTACAGATTTGAAACCAAAAATTTTAGATCAGATGAAAGTGCTTCATTCCATACATCCAAAGGACGATCGTGCTATTGGAAATTATGATATGTACGAACAATTTGGAAAAGTACAAAGTTTGTTTGATATCTTAAATTTCATTGCTTATTTTGTAGGATCTTTAGTTTTGATTTCTGGTGTAATCGGAATCTCCAATATTATGCTGATTGTAGTTAAAGAACGTACCAAAGAAATCGGAATCCGCAGAGCATTAGGAGCTACCCCCGGAGCAATTCGTGGTCAGATTTTATCTGAATCTATTTTTTTGACTATTATCTCAGGAATGTTTGGTGTTGCTGTAGCAACTGGAGTTGTAGCTGTCCTGAATATGTTCTTAGATTCAATGCCTGCAGGAAATAATACCATGTTTGCTAACCCAAGCGTAGATTTAAGAGTAGTATTTGTTGCATTATTAATATTAGTAGGGTCTGGTTTGCTGGCAGGATTTATTCCGGCACAGACCGCAATTAATGTAAAGCCCGTAGATGCTTTACGAACAGAATAAATTATCAATCAAAATATAATCGATTAAACCAAAAACAAAATGAAAAAAGGAGTAACCGTAACCATTTTAATCTTCATTGCTATAGTTTTCTTTGGCGCACTATATTATTTGTACGCTAAAAATCAACAATCTCCAATTGTTTTTCAAACTGAAAAAGCAGAGGTTAAAACGATCGTAAAAACGGCAATTGCAACCGGAAACATTCAGCCTGATGAAGAAGTTCTCATCAAACCTAATATCTCAGGTATTATCGAAGAAGTGTATATCAAAGCAGGAGAAAAAATCAAAGCTGGCGATATGATTGCCAAAATTAGAGTTGTGGCTAATGTGTCTAATGTAAGCAGTACACAAAATCAGGTACAAACGGCTAAAATTGCTTTAGACAATCAGGAAAAAATCTACAAAAGACAAAAAACCTTATTTGATAAAGATGTAATTTCTGCAAATGATTTTGATGCAGCCCAATTGTCTTATACACAGGCAAAACAAAACTATCTGGCTGCGAAACAAAGTTTAGATATCGTAAAAACAGGTACAACAACCTCACTGGGAAATTATGCAAATACCTTAATTCGTTCTACAGTAACAGGAATGGTTTTAGCAGTTCCTGTAAAAGTAGGAAATCAGGTTATTGAAAGTAATAACTTTAATGAAGGAACTACAATTGCAAGTGTTGCAGATGTTGGAAGAATGATTTTTATTGGAAAAATTGATGAATCTGAAGTAGGTAAAATCAAAGAAAAAATGCCAATTGAGATTACAGTTGGAGCGATCGAAAATAAAAAGTTCGAAGCAGTTTTGACTGATATAGCTCCAAAAGGAGTAGTAGAAAATGGTGCTATTCAGTTTGAAATAAAAGCCAAATTAGAAAATAGAGACGCAACTTTTATCAGAGCCGGTTTGAGTGCAAATGCTTCTATTATTTTAGAGAAAGCGGATAAGGTTTTAGCAATAAAAGAATCATTAGTTCAATTTGATAAAAAAACTCAAAAGCCATATGTTGAAATTGAAACCGCTTCGAAGAAATTTCAAAGAAGAGATTTAGTTTTAGGTGTTAGCGACGGAATTTATGTTCAGGTTAAAAGCGGAATTACATCTTCGGATAAAATTAAGATCTGGAATCAGGGATTGATTAATGAAGGAGAGAAAAAATAATTTGAAAGTATAAAAGAGTTTTTGGGGTTTAAAATGTTAAATTTGCGTAGCATCTTCTGCTATGCTTTCATTCAAAATATATGAAAATAAATAAATATAATAGTCTTGTTTTTGCCCTCTTGTTTGGGCTTGGTTTATCAGCTCAGGTACAATCGAAAAAATGGACATTAGAGGAATGTGTGCGTTATGCATTAGATAATAATATTACTATAAAATTATCAGAGTTAGATGTTAAAAATGCTGCGATTGATAAAAAAGGAGCATTGGGAAGTTTTCTTCCAGCAGTAAGCGGAACTGCTTCTCATTCCTGGAATATTGGTTTGAACGTTAATCCCGTGACCAATATTGCTACCACTCAAACGACACAATATTCTTCATTAGGAGCTAATGCAGGTATTGATATTTACAAAGGTTTGCAAAATCAAAACACTTATAGAAGAGCAAAACTTTCTATTATAGCATCGCAATATCAATTGCTGAAAATGCAGGAAGATATTTCGCTAAATGTGGCCAATGCATTTTTGGAAATCCTTTTTAATAAAGAAAACTTAAAAGTAAAAAAAGAACAATTATTGATTGATCAGAAACGTTTGGCACGTTCTCAGGAAATGGTGAATGCAGGAACAATTCCGCGTGGTGATCTATATGATTTGAAAGCTACTGAAGCTACTGATCAACAAGGTATAATTATTGCTGAAAACAGTTTGTTAATTTCTAAATTAAGTTTGGCACAGCTTTTACAATTAAAAGAGTTTACGGATTTTGATGTTGTAGATGATACAACTGCCAAGGATGAAAATAATATTCTGGCACAAACTCCAACTGATATTTACAATAAGGCAAAAGAAATAAGAACAGAATTGAAGCTGGCACAAACGAATCTTGAAATTGCAGAGAAAAGTGTTGCTATTGCAAAAGGTGCTTTTCAGCCAACACTTAGGGGTTTTTATCAATTTAGTACAAGTGCAAGTTACAGCGATAGACTTATCGGAACTGATGGGAGTGGAAACCCAGTTTATGCAGGACCACATTCTGTTTTAGATCAGTTTAGTGATAACAAAGGACACAATTTTGGTTTTCAGCTAAATGTTCCTATTTTTAATGGCTTTTCAGTTAGAAATAATGTAGAAAGAAACAAGGTAAGTTTAGATAAATCTAAAATAGATTTAGAACAAAAAAGTTTAGATTTGCAACGTAACGTTTACACTGCTTTTACAGATGCAAAAGGAGCATTGAATACTTACGAATCATCAACTGTAACTTTAGAAGCAAGACAACAAGCTTACAACTATGCAAAAGAAAAGTACGATGTAGGTTTGATGAATTCATTCGATTTTACACAAGCTCAGACATTGTTAACCAATGCACAGTCAGATGTTATCAGAACAAAATACGATTACATGTTTAAAATAAAAATACTTGAATTCTATTTTGGAATTCCAATTGTCCCAATTATCACAAAATAATTTATTATGTCAAAAAAAACAATTTATTTCTTACTTGGTGGTGCTTTAGTTCTTATTATAGCATTAGTTAGTCTTTCGAAAGCAGGTGTAATAGGAAATAAAGATGAAGGGAAAGAAGTAGAAGTATCGAAAGTAATAGCTTCAACTATTGTGGAGACCGTTTCTGCAACAGGAAAAATTCAACCTGAAATCGAAGTAAAACTTTCTTCTATGGTTTCAGGCGAAATTATTGCCTTGAATGTAAAAGAAGGCCAGGTGGTTAAAAAAGGTGATTTGCTGGTTAAAATAAACCCGGATTTGTATACTTCAGGTTTAGACAGATCTCTTGCTAATTTATCAGGAACCAAAGCTGGTTTGACACAGTCTGAGGCTAGTTACAAGGAAGCGAAAGCAAGTTATGAGCGTAATAAAACATTATACGATAAAGGCGTAATCTCAAAATCAGATTGGGATAAAGCAATTTCTACTTATGAAGTAGCAAAAGCGACAAAACAAAATGCTTATTTTAATGTTCAAAGTGCTTCGGCATCTGTTACTGAAGCAAAAGATAATTTAGGACGTACCTTAATTTATGCACCTGCTGATGGAACAATTTCAGTATTAAATGTAGAATTAGGAGAGCGCGTTTTAGGAACGCAACAAATGGCAGGAACAGAGCTTTTAAGAGTAGCGAACCTAAACAACATGGAAGTTGAAGTTGATGTTAACGAAAATGATATTGTAAAAGTTAAAATTGGTGATGAAGCAAATGTCGAAGTTGATGCCTATTTAAAAAAGAAGTTTAAAGGTACTGTAACCAGTATTTCGAACTCAGCAAGTACAACCCTGACATCAGATCAGGTAACCAATTTTAAAGTTAAAGTTCGTATTTTAAAAGAATCATATCAGGATTTATTAGAAGGTAAACCTGATACATATTCGCCTTTTAGGCCTGGGATGACAGCAACTGTTGATATTATTACAAAAACAAAAGATAATGTTCTGGCAGTGCCTATTAGTGCCGTTGTTGTAAAATCTGATACCACCGCTGTGAAGAATGTTAAGATTGAAGAACCAAGCGATGATAAAAAAGTAACACCCAAAAGCGATAAGAAATTTGAGTGTGTTTTTGTAAAAGAAGGTGATAAGGCTAAAATTAGAATCATTAAGACAGGTATTCAGGATGATACCAATATTGAAGTGATGTCAGGATTAAAACCTGGAGATGTCGTGATTACCGGACCTTATACAACAGTTTCTAAAGAACTGAATTCCGGCGATAAAGTGAAGCTTAGAAAAGCAGATTTACCTAAGAAATAAATAAAAAATATCTTTAAGATAGTATCATCCTAAGAGTTCCGAGATTATGGAACACTTAGGATGATACAAATAATTAATTAAAAAAAATAAATACTTTGTCTTTTATTCTCAATATAGAAACTGCTACCAAAAATTGCTCCGTGTCCATTGCCAAAAACGGAGAAACAATTATATGTAAAGAAATTGCCGAAGAAGGATATTCTCATGCTGAAAAATTGCATGTTTTTATTGAAGAAGTAATTGCAGAGGCAGAAATTACAGTTCAGGATCTGGTTGCTGTTGCAGTAAGTCAGGGACCGGGTTCTTACACCGGTTTACGTATTGGAGTATCTGCAGCAAAAGGATTATGTTATGCATTAAATATTCCTTTGATCGCAATTGATACTTTGCAGACATTAGCTTCTCAGGCAAATGTTGCCGAAGGTAAAATTATTCCGATGATTGATGCAAGAAGAATGGAAGTGTATAGTGAAATTTTTACTGCAGATTTAGAAATTGAAAGACCAATTGAGGCTGAAATTATTACAGAAGATTCTTTTAAGGATTTTACCGAAACAATCTATTTTGTGGGTGATTGTGCTGAGAAATGTAAAACTGTTTTAACTAGAGAAAACTTTGTATTTTTAGAAGAAATCAAATATCCCTCTGCTGCTGCAATGAGTAAAATCAGTTACAATAAATACCAAAAAAGCGACACTGTAGATGTCGCTTATTTTGAACCTTATTATTTAAAAGATTTTATGATGGCACCTCCATCAAAAAAACAATAATCCAATTTTATTTTTCAATTGTAAACGGCTGAAATGAAATTCCGGCTTCGTCTAAAGCTATTTTGCAATTTTCTAAAGTATCAGAAAAGACAGATCCGTAATCTGCTTTTTTTGCCCACGGGCGCACTGCAAAATCAACAGAATTTGCCGTTAGGTTTTTTACAAAAACTTCCGGTGCCGGATTTTTAAGCACTTTAGGATTACTGTTTAAAACACCCAGAAGGACTTCTTTTGCTTTTTTGATATCAGATTCGTATGAAACTGAAAATGTAAAATCGGCTCTTCGTTCTCCCTGCATAGAATAATTGATGATAGTTCCGTTTGATAAAGCGCCATTGGGCACAAATACGGTTTGATTGTTACCCATAAGCATCTTGGTAACAAAGATCTGAATTTCTACTACTGTTCCTGCAATACCTTGGGCTTCGATCGTATCTCCAACTTTAAAAGGTTTGAAAACGATAATTAGCATTCCTCCGGCAAAATTAGAAAGGGAACCCTGCAATGATAAACCTACCGCAAGTCCCATTGCTCCTAAAATGGCAACAAATGAGGAAGTTCCGATTCCAAGTTTGTCAATAACTGTTACAAATAATAAAATTCGGAGTGCCCATATTAAGATGTCCGAAAGAAACCTTGTTAAGGTAGGATCTAAATTTCTTTTGACCATCACTTTCGTGATAATTCTGTTTATTAATCTGATGGCATAGATACCAACAAATAAAATAATAAAAGCCGAAATTAATTTAGGCGAATAATCCACCAGTACGTCAATAAATTTAGTGAGGTAGCTGCTAACCTGATCAGGATTCATGTTCATGTTTTTTCGAATAAAAAAAACCTTCCCAAAGGAGAAGGCATATTAATACTGCAAATATAGAACTATTTATTTTTATAAGAAAAAATGAGCTTCTATTCCTTAACAGGGATAGGATCAATAATTTGGTCAGCTGTAGTTTCAGTTTTTGCGCTAATATCAGCTACCGTTTCAGAAGCAACTGCTTTAGTATCACTGGTTAGTTCACTTGCCTTTTCTTTTACAGAATCGATTACATCACTTAATGAATCTGATGCTTTTTCGACATATTCACTTACAATTTCTTTAGCATTATGTGCATATTCTGATGCATTGTCAAGAATTGGTTCAGAAGCTTCTTTTACTTTTGCGATAGTTTCTTCTGCAAAAGTTTCTGCCTTCTCGATGTAAGGAGTAGCAGCTTCCTTAACTTGTTCAAATGTAGTTTCGGCTTGTGTTGCCAAATCAGAAGCAGAATCTTTGGCCGTGCCAAATAAATTCTTAAAAAATGAAGATAATCCCATGGTTTTATATTGATTAGTTTAGAATACAATATTAACTGTTTTTATAATAAGAATGAGATAATAATTTATTGATAATTAGGCAGATATACGTTTAACGAAAAAAGCGCCTGCCAAATGGCAAACGCTTTTCCTATTTTACTAAAATAAATTTTTATGCATTTATAGCTTCCACTTTAATAGCCTCATCGTTTAACATACTTTTCAGCATATTTTCGATTCCGCTTTTTAAAGTAAAAGTAGAAGACGGACAACCGCTGCAAGCACCTTGTAGAATTACTTTTACCGTTTTGTCATCTTCATTATAAGAGTCAAAAGCAATATTTCCACCATCAGCCGCAACTGCCGGTTTTACATATTCTTCCAGAATATTAATGATTTGCTGCGATGTAGTATCTAGTTTGTCAAATGCTTCATCTTTAGTAATATCATTTTTAGTTGCCACTTCGATTAAGTTTTCATCCAAAACAGTTCCTCCGTTTTCGATAAATTGCTTAATAAAAGTTCTTACTTCCAATGTAATTTCATCCCAGTCGTTGATGTCATATTTAGTTACCGAAATATAGTTCTCATCAATAAAAACTTCTTTTACATAAGGAAATTTAAACAATTCCTTAGCCAATGGCGAAGAAGCAGTCTGATCTATGTTTTTATATTCAATAGCATTTTTAGTCAACATTCTGCTAACCACAAATTTTAATGCAGCAGGATTTGGTGTTGTTTCCCCGTAAACAGTAATAGGTTGTTTTTTAGGTTGGTTTTCATCCACTTTTATAATAACACCGCCTTTATCTACAAATGAAGTAATTTGCTCAGCAACAGCATCTTTTACATCATCCCATTCAACAATACTATATCTTTCGATAGCGATAAAATTTCCTGAGATATAGACTGTTTTTACAAATGGAAGATAAAATAATTGTTGTGCTAATGGTGATGCCTCGGCTTCATCAATATTTTTAAATTCGAAGTTTTGATTTTTTGTAATGAAATCTTCAAATTCAAACTTTAGTATAGCTGGATTTTGAGTTTCTTTTATGGTGATTTTTGTCATGATTTGTAATTTTTCACAAATTTAGTAAAGTTATTTTCTACTAATACCTATATTTGATTTTTTAATAAAATAATTAAGACTCTTTTCAAATAAATCGTATTAAATTATGAGAGTCTAAAAAATATTTAAACAAAATTGCCTTTATGGAATTTAAAATCAGGGTTTTATTTATTTTTCTCATAACAACATTTTATTCATATTCGCAAGAAGGAATTCCAGTTTACTCTGATTATTTATCAGATAACTACTACCTGATTCACCCCTCGATGGCGGGCGCTGCCAATTGTGCAAAAATAAGATTGACAGCCAGAAAACAATGGTTTGGTCAGGATGATGCACCGGCATTGCAAACCTTAACTTTTAACGGAAAAGTGGGAGAACGCTCAGGAGCCGGAATTATTATTTTTAATGATAAAAATGGTTACCATTCGCAAAAAGGAGTAAAGCTTACTTATGCTCATCATATCATGTTTTCGAGAGATGAACTCGATTTAAATCAGCTGTCTTTTGGTATTAGCGGGGGATTAATTCAAAGCCAGCTGGATGAAACCAAATTTGGAGGGACTTTTGATCCAATCGTTTTTGGTTCTATTCAAAAAGATTCCTATTTCAATGTTGATTTTGGAGCATCCTATAATTATCTTGATTTTTATGCCCATGCTACTGTACAGGGATTATTGGAAACCAGAAGAGAGTTGTATACGGATTATGAAAGTGATAACTTAAGAAAGTTTCTTTTTAGTGCCGGATATGTTTTTGGTAAAAGAGAGAATATTACCTGGGAACCATCGATTTTGCTTCAGATATTTGATAAAACGAAGCAGAAAACAATTGATTTCAACATGAAAGCTTACAAAAATATGGATTTTGGAAGTTTGTGGGCAGCATTGTCTTACAGAAGAAGTTTTGATGGTGCACAATACAGTACAGCAAGTGGTGTATCGGGTCAGAAATTGCAATACATTACACCTATAATAGGTTTAAATTATAATAATTTTATGTTTGCTTACACGTATTCACAAGTGACAGGCAATGTGAAATTTGATACTGGAGGATACCATCAAATTACTTTAGGAATCAATTTATTTTGTAAAAAGGAACGTTACGATTGTAATTGTCCCGCCATTAACTAAAATTTTTATTATGCTGATTAAATCTGTAAACGGAAAAACACCTTCTATTCCTGAGGATTGTTATGTTGCTGAAAATGCCACAATTGTTGGTGATGTTGTATTTGGGGATTCTTGCAGTGTTTGGTTTAATGCTGTTATCCGCGGAGATGTTAATTTTATATCGATAGGAAATAAGGTTAATATTCAGGACGGAGCTATTATTCATTGTACCTATCAAAAACATCCTACGATTATTGGTAATAATGTTTCTATAGGACATAATGCAATTGTGCACGGATGTACTATTCATGACAATGTTCTGATAGGAATGGGCGCCATCGTAATGGATAATTGTGTTGTAGAAAGTAATTCGATTATAGCTGCCGGTGCAGTTGTTACACAAAATACAGTTGTAGCTTCCGGGACTATTTATGCGGGCGTTCCGGCAAAGAAAGTAAAAGACATTGATCAATCAGATTTTGCAGGCGAAATTGAACGTATTTCGAACAATTATGTCATGTATTCAGGTTGGTTTAAAAACGAAGAATAAGCTAAAATCTCCAAAATAAAAAAATCCCAAATTCCAAAGATGTTTGACTTCTTATTGGAATTTGGGATTTTTTGTTTATTGGAATTTGACGATTTATAAATTGATTCTTTCGAAAAAAGAATTTTTATAGCTTTCGCTTATCGGAATTCGTTTGTCGCTAATCAAAACTTTATTTTTTTGTATTGATTTTACGTGTTTTATATTAATGATATAAGACCTGTGAATTCGGGAGAACCCTTTGCTTGAAAGTAAATTTTCCAGCTTTATTAAACTAATTAAAGTTAATGTGAATTTATTATCTGTGGTGTAAATTTTGACGTAATCTTTTAAACCTTCGATAAATAAAATATCCGAAAAATTCATTTTTACATTTTCGTATTCAGCCCTTACAAACATAAAATCCTGTTCCAGTTCAGGTGCAGTAGTACTTTCAGAAATGGCTTGGATGTTTGTTGACGGATTTAAAACCTGCTGCGCTCTGACAACTGATTTTAAGAAGCGGTGAAATGGAATTGGTTTTACCAGATAATCAACAGCTCCAAGATTAAAACCTTCAACGGCATAATCAGAATAAGCTGTTGTAAAAATTACTAAAGGTTTTTTCTCGATTGTATTCAGGAAATCAATTCCTGAAAAATGAGGCATCTCAATGTCAAGAAAAATCAAATCGACACTGTTCTGATTGATAAAGGAAACAGCATCAATAGCATTATTAAAAGTACTTATCAGTTCAAGTGAATCTACCTTTCGAACAAAATCTTCTAATAATTCAACTGCTAAAGGCTCATCGTCTATAATTACACATTTCATTTGCTAAGGTTTTGAATTTAAATTTTGCTTTGGCAGTCAAAAGTAGTTTTAAACCAGTAAATTAAGTTTTAAAATTATCATAAAATACTGATTAAGCCTTAATTATGTGTTTACCGTGATGGTTTTGCTTAGTGTGTAACCGTCTGTAAGATTGCCTGTTAGCGTCGCTAATTCATCGGCTAAACTATCTGAGAAAACATTGTCTCTTGTGTTTGATGTGTCGGCCTGACCGTGTGCAACATAGTTTTCGCTCGAATAAACAGTACTCGAAACGGTTTCAGGAAAAGCAATTTGTGTTACTAAAAGTGATGCGCCGTTAGTGCTTAGAACTTCAATATGCACATGAGGTGCCCTGCCCTGATACCAACCCGGGAAAATCGAAATAAACGAAACTTCTCCTTTTGAATTGGTGGTTTGTCTTCCTCTCAAAAAATGAACCGATGTATAATCTTTTGGCTGCATTGATGTCCCGCCATATTCAGAATAATTACCATCTTTATCACAATGCCAAACGTCAACTAAAACGCCTGATAGTGGTGAACAGTTATTATTTTTATTCTCGATTACTAAGTTTATAAGTAAAGCAACTCCAATTCGGTCTGATTTTATATTTTCTAGAACCAACTGACTTGGGGTTTTGATAGGGAATGGGCCTTTTGTTTCTGATGGGGAAACAGTGCAGCTTCCGTCTTCTGAAGAGCTGGAGCCGCTATCATCATGATCGTTTTTAGAACAGGATTCTAATAGTTTAGAAGCTGTTGCTAACGAAGCAATTCCTAAAATACTATTTCGGATAAATTTTTTTCTGTCCATAGTCAGCTTAATTAATTTATTGCAGTTTGAATTTTATCTAATTTTAAATTCAGATGTACACGGTAATATTGATTGTCCTGTGTTATGCTAAGTTCGTGAGCGTTTGGATAAAGCAAGTCCAGTCGATTTTGAATATTAACAAGTCCAATTCCCGAGTTTTCAGGATCTTTAACATAATTTTCGATCGTATTTTCGATCCAGAAATCAAGCGTGTTTTCGAGAATAAAAATTTTGATTTTTACATGGGCGGCACCTTTGTAATCCGTTCCATATTTAAAAGCATTTTCAACAAACGAAATCAATAACAAGGGTTCGATAAACTTGTTCCTGGTATCGCCATGAACATTGATAAAGATATCTTCGATATTGTTAAGTCTGAGCTTTTGTAACTCTATATAATTCTGAATATAATTGACTTCTTTTTCTAAAGCCACCGTTTTATTGTCAGTTTCATACAGCATATAGCGCATCAATTCTGATAATGTAACAATGGCATCAGGGACCAAATCAGATTTTTTGTGTGCCAGAGAATAGATACTATTTAATGAATTGAATAAAAAATGCGGATTAGTTTGTTTGCGTAAATAGATCAATTCAGTATTTGTTCGATGTGTTTCGGCAATTAACTTGTTTTGCTGATTGTTATAAAACTCTGTAAGCGTTCTAATAACGGCACTTATGGTAATAATTAAAATATAGAAAAATGAAGGGCCAATTTTAAAGAATAAAGGTGGCCTTGTTGCCAACGACATTGGTTTGAATCTTTTGTTTTTTAAAAACAGTTTAAGTTCTTCCGGAGGCGGCATCATTCGTGTCCTTGCAAACTTAATTTCAGGAATAAAATAATTAATTCTGATAATCATAAACAGCAGGATCACAGCAAAAACAAAAGTAAAATAAAGCCAGTATTTTTTCTCTAAAAGCAAGACAGGTACCAAATAAAAATAGTTCAGATAAAACAAAATAATTCCAGTAGTCCATTGTACATAAAAATCATTGTTGATCGCAAACGGACTTTCATAAAATTCAATTAATGAAGTCAGGATAAAGAATAACCAGATGATACTATGGAATAGAATTTTATTTGAGCTTGTATTTTTGATAATGTCTAGTGTCATTTATAATTTAATTTTTAATAAAATTAAATCATTTTTGGTTATGGTTGGTGATATGTTGTTGTTGAGTTTCTCTACAACTAAATGACCTACTTTTAAAGCATCACTTTCTGTCGAAAAACTTTTGTTATCGTTTATGACTGGAATAATAGCCTGCTTGATGATGATTTTGTTCTTTGTAGCGATCGAATAACCCCAACCTGACGTAGTTTTGAAGGCTTCGATTTTAAAAGTTTCATTTTTCGCACAGGCTAAAAATTGTAAAATAAGTATCGCAAGCAATACATTCTTCTGGATTTTACCCCAGAAGAATTGTTTTTGAATGTTAATTGTCATTGTCATTTTGCTCTTCTAGAGGTTTAAATTCCCAGGTATCATCAAAGTAAGTAGAACCCACTCTGCCCAGCATATAAAAACCACGATTATTGATTGCAAACCCAACAGCATCTGTTCTGGTAGCACCTTCCATAGGAGTTCTTTCTACCCATAAATCCGTTGCAGGATTGTATTCCCAGATTGTTTTTATGCTTTCTCCACCCACAACATAACCTAATCCGTTCATTGAAAAACCAGAGGCATTCGAACGAACGATTGCATAATCGTCATTGTAAGTGTAGTCGTCATCAGTATTTTTATTGATGTCACGTTTTCTGGTCCATACTTCAGTAGCGGGATCAAATTCCCAGAAATCTTCCTGATAAACAGCATTGTTGCTTCCTGTTACTAAATAAGCTTTATCACCAATTACAAAAGTGGTAGCATTACGTCTTTTGTTTCCTCCAAATCCATTTACCAATGTCCATGAGTTTGTCAGGTCATTGTATTGATAGAAATCTTTTAGGTAATTCCCATCATATCCAGTTCCAAAATAAGCTTTTCCTCCCGCTTGAAAACCTACCGCACCAAAGCGGCCTGTTCCGGCAAAATCAGTTTTTTGAGTCCAGCTATTACTGGTAGGATCGTATTGATAAAAATCTTTCAATCTATTTGTTCCATCATATCCAAGACCAACATAACCTTTCTCGTTAAGCGTAAAACTAGATGCAGAACTTCTTCCAACTCCTGAAAAATCCGCCTTTTGTTCCCAATAGTCTCCAGAAGAATTATATGACCATAAATCTTTTAAATATACATCTCCCGTGTAACCTGTCGCTACATAAGCATAATCCCCAATAACAAAACTGGTTGCACTAGATCTGGCAGGTCCGTCAAATGCTGATTTTTTTACCCAGTTCCCCATTAAATCATCATCATCATTGTCGTTACTGCAGCCTATAAAAAAAAGACCGGAAAACAATGCCGAGAATAATATTCCTTTTTTAAAATTATTCATAGTGTATTAAATTTATTTATTGTTTGTATTTGATGCCAATTCCTAAAACACAACCATTACCGGTATTAAAATCATATACTTTATGATTGTCATTATCGATCAGATTGTATTTTTTATTAAAATCATACCCAGCTTTAAAATTTAGAAACCAGTTTTTGTCGACATTTCTTTCGTATTCAAGCGCTGACGTCATTTGTGATAAGCTAACTTTTGTGGCGTTCGTATTTAGATCGCTTTGAGAATCTAAATGATAAAAATTACCATTGAAGCTATTGCTCAGACTGAACTTATTTCGGATATTATTAGAATATGAAATCTTTGAATCCGGAAATCCAATCATCAAAGAACTTGCATTGCTTATTTGATAGTTTAGAGACAAAACAGGCATGAATTTAGGAGATCCAAAAACAGTTGTTCTGGCTGCCCCAATGTTGATAATTGTATTTGAATTTAAACGCTGCTTAATCTCAAAACTTCCCAAAACTGAAAATGCATCCATGTCTAAATTGCTTTGAAAATTTACTGTCGGGGTAATTGAAAAATTCAGACTTGTTGCATTTGAAATTTCATGAGAAAATTCAACCTTGTTTTTAATCTGATTAAATCGATCCAAATTCTCATACGGATTATTATAATGGTCTATTTCATAATTCACTTTCAGATTCGAATACTCTAGTGTGTTTGTTATCTTGTTTTTTACGCCTATTTTCTTGTTAAACGATATACCGATATTGGTTTCGTTAAAATCAATTTTGTCAGTTGGTTCTGTTTTTACATTCATGTTAACTGAAAAGCTCTCCTGAGCTTTCATGTTGAAAATTGAAATCAAAAAAATCGACCAAATTAAAAACCTTGTTTTCATTACTTGTTTATTGGTTCAAAAGTAGGAGGGTAATGGTTTTAAAAAAAAGAAGATATATGTATGCCACTTTTTGATAGACTAAACAGCCTTTTTTAAGGTTGAATGAATTATTAAGGAGCATTTATCTATTGTAGATCGTTTTTTGCTGTTTATAGGGTAAAAAGGCGTGACTGTATATGTTATAGTGTAGTGCAGAAGAGTGCATTTTATATTTGTTCAAAAAATTGATTATGCACAAGTTTATATTGATGATGTTTTTGGCTGTGACCGCAATTTCATGCGGAACAGATGCTGATGCCGGCGAATTTGTTGTTGGATCTGATTATCTGGCTGTTGGTAATAAAGTTATTTTAATTGATACCCTGACAGTCGAAATGTCTACGATTAATTTTGATTCTCTTGTTACTTCGAATCAAAATCGAATTTTGATTGGGAATTATGAAGATCCAATTTATGGGAAGGTAAAATCGAACAGCTATTTTCAATTATCAGGAGAATCATATCTGTTAAAAAGTAGTGGATCTGATACAGAAACGACCAATTATGTTTTTGATTCGATTGCAATGATTCTAAAATATGATAACTATTATTATGGTGATACTACAAAGGTGCAAACGTTCGATATTCATCGAGTGACTCAACGGGTAAGACCCAATACTGATGATTATAGTTTTTATAATAATTCGACTTTAAGTTATAGTGATGAAAGCCTCGGAACAATTTCATACAAGCCAAGGCCAACCGAAAAAGACTCTATTAATATTAAAATGAGTGATGTGTTTGGTGCGGCACTTTTTCAGAAATTAAAGAAAAAAGAAATTACAGACTTTGATACTTTTACTGAGTATCTAAAGGGTTTGGTTTTGGTGCCATCAACATCTAATTCATCCAGCGTTACGGGTTTTCATGTTGCAACAAGTAAGATACGAATGTATTATTCAAAGTATCAGGCAGGGGCAGAAGAAGTTCCTTTTATTATAGATTTTACGATTCTGGATGCCGGAAAGCAATTCAATTCAATTTCATCAGATAAAACCGGAACCTTACTTGAAAACTTACCTATTTCGACTGGTAAGTTGTCAAGCTCATTAACAAACCGGCAGGGATTTATTCAGTCAGGAACAGGAGTAGCCTGCAGGATTGATTTCCCCAATATTAAACAGCTCAAACATATTTCAGCAAACGGAGCAATTGTAGATGCTCAGATATTCCTGAGAGCCGTTAATAATACCTATTCGCAAAAATATCCTCTAGCAGATTCCCTACAGGTTTATGTAGGCGATAATTTAAATAGAATTAGTGCCTCATTAGTAAATTCTGCGGGCAAAACGATTTTTGGTACTCTGAATAAAAAAAGTGATGAGTTTAATGAGAATGTTGGTTATACAATTCCAATTGGTGCTTTTTTACAGAAAGAAATGCTGAAGCAATCTGATTCCAGATCTTCTCTCATTCTAACATTACCGGGGCTTTCTAAATCCGTAAACCGCGTTGTTTTAGGAGATCAGAAACATGAGAACAATAAAATCCAAATTAAAATTTATTACATCTCCTATTAAATGAAAAGTAAAATAGCATATTTAGGTGGCGCCATTTTGATGTCGCTAACTTCATTTTCTCAAAGTATTTCAAGTTCTCCTTATTCATTATACGGAGTTGGTAGTGTCTATGATGCTGATTTTGGAGTAATTCCTTCAATTGGTTCCTCAGGAATGGCTTTACCTTCAGATACTTTTATAAATAATCTAAATCCGGCATCTTTGGGCTATTTGCCCCAAAATCACTTTATGTTTGATATTGGTGGAAAAGCGATTTCAACAACTTACGAAAGTGGTTCAAAAAGTGAAAGCCGTAATAACTTTCAATTCTCACATATTGCTCTTGCTTTTCCGGTTACTAAAAATTCCGGATTTAGTGTTTCGCTTCGACCGTATTCAAGTGCTGCATTTAAAATTTCTAATTTAAAATTACCAATAGAAAATAGTCAGGATTTTTATTATTTAACTGCCGTAGGTTCAGGAGGATTAAATAATTTTGATTTTTCATACGGATACCGATTCGGGAAAAAATTAGCTGTAGGAGCATCCGCAGCTGTGTTGTTTGGAAATACCACTGATGATAGACATTTTTTGATAATGAATTCTATTACCAGTATTCAAAAAAAGACAACTTATAATGGTGTAAGAGCGACATTAGGAGCACAGTATAAAATTGATTCTACATTTACTATTGCGACAACATTTAAGCTTCCAACTCAAATTAAGGCGGCTAAAGTTCAAACGGTTCAAACAATTACTGATGAGGTCGTAACAACCGTAGAGTCTAATGTGGCTTCTGATACAGATGATTATTATATGCCTTTAGAAATGGGTGTTGGGATTAGTAAGCGCTTTAAAAACAATTTGAATATGACACTGGATTATGAGAAGAGTTTATGGAGTGATAGTAATCAATCTGAATTATATGGAAATTTTGTGAACCAGGATCGATTTGCACTTGGATTTACATATAGTAGTAAAAAGAATATTCGAAAATATTGGGATAGGGTTCAATATGCAACAGGTGTGAATTTTGATACCGGCTATCTTGAGGTTGACGGAAAAAGGGTGAATAACGCAGCGATTTCTGTTGGACTTACCTTGCCAATAGATAATACGTATTCGGCTTTGCATATTTCATATTCATACGGACAAAAAGGAAGGGTTTCGGATAATTTGATCAAAGAAAATTATCATAAAATATCACTTAATTTATCATTGGATGGGATTTGGTTCATCAAACGAAAAATAGACTAGGACACCTAATATCTAAAAGTCTTTTTCGATTACAGGATATTTATAACCTAAGATTGATTTTAAAACTTCAGGATTCGAATTGACATAAAATACAGGATCACTTTTTTGCTGGTCTGTAAAACCAACTTTTTCACGCAAAATATTCTGAGTCTGTCTTGCTACAGCCTCTCCGGAATCTATAATATGAATATGCTCCGGCAGGATTTTTTTAATCTGAGGGATTAAGTAGGGGTAGTGGCTGCACCCTAAAACAAGATAATCAATATTAGCATCGATCATGGGTTGCAAATAGGATTCTAATAATTGCGTCATTTCTGGCGAATTCAGATTACCATCTTCAATAAGCTGAACAAGTCCATAGCCAACTTGTTCAATTATTTTGGTGTTTTGAAACATTTCTGCTGTCTTATTAAATAGCTCACTATTCAGTGTTCCTTTTGTGGCTAAAATGCCAATAACTTGTGTTTTCGAATTATTAGCGGCAGGCTTTATTGCAGGTTCAATTCCTATAAACGGAATATCATAATCAGCACGAAGTTCCAGAATTGCATTTGTTGTGGCAGTATTACAGGCGATAACGATCAGTTTGCAATTCATGTCCAGTAAAAAATCAACATTCTTTTTGCTTAACGCAACAATCTCTTCTTTGGTTCTCTGACCGTAAGGAGCATTTTTACTATCGGCAAGGTAAATAGTTTTTTCGTTTGGAAGTAAGTTATGAATGGCATTCCAAATGGAAGTTCCTCCAATACCGGAATCAAAAACGCCTATAGGATTGTTATTCGTCATAATGCAAATTTAGTGTTTTTTGAAATAAATCTATATTCCAATTTACGTGAAATGTGCGAATTTTTCGGTTTTTTAGTTTTAATTTAATGTAAAAAAAAACTGCTTAAAACTTTTGAAAGTTTAAGCAGTTTTTTTTATTTTAAGGAAACTGTTTTTTAGAATCCTAAATCTTTTTTTACATCAGCAGTAATGTTTGGACCATCAGCTAATAAAAGAGTAGAACCATCTAATACATATTGGAAACCTTTAGCTTTTCCAACTTTTGAGATAGAAGCTCTTACTTTTTCCATTAATGGTTTTACGATGTCAGTTTCTTTTTGTTGTAATTCTTTTTGAGCGTTGTCTCTGTAATCAACGATTCTTTTTTGCATGTCCTGAACTTCTTTAGAACGTTCTCCGTTTACAGCATCAGTTACAGTTGCAGCTTCACCTTCATACTTTTTGATTTTTACTTGGTATTCGTCAACCATTTTTTTGTATTCAGCATCGTATGTACCACTTAATTTTTGTAGTTGATTTTGTGCATCCAGCATTGCAGGCATTTTCGACATGATCTCGCTAACATCAACATGAGCTACCTTAGCTTGTGCGTTCATTGTGTTACTTGCTCCTAAAATTAGTAGTGCAGCAATTAGTAAAGTTTTGATTTGTTTCATCATTTTTAAAATATTAATTAATTATTGGTCGTATTTGCTTTTTGTGTTTCGGCCTCTTTTGCTTTTTTAGCCGCTTCGCGTTCTTCTAAAATTTTCTTTCTTCTTTCTTCTAACTCTTTTTTACGCTGTTCATAAAGTTTTTGTCTTTCTTCAGCTTTATTTACTGCCGGATCAGCGGTTGTTGTTTCAGTAGATGTGGCAGCAGGTTTTGCTGTTGCGTCAGTTTTAGTTGCATCTGTTTTGGCTGGTTCAGAAACCGTGCCATTTTTTTTAGCTTCCCTTTCTGCTGCAATTGCTTTCCTTCTGTCGTCGTATTCTTTTTTCTTGGCTTCCTGTTCTAATCGTCTGTCCTCAATTAATTTCTCTCTGGCCGTTCTTTTCTCTTCTAGTGCTTTTTGTCTGTCCTGTAATGCCGGATTTTCATCAATGGCATTTTCGATACTTTCTTTAGCTTCCTGATCTTTCAATTGTTTTTTAGTCAGTTGCTCTCTCTTATCAGTTCTGTTTAAAACACGTATTACCTGATCGCTTATGTCAAATCTTTTGTTACTGAAAAGCATTGTCAGATCAGATGATTTGTCAAAGATAAAATCATAATTTTTAGCTTCAGCAATATCCTGAACAGCAGTAAAAACCTGATCTTGTATTGGTTTTGCCAACGAAGCTTTTTGATGCATTAAATTTCCATTAGCTCCAAATTGCTTTTCCTGATAAGTCAACATTTCATCTTCAAGAAATTTAATCTCTGTTTCCCTTTCATCAATAAGCTCTTTAGTAAGTAAAGCTCTTTCTGCTTTTAGACCTTCTTTAAGAGTTGTAATGTCTAGTTTTTTAGCTTCTATTTCTTGTTTCCACTTTTGGGCTTTAAGCTCCAACTGAGATTTTGCTTCTTTATAATCAGAGACATTCTCTAAAATATACTCCATGTCAATGTAACCAATCCTTGTCGTTCTAGTCTGAGCGTTACTTGTATTTACAACAATCACGGCCAAAAACATAAATAAAAATTGCTTTCTCATAACATTAGTATATTTTAAATTTTTAAACAAATGTATTAAAAATTCTACTAAAATTGTTGTCCAATGATAAAGTGAATTTCTTTACCGTGTGCTTTTGTTTCTCCTGGTTGAGGATCGAAACCGTAACCCCAGTCAATACCTAATAATCCAAATGCAGGCATGAATACACGTAAACCAACACCAGCAGAGCGGTAAAGGTCAAAAGGGTTATAATCTTTAAAGGTTGGATATGATGATCCAGCTTCTAAGAAAGCCAACGCATAAATAGATGCAGATGATTTTAATGTAATTGGGTAACGTAATTCCATAGAGAACTTATTATAAATAGTTGCTCCAATTTGCTCATTTCTTGAATTTACAGGGGTTAGGGAATTATTTTCATAACCTCTTAATCCAATAGTTTCTCTACCATCCATTGAGTACATAGCCATTCCGTCTCCTCCTAAATAGAAACGCTCAAATGGTACATCACCTCTTGCCTGGTCATAAGCACCTAAGAAACCAAATTCAGTTAATGTTCTTAGAACTAATTTACCATATAGTTTAGTATACCAGTCTGCTTTAAATTTAATTTTATAATATTCTAACCAATTGTATTTCTTTTGATCGACTTTCCCCTGATCAGTATCTGCACTTGCATAATCAGATCCAACACTTACAGTACCTGATTGTCCGTTGATAGTTTCCGTTTTAACGTAGTCTCCAGTGTTAAGTGGTTTACCATCTACTCCTGAAGTTGGAGCTCCCGTATATTGTGATTTGTATTCTTTTTGATTTTGTAAGTCTCCGTATTTAACTCCATTAAATAATGAATATGGAGGTGTAAGTTTTGCAGAAACACTAAAATCAGAACCGTATGTCGGGAATATTGGGTTAACCCCTTTATTACTTCTTGAAAGTCCAATTGTATACGCTAAGTTTCTTGACGCTCCGTTACCAAAGGTAAATAAACCTGTATTATAGTTATTTAAATCATAATGTTGGTAACTCACAGATTGTGATAATACAAAATAATCATCCGGCACAGTAAGACGTTTTGCTAAACCAACTTGTAATGTCAGGATGTTAAAACTCTTGCTTTTATCTACAGTTCTTGTAGCATAGTTGTTTAAGAACTGCTTACTATACGAGATAGATGAACTAAATTGTACTGGTTTTTTTCCTCCAAACCATGGTTCTGAGAATGATAAACTATACGTCTGGAAATAAGTACTTCCTTGTAAACGAAGTGCTACTTTTTGACCATCTCCCATTGGTAATGGTTTATAAGATTCCTTGTTGAATATGTTTCTTGCCGAGAAGTTGTTGAAAGATAATCCTAAGGTTCCAATGAAACCTCCACCACCGTAACCTCCTTGAAGTTCAACCTGGCTTGATCCTTTTTCTACAACGTGATATTCAATATCAACAGTTCCTGCTGCAGCATCTACATTTTTGAATTTTGGATCAATAGCTTCAGGATCAAAGAATCCTAATTGTCCAATTTCACGAATAGTTCTAACCAATTGTTCTTTACTGTACTTTTCTCCCGGTTTAGTTCTAAGTTCACGGTATATAACGTGGTCATTGGTTTTATCGTTTCCTACTACAGATATTTTGTTGAAGTAAGCGATAGGACCTTCTGTAACTCTAATTTCAAAATCGATAGTATCGTTTACCGTTTTTACCTCTACAGCATTGATGTTAGAGAACAAATAACCATTGTTTTGGTATAAGTTTGTAATGTCTTCTGCGTCAGGTTTTGTTTTGTCAGCAATACGTTTTTCAAGTAAAACACCATTATAAGTTTCCCCTTTTTTGATTCCTAAATAACGATTTAACAGCTGATCAGAATAAACAGTATTTCCTAAGAATTTAATATTACCAAAGTAGTATTTGTTTCCTTCTTCCATTTTAATTTTGATGGCAAGCATATTCTTCTTCTTGTTATAAGTAACAGAATCATAAATAATTCGTGCATCACGATATCCTTTTTCTTTATAAGAAGCTACAACCTTCTCTAAGTCAGTTTTGTATTTTTCAGGAATAAATTTTGAAGATTTTAAAATGCGGAGTACATTTTTTTGCTTAGTATCTTTCATCGCAGATCTTAATTGGTTACTGCTAAGTTGCTTGTTGCCAATGAAGTCGATACTGCTAATTTTTACTTTATCACCTTTGTCTACCCGAACAAGCATATTTACATGATGCCCATTAATGGTGTCAGGAGTATTTGTAATAGTAACTTTGGTGTTATAAAAACCGTCTTTTTTGTATTTGTTTTCTATGTAATTTTTGGTAGTCGTAACTAAGTTTTCGTTTACAATTTTGTTTTTGGTCAAATTGTTGTCCTTAATTAATCCTTCGATTTTGTTTTTCTTAATACCAACAAATTTTACTTCATTTAGTTTAGGAAGTTCAACAATATTCAGATCCAGATAGATACTGTCATTGTCTATTTTATTTACATAAAAGGATATTTCATCAAATAGGCCAAGTTTACCTAATTTTTTGATAGCACCACTTATTTCTTCTCCGGGTACAGTTATTTCCTGTCCTTTTTGAAGGCCTGAAAAGGTAACTACAGTTTGTTCATTGAAGCTTATTTTACCAACAACAGAAACTTTAGCAAGAATATATTTTTTTCCCTGATCAAAAGGAACTCTTTCTTGTGCTTTTATTTGTGAAAAACTACCCAAAAGAAGTAGGGTAAGGACTATTTGTACTCTTTTTTGTAACACTAAAATATTATTTAATTTGTTCACTGGTTTTTCCAAATCTACGTTCTCTTTTTTGATAACTAATAATAGCCTCATATAAATCTTGATCTTTAAAGTCTGGCCACAAGACATTAGTAAAATATAATTCTGCATAGGCAATTTGCCACAGCAAAAAATTACTTATTCTATGTTCTCCACTTGTTCGTATTAATAAATCTACGTCAGGTAAATTTTGCGTGTAAAGATGCTCATTTATAATTGAATCGTCAATACTGTCTATTGAAATTATATTATTTTTAACTTTATCACTGATGATTCTCACGGCATTTACCAATTCTTCTCTTGATCCGTAACTTAAAGCAAGAGTTAGCGTAAGACGTGTGTTATTTTTTGTTTTGTCAATTACATCCAGCAGCTCTTTTTGAGCTGATTTTGGTAATTTGTCAAGGTTTCCAATTGCATTAAGTTTGATATTGTTTTCTTGTAAAGTACCAAGCTCTTTTTTTAATGAATTGATTAAAATTCTCATTAATGCTTCGACTTCAAGTTTTGGACGATTCCAGTTTTCTGTAGAAAAAGCATATAGCGTTAAATACTCGATGCCAAGTTTAGCACAAGTAGTAATTGTTTTTTTTACAGATTTTGTTCCGTTCTCGTGACCAAATGCTCTTAAAAAACCTTGTTGTTTTGCCCAACGTCCATTTCCGTCCATAATAATGGCCAGATGTTTGGGTAAGTTTGTTTGATCTATAGAGTCTAGTAAATTCATTTTATTATTCTGCGCAATAGCAAGGTTTTTCTCCAAAGGTATAGGTTAAAGTGATTCCTGAAAACACATACCAGTCATTATTATTTAAATTTCCAAAATGCAATTGCTTATAATTGCCATTACTCGGATTACTTCCGTCAATATTATCTGTAAAAGTATAGCGAAGACCAACTTCGGCAGCTAAAACCCAACTAGGTGCTATATTCGATTTGATTCCCAATATCATTGGTATGGCAAATGATCCTGAACTTTTGTCTTTTTTTGTTTGTCCTCCTGTTACATATAATTCATCGTACATAAAGTAGCTCAAACCTGAATATATATAAGGAGTAATTTTTGGATGATAATCATGAAGATTAAAATCAAAGAAATTAAACTCTAAACCCGCAGAAAGCTCTTTTACGGTATTTTTAAAACTATAACCTCGTTGGTTTCTTCCCGATTCATCTGAATCGAGATCGTTTCCTGTAAGAGTTGATTGTGTATAAGAGAAGCGATACGAATGACGCGGGCTTTTATTCCATTTATACAAGATACCAAAGGCTAGTTTTTCAGGAGCAATATAAGTTGTATTTCCTACGTCACCAACAAAGTTGCTTCCGCCTAAAAAAACACCAATCTCATTAATCTGAGCGTTTAGTGTAATAAAGGGAAAAAAGCATAACAATAAATTAAAAATTTTCTTCATTTAATTAAAAATTGCGTGCAAATATAATAATTATCAATACGAATCAACGTTCCTTTAGTTAAATGTGCTTTTTTTTCAATTTGTAATATGATTTTGAGACATTTAATGATGATTCGATACATGCAGAACGGGAAAAAGTAGTATTATCGTATAGTAAGGAATCATAAAAGGACTTAATTTCTCTTATCTTCTCCCCAAAGTAATTTGTTTCGTAACGTTTTCAAGAAAGTTTCACCTGGAATTTCTATCATCTTTATTTTAAAATTTGTTTTGGTAATTGTTAATACAGATTCATTTCTTACCGAAGCAATTCTGGAATCCAGCGAAACTAAATATTGATCTTCTCTTCCTGAAACACGAAGCTTTATCTCGGTATTATCCGGAATAACAAGCGGACGTGCGTTTAGATTATGTGGTGCAATGGGCGTAATAACCAAACTTTCTACATTTGGGGTTAATATTGGTCCGCCACAGCTTAAAGAATATCCTGTTGAGCCAGTTGGTGTAGAGATTATTAATCCATCTGCCCAGTACGAATTCAAATATTCATTATTCAAATAAGTGTCTACCGTAATCATCGAAGTAGTATCTTTTCTGCTTACTGTAACTTCGTTCATGGCAAAATTAAGATCTTCTTCGATAGCGTCATTTTTAGGATCGCAACTTAAACTGAGTAAGGTTCTTTCAGAAATAGTGTAGTTTTTATCAATTACAAACTGCAAAAAATTATCAATACTTTCTTTAGGTACAGTTGCCAGAAATCCTAATCTTCCAGCGTTGATTCCTAAAATTGGTACTCCGGAATTTCGGACTAAAGTAGCAGCTCTTAAAATAGTTCCGTCACCACCAATACTAATCAACATTACAAAACTATCATCTAAAGAAGTACTTGCTGAAAAAGTTTTGTATTCCTTTGTGATAAGTTGCTTTTCATAAAGCATTTTTAAAAAGTTCTCTTCAATAACCATTTCAACATTATTTGAATTGAAAAATATAAAAATATCTTTAATAATAGGCTCTGTACTATTTTGATAATATTGTCCGTAAATGGCTACTTTCATTTTTTAAAATTAGATAATGTGTCAATTAGATAATGTGTCAATGTTTCAATTAGAAAATTACAAAATGTGTAAATTAGATAAAATTAAGAAATTATCTAATTTTCTAATTGGCATATTTTCTAATTGTATTATATATTAAGGTATTTGTCTAAATAATCTGAACGCTCTTTTAAGCTGTTGATATAAGCGTCTTCCTGATGTTCTGAAATAATCTCATAACCATATCTTCTATAAGTCTGGATAATTTCATTCATTGGTCCAATACCGATCTTTATGGTGATCTGAACATTTTCAAGATCAGCTTCAGAAACAAAACAGCCAAGGATTTTTCCGTTGTTACTTTCTACAATCTGAGTTACCTGACCCATCGAATAATCTAAAAGACCTTTCTGAACGATAATTATGCCGCCTTGTTCTTTCAAAAATGGAGTTTCCTGAAAAAACTTCATGATATCTTCCATTTCATAATATCCAATGTAAGCATTGTTTTCGTCAAGAACCGAAACTACATTGGTATGGTTCTTAGCAAAAACTTCTAAAACATCTAGCCACATCATTGATTTTCGGGCAAAAAAACGTTCGAGAGTATATTTGTAATCAATAACTTTTTTGTCAGTGTCAAAAGTTTCAACATCATCTGAAGCAATGCTTCCAATGAAAATTCCGTTTTCCAAAACCGGAAAATGCGAAAAATTCAAATCGGCAAAAAAGTCCTGAACCGATGCTATCGTTTCCTGGCTATCTATCGCTCTGAAATCATTGGTGATATAGTTTGTAATTTCTGTCATAAATCTCTTAAGGATATTTGATGCAAAATAATCAAAAAATAGCAAAAACTGCTACGTTTTACTTTGTATTTTTGTCGTAACAAATATAGTGTTACTAGAATTAATTATCTATTTATATGACAAAGTTAAGTGTAAATATCAATAAAATTGCAACCCTTAGAAATGCACGAGGAGGAAATGTTCCGGATTTACTAAAAGTGGCGGCCGATATTCAGAAATTTGGGGGACAAGGAATCACAATTCATCCACGTCCGGATGAGCGTCATATTCGTTATCAGGATGCACGCGATCTAAAAGCAATTGTTTATACCGAATATAATATTGAAGGAAATCCACAACATAATTTTATTGATTTGGTTTTAGAATGCAAGCCAACCCAAGTAACATTAGTTCCGGATGCAATTGGGGCTATTACTTCTTCTGCTGGTTGGGATACTATAAAAAATCAGTCTTATCTGACCGAAGTGATTCAGGAATTTCAACGTAACGGAATCAGAACTTCAATTTTTGTTGATCCGGTTTTAGATATTATCGAAGGCGCTAAAAAAACAGGAACAGATCGTATCGAATTGTATACGGAGGCTTTTGCACATCAATATGATTTAGGAAATAAAAATGGAATCGATCCGTATGTGAAAGCTGCAGAATTGGCTAATGAATTAGAGTTAGGAATTAATGCCGGACATGATTTGAGTTTAGATAATATTCAGTTTTTTAAACAAAATATTCCAGGATTGCTGGAGGTTTCTATTGGTCATGCATTAATTGCAGAAGCACTTTATCTTGGTTTGGATAATGTGGTGAATATGTATTTGAATAAGCTGAAGTAAAAATAAAAATGAATAGGGCATGACCCGCAGTCCCGAAGCTCAATGTCATTAAGTTAAGGAAAATCTATAATGCTTTTGCCGAATGGATCTCGCGCGGAGTCGCAGAGCCGCCAAGTTTACATCTGTTTTCTTTGCGACTCTGCGACTTTGTGCGAATTTTTTTAGCCATAATTGTCCTTAAAAAAAGCTTAACTTAATAACATTGCCTTCTATACCTCATGCGGCATTCAGGTAATAATAATGAGTTTTCGGGGCATGAATTTTAAACAATAAATAAAAATATTTACTTCCTCTAAGAATTGATTTTTAATTGTTTACTTTCGCACTTTTCTTATTAAAATCAAGTGTCAAAACCAATTTTATTCTTTTTTTTATTCTGTTTTTCTACTGTATTTGCGCAATCTAAAGCCACTATAACAGGAAACATACAATCTTCTGAAAACGAAAGCCTTCTTGGTGCCAGTATTTCTTTAGATGTGAACAATCAACACTACTACGCAATATCTGATATTCTGGGTAGCTTCTCAGAAAACATCCCTTTAGGTCAGGTCAAAATAACGATTAATCAAATTGGGTATCTTGCAAAATCAATTCATCTTGATTTTGTAAAAGACACTTTAATTTCAATTGTACTGGAAAAAGACATTTCACTTTTAAAAGAAGTCATAATATCCAATGATAAAAAAAGCGGTTTTACTAATTTGTCAGGAGGAAGACTATCGTTCAATTTAAAAGAATTGTCCTCTGTTCCCACAGTTTTAGGAACCACAGATATCATTAAACTTTTACAACTCACGCCAGGGGTTCAGAATTCAGGAGATGCAAACGGATATTTGTATGTACGAGGTGGAGATCCCGGACATAATGCCATATTATACGACGGCACTCCTATATATGGTATGTCACATTTATTAGGTATTTTTCCTTTTTACAATACAGACCATATTAAAGGTGTAGAATTTGATAAATCAAGTTCGAATGCTAAATATGGCGGACGTTTAAGTTCAACAACACTTTTAGTTCCCAACAAAAAAATACCGTCTGAATTGGGTATTCAGGGAAATATTGGGATTTTAGCTTCGCAACTTACCCTTGCTATTCCTGTAAATGATAAAACGGGTTTTTATATCTCCGGAAGAAAAACTTATATCGATGAAGTTGTAGCGCCATTATTAAATTCGGGTTCAAATAATAAAGATGTTCAGGATATGAAATATGGTTTTTCTGATGGGAATATGACCTTTATTTCTCAGATTTCTAAAAATAATTTACTTTCTGTAGATGCCTTTATTAGCGGAGACGTATTAAGAATAAAGGACAGTAATCTGGCTTTGAAAACAGATTTAAAATGGAGTAATTTTACGGTTTCCCCAACATTAGCAACTACATTTTCGCCTAAAATAAGTATGAGTAACTCTGTTTATTTTAGTAAATATTCTAATGAATTGAATATGGAACAAGCCACAATCGAATTTGGTGTTTCATCGTATGTCAAAGATTTTGGATTTAATAATGCCTTTCGTTACTCGATAAAAAGCGTTCCTGTAGAATCGGGAGTGCAGTATGTACATCATAATTTACAGCCTCAAAAAGTAAATATTGAAAATCTGACCGATAATAATACAACTCAAAATAATATAATAAATGCTGATGAAGCTGCGGTTTTTACTACCATAAAACCAAAACTTACGAATCGTTTAAATGCTGAGTTAGGGCTTAGGATTAATTACTATACTTCAGGTTCTAATGATTCGTATTTACATTTTCAGCCACGTGTTTTACTAAATTATATCGCAAACGAAAAGTATTCTTTTTACGGATCTTACAACAGGCAATATCAATATTTGAGTTTAATAACTACTTCGAGCGTCGGGATTCCGACTGATTTCTGGATTGCCAGTTCAGAGGGAATAAAACCGCAATCTTCAGATGAGTTTTCGATTGGTTCAAATCAAAATATTTCGAAGAATATTTCTTCATCTTTAGGAGGGTTTTATCGTTCGATGAAAAATTTACTTGAATATCCGTATGGAATAACGCAGTTTAACGAAATCACAACTTTAAAGAATGATCTATTAGTTGGAAAAGGGAAAGCGTGCGGATTAGAAATGATGTTGCGCAAAAACAACGGAAAATTTACAGGTTGGTTAAGTTATACGCTGAGTTGGTCTGATCGAAACTTTGATGAACTCAACAATGGGAAAACTTATTTTGCAAAATACGACAGACGTCATAATCTTTCAGTGGTTGGGATGTATGATTTAAATCCAAAATGGAATTTTGGTATTACTCAGATATTCAGTTCAGGAAATCGATTTACGATGCCCACTTCCTGGTATTTTATCAACAATAATCCCGTCAAAGAATATTCAGAATATAATAATGCACAAATGCCTAATTATATCAGGACAGATCTTTCTGTTAATTATTTCTTCGTAAAAACAAATAAAAAAGAGAGCGCCTTGAATTTCTCGATTTACAATACTTTCAATATTGATAATCCAATTTATGTGATTTTAGATGTTAAAGTCAATAATGATAAAAATACTGTAATTGTAAAACAGGAAAAAAAGGTCTTGTACCGCATTCTGCCTTCAATAAGCTGGAGGTTTAAATTTTAAACAATGAAAAAATATATATTATTTCTTTTTACTCTCGTTGCTGTAAGTTGTTCTAAAGATGATTTTAGCGAAAAAAGTATTGAATCTAAAATTGTAGTCGAAGGATGGATTGAAGAAGGTGATTATGCCCAGGTTTTATTGTCAAGCAGTATTCCTGTTACAGATGCTATAGATTCTACAAATGTTTTGAATCATGTTATTCGTTCTGCAAAAATCACTATTTCTGATGGTGAGACATCTGAGGTTTTAAGAGTTAAAAATGACAAAAACAGAGTGCCACCGTTTGTGTATTTTGGATCAACTCTAATGGGTGAGGCGGGAAAAGAATACTCCATTAAAATAGAATATTTAAATCGTGTTGTTCAAGCCGTAACAACAATTCCAAAATCAGTAAAACTTAAAAGTGCCGAGTATATAAAAAAGAATGCTGCAGATACAACTGGATATATTTTTGTAAAATTTGATGATCCCGTAAATGAAAAAAACTATTACCAGATTGCTACAAAAATAGACAAAGAAGAGCCTGTTTTTGTGCCTGTATTTTATGGTAATCTGGATGATAAAAATTTTAAAGAATCTTCAGTTACCGTACAGGTTAATCGTGGGATTTTGCTTTTTCCTAAAACTAAATTTACACCTTATTTTGCAGATGGGGATTTGATTCATGTAAAATTAAGAACCCAAAACAAAGACGCCTTGGATTTCTGGAACAGCTGGCAAAACGAAATCGTAAACAGCAAGAATCCAATTTATCCATCAAATACAAGTTTAAAATCGAATATTAAAGGCGGAATTGGTATTTGGGCAGGATATGGTCAGAGTACTTTAACTGTTAAAACACCTCCTACAAAATAAAGCCGATTTGAATTGTTTCAAATCGGCTTTAAGTAAAATTTTAATTGCTGTTTATTTTTTAAAAGATGCTGCGAAATCAGTGAATTTGGTTGACAATTTTTCAAATCCTTCTGAGAAATAAACGCTCATAGCTACTTCAGTGTTGTCGTTGAATTTTAAGTAGTATACTTCTTCAAGATAAGGTTGATTGAATTCTTCCCCTTTCTCACTGTATGTCCAGTATTTGTATTCTGCATTCCAAACTGGTAATCTATAAATATAATCGTCTCCGCTTTTTTCTGAATGTTGAACAATATCAGCTATTTTAGTTCCGTCTTTTTTAGAAACTAAGATTAGTTTTAAGTTTTTATTAGAAATTGCGGCCAAGCCTTCAGATTGCTTTTTTTCGTATACATTTAAGGCAGTGTGATATGCCTTGTAGTCATTATTAGGGTTGTTATTATCATATAGTGGCGTAGGACGTACCAAGCTTTTTTCTAAAGCTACTTTATCAGCCGCTTCAGTAGCTAAATCCATATCTGCTACAATCACAAAATTGTCCATTAAATTGATTAATCCATTCGCTTTACCTCTATATTGTATAAGGGCCTCACTACCCATTAGGCCATCAATATTAGAATTGCTTCCGCCATTAAAGTCAAGTAAGATTTTTCCATTATAAGAAAAAACAGCTTTTGAGGTGTTTTCAGCGCCTTTTTTACCACTCATTTCCCAGGCATATCCGTCGTTTAAAGTCATTTTATACGCAAATTCGTTTGGAACTTCTTTTCCATTAGAATAACTGGCTGTCTGAGTAAAAACTGCAGCCTGAGCGTTATTAATTGTTAAAACTGCATCTGCCGATGAAGGTAAAAAGATTTGATCATATATTGATTCTTTATGAATGTAATTATCGGTTTTTTCATCATAAATATAACTTCCGTCTGTATCTGTAAATTTTATTTTTACAGTAGAAGATACACTTTTGGCAGAAAGTATTGCGCTGTTTGATGTTTCTGATTCTTTAGCAGGGAAGATAAATTTTAATTCAGAAGTTGAGGCTGTTTTAGCCCATATTTTTCCGGAATTATTCCAGGTATAAATGCCATAAACATCAGAAACATTCAAAATATCTTCTATTTCATTACCATTTTTTCCGTTAAAAATATCAACAGGATTGATAACTAATAATCTATGTAAATTTTCTATTGCTTTAAGAGCACTAGAGCTTTTTGATTTGTCCAGTTGAACTAGCATTTCATTAGCTTCAGCTTCAAGTTTTAGTTTTTGCTGTGCCGGAGTTAAAGTTGAATATGGTTTTTTAACAAGTTCTGCAATTTGTTCAGCAAGAGTTGGGTCTTTTACTGGTTCTTTGGGCTCTTCTGTTGTAGGATCCTTAGTAGGGTCTGTGTTGTCATCGCTTGAACAAGAGATGGCAAATTGCGAAAGAACTACCGCGCATAAAAGGAATTTTTTAATCATGGTTAAAGTTTAAATTAAATAATTAATCAAAAAAAACGTTTTGATTTTAAGAAGGCGCAAAGTAGTTTTTATATTTGTTCTTTCTTTACGGGAAACCGTATTTTGTAAACTTTTTTCTAATAAAACAACTAAAATCCAGAGTGTGGACTTTATTAATTTACAGATTAATATAGAACTTTTTTACCTTTGTCATTAGTTTTAAAACCATAATATAAATGTTATACTCAAAAATAGAAGGCGAAGGAAAGCCGTTCATCATCATGCACGGATTTTTGGGAATGTCTGATAACTGGAAAACTTTGGCAGGACAATACGTAGAGGCCGGATTTCAAGTTCATATTTTAGATTTACGAAATCACGGCCGTAGTTTTCATTCAGACGAATGGAGTTATGAAGCCATGGTACAGGATGTTTTCGAATATTGTCAGGCGAATCATTTAGATAAAATAGATATTCTTGGGCATTCGATGGGAGGGAAAGTAGCCATGCTTTTTGCAACTACTCATCCTGAGATTGTAGATAAATTGATTGTGGCAGATATTGGACCTAAATTTTACAAACAGCATCATCAGGATATTTTGGCAGGATTAAATGCAATTGATTTTTCTGTAAAACCAAGCCGAAATGATGTCGAAGAAGTTTTATCACAATATGTTCCCGATTTTGGAACACGACAATTTTTATTAAAGAACTTGTATTGGCAGGAACCGGGACAATTGGCTTTTAGGTTTAATCTTTCAGTCTTTAATAATAACTTAGAAGCAATTGGAAAAGCTTTACCGGATGGCTTAGCTTTTGATAAACCTACTTTATTTATTCGTGGAGGAAATTCAGGATATATTCAGGATTCTGATTTTGATAGTATACGTCAATATTTTCCAAACGTGAAGTTCGAGACAATTCCAAATGCCGGACATTGGCTTCATGCCGAAAACCCTAAAATGTTTTTTGAATTAACAACTGAGTTTTTGAAGCAATAAATAAGTTCAATTTTTTATAGCCACAGATTAAAAGATTTTCACAGATTTGAAAATCCCTTCTAATCTTTTTAATCTGTGGTAAAAAAATAATATAAATTTCCTTACTTTTATTAAAACTTTAAATCAATAATCATGAAAATATTACTTAGACTCCTTGTTACTGCAGCTTTGGTGTTGTTAATCGCTAATTTTTTAACTGGGGTACATGTTGCTAGTTTTGGTACGGCAGTAATTGTTGCGGTTGTTTTAGGATTACTGAATCTTTTTATAAAACCAATATTGGTTATCCTGACATTACCTGTAACCTTTATAACTTTAGGTTTGTTTTTGCTGGTGATTAATGCGATTATTATTTTATTGTGTACCAACATTGTCGGAGGTTTCAAAGTCGATTCATTCTGGACCGCATTGCTGTTTAGTGTTATATTGTCTATCCTTCAGTCTATTACTTATAAAATACTTGGCGACGACAAATAAAATAAATATTGAAAGCGTGTTTTAAACGTCTTCAAATACAATAGATTAAAAACTTGGTTGGGTTGCAAAAATTTTATAATTTTGCAACCCAATTTTATTATGTAAATTAAAGAAGAAGATGGATATTAAAAGAGTAGCAATAAACGCTGTGAATGAAACAATCGTAATGACAGTTGTTCACATGGATTATAAAGGTCAGGTAGCAAAAAGAATAAACGAAAAAATGCCTTTGGCTACCGTTAAAGGTTTTAGAAAAGGACAAGTTCCTAAAGACCTTGTTGAAAAACAATACGGAAAATCAATTAAGCAAGAAGAAGTTCAAAAAGTTGTTGATTTGGCTTTAGAGCGTTTTGTTCAATCTGAAAGATTAAATCTTTTAGGAACTCCTCTTGCAAAAGAAAACGAAAACTTTGATTGGGATGCTGAAGAACTAACTTTCGAATACGAAATTGGTTTAGTACCTAACTTCGAAATTGATTTAGAAGCTAAAAATGATATCGTAAAATATATCGTTACTGCTGATGATAAATTAATCGACGGACAAGTAGAGCGTATCCAAAAACAATTTGGAAAAGCAATTCCACAAGAAGTGGTATCTGCAGATTCTGATTTGACAGGAACTTTCTCTAACGAAGAAAAAGGAATCAGCAATACAACTACAATTTCATTATCTACATTCAATAAAACTGCTGCTGATAAATTCATTGGTAAAAAAGTTGGAGATGTTGTTACAGTAAGCACAAAAGGTTTATTTGCAGATGATCACCAATTAATGGATTACTTAAAAGTAGGTCATGATGATGTTCATGGTTTAGATGTTGAAGTAAACTTTACTATCGAAGCAATCAACGGTGCTGAATTAGCTGAATTAAACCAAGAGTTATTTGATAAACTTTTTGGTGAAGGAAAAGTAGCTTCATTAGAAGATTTGAAAGCTAAAATTAAAGAAGATGCTGAAGCTCAATTCGCGCAGCAAGCAGATCAAAAATTATTATTAGACGTTCAGGATTTCCTTATCGAAAATACAAAATTTGATTTACCGGCTGAATTTCTTAAAAAATGGTTACAAACTGTTGGAGAGAAAAAACTTTCTCCGGAAGAAGCTGAAGTTGAATACGCAAGATCTGAAAAAGGATTACGTTTTCAATTGATCGAAGGAAAAGCAATGGCACAAAGTAATATCCAAATTACATTTGAAGATTTGAAAGCTTTTACAACAAACGCTATCAAACAACAAATGGCTCAATTTGGACAAACAAATCCAACTGACGAAGAAGTTCAAGGAATCGTGGCTAGAGTTTTATCTAACCAGGAAGAAGTGAAAAGACTTTCTGAGCAAGTTGTTGCTGAAAAATTGTTAGAAGTGTTTAAAGAAAAAGCAAATCCGGTAACTAAAGAAGTAACTTACGAAGAATTTATTGCTGCGTCTTACGGAGAATAATTTCTAAAAAAATAAGTATATTTGAGCGTCAGGAGATTTTTTTCCTGGCGCTCATTTTTTTGTTTCAAGTTTTTTACTTTTTGTTTCAGGTTTCAAGTTTTTATTTGAAACGCACGTGGAGCAACCTTAAACTTGAAACCTGAAATTTTTAAAACAAAAAATAAGACAAATTGACATCCTTTAGAAAGAGGTACAACCTTTGATGAAGAGTATAAACAGATATTACGTAAAACTTAGAACACTTAAATATGAACTACGGTAAAGAATTCAAAAAATTTGCTACAAAGCACCAAGGAGTAAATGCAATGTACTACGACAAAATCGTAGCAGCAATGAATCCAACAAATATGACTCCATATATTATTGAAGAACGCCAGTTGAATATTTCTCAATTAGACGTTTTTTCTAGATTAATGATGGACAGAATTATCTTTTTAGGAACAGGTATCGATGATCAAATCGCTAATATCGTTCAGGCGCAGTTATTATTCTTAGAAAGTGCTGATGCTTCAAAAGACATTCAAATTTATCTAAATTCACCTGGAGGAAGCGTTTACGCAGGATTAGGAATTTATGATACCATGCAATACATCAAACCAGACGTAGCGACAATTTGTACAGGTATGGCAGCCTCAATGGGAGCTGTATTATTATGTGCAGGAGCAGCAGGAAAACGTTCGGCTTTGCCACATTCAAGAGTTATGATTCACCAACCATCAGGAGGAGCACAAGGTGTTGCAACAGATATGGAAATCAACTTGCGTGAAATGTTGAAATTAAAAGATGAATTATACAACATCATTTCTCAGCATTCAGGACAATCTTTTGACAAAGTGCACAAAGACAGTGAGCGTGATTACTGGATGAAAGCTGACGAAGCAAAAGAATACGGAATGATCGACGAAGTATTGAGAAGAAGCTAAAAAAAGGTTTATTTTGTTTCAAAGTTTCAGGTTTCAAGTTTACTGTTGTTAACTTGAAACCTGAAACTTGAAACCATTTTTTTAAACTTGAAACAAAAATAAAAAGTTAATAGGTTGCTAAGTTTTTGAGGATTTATTGGTAAATATCAGAAACTTAGTAACTTTGCGACTTATGTAACTAAAGAAGAATGGCTAAAGTAGTATTAGAATGTTCGTTTTGTGGAAGAAAAAAGCCAGAAACCAATTTATTGATTGCAGGTATTAATGCACACATCTGTGATAAGTGTATTGAACAAGCACACGGAATTGTATTAGAAGAATTAAAATCAAGTGGAAGTGCTAAACTTGTTGGCGACTTAATTTTAAAGAAACCAAAAGAAATCAGAGCTTTCTTAGATCAATATGTTATTGGTCAGGATCAGACTAAAAAAGTAATGTCAGTTGCGGTTTACAATCACTACAAGCGTTTAATGCAACAGCAATTAGACGACGAAGTAGAGATTGAAAAAAGTAACATCATTATGGTAGGTCAAACCGGAACCGGAAAAACATTGGTAGCAAAAACTATCGCAAAAATGTTAGACGTTCCTTTGGCTATCGTTGATGCAACCGTACTTACAGAAGCAGGTTATGTGGGTGAAGATGTCGAAAGTATTTTGACACGTTTACTACAAGCTGCAGATTATGATGTAACCAAAGCCGAAAGAGGAATCGTATTTATTGATGAAATTGATAAAATTGCCCGTAAGAGCGATAATCCATCCATAACACGTGACGTTTCTGGTGAAGGTGTACAACAAGCATTATTGAAATTATTAGAAGGAACAGTTGTAAATGTGCCGCCAAAAGGAGGACGTAAACATCCGGACCAGAAATTTGTTGAGGTAAATACCCAAAATATCCTGTTTATTGCAGGTGGTGCTTTTGATGGTGTAGAACGTATTATTTCTAAACGTTTGAACCGTCAGGCAGTTGGATATTCAACTTCGAAAAATGTAGATAATATCGATAAAGACAATTTATTGCAATATATCATTCCAAAAGATATCAAAGACTTTGGTTTGATTCCTGAAATTATCGGTCGTTTACCAGTTTTGACACATATGGATCCTCTTGACAGAGAAACTTTGCGTGCAATTTTGACACAACCTAAAAATGCTTTAATCAAACAATATCAAAAATTATTCTTAATGGATGATGTTGAATTTAATATTACTGACGAAGCATTGGATTTTATTGTAGATAAAGCTTTAGAATACAAATTAGGAGCTCGTGGATTACGTTCGTTATGCGAAGCAATCCTAACAGATGCGATGTATGAATTACCAAGTTCAGATGATAAAGTTTTGACAATCGATCAGGATTATGCAAAACATACTTTGAATAAAAATTTATTGAAGCGAATGGAAATTGCTTCTTAGATTATCAGTAAAAAGATATTTTATAAAATCTGCTCTGTCAAAGGAGCAGATTTTTTTTGTTCTATAAGTAAATATTTAAGAAATTTCCAGTTAATTTACGTCAAAATTCAACAATAAACTTTAACCACTAATAATAACCTAAATCAAAATGAAATTCAAAATAAAATTATACTTTCTAAGTATCTGTTTAACTTGTCTAACAGCTTTTGCTCAAGACAACACCCCGAAAAAATATACAAAAAAAATAAGTGAACCTTTTAAGTCAGGTAAAAATTCAGGTGCTTTATATAATTCATTAGGAGGAAGTAGTTTTGCTTTTTCAAATGGGAAGGAAATTTTATCATGTAACTTTTATGATGGAGTGATTATGGTCAAGAAAATTGATTCTGAAAAACTGACAGTGATAAAAGAAAACAGATTTGAAAAGTTTTTTGCTAAAAATTACTTTCTTGTGAACTGTATAAAACTTAATAATAGGTATTTTGTTTTTTATTCTTCTTGGGATGGAGATGCCAAAAAAGAACAAGTTTTTAGTGCGGAAATTGATTTTGATAAATGTGAATTCGTTGGCGCACCTAAGTTATTGTTGCAAGTAGATGGTAAAGTGTCAGGTTATAATAGCGATTTTTTATATTTTAACTTAACAGAATCTAGCAATGAAAAAAGTATTGCAGTTAATTATATAAAAAATCCTGAGAATAAAAAGTCTAGTCAGATTATTGGTGTAAAAGTATTTGATGAAAATTTAAATCAAATTTCCGCAAGTGAAATTGCACTACCTTATAATGAAAATAAAGTTAATTGCAGTAATTTTAGATTAGATAATAATGGTGATTTTTATTGGGTAGCAAAAGTATTTCACGATGATAGCCGTAATGATAAAAAGAATAAGAAAGATCTTGTTGCAAATTTTCATTATGAAATTTGTAGTATAAAGTTTGAAGGTAAAACAATAAATGCTGTAAAAATTGAAGATAACGAGAATGTAATCAATAATTTAAGCCTGTTTGTAACTCCAAAAAATCTTATGGTTTGTGGAGGCACATACAGTGATGGATCTTCTGATGTGATGGATACGGATGGATATGTTGGCTTTAAGATTTCTCCTGAGGGAAAAATCTATGATAAGGTTTTCAGTGAATTTACTTTAGATGTCTTAAAAAAATATCGTAGTGAAAAGGAGCAAAAAAATATTGATAAGCCCCACACAAAGGGAGAAAGTAATGGGTTATACAAAGTGTTCTTAAAAAATGTATATATATGCGAAAATGGGGATTTTGTTTTTATTGGTGAGCAAAAATACACTTATGCACCTCCAAATGGGCGTGATATTGATTTTTATATGGATCTAATAGTTTCCAAAGTAAAAACTAATGGGAATGTTGTCTGGTTGAATAAAATTCCTAAAAAAGAAGTAGATGTAAAATCTTCTTGGTATGTAAATTCAAATAATAATTACTATTTTATTTTTGTAGACGATATTCATAACATCAATTTGCCTTTAGATAAAAATCCCGATGCTGCATTTGGTGGTCATGATGAATATATGAGTGTTGTGAAAATTTCGGATTCAGATGGTAGTGTAAATGGAGGAGAAATATTTAATAATAAGGACTTTAAAAATTATGACATTAAAAAATATATGTTACAAAGACATCGCCTTTTTAAGATCTCTGAAAATGAAATTGTGTTTGAAATTAACCAAACAAATAATAGTTCAGGTGATGTAATTGTCAAAGTGAATTTAGATTAAGTATAAGAAAATGACCTGCCTACAGACAGTAAGAACTGTTATAATTCTATGTGTCTGCTATACAAAAAAAAGATAGCTGAAAACTGTTTTGATAATCAAGTAAATTCACCATTACGTATGAAGTCCTTGACTTTATTGTAGATAAAGCTTTAGAATACAAATTAGGAGCTCGTGGATTACGTTCTTTATGCGAAGCTATCCTAACAGATGCTATGTACGAATTACCAAGTTCAGACGATAAAGTTTTGACAATCGATCAGGATTATGCAAAACATACTTTGAATAAAAATTTATTGAAGCGCATGGAAATTGCTTCTTAAATCTTGAAAGGACTTTATCAAAGTTCAAACTTTGTCGAATTTTATAAAAAAGGCCTGTTCATTTATTGAGGGCACTGAAAAAGTCCTTTAAAGTTAAAAAGGTAATTTTATAAGTAAAATAGAGGCTCTGAGAATCGTCTGTACGAAAGTGTTCTCCGTCACCTATCCGAGGATATCAAAGAAAAAGAAGCTGTTTTCATATTTGAAAACAGCCTCTTTTGATAAACGGTTACTTTTTCAGTGCCCTCCATTTATTTGAGCAGGTTTTTTTATGCCATTTTCATTTCTATATTTTTATGTAAATTGTCAGCATGAAAAAAATAATACCAGTAATAAGTTTGGCACTATTACTATCGTGTAATAAAAAGAAAGATGTTCAGGAGGTAAATGTTTTTAACGTAGAAAAAACGGCAGAAAAAATAGCCAGGGAAAAACCTCGCAGTGAGATTAAAGATATTGATTACAGCATATATTATAATGAAGCACAACTCTATTGTAAACGCAACAACCTAAATCAGGATAAATTTTTCCTGATTGATTTAGGAATGCATTCCGGATTAAAAAGATTTTTTGTTTATGACTTTAATGAGAATAAAATTCTCAAATCGTATATAGTCAGTCATGGTTGTGGCGATAATAAATGGGGCGCAACAATGTCGAAAGAGAATGCGTCAATAAGTAATGAATTTGATTCTCATTGTTCTTCGATAGGTAAATTTGTTGTTTTGGACCGTGGCGTAAGTCAGTGGGGGATAAAAGTAAATTATGTTTTGCAGGGAAAAGAAAAAACAAACTCAAAGGCCAGAAGCCGTGCAATAGTATTGCATTCCTGGGAAGCCATTTCAAATGATGAAGTCTATCCTAAAGGAACTCCGGAAGGTTGGGGCTGTCCTGCAGTTTCTAATGAAAGTATGAAAGAAATTGATAAGCTTTTGCAGGAAAATAAAAAAGTTTTAATGTGGATTATTAAGTCTTAAACGTAGTTTCAGCTTTTCTACCTGAACTTTTTATGAAAATGAAATTTCTCGTATAGCCCTGATCGAAACGGCATCCTTTTGCTGTGTGGTTCACAGCAAAAGATATAGTGGAGAGCAGGACAACTGGTGTTTTGAAAATGATTTTTTTCTGCTCCTCAAAAAAATTATTGTACCCTGAATTTTTCTCTATATTCAATAGGTTTCATTCCCACCATTTTAAAAAATACTTTTCTAAATGCTTTTGGATCATTGTACCCCGTTTTCTCAATGATCTCAGAAATTGAAAGTTGGGTTTGTTCCAGGTATTTTTTAGAACTTTCAACCCTAATATTCTGCAAATATTCAATTGGCGGAATTCCCGTTACTTGTTTAAATCTTCGTGTCATATTTCTGGCACTCGTTGGGATATCTTTTGTGATTTCTTCCAGTTTTTCGATCGTACTATATTGATTTTCTATTTTTTGCTGTAACATGGCAACCAGCGTATCATTATGCAAATGATTGGGTCTGAATGTGCTGAAATAACTCTGTTTGTATCGGTTTAAATCTATTGAGAAAATTTTGGCAATCTGAACAGCAATCTCGTTTCCGCAATATTTCTGAACCAGTAAAATCAATAAATGAAATGTTGAGGTAGAGCCACCGCTGGTATATAAACTACCGTCAGCCGTTAAAGTTTCTTCAGGTTTTAATTTGACTAACGGGAATGCTTTTGTAAAAGCACTACAGGCATCTACATGTGTTGTGGCTAATTTTTCGTTTAATAATCCTGAAGCAGCAAACAAAAACGCACCGGTACAAAAGCTTGCTAATTCGGCACCGGATTGGTGCTGTTTTTTTAACCACGGAATGAAAAGCCTGTTTTTAGCAATCATTTCATTCATATTATCAGTGGTAAAAGCAGGGATTAAAATTAAGTCCAGCATTTCATCTGAAGTTTCAATCGAATTTACTTCATATCCAAACAAAAGCTTTTCATTAATTTGTTCCGAAGATTGAAATAACATAATTTCAAAAGATTTTTTGTCACCTTTAGAAAGCTTATTGGCAGTTTCGAAAACTTCTAAAATTGCTGCGATACTCAATAATTTATAGTCGTGAGGTACAATTAAACCTACTTTCTTACTCATGATTTTGTGGTTTTTGCAAAGTTACGTTGTACACAAAAGTAATTATTTTGTCTTAAATGACCCTAAAGATGACTTCTAATGTATCATTAAGCTTGCTGTAATATTTTAAATTTGCTTTAAATAATTTGTAAATTTATATAAAAATGGAAACAAAAATTTTCTTGAATCTTGCTGTAAAAGATTTAAATAAGTCAATTGCATTCTTCACTCAACTGGGTTTCTCATTCAATCCAAAATTCACAAATGAAAAAGGAACCTGTTTGGTTATTGGTAAAAATATAAATGCAATGCTTTTAACCGAAGAGTTTTATCAAACTTTTACCAATAAACAAATTTGTAACACAGCTACAACAAGTGAAGTTATTATCTCAGTTTCACTCGAAGCACGTGACAAAGTCGATGAAATGATGGAGAAAGTCATTAAAGCCGGCGGATCAGAATATATGAAAACACAAGATTATGGCTGGATGTATCATCGAACTTTTCTGGATTTAGACGGACACCATTGGGAAGTTTTCTATATGAATGAAAGTGAGATCCCGGAAATGAGTTAATTATATAGAATATGATAACGGTACAAAATACTATAAATGCATCGATAGATGAAGTCTGGAAATACTGGACGTTGCCAGAACATATTCAAAACTGGAATATTGCTATAGACGATTGGTATACATCATATGTAGAAAGTGACTTGAAAGTAGGAGGGAAATTCAAATACAAAATGAATAAAAAAGACACAAGTCTAAGTTTTGATTTTGAAGGGATATATACTAAAGTTGAGAACTTATCTTTAATAGAATATAAACTATTCGACAACAGAACAGGAAAAGTGAATTTTGAAATAAATGAAAATAAAGTAAAAATTACAGAAACTTTTGAGCCAACAAAAGAAGATCCCGAAAGTATGCAGAAAGAGTGGTGTCAGACAGTTATTGATAATTTTAAAAAATATGTTGAAAGCGTCTAATAGCAGCAGAAAAATTAATTTGAAGAAATAAAAATAAATACAATGATAACAGTACAAAGCACGATTAATGCATCAATAGATAAAGTTTGGGAATTTTGGACATTGCCGGAACATATTACAAAATGGAGTTTTGCATCTCCGGAATGGCACACACCTTATGCTGAAAATGATTTAAGAGAAGGCGGAAAATTCAAATCGACTATGGCTGCAAAAGATAGCAGTATGAGTTTTGATTTTGGAGGAGAATACACCTTAATAGAAAAAAACAAAACAATTGAATATGTATTAGAAGATGGGAGAAAAGTAAAAATTGATTTTGAAGCAACCCCAAATGGAGTAGAAGTCACCCAAAGATTTGATCCTGAAACACAAAACCCGGAAGAAATGCAACGCGGAGGATGGCAGGCAATCATGAATAATTTTAAAAGTTATGTTGAGCAGAATTAGTTTTTCTTAAGGTTCAAAAAGACAAAGAAGCAAAGGTTTTTAGTTCTTTTAAAAAAATAGAAATTACTTAAAAAACTTTGCGACTTCGGGTCTTTGCGAGCAAAATAAATTAGCCCAACTTAAATTATCTTACATCACTTATAGGGTTAAAAAAAATAATCTAAAAGCAACAAATATGACAAAACAAATTTGGCTGAATTTGCCGGTAAAAGAGGTGGCAAAATCAAAAGCTTTTTTTTCGAAAATAGGATTCTCTTTTAATGAAGAACACGACACGCCAAGCTCGACTTGCATGGTCGTTGGTGAAGGGAAATTTGTGGTGATGCTTTTTGAAGAATCGTTATTTGCCGGTTTTTCGCAAAACAAATTAACAGATACACAATCAAGTTCAGAAGTTTTGATTTCGATTGATGCCGAAAGTATTTCAGAAGTGGATGAATTGGCAAAGAAAGTACAAGAAGCGGGCGGAACTGTCTTTGCGCCTCCGGCCGATAGTCAGGGTTGGATGTACGGTTGCGGTTTTGCAGATTTAGACGGTCATCGCTGGAATGTTTTATTTATGGATCATGAAGAAAGAGAATAGAGAAAAGAATAAAGAGAATAGAGAAAAGAATATAACAAAACAATAAAGAAAAATATCATGGCAACATCAGTAAACCCTTATTTAATTTTTAACGGAAATTGCGAAGAAGCATTTCTGTTTTACAAATCAGTTTTTGGAGGTGAATTTCCGTATATCGGAAAATTTAAAGACATGCCCGCAGACGAAAGCGGAAGCTGTCCGGAAGTCTCAGATAAAGATGCAAACAGAATAATGCATGTTTCACTACCCATTGGAAATACCATTTTAATGGGAAGTGATAGTAATCAACAATCCGGAGATGTCATTCTTGGAGGTAACTTTTCAGTATCTATCAATGTCGAAAGCACAGATGAAGCAGATAGGATTTTCAATGGACTTTCGGCAAACGGAACAATTTATATGCCAATGAATAAAACATTCTGGGGAGCATATTTCGGAATGTTCAAAGATAAATTCGGCGTAAGCTGGATGGTAAATTTTGATGAATCAGAACCTATGAAATAATCTTAGAAATAATTTTTTGCAGCGAATTCACGAATTACAATGATTTAATTCGCGAAGAAAAAATAGTATCAATATTAATTTAGTTCCTCTTTTTATGAATTATTTCTAATTCGAGACAACTAAAAAGTTACGTTATTTTAATAGCAGAACATAATTGTTAAATTATTTCAAAAAGCACATTCTTATGTGCTTTTTCTTTTCAAAAAAACAAACAATATCCTTTTTTATCAAAATTAGATTGCCGATTTTTGTCGCTTCTTAAAATCAATAGATAAAATGGCAATAGAAGGTAAAGAGATTATTTTATTAAAAGTCTCAGGACATGATAAAATAGGAGTGACAGCAGGTTTAACAGCCGTTTTGGCAACTTATGATGCCAATATTCTGGATATTGGTCAGGCTGATATTCATGACACACTTTCTCTGGGAATTTTGTTCGAGATCGAAGCCGGTTCAAGTTCAGGGCCAGTTTTAAAAGACTTATTGTTCAAAGCTTATGAATTGGGCGTTAAGGTTAAATTTATTCCTATTTCTGTAGAAGACTACGAAACATGGGTAAAATCACAATCAAAACAACGTTACATCATCAATATTTTAGGCGAAAAACTGGCAGCTTCACAATTGGCAGCCGTAACTAAAATAATGTCAGATCAAAACCTGAATATCGATTCTATTATAAGACTAACAGGAAGAACATCTATTGTAGAAAAAGAAGAATATCCGCGTTCTTGCATACAATTGTCCGTGACGGGTGAGATTGTAAACAAGATCATCATGACAGCAAGTTTCATGGAGATTTCAAGAACCCTGAATGTTGATATTTCGTTCCAGGAAGATAATATTTACAGACGAAACCGTCGTTTGGTGTGTTTTGATATGGATTCTACTTTAATCCAGACTGAAGTTATCGACGAACTGGCAGAACTAAACGGAGTAGGAGCACAAGTTCGTGCCATTACAGAATCTGCCATGAATGGCGAAATAGATTTCAACGAAAGTTTCAAACAGCGTATGGCTTTGTTAGAAGGTTTAAGCGAAGATGTTTTGCAAAATGTTGCCATCAATTTGCCAATTACAAAAGGAGCACATCGTTTGATGAAAGCCTTAAAATATTACGGATACAAAACCGCAATTCTTTCCGGAGGATTCACCTATTTTGGAGAATATCTGCAAAAAGAATTGGGTATCGATTATGTTCATGCCAATCAGTTAGAAATAAAAGACGGTAAGTTAACCGGTAAATATTTAGGCGAAATCGTAGACGGTCAAAAGAAAGCCGAATACCTAAAAGCCATCGCCGAAAAAGAAGGAATTCACATCAACCAAACTATTGCAGTTGGTGACGGAGCAAACGATCTGCCAATGCTAAATTTAGCCGGATTAGGAATCGCTTTTCACGCAAAACCAAAAGTAAAAGAAAGTGCCTCAACCTCAATTTCAAGTTTAGGACTTGACGGAGTTTTATATTTATTAGGATATCACGACAGATATATTGATATGATGTAACGTGTCTCATAAACATACAGTTTGTCATTCTGAGGAACGAAGAATCTTCGCAAGTAACTCGACAATCAAAATAAATTAGACCTTAGTTTTTCAATAAAGCTAAGGTTTTTTTATGGGCATGTCCCGCCGAAAAAGGCGGGTCGGGCTATCTGTTTTAATCTTTTGTGCCTCCCGAAGCCTCGGGACCGGCACAAAAGGATTTCCACTTCTATCCCTCATGCGGTTTAGTGGGATTGAAGTATTAATTAAACTTTAATTTTTATAAGTGGTTTTATTCTGAATTAATAGAAATATTGATATGATGTAGAAAACAGAATTTAGAGTTTTTTGTCATTTCGACGGAGGAGAAATGACATATTGTGCTTAAATTTTACGTCTTAACGCCTTTGCGAGATTGATTTATTTTCTAAAGTACTTAGCTTAATGACATCGCGCTCGCGCCAACGTGAAGTTTTGTTTTGAATAGTCTAATGCTTTAGCTGGAGGGAAATTAATATAAATGAATTAGGCTTTAGCCAAATTATTGGGTACAAAAGAGTTTGGCTAAAGCCAATGGTAGGTGTGTTTTGTATCACTAGCTGAAGCTAGTGGCTATTCAAAGCAACATTATACATTCGCGAGCTTGCGCCGGCAATATATAATTCGTGAAAATTTGTGAAATTCGTGGCAACATAAAAGATTTACATCTCCTTCAACTGCTCCAAATAATCCCTTTGATTCGAGAGTCTCGGGATTTTATGCTGTCCTCCTAATTTATCACGTTCCTTTAGCCAGTCATAAAATAAGTTTTCACGAGCGACATTAATCACCAGAGGATTCAATGTCATATTGTTCTGGCGTTTTGCTTCGTAATCAGAGTTTAAAGTCTGCAACGTTTCATCCAGAACTTTCTGGAAAAGACCAACATCAGCAGGTTTTTTCTTGAATTCGATCATCCATTCGTGAGCGCCTTTTTCTTTGTCCTGCATAAAAATAGGAGCAACCGTATAATCGATAACTTCTGTTTGGGTAAGCTGACAAGCTTTAGCAATCGCCTGATCCGTATTTTCGACCATTAATTCTTCCCCAAAAACATTAATATGATGTTTTGTTCTTCCGGTAACTCGAATTCTATAAGGATTTAAAGATGTAAAACGAACCGTGTCACCAATCAAATAACGCCACAATCCTGAATTAGTCGTAATAACAATCGCGTAGTTTTTATCCAATTCAACATCGGCCAGACGAATCACTTTTTGATTAGGAGTTCCGAAAGTATCCATTGAAATAAATTCATAGAATATTCCGTAATCCAGCATCAACAACAAATCACTCGAATTATTCAGATCCTGAATGGCAAAGAAACCTTCTGATGCATTGTATATTTCGTAATATTTAAAATCCTTGCTAGGTAATATTTTTTTGTATTGTTCTTTATAAGGAGAAAAACTCACGCCTCCATGAAAGTAAACTTCCAGATTGGGCCAGAGTTCCAATAAACTTTGCTTCCCTGTATTTTCTAAAACCTTATTCATTAAAACCAACATCCAGGACGGAACCCCTGCAAAGCTGGTTACATTTTCGTTTTTTGTTTCGTTTATAATGGCAGCGATTTTAGCTTCCCATTCGCTCATTAACGAAGTTTTATTGCTTGGTGTACTGCTAAATTCAGCCCAAATAGGCATATTCTCAATTAAAATAGCAGATAAATCTCCAAAAAAAGTATTGTTGTTTTCGTAAATCTGAGAGCTTCCGCCCAGGCGAAGACTTTTTCCTAAAAACAATTCAGAATCTTCATTGTTATTCAAGTACAAACAAAGCAAATCTTTACTTCCTTTATAGTGGCAATCTTCCAGCGCCTCAGTACTTACCGGAATAAATTTACTTTTGGCATTTGTAGTTCCGCTAGATTTGGCAAACCATTTTATAGGAGTTTCCCAAAAAACGCCTTGTTCTCCCTGACGCGTACGCTCGATCAAAGGCTGTAATTCCTCATAAGTCGCAATAGGAACTCTTTCAGCAAAAGTTGCATACGATGTTATCGATTCAAAACCATATTGTCGTCCTATAACCGTATTCTCAGACGCCGTCAATAAATTATGCAATAGTTCTTCCTGGACTTCATTGGGATATTTTAGAAAAAGTTCTATTTGATGTATCCTTTGTTTCAGGACCCAAGAGGCAAACGAGTTGATTATTGATAACGGCATGGGTAAATTTTAGATTTTAGATTGCTTATTTTAGATTTTAGATTTACGATTAAAGCGAAAATCAAAAAATATAAAATTTGAATATCGATCGACAAATACTAACTTTGCCGTTGTATCAAAAATAGTGTTTTTTTGTAAAAAAAACCATTCTATTTTTACTAAAGATTCTTAATACTATTGAATTCTAAAATTAGAATTCGCAACCCATGTAAGAATCTGTAATCTAAAATCAGCAATCTAAAATATAATGACATACCAAGGCGTACTTACAAAAATGCAAACTGAAATAGGAAACCCAATTCAATATTATTTGGTTTTCGAAGATAGTTTTCTCAACATGAACCAACTTTTGAACAAAGAGATTGAGATTAATTTTGCAGGATATGAATGTTTAAATTGTCATAAGAAGAAAAAGATATTCCGCCAGGGATTTTGTTATGATTGTTTCTATTCAAGTCCCGCTGTTGGTGACTGGATTATGAGACCTGAATTGAGTACAGCTCATTTAGGAATTGCTGATCGTGATCTTGAATATGAGCAAAAGGTACAATTGCAGCCTCATGTTGTATATCTGGCTTTGGCTAGTGAAGTAAAGGTAGGTGTAACACGTAAAACTCAGGTTCCAACACGTTGGATCGATCAGGGAGCAACACAAGCCATTGCAATTGTAGAGGTTCCTAATCGATATTTGGCGGGAATTACTGAGGTGGCTCTAAAAGATCATTATACAGATAAAACCAATTGGAGAAAGATGCTCCAAAATACAAGCGGCAGTTTTGACTTACTTGCTGAAAAAGTAAAAGTAGAAAGTTTAATTCCGGATGAAGCCAAGGAATATTTCTACTCGCAAAAAAATGACTTATATGAGCTGCATTATCCGGTGTTAAATTATCCGGCAAAAGTGGCAAGTTTAAACTTGGATAAGACTCCGTCTTTTCAGGGAAAATTAACAGGAATCAAAGGTCAGTACTTAATTTTTGAAGACGGAACTGTTTTTAATGTTCGAAGTTCAGAAGGATATGTTGTTACAATTAACGTCTAGGTTTATGGGGCAGTCGTCTATTGTTATTGCCTAACTGTCTAATATTCTTTTGTTTATGATATAGTTTTTGTATTTTTAAATCTCATTTAAGTAGTTGAAGATGTGAATGTTGATACATTTGATTACAATTTTGTAATAATTGCTTATTGAAAGAATTTAATTTTAAAAAATAAAAGAAGCTAGTTTTGAGCTAGTTCAATTTTTTAATTTTTTTAAAATTTAAAGGAAGATTTAATAATCTTAAATTATTTATCAGGATGGGTATCTTAAAAAAAATAAATGTTTTCAGGCGTAGCTTAATGCGCAATCTTACTAAGAATATTGGAAAAGCAAGTTCACAAGAAGATATCATTTTAGTTGATAAAACCGATATTAAAAGAATTTTGATTTGCAGGCCAAACGGAAGATTAGGAAACTTATTATTGATTACACCACTCGTTCAGGAAGTCACAGAAATATTTCCAAATTGTAAAGTCGATTTGTTTGTTAAGGGAACATTAGCTCCAATTATTTTCGAGAACTATGATAATATTGATAAAATAATCGACCTGCCCAAAAAGCCATTCAAAAATTTATTGAAATATCTTAATGTATGGATTTCAATAAAAAGACAAAAATATGATATTGCGATCAACGTAGATCAAAACTCTTCTTCAGGACGTTTAGCAGTTCAATTCTCTAATGCTAAATATAAATTTTACGGAGACTCTGCTGAGGAATCTCAAAATGTAAAAAATGATTACGACCATATCGCGAAATACCCCGTTTACAACTTCCGATATTATTTAACCAAACTCCGATTTCCAAAAAGTAATAAAATAGTAGCTCCGCTCGATCTTAAATTATCGTCGGCTGAAATTATTAATGGCAAGAATATTATAAATAGTATCGTACACAATACTAAGAGAACAATTTGCATATTTACGTATGCAACCGGAGAAAAATGTTTGTCAGAAGAGTGGTGGGAGAATTTTTATGCACAACTCAAAGATGAATATCAAAATTATAATATCATTGAAATATTGCCTGTAGAAAATGTTTCGCAAATTGGCTTTAAAGCCCCTACATTTTATAGTAAAGACATTCGTGAAATTGGAGCTATAATCGCCAGTGCCGATTTATTTATAGGAGCTGATAGTGGTATCATGCATTTGGCAAGTTCAGTTCAGACCCCAACAATAGGATTATTTTCGGTATCAAACATCAAAAAATATGAACCTTATGATAATTCCAGTATCGCAATAGATGTTAATTTGTCTACTAAGAAAGAGTATTTTAAAATTATAAATTCAATTTTAAACAACGGAAAATTAAGTATCTATTCTGATGCTATGTAATTATACCCATATAAAGTAAAAGAAAGAAGGCGTCTACTATTACAGGAGGGCACTGAAAAAGTCCTTTTCAGGAATAATTGTTAATTAAAGGAGTAGAAGCTAAAAGTTTTCTACTCTTTTTTTTGTATCTTTTGGGTGTAATCATAAGGCTTTTTA
>NZ_JAMZNK010000025.1 GCF_027980145.1 Flavobacterium azizsancarii | reverse complement strand
ATATCATCTTTACTAAGTGATGATAAAGGACGATTTGACTGGCGTACTTTGCGTCGGAATAAGTGGCGACCATTGTCGCGGAATCGTGGGGTACTTTCGTCGGAATATCTAATAACCTTTAATCTAATTTTTTCTAAAAATTAAGCATAAAAAAAGCGATACATTTCTTTGAGGTTTTTGGAGCATCTTCCGGATTCGAACATAATCTTTAATCTAATTTTTTCTAAAAATTAAACATAAAAAAAGAGATACATTTCTTTGATGTTTTTGGTTTATCTTCCGGATTCGAACGTAATCTTTAATCTAATTTTTTCTAAAAATTAAGCATAAAAAAAGAGATACATTTCTGTATCTCTTTTTGAGGCATCGTCCGGATTCGAACCGGAGTAGGAGCTTTTGCAGAGCCCAGCCTAGCCGCTCGGCCACGACGCCGTAGTTGAACGGATGGCAAAAGTAACTAAAATCTTTAAATTTCAAAAGTTTAAAATGAAGTATTTTAAAAAATAAATATTTTATTTGAAAGAATTACTTTCTAACTTCCGTCATTTTTATAGTAACTGATTCAACATCACCACCAATAGGAGGATTTATTTTAGAAACCCAAACGGTAGTTTTTTCTGCAGTTTTTATTTCAGCAAGTACGCGAATATTGATTCTTTTGGCAACATGCTCTAATAAATGCGAACGAATTGCCATTTCTTCCGTCACAATTTTGTTCAAATGTACATAATCAACCGTGTCTGCAAGATGATCTGTGTCAGCTGATTTTTGCAAATTGGTTTTAATTTTCAGATCAACTGTATAGTCAGATCCAATTTTTCCTTCTTCAATCATGCATCCGTGGTAGGAAAAAGTACGAATGTTTTTTAGTTTAATAACTCCCATTTTTATAATTTTATTCTTGTAATATTCGGATCTTGATAGTTGCAAGTTACGGCTTGAATAGAAACAATTTTTTCTAATTCATTAACTGTAAAGTGAATAGTGTAAGGAAATTTCTTTAAGGGTAAAGTACGAACAACATTGTATTTTTCCTCAAAAAGAGGAAATTTGTAAAGCGTTTTCAAATGGTCTTTGTAATCTAAAAGAAATTTTTCTCCCAAACCTTTTCTAATATTTTCATAGTATTGAAGAGCCTCTTCAATTTCTAAATCGGCTCTTTTTACTATTAAAACTTTAAAAACCATATTTATTTTTTAAATTTTCTAAAGCAACATCAGCATCAATATAATCTTCTGGTTTAGCATTTTTCATGCGTTCTAAAACCATTTCTTGCTGCCATAACGGAACTTCATTCGCAGTATTTTCGTCGATAGAAACATCTGGAATATGTTTAAAAAAACTAACAAAAGTTTCGTAGAAATCGTCTGGAATTGTAACAGTTAATTGTCTCATAACTTTCAATATTTATGCAAAAATAGTAATAAATTTAGTTTCAAGTTTAAAGTTTCAGGTTTAACGCCAGTTAAGTAACTTTAAACCTGAAACCTGAAACCTTTTTTTTATCTTTGCTAAAATTACTATAAAATAATGGCATCAGAAGAAAAATCACTCAATTTTATTGAACAAATCATAGAAGAAGATCTTAAATCAGGTCTTTCGCAAAGCAAGCTTCATTTTCGTTTTCCACCAGAACCAAATGGTTATTTACATATTGGTCATGCAAGTTCTATTGCATTAAATTTTGGTTTAGGAATTGATTATCAATCTCCTGTGAATTTACGTTTTGATGATACAAACCCTGAAAAAGAAGAACAGGAATTTGTAGACGCCATTAAAAAAGATGTTGAATGGTTAGGTTATACCTGGTCAGAAGAACGTTATGCTTCAGATTATTTTCAACAATTGTATGATTGGGCAGTTTTATTAATTAAAAAAGATAAAGCATATGTTGATAGTCAGTCTTCTGAAGATATGGCCATTCAAAAAGGAACTCCATCTACAATTGGAACAGATAGTCCGTATAGAAATCGTTCTGTTGAAGAGAATTTAGGTTTATTCGAAAGAATGAAAAACGGTGAATTTGAAGCTGGAACTCATATTCTTCGTGCAAAAATAGACATGAAATCGACTAATATGTTGATGCGTGATCCTATCATGTACAGGATTTTACACAAAGAACATCATAGAACCGGAGATAGTTGGAAAATTTATCCAATGTATGATTGGGCACATGGACAAAGTGATTATTTAGAAGGAATTTCACATTCATTCTGTACACTTGAATTTTTGCCACACCGCGAATTATACGATTGGTTTTTAGACCAGATTTTAGAAGAAAATAAACTACGTCCAAAGCAAAGAGAATTTGCAAGACGTAACTTATCACATACCGTTGTTAGTAAAAGAAAATTACAGCAACTAGTTAAAGAAAAGCATGTTAACGGTTGGGATGATCCTAGAATGTCTACAATTTCAGGATTAAGAAGACGTGGTTATACAGCTGCTTCATTGCGTAATTTTGCCAATACAACCGGAATTGCAAAACGAGATAATTTGATCAGTGTATCAGTTTTAGAGTTTTGTATTCGTGAAGATTTAAACAAAATTGCACCTCGTGTAATGGCAGTTTTAGATCCTGTAAAATTGGTTATTACAAATTATCCTGAAGGAAAAGAGGAGTGGTTAGAAGCCGAAAATAATCAGGAAGATGAAAATGCAGGTTTCAGAAAAGTACCTTTTTCTCGTGAATTATATATAGAAAGAGAAGACTTTCTTGAAGAAGCTCCGGCTAAGTTTTTCCGTTTGACTTTAGGTAAAGAAGTACGTCTTAAAAATGCTTATATCATTAAAGGAGAAAGTGTTATAAAAGATTCTGAAGGGAATATTACAGAGATTCACGTAACTTATGATACTGATTCTTTGAGTGGAAGTGGGACAGAAGCAAGCCAAAGAAAAGTATCAGGAACATTGCATTGGGTTTCTATTTCTCATGCTATTGAAGTAGAAGTTCGTATGTATGATCGTTTGTTTACAGATGAAGCACCGGACAGTTATAAAGACAAAAATTTCTTAGATTTTGTAAATCCAAATTCATTAGAAGTAATTACTGGATTTGTCGAACCAAGTTTAGCAACAGCTCAAAATGAAGATAAATTTCAGTTTCAACGTTTGGGTTATTTTACTGTTGATAAAGATTCAACTGCTTCAAAATTAGTATTTAACAAAACTGTTGGACTAAAAGACGCCTGGGAAGAAAAAGGTAAAAAAGAAGAAAACAGCATTAATAATTCTTTAAAAGACATTAATAAATATTTTAAAGTTGAAACTAAACCGGAACGTATTGCAATTGAAAGTGCAATAGGCGAGAGTATCAAAAATGTTTCTAGTTTTTCTTTATTACAAAATTCATTAAAGAAGAATATTAACAATAATAAAGGTTCATTGTTATTTGCTCAATTTATTTTGAAATATTCTAACTGGAAATCTACAGATTTTGAAGAAGACGATATTAAAAAATTATATACCATGTCACTTAGAAGTGAATCGACTTATGTTCGATCTAAAGCACTTTTGAATTTAAGAGATATTGAAGATTTAAATTTAAGAAATCAGTTTGAAGACGAAATTTTGAAATTATATTCAAATCCACCAAAAAATGCTTCGGAGCGAGAAAATGAAATTCTTGCCGAGATGGTTAAAAAATAACATCACTAGAATCTATTGAAAAGCGCTTTTTATAAGCGCTTTTCTTATTATATAGTTTTTCTATTGAAAATATAAAATATATAAATTTTTTAGATCAAAAGTAACCTTCATAAATTAATTTTAAGGTAGTTTTAAAAATCTTTGACCTCGTTAATCCTCTCATGAAAAATCATTAAACTGGAGGTTTTATTTTAGTTTTAAGTCCTGTTTTGTATAGTTTTTTGGGTTGTTAACACAGAATTGTTTATAACGTTGAATGTAAATTATTTTTCAATTTATTTCTTGATTTTTACTTTTGCCTTTTAATATTCTAAAATTTATCTTATTTTAAATTATCAATTTAATTGATTGGATATTTAATATTTTATCTTTTTGTTTATTATTGGATAAAACTATTATTAATATTATTTTAATAGATTTAATTAATTAAAATCGGCTTCTATAAATTGATTTTAAAGTGTTTTTTTATTTCTTTCATGTCATTAATCCTCTTTTGATTTATTATTGATAATCGAGCTTTATTTGAGTTTTAAACCTCATTTTTCTTAGTTTAACGGGTTGTTAACATACAATTGTTTATAAAGTTGTTATTTTTATCCAAAGGTCAAATCTAAAGTGTCAAATTTCGAATTTCACTTGAGAATCGAATCTGAGTTTTCTAAAATTCAAAAATGAATGATTTTTGGTTTTAGAGTCAATTCTAAATCTGAATTCTAAAGATTGATTTTATGGTCAATTGTAATTGTGATTGTACTTTGATAATACTTATAGCGTAAAAGTATTTTTCAGAATGTATTTCATAATTTAAAAATTTCATGAAATTAATTTTATGGGTTATTTGAAATTTTGTCTTTTGTTTGACATTAACAATTTTAATCCTTAAATTTTAATATTATGAAAATTCTATTTTTTACGCTATCGATTTTATTTGCAAATATTGCAATTTCTCAAACACATCAAATTACAAAACATAATGGTGAACAACTTGATGTTAATTTTATAAAACTTGACAATGATCTGGTTTATTATTCTTTGAATGGAAGTGCTGAAGAACATAAAATTAGCAAATATGCTGTTTCAAAAATTACAAATAAAAAATCGAATCAAACTCAAAATGTATCTGATAAAGTTATAGTAGATTCTAAATCTGATTATAAATTTGTAACAGTTTTATCTCAGGACAAGACAATAGGTTTAAAACAAGTAGCTAATTTTTCTGGGGTTTCGACAAAAACAAAAGGAGAACCGCCAATTGCTAATAAAAACCAGACTGCAATGAGAATCAAAACACAGTCTGCTTCAAACGGATACCCGTTTGTTAGTATTGTTGAAAAAGGTGATGGTAAATATGAAGCTGTAGCTTATGTGTATTAAATTTAGTGTTAATTTTTATTAAATTACAATGAACCAATAATTTGTAATTCAAAAAAAGACTACCTTTAGTAATCATTTAAATTTTAATGTTATGTCAAAAAATGTAAATACAGTTGCGGCAATTTTAGCTGGTGCTGCAGTAGGAGCAGCGTTCGGAATTTTATTTGCTCCGGAAAAAGGATCAAAAACTCGCGCTAAGCTGAAGGAAGGTTTAGATGATGCGAAACATAATTTGAAAGATTCACTTTCTGCAAGTTCTGAAGTATTGCGTGAAAAGTTCGCACATGCAAAAGAAAATCTTGATGGAACATATGGTGAGCTACTTTCGAATATGAGTTACAAAACTGAAGAAGTAATTAGCTTTTTAGAAACTAAATTAGCTGATTTGAAAGCTCAAAACGCTAAACTTCAAAAATAATAATCCAGGAAGCACAAAGCTTAAAATGTTTTTTATGATTGTTTAGATTATTTTAAAAGATAATCGATATTGCAATTATTAGATCATGAGTTTTGTGCTTCTTTTTTTAATTAAAATTACAATTATGGCTTTTGAAGAATTAAAAGAAAATACTGAAAAAATTCAAGATCAGGCTAAAGTTTATCTTGATAGTCATTTGGCTTATTATAAACTTTGGGTTTTTAAAGTGACCATGAAATCAGCGACTTTAATTTTAAAGTTTACTTTGATTTTATTGTGCTTTAGTATGGTGATGATATTCGGATCTTTTGCTGCAGCATATGCTTTTGGAGCTTTATTCGAAAGTAATGCACTTGGCTTTTTAGCAGTAGGAGGGATCTATTTAATCTTTACAATTTTACTTTTCTTCTTGAAAGATAAATTTGTTGAAGGTCCGATATTGGGAAAATTTTCAGAAATATTTTTTAATGATTAATTATGGAAACTAAAAAATACTCATCATACGCGGCAATAGAAAGAGATTTGGAAATTTTGAAACTCGAAAAAGATATTAATTACCAAAAACTAGTTTTAAGTTTTCAGAAAACGAAAGAATCTATAACACCTCAAAGTATTGTTGGTGGAGTTTTTTCTTCTTATAAAGAATACTTTACAAAATCTTATCCACAGATTTTACAATCCATTTTACCTTTTGTAATCAATTGGTTTATCAATAAAAAAAGAGGCAAATAAGCCTCTTTTTTGTTTTTATAATTTATTTTGTTTCTGGTTCGATGTCATCTTCATAACCATGTTGTGGTTCAATAGGTTTTGGTTTCGCTAATTTTTTATTGTTTTTCTTCATCATTTCACCAACTTGGTTTGATGCTGAGAACGATGCAACCATATTGTTTAACATATCACTTCCGGCTTGAGGAGAGTTTGGTAACAAGATTAGGTTAGAATTTGCATCTGCACCAATTGCCTGCAATGTGTCATAATGTTGTGTAACTACAATTAATGCTGAAGCTTCTTGGGAATTGATTCCAACACTGTTCAAAACTTCAACACTTTCTACTAAACCTCTTGCAATTTCACGACGTTGATCTGCAATACCTTGACCTTGTAAACGTTTACTTTCAGCTTCAGCTTTTGCTTTTGCAACGATTCTGATTCTTGAACTTTCAGCTTCAAATTCAGCAGCCGTTTTTTCTCTGTCAGCAGCGTTGATTCTGTTCATGGCATTTTTTACCTGAATATCCGGATCAATATCGGTTACCAAAGTGTTGATAATATCATAACCATAAGTAGTCATTGCTTCATTTAATTCTCTTTTTACGGCAATTGCGATATCGTCTTTTCTTTCAAAAACATCATCCAATTTTAATTTAGGAACTTCGGCACGAACAACATCAAAAACATAAGCGGTAATCTGATCGTGTGGATATTCCAGTTTATAAAAAGCATCGTATACTTTTTCCTGAATAACTTTGAACTGTACCGAAACTTTCATTTTGATAAAAACGTTGTCTTTGGTTTTGGTTTCGATGATAACATCTAACTGTTGAATTTTAAGATTCACACGTCCGGCCAATCTGTCAACTACAGGAATTTTTAATTGTAAACCTGAATTTCTCACGCTATGGAATTTTCCAAATCTTTCGATAACAACCGAACTTTGTTGTTTTACTGTAAAGAATGACGACATGAAAATAAAGAGCGCAATAACTAAAAAGATAATAAGTACTGGATTCATAATGATATTGATTTAGTTTTTATGATCTGGTAAATTACGAATAATCTGCCAAATTCAATTTTTTAAGCGTAAAAAAAACGCTAAGAACATATTATCAATGTTTCTTAGCGCTGAAATTATTTTACCATTAAGATATTAAGTTCATAAAGCTTGCCTTAATTTTTCTTAATCTTTTAATGGTGATAAATTATAGTGTTGCAATTGCTTTCTGTATTCTCGAAATAGTTTCTTCTTTTCCTATGATTTCAACAATGTCAAATAGGTGAGGACCTTTAAGAGCTCCAACCAAACTCAAACGAAAAGGCTGCATAACTTTACCCATTCCTATTTCATTTTTAGTCAACCAGTCTTTTACGATTGCTTCGATATTTGCTGAATCAAAACCATCGATATATTCAAGAGTCGAAATCAATTCCTGCATTAATGCCGGCGTTTCTTCCTTCCAGTTTTTGCTTGCTTTTTCATCATATGATGTTGGCGCCTGGAAAAAGAAATCAGTCAAATCCCAAATATCAGTTGCCAGAACCAGGCGATCTTTAATTAATGACATTATTTTTATTGTAACTTCTCTATTGAATGTTATGCCTTTTGAATGTAAAACAGGCTCAAAAATATCTGCCAAAAATAAATCACTTTTGTTTGATAAATAATGGTGATTTACAGATTTGGCCTTATCAATATCAAATCTTGCTCCAGCTTTATGAACTCTGTTTAAATCGAAAATATTACATAGTTCCTCTAATGAAAAATATTCTTTTTCTGTTCCATCATTCCAACCAATCTGAGAAAGGAAATTTATTAATGCTTCTGGTAAATAACCGTCGCCCTTGAATCCTTTAAGTTCTTTCCAATCTAAAGGGAATACGGGAAATCCACCTATTTCTCCATCTCTTTTTGATAATTTTCCTTTTCCATCTGGTTTTAAAATCAAAGGTAAATGTGCAAATTCAGGAGCATCCCAACCAAAAGCTCTGTATAGTAAAATGTGAAGTGGCATTGATGGCAACCATTCTTCACCACGAATTACATGTGAAGTTTCCATCAAATGATCATCAACAATATTAGCTAAATGGTATGTTGGCATTCCGTCACTTTTGAATAGTACTTTATCATCAAGTAAATTGGTTTCGAATTTTACATCACCACGAATAATATCTTTTAAATGTAACGTTTCATCAACCGGAGTTTTAAAACGGATTACATAATGTTCTCCATTTGCAATTCTTCTATTGACTTCTTCAGCAGAAATTACCAGAGAAGTATCTAACTTTTCACGAATAGTATGATTGTAAATAAATGTCTTTTTTTCAGCTTCTTGTTCTTTTCTTAACTTACTTAATGTTTCCGGAGTATCAAAAGCATAATATGCCCAACCAGAATTGATCAATGTATTTGCATATTCTTTGTATATATCTTTGCGCTCGCTTTGTCTGTATGGACCAAATTTTTCATTCTTTCCAACAGTTTCATCAGGAGCAATTCCCAACCATTCTAATGCTTCCATAATATAAGCTTCGGCACCGGGAACAAAACGGGTTTGATCAGTATCTTCAACTCTTAAATAAAAAACACCATTGTTTTTTTTGGCAAATAAATAATTAAATAGGGCAGTACGAACACCACCAATATGTAATGCTCCTGTTGGACTTGGTGCAAAACGCACACGAACTTGCTTTGACATTTGTTTAAATTTTGATGCAAAGATACGATTCTAATTAGAGAATTAGAAAATGAGTTTTAATTAGATAATGCCTTGCTTATAGCTTAATTGACTAATTTTCTCATTGATAATTATCTAATTAAAATTACTACTTTTATGGGTTATAAATAAAAGAGATTCAACTTGAAAACAACATCTGCGATATATCAAAAGCTAGAAGCATTTATAAAGAAATATTATACGAATGAATTGATAAAAGGAGGACTTCTTTTTATTGGTTTTGGATTATTGTATTTTCTTTTTACGCTTTTTATTGAGTATTTTCTTTGGCTAAAACCATTAGGAAGAACATTGTTGTTTTGGATATTTATAGGAGTAGAGGTTTTCCTTTTGTTTCGATTTATATTATTCCCAATTTTCAAGTTGTTCAAACTTCAAAAAGGGATTGATTATAATCAGGCCTCCACTATTATTGGAAACCATTTTACAGAAGTAAGTGATAAGTTGACTAACTTTTTGCAATTGTCAGCGTCTGAGAATTCAACAGAAAGTTCAGAGTTGATGTTAGCTTCGATAGAGCAAAAAGCAAATTCATTGCAGCCAATTCCGTTTGGGAATGCTATCAATTTTAAAAACAATAAGAAGTATTTGCCATTAGCAATTATTCCAATTTTGCTTTTTGCCGTGTTTTATATTTCTGGAAACAGCAATGTTATTTCTCAAAGTTTAAATAGAGTAGTACATTTTAATGCTACTTTTTTACCACCGGCTCCTTTTAAATTTGTTGTTCTAAACTCAAATTTACAAACAGAACAAAACAAAGATTTTGTTGTCAAAATGGAATCTGTTGGAAATGTAGTTCCAGAGAATGTAATGATTCATATTGGTAACGAAAGTTATTTTATGGAATCATCGCAGCCAGGAAAGTTTGAATTCAAAATTGAAAAACCAGTATCGAATGTTGAATTTTCTTTTGAGGGAAATTCAGTTTTATCAGAAGAATATGAGTTGAAAGTAATTACAGTTCCATCAATTGCCAACTTCGAAATGGTGTTGAATTTTCCATCTTATCTAAAAAAGAAATCAGAAATTATTCAGGGAACAGGAAATGCAATTGTACCGGAAGGAACTTTGGTTACCTGGAAAATGAATACACAATCGACTCAGGAAATTGTATGGAAAGACGATAATTCGATTTTTAAGTTTAATAAAGCCGAAAACGAGTTTAAATTGGCTAAAAATATCAGTCAAAATACAGAATATCAAATTCTTACCTCAAATAATAAGGTCAAAAACTACGAAAAACTAGATTATCAGCTTTCAGTGATCAAAGATCAGCATCCAACTATCACAGTTAGTCCTGCACCGGACAGTTTAAAGCTCGATAAAAATTATGTTTTGGGTAGGTTAGGAGATGACTATGGTTTGTCTAAACTTCAGGTGGTTTACTACGAACGCAATAAACCAAGTACTGCCAAGCGTGGAACAATACCGGTTAAGTCCGGAGTATTTGATCAGTTTGTTTTTAATTTTCCAAGTAATCTTGCAGTTCAGGAAGGAGTATCTTATGAATACTATTTTGAAGTTTTTGATAACGATGCGCCTCATGGATTTAAGAGTACAAGGTCTTCTGTTTTTTCTGATCGTGTTTCGACAACAGATGAAATTCATGACATGGAATTGCAACAGCAAAATGAAAATATTAATAGTTTAGAAAAGTCTTTGAAGAATCAAAATAAGCAATTTTCTGAAATGGATAAGATTCAGAAAGCCGGAAAAGAGAAAGATAATTTAGAGTTCAAAGACCAGCAGAAAGTAAATGATTTTATCAAACGTCAGAAACAACAAGACGAATTGATGAAACAATTTGCTGAGAAAATGAATAAGAATTTGGACAAGTTTCAGTCTGAGAAGAAAGACAAAACTGCTGATGATTTGCAAAAGCGTTTAGACAATGCCGAGAAAGATTTAGAAAAGAATCAGAAGTTAATGGACGAATTGAAGAACTTAAACGATAAATTGAATAGTGAAGATTTGTTCGATAAGATGGAAAAATTCAAACAGATCAGCAAGAACCAATCTCGTAATCTGGAACAGTTAGTTGAATTAACAAAACTTTTTTATGTTTCTAAAAAAGCAGAACAAGTTGCTGATAAATTAAAAAAGTTAGCAGACCAACAAGAACAGCTTTCTAATAAAGACAAAGAAAATACGCAGGATAAACAAGAGGATATCAATAAAGCTTTTGATAAAATTCAGGAAGATTTAAAAGATCTGAAAGAGGAAAACAAAACATTGAAAGCTCCTTTAGATATTCCTTCTGATGCTTCAAAAGAGAAAGATGTTAGGGAAGATTTGAAGAAAGCTTCTGAAGAGTTGAGTAAAAAGAATTCCTCTTCGGCTAAGCCAAAACAGAAAAGTGCAGCCAAAAAAATGAAGAGTATGGCGGAGCAAATGGATTCAAGTATGGAGGGTGGAGAACAAGAACAACTGGAAGAAGATGTAGCAATGCTTCGTCAGGTTCTGGATAATCTTTTAGCATTTTCTTTATCGGAAGAAGATGTAATGAAACAATTTAAATCTATGAAGTTGGGATCTTCAGCTTATACTAAGAACATAAAAGTACAGCAGAATTTGAAACAACAGTTTAAACATGTCGATGATAGTTTGTTTGCATTGTCTTTACGTAACCCAAAAGTGGCCGAAGATGTAACGAAGGAAATTGGAAATGTACAGTATAATGTAGATAAAGCGATTGAAAGTTTAAGCGATGTTCAGGTTCCTAAAGGAGTTTCGCATCAACAGTATGCGGTTTCATCTGCCAATAAATTAGCTGATTTTTTAAGTGATTTATTAAACAACATGCAAATGTCAATGTCTAAACCAGGAGCAGGAAAACCAAAACCGGGAGATGGACAAGGAATGCAATTGCCGGATATTATTCAAAAACAAAAAGGTTTGGCTGACAAGATGAAAGAAGGAATGAAATCTGGTGATAAGCCTGGGGACAAACAAGGAGACAAACCCGGCGATAAACCAGGAGAAGGCCAACAAGGAAAATCCGGTGAAGGAAAGCAAGGTCAGGGAAAAGACGGCAAAGGAAAAAACGGAGATGGTAAAAATGGTCAGGGAAGTAAAAACGGTGAAAAAGGAAATGATGGAAAAGACGGAAATGATGGAGAAGGAGATGCCGAAGCTATCATGGAAATATATAAAGAGCAAGTCAAACTTCGTGAAGCGTTACAAAAGGAGTTAGCAAAACAAGGTTTAGATTCTCAGGGTAGATCTGTAATTGATCAAATGAAAGCTTCGGAAAAGCAACTTTTGAATAAAGGTTTTAAGAATGAAAACTTACAACGTATACTAAATATTCAACAGGAATTATTAAAATTGAACAATGCCGTTCAGCAGCAAGGGCAAGATACTAAACGACAATCGGAAACTAATAAAGCAGAATTTTCTAATAGAACGAATGCGTTACCAACTTCGTTATTGGATTATTTAAACAGTGTAGAGATATTAAACAGACAATCACTACCTTTGCGCTCGAATTTTAATCAAAAGGTTCAAGAATATTTTAATACAAAATGATCAATTTTAATTACGAAACCGAATTTACTTTAGAGAACGAACAAGCCTTTGCAGATTGGTTAAGCGCTGTAATAGTTTCTGAAAGTAAAAACGAAGGAGAGATAAATTATGTTTTTTGTGATGATGATTATCTTCACAAGATAAATGTAGAATATCTAAACCACGATACACTAACAGATATTATCAGCTTTGATTATACAGTTGGTAATGAACTGAACGGAGATATATTTGTTTCTGTTGAAAGAGTAGAAGACAATGCAAAAGATTTTAATGTTTCTTTTGAAGAAGAATTGAAACGTGTTCTTGCTCATGGTATATTACATTACTGTGGATATAAAGATAAAAGTGACGCTGACGCTGAACTTATGCGTTCTAAAGAAGATGAAAAGATCGCTATGTTTCACGTGGAATAGTAGGGTATTAAATACCAAAATTCACTAATTCCAAATTCCAATTGTTTCACGTGAAACATAAAGTTTGGTTCTGTATTTTAAAAAACGAATGTTTCACGTGGAACGTTTAGCGAAAATTTCGACTAAAGAATTTGATTTTATATATTAATATTGTTTCACGTGGAACATAAATATTAAAAGTGATATTCGAAAAGTGAAGAATGTTTCACGTGGAACATGAAGAAAAACTTAAAAAGTTTAGTTTGAAATTTTGGGTTGTACTTAATTTAATCTGTTCCACGTGGAACAGATTTGAGAAAGATTGAAGTTAGGACTTGATATTGAATTCTGTTCCACGTGAAACAGTATATGTGTTTTGATATGAGATTTCGGATTTTAAGATTGGAATTTGAAATTTGAAAAAGTGATTGTTGGTGCAAGTGCGCCGTTCCACGTGGAACAAAAATGAATGTAATGATAATTCTGAGAATCGCCTTAAACGGTTTCCGGAGAATAATAAAACAAAATGTTTTTAGAAGAATACGATGTTATTGTAGTTGGTGCGGGTCATGCCGGATCTGAAGCCGCGGCAGCGGCCGCAAATTTAGGATCAAAAACTTTGTTGGTTACCATGAGCCTGCAGAACATTGCACAGATGTCTTGTAATCCAGCGATGGGTGGAATTGCAAAAGGACAAATCGTGCGCGAGATTGATGCGCTTGGAGGATACTCAGGAATTGTTTCTGATAGAACTGCAATTCAATTTAAGATGTTGAATAAATCAAAGGGACCGGCAATGTGGTCTCCAAGAGTTCAAAGTGATCGAATGCGTTTTGCTGAAGAATGGAGAATGATGTTGGAGGGAACTCCAAATTTGGATTTCTACCAAGAGATGGTGAAAGGTTTGATTATTGAGGACGGAAAAATAAAAGGAATCAAAACTTCGTTGGGAGTGGAGATCAGATCTAAATCTGTTGTGTTGACAAACGGAACTTTTTTGAATGGTTTGATTCATATTGGAGAAAAACAATTCGGAGGAGGAAGAGCTGGTGAAAGTGCCGCGACAGGAATTACCGAAGATTTAGTAAAAGTAGGATTTGAATCTGGAAGAATGAAAACTGGAACGCCACCACGAGTTGATGGACGTTCTTTGGATTATTCTAAAATGAACGAAGAAAAGGGAGATGCAAAACCGGATAAGTTTTCTTATTCTGATTTGACGTCTCCGTTGACGCATCAGAGATCTTGCCACATGACATACACTTCATTGGATGTTCATGATATTTTGAGAGAAGGTTTTGATCGTTCTCCAATGTTCAACGGAAGAATCAAAAGCCTTGGCCCGAGATATTGCCCTTCGATAGAAGATAAGATAAATCGTTTTGCTGATAAAGAGCGTCATCAATTATTTGTTGAGCCGGAAGGCTGGAATACTTGTGAGGTTTATGTAAACGGATTTTCTACTTCACTTCCGGAGGATATTCAGTTTAAAGCGTTGCGTTCAGTTGTTGGATTTGAGAAGGTGAAATTCTTTCGTCCGGGTTATGCAATCGAATATGATTATTTTCCGCCAACACAATTGAAACATACTTTGGAAACAAAGTTAGTTGAAGGTTTATATTTTGCCGGACAAATCAACGGAACAACAGGATATGAAGAAGCAGCTTCGCAAGGATTGATGGCCGGAATAAATGCACATTTAAAAGTACATGAAAAAGCACCGTTGATTTTAAAACGTGACGAAGCTTATATTGGAGTTTTGATTGACGACTTGATTACGAAAGGAACGGAAGAACCGTATCGTATGTTTACATCAAGAGCAGAGTATAGAACATTGTTGCGTCAGGATAATGCCGATTTCAGATTAACTCCAATGTCACATGAAATAGGTTTGGCTTCAGAAGCTCGTTTACGTCGAATGGAAAAGAAATTAAACGAATCTGAAAAGATGGTGGCTTTCTTTAAAGAGACAAGCGTTTCGGTTGCAGAAACAAATCCAATTTTAGAAGCTAAAGAAACAGCTCCAATAACGCAAGGTGATAAAATGTTTAAAGTTTTCTCACGTCCTCAAATAGATTTAGAGGATATGATGAAATTTGAAAAAGTAAAGGAATATATAGAAGCCAATGATGTTGATCAGGAAATTTTGGAACAAGCCGAAATCCAGGTCAAATATTCTGGTTATATCGAAAAGGAAAGAAATAACGCTGATAAGCTAACTCGTTTAGAAGATGTGAAAATTCCTGAAAGTTTTGATTATAATAAAATTAAATCAATGTCGATTGAAGCAAAACAAAAATTAAGCAAGATTCGTCCTGTGACAATTTCTCAAGCTTCAAGAATAAGCGGAGTGTCACCAAGTGATATTTCGGTTTTGTTGATTTATATGGGAAGGTAAAAAGTTTTCAGTCTCAGTTTTCAGTTATCAGTTAATGCTGGATACTGAAAACTGAGACTGTCTACTGAGACTGTTTACTGAGACTGTTTACTAAGACTGTTTACTAAGACTGTTTACTAAGACTGTTTACTGAGATTGTTTACTGAGACTGTTTTACTGAGACTGTTTTACTAATACTGTTTACTGAGACTGTTTACTGAGACTGTTCACTGAGACTGTTCACTGAGACTGTTCACTGAGACTGTTCACTGAGACTGTTCACTGAGACTGTTTACTTAAATGTTCCACGTGAAACTATTTTTTAATTCATATATCTGAAATTAGATGTGGTGATTGTTTTTAATTGTTCCACGTGAAACAAGTTTGAGAAAAATTTAAAAAGAATAGTAATTTTAATATGTTAGATTAAGATTTTGAGATAGTTTGTAATTACGAGGAACGAGGAGTCTACGTGAGTAACTCCATAATCTAAAGAATTAATATTTGTAGATCTTGCAGTGAAAATTACTTCGGCAGTTCGATAACGCTCGTGTCCTCTTGGTTAGGAATGACAAAAGATAAACAAAAGACTGTAATTTATAATTATGAGAATTATTCAAGAAGAAGTTTTGTCATTAGAACAAAAGAATTCCTTAATGCAACTTTGGAATAATGAATATCCTGAGAAATTGAAATATGAGTTAGTCAATGATTTTAATTTGTATTTAGATGGATTATCGAATGCAAAGCATCATTTGCTTATTGATGATCAAAATAAAATTAAAGGTTGGGCATTTGCTTTTTTAAGAGATAATGAAAATTGGTTTGCAATAATTATTGATAGTCAACTTCACGGAAAAGGCAAGGGGCGGTTGTTGATCGAAGCATTAAAAAAGAATAACGACAATTTAAACGGATGGGTTGTTGATCATGAAAATGACATCAAACAAAATAAGAAAGCATATAAATCTCCGTTATTGTTTTATATAAAAAATGATTTTATGGTTTGTAAAGAAACGAGAATTGAAAACGAAAAAATATCTGCTGTCAAAATAAATTGGAAGCGTTAAAAATAAATATTAAAGATTAAAAGAGACCCTAAAAACAGAAATTCTGCTTTTAGGGTTTGCTATGAAATTAAACCAAAATCCCCTATAATTAAAAAATGGACGTTTTAAACAAAAAACATTTTCTTACTGTAAAAGACCATTCTGTATCTAAAGAAATTTTCGAATTGTATCATGACGAAGCTTTAGATATGTTGATTACATCTCCGCAACCTGATTTGCAAAATTTGGGAAGATATTACGAAAGCGAAGATTATATTTCGCACACGGATAACAAACGTTCGTTATTTGAAAAAGCCTATCACTTTGTAAAAAATATAGCTTTAAAAAATAAACTGGATTTAATAAATGACGAGCAATCTAAAAAAGGAAGAATTTTAGACATTGGTGCCGGAACAGGTGATTTTCTATTGACAGCAAAAATTGATGGTTGGGAAACTGTTGGAGTAGAACCTAGTGAAAGAGCAAAAAATATTGCAATACAAAAAGGAATTTCTTTTGTGAACGAAATTGGTGATCTTCAAAATAATTCTTTTGATGTGATTACAATGTGGCATGTTTTAGAACACGTCCCAAATTTAGAATTACAAATTCAGGAATTGAAGCGTTTATTAAAACCAACTGGAACATTAATTGTTGCGGTTCCAAATTTCAAATCTTACGACGCAAAATATTATAATGAATTTTGGGCAGCTTTTGATGTGCCAATTCATTTTTGGCATTTCTCTAAAAAAGCCATTCAATCGCTTTTTGAAAAAGTAGATATGAAGTTGGAAAAAGTACTTCCCATGAAATTTGATTCTTTTTATGTGAGCTTATTATCTGAAAAATACAAAACCGGAAAAATGAATTACATCAGTGCTTTTTTTGTTGGTTTAAAATCAAATTTAAAAGCGAGCAGTACAAAAGAGTATTCATCGCACATTTATGTCTTAAAAAACAAGTAAAACGCAATTTAAGCGCGTTTCTGGCGTTTTCTTTGTATAAGTGAGGAGTAATTATGTCTTTTTTGAGATAATGTTTCTAATAAAAGATATGAAAGTCACTTTTGATAGGGTAGAATTATTGACATTTTTCTTTCCATAAATAAAAACAATATCATAAAATTCTAGCATTTTTTAAACTTTATGTTGATGCTATTTATTTTTTTATATTTTTGTCTTCAATACATTAAAAAATTAGAAATTCAAAAAATGAAAAAAGCATTAGTAATTATCGCACTTTCAATTTTCGCCGTTTCATGTAGTAAAACTGCAGAAGTTAAGGAAGTAAAAACAGCTTACGTAGATACTTCGGTTTTAATGAAAGAGTACACTGAAGCAAAAGACCTTGAAGCAAAATACAAAGGACAAGCTGAAGAAAAAGGAAGACAACTACAAGCTGAAATTGCACGCTTTAAACAAGACGCTGCCAGTTTTCAAAGTCAGGCACAAGCAAACGGTCAGGCTTGGGCTCAACAAAGAGGAGCTGAGTTGCAAAAAAGAGAACAACAATTGGGTTATGCTCAACAAGCTTTGTCTCAGCAATTGCAACAAGAAAGCGGTGTTGAAATGGATTCTCTAGTAAGTGGAGTTAAAAAATTCATCAAAGATTACGGTAAGAAAAACGGTTATTCTTATATCTATGGTACTGGTGATGCTGCCTCAATCTTATACGCTGAAGAGAAATATGATATTACAAAAGATATCGTTAAAGCTTTGAATGACAAGTATAAAACAGCTCCTAAAACAGAAGAAAAAGCTCCGGCTAAAGAAGAAGCTGCAAAAAAATAATACCAAACTAACTAACTAAATTTAAAAACCTAAATCTGTATAGATTTAGGTTTTTTCTTTTATAAAAATGCGATACTTTTAGGTTTTCAATACACGCCCAATGCAAAACGTTACAGAAGCAGCTGCTTACACCTTACAATTCATCAATCAAACGCAAAAATCGATCTTCCTGACTGGTAAAGCAGGAACCGGGAAAACTACGCTTTTGCGTGAAATCATTGCTACAACGCATAAAAGCACTGTAGTTGTGGCACCAACAGGAATCGCGGCACTAAATGCCGGTGGAGTTACGATACACTCGATGTTTCAATTGCCATTTTCTGCCTTTATTCCGTCTTATGAAGAAGCTTCCCAATTTACTGAAACAGTCAAATTTGAGAATAAGGAAACTTTACGCAGACACTTCAAAATGAATAATGTCAAGCGTAATGTGATCAAGAACATGGAGCTTTTGATTATTGATGAAGTAAGTATGTTACGCGCTGATTTACTGGATGCTATTGATTTTATGATGCAGACAGTTCGTAGAATTTCTAAACCTTTTGGAGGGGTTCAGGTGCTTTTTATTGGCGATTTATTGCAGCTTCCGCCAGTAATTCGTGATGAAGAATGGCGAACTTTGCGCAATTATTATAAAGGAAAATTCTTTTTTCATTCGCATGTAATTCAACAATATCCACCGCTATATATCGAATTATCAAAGATTTACCGCCAAAGCGATGATACTTTTATATCGGTTTTAAACAATCTTCGAAACAATCAGATCACGCCCCAGGATATTCAGGTTTTAAACCAATATGTTAAACCTGATTTCGACTTAAAAAATAATCCGGGTTATATTACATTAACTACGCATAATGCAAAAGCCGATTCGATTAATGAACAGGCAATTGGTGATTTGGCAGGAAATGAGTTCTCTTATCAGCCGTTTATTGTGGGTGATTTTCCGGAGAAAATATTTCCTGTTGAAGAAAATTTAAAGTTGAAAATTGGTGCTCAGGTGATGTTCGTTAAAAATGATGCATCTTTTGAAAAACGTTATTTTAACGGAAAGATGGGTGTAGTAAAATCGCTTTCTCCAGAAGAAATTTTCATTCATTTTCCGGAAGAGAATAAAACTATTGAAGTGGAGAAATACGAATGGAAAAACATTCGTTACAAAGTAAACGATCTCACCAAAGAAGTAGAAGAAGAAGTTTTAGGCACATTTGCTCATTATCCGCTAAAATTGGCGTGGGCAATTACTGTGCATAAAAGTCAGGGATTAACTTTTGAGAAAGCGGCGCTCGATGTATCGCAAGTTTTTTTGCCCGGACAAGCATATGTTGCATTATCACGTTTAACTTCCTTAAACGGGCTTATTTTGCTGTCTCCGCTACAAATGAATGGTATCTCGAACGATCAGGATGTAATGGACTATGCTTTAAACAAAGCGACAGAAGAAGTTTTAAAACATTCGTTACACTTCGAAACGAAAAATTTCATTCATAACTATTTGATTAACAGTTTTAATTGGACCGATTTGGCTCAGGAATGGCGCAATCATCGTTTTAGCTATAATGAAAATGCGGTGGCATCAGAAAAATCAAAACATTCTGTTTGGGCACATAAGCGTTTAGAAATTATAGATTCGCTGATTGATCCTTCGCAAAAATTCGTTCATCAGCTCAATAAAATTTTTAATAAAGAAACAGTCGATTTATTTTTTGTTCAGGAAAGGGTAGTGGCGGCTTATGATTACTTTTTTAAGCCAATGGACAAACTGGTTACGGATCTTTTGAATAAAATGGCCGAAATTCAGAAATTTAAAAAAGTAAAAGAGTTCTATGAAGAACTGGCTTTTTTGGATGATTTGCAAACCAAAGCAGTTTTGCGCTTAATGAAGGCCAAATTGCTAATAGAAATTGTCGTGGCAGGTGAAACCATCTGCAAAGAGAAATTGACGTCTACAGCGATTAAAAACTACAAATTAGATAAGATTGCTAAGATCCGGGAGGAACTTAATATGTCGAATACTGATATTTTTAAATCTGATGAGCCTGTAGTGCGCTATACTGCGCGAAAATTAGATAAAAGTGTACCAAAGGCTGACAAGAAAACAACCGTAGAAGAAACGCATGATTTATGGCTGGAGAAAAATTCGATTCAGGATATTGCCAGAATTAGAAAATTAACGGCACAAACTATTGAAATGCATTTGGTTAAATTGATTCAGGCTAAGAAAGTAGACATTTCAGATGTTTTGCCGTACGATAAAATCCTGGCGCTTCGTGAAGCTTTTGAATTTTATCAGGAAGAATCCCTGAACGGTTTAAAAGAAAAACACGGAGAAGAATTTACCTGGGATGAGCTTAAAATGTTCAAAGCCAGTATCAATTAAGTTTAGATTTTGTAATTTAGATATTTAATCTGAGTTATGAATAAATTACGTTATGTAAAATAGAAAACATGAGAAAGCTATTATATATCCTGTTCATAGGTATTACCATTCAAAATGCTGCAGGGCAGGACTTGAAACCTGAATATCAAAAGTTCGTTAAAAATTTTATTGATAATGTCAAAAACGATAGGAAAGAAGCTGTAGCCGAAGCAATTAAATATCCGTTGAGAAGAGAAAATCCAATTCCGGATATTAAAAATAAAACAGAATTTGTAAAAAGATATGCTGAAATTTTTGATCTTAACCTGAAAACTGAAATTTCAAAATCGGATCCTGCAAAAGACTGGTCAGAAGTAGGGTGGAGAGGCATAATGCTTAATAATGGTACTTTGTGGATGGATACTGACGGAAAGGTTTTCTCTATTAATTATCAGTCAAAAGTCGAAAATGATCTCAAAAACAAGTTGATCGCTTCAGAAAAAAACAAGCTTCATCCATCAATTGCGAAGTTTAAAGAACCCCAAATAATCTTAGAAACCTCTAAATTCAGAGTAAGAATTGATGACTTGGGAAATGATAATTACAGATATGCTTCCTGGTCTATAAAGCAATCAATGAGTGAAAAGCCAGATTTAATCATTACAAACGGAAAATGGTTTCAGGACGGAACTGGCGGAAATAATCATTATGATTTCAAAAAAGGAAATTTTCTTTACCAGTGTTACATTACTGTTTTGGGTACAAAAGATTCGGCACCAGCTAATTTAACCATTTATCAAAACGGAAAAGTAATTCTGAATCAGGACGCCAAAATTGTTCCACGTTAAACATAAATCCTATTCGTTACGGCGAATAGGATTTTTGCTTTATAAGCATTCTGACCTTGTTCCACGTGAGTATAAATTATTTATATTTGATTGTAATTGTCAGATTAATAATTAATTAAAAATATTTTAGGATGAAAAGAGCAAATGTATTTTTAGTACTATTGATTTTTTGCAGCAGTGTTGTTGCCGCCCAGGATTTAAAAATTGACTATCAGAAATTTGTAAAAAAATTCATTGAAAATATAAAAAATGACAACAAAGAAGCAATCAGCGATTTGGTCGTTTATCCGCTAAAGCGGGAATATCCAATACCGGATATTACAAATAAGTCAGATTTTGTAAAGCGATATTCTGAGATTTTTGATACAGCACTAAAGAATGAAATTATAAAATCTTCTCCGATAAAAAGCTGGATTGAAATGGGCTTGCGTGGAGTAATGCTAAATCATGGCAGTATCTGGCTGGATATCGAAGGACGTTTAACCGCTGTAAATTATCAATCAAAATATGAAACAGAACTTAAAAATAAACTGATCGCAGCGCAGAAAAAAAGTTTAGATCCAAGTATTGCTTTTTTTCAAACCCCCATTTGTATTTTAGAAACATCTAAATTCAAAATCAGAATCGATAATCTGGGAAATAATAATTATCGTTATGCTTCGTGGCCGATACAAAAAAAAATGACTGAAAAGCCTGATTTAGTGATTAATGGTGGTGAATTAGTTGTAGAAGGAATAGGTGGAAATCATCAGTATGAATTCAAAAAAGATAATTTTCTTTACGAATGTGCCATTATAGTTTTGGGCGAGAAAAATTCGCCTCCGGCGAGATTAAGAATTTATCAAGCTACTAAGGTAATTCTTTCTCAGGACGCTACAATTGTTCCACGTTAAACAAAAAATCCTATTCGCTTACGAATAGGATTTTTTGTTTTATCTAAGATTGCAGGTTATCAAGTTTTTTCTGTTGCTCTATTTTCTTGAGCTTAAGTTTTTGAATTTCGAGATCTTTCTCTTTTATTTTTATTTGCTGTTTTTGCAAGTATTCAGGAGAATTGGAACCTGAATTTATTTTTGATGAAAGTTTTTGACTATCACTTTCCAGCTTGTCAATTTTTTTGTTTGTAGAGTCAAGATCATCCTGTGAATTTTTAAGATCCCTTTGATTTCTTTCTACCTTTTTTTGTTCTTTTTTTAATTGAGATTGATCGTTATCCAGTTTTCTACTATATTGATCTGTTGCCTTTTGAGATTCATCATCAGCTTTTTTCTGTATGATTTCCGGAGACTCTCCTGTATTTGCTATTTGGGCAAAGAATAATTGAGACTGTAATAAAAATGATAGGACAAGGAATAATTTTAAGGCGTATTTCATGGCTTTTTGTTCGTTATAAATTATAGAACAAAAGTAGAGTGCCAATTGTATAAGTCTGGCCTGGTAAGGTTTTTTTAAAGATAAAATAGGACAAAAAAAATCCTATTCGGTTTGAATAGGATTTCTTATAATTATAAATTTTCGATTAGGATCCAGGCTTCTGGATTTTCACCTTTTTGTATATCTTTTTGTGCTTTTTGTGCCTCAGACATCGTAGCATAACTTCCGTATAGAACCGGGAATAAGCCATGTTTGTTTTCGCTTAACATTCTCGCACTAAAACCATCTTTAATAAGTTGATTATAAGCTTTTCTTGCATTTTGTTCACTTCTGTAAGCTCCTGCCATAATGTGGTAAGGCATTACTTTTTCTTCTGCGTTTTCTACTTTTGCAGAATCAATTGAAAGCGTTACGGCCGGTAATGGGCTTTGAATAAAAAATGTAGCTTCCTGTATCTTGTTTTGTACTTTTTTCTGTACAGCGCTTTCTACAATAAGTGTTTTGGCATCTATTTGATTTTGGTACAAAGGGTATCCAATACTTCCTGTAATTCCTAGTCCCAGAATGAAAATGGCAGCATATTTTAAGAATGAATTAGATGATTTTCCATCTTCTTCCTCAAATAAAGCGATAGGTTCTCTCTCTTGGATTTCCTGTATTTTTTTCTCGAAAAGTTCTTTTTTCACAACTGGTGAAACAAATGGGCTTAAACCAAAAGAACTCGCTAGATAATTTGTTTGATCGTTAGGAGTGAAGATTATATTTTTCTCCGCGTTAAGACGCATTTCTCCAATATTTTTAAGACTTATAACGCCATTTTCTTCCAGCGTTTTTTTCCAACTTATCACTTCAAAAGCAATAGCACTTACTGCAAAACCATATGATGTTTTTTCTGCATTAGCGATATGATTTGCTAATAGTCCATCATTATTTTTTAGATGGCTATTAAAAGAGATTGATTTTTTGGGTGGAAAAAACGAATTTGTATTTTCATTCAGCTGAGCCGAGTGAATTTCTGTTAAAAATGCTCCAAACCCTGGAACCGTTACACACTGATAACGATACAATAACTGTGCTATATAGTTTTCGATTTTCATAGTAACAAAGTTATGCAACGAATATAGTTATCAAAATTTTATTCACAATTTTTATTAACAATTCGAGTATTTTTACAAACCATTATTTAACAGTAAGTTATCATAAAAACTGTTTTAGGTTAAAGTAGTATAATATCTTTAATTTTTTATTTTTTGAAAGAATTTACTTCTAATTTGTATCTTTGCCTTTCTTAGAATTGGAATTAAAATTCGTTTTATAAAGATATTTTTCGCCGCCATTTAATTGTATACAATCCATGTCAGATCAAGATTTATTTTATTTATTAGCCTTATTAAAAGTGGAAGGTGTTGGAGATATAATGGCCAAAAAATTGCTGACACACTGTGGTAATGCCGAAACCATTTTTAAAACTAAGATGAATCAAATTGCTGCAATTGATGGGGTTGGAGCTGTATTACTCAAAAATTTCAAGGATAAATCTGTTTTTGAGAAAGCAAATCTGGAACTTGAATTTATCAAATCGAATAACATAAAAGTTTCTTTTTTTCAGGATGAAAATTACCCGGAACGACTGAAACATTGTATTGATTCTCCGGTTTTAATTTTTTCTGCAGGAAATATAAATTTAAAAAACAAAAAAATAATAAGTATTGTTGGGACACGCCAAATTACATCTTATGGAATGGAGTTCTGCAAGAAATTAATCGAAGATTTGTCGCCGCTTGATCCCGTTATAGTAAGTGGTTTTGCTTATGGAGTAGATATTGTGGCACATCAGTTAGCGATGGATTATAATTTGCAGACCATTGGAGTTTTGGCTCATGTTTTAAATCAAATTTATCCTAAAACACATAAAAATATGTTGCCAAGATAGAAGAAAATGGTGGATTTATTACTGAGTTTTGGAGTTCGTCAAATCCTGATAAGGAAAATTTTGTGCGTAGAAATCGCATTGTTGCAGGCATGACAGAGGCTACTATTGTAATTGAATCTGCAGACAGAGGTGGTTCGTTGATTACCGCAAACCTGGCTAATGATTATAATCGGGATGTTTTTGCAGTTCCGGGACGTGTTACAGACAAGTTCAGTCAGGGCTGTAATAACCTTATTAAGACTCAAAAAGCGAATGTACTGACAAGTGCTGCCGATTTGATTTATATATTGAATTGGGATATTGAAAATAAAACAAAACCTATCCAGAAACAGTTATTTGTAGAGCTTGAACCTGATGAACAAAAAGTATATGATTTTCTTCTAAAAAACGGAAAAGAATTACTGGATACTATAGCGTTAAAATGTGATTTTCCTATTTATAGAATCTCCGGCTTATTATTGAATATGGAGCTTAAAGGCTTGATCAGACCATTGCCCGGGAAATTGTTTGAAGCGATATAAAGATTTAATGTTTTCTATTTGTTTGACTTGTAAACGTTTATGCAAAACAGGATCATAGAGAAGATGCAAAAAATTAAGGGTACGATTAGTTTTTCGAAAGACATCATGTAGATGGTTACTATAATAATCTCAAAATGTGCTATAGAAATGTAATAATTTGTCTTTCGCTGAAGAAGAAATACTGCTAAATAGCCAATAATAAAAACACTTTGCGAGAGTATAAAAAAAGCGGTTAGTTTTATCTGATTCGAAAAATTATAAGCCCAGCCTACGGTTTTATTTATTGTGTACGATTTGTCATCGCCAAATAGATAACCTAATAAAAAGCCCAGTATAAAAAGGGTTATTAGGAGAGCAAACATGTATTTTGTAAATATTTTTCTCACTACTTCGATGAATCAAAAAGACTTCATTTTTAAATAAAAACGCAGTAGGTTTTATCCGGATGACCTGGGATAAAATCTACTGCGTTTAAAATATTATTTTCCAAATCCAAGTACTTCACGAACTTTTGCCAGAACGCCGTCAGCAACCACAGAAGCTTTTGCTGCACCTTTTTTAAGCAAGGCATCCACTTCGTCAAGATTATTGATGTAGTAAGTGTATTTTTCTCTTTCTGTTTTAAATTTTTCGGTAATCAATTCAAACAAAGCTTGTTTGGCGTGACCGTAACCGTAATTTCCACCCAAATAATTGGCTCTCATTTCTGCAATTTGAGTTTCACTTCCTAACAATGAATAGATCGCAAAAGCATTACAAGTATCTGGATTTTTAGGATCTTCAAGCGGTGTACTGTCCGTTTCGATACTCATAACCTGCTTACGAAGCGTTTTATCATCAACGAAAATATTAATAATATTGTTTGCTGATTTACTCATTTTTCCACCATTTGTTCCGGGAATCAATTTGCTGTCTTCCTGAATTTTAGCTTCAGGTATTACAAAAGTTTCCCCCATTTGATGATTAAAACGGGAAGCCACATCACGAGTAATTTCCAGATGCTGCAATTGGTCTTTACCAACCGGAACAAATTCAGCATCATATAATAAAATATCCGCTGCCATTAACATCGGATAAGAGAACAAACCAGCATTTACATCATCTAAACGATCTGCTTTGTCTTTGAAAGAATGGGCCAAAGTCAAACGTTGAAACGGAAAAAAGCAACTTAAATACCAGGTCAATTCAGTTGTCTGAATAACATCAGATTGTCTGTAAAAAGTAACGCGATCAATATCTAATCCAAAAGCAAGCCATGCTGCCGCTACACTAAAAGTGTTTTCGCGCAATGTTTTACCATCTTTAATTTGTGTAATCGAGTGTAAATCAGCAATAAACAAAAAAGATTCGTTTGCCGGATTATTCGATAATTCGATTGCAGGTATAATTGCTCCCAATAAATTGCCTAAGTGTGGCGTTCCAGTACTCTGAACACCAGTAAGTATTTTTGCCATTCTCGTTTTTTCTTATTACTAAACGCAAAGTTCGTTTTTTTAGAGCAAAGTGTGCAATTTTTTTTAACTTCAAAAATTATGAGTATTGTTTTTCTTTTAATAATCGGTTTTTTTACCGCAGAGTTCACAAAGTTTTTTCGCAAAGTTCACAAAGTTTTTGAGAAAGTTTTTTGAAGTTCACTAAGCTGGATCTTATAAATTATTGACAACCCTTCTAATTCCGTTTTTTAAGAGAGTTTCGTTGAAGTTTATGAGTAAACCTAGTTTGTAATTGCCAAGTTTTAAATACGTTAAAGTTTGTGCTAAGTGATTTACGGTAAGAGATTCTACGCTTTTAATTTCGATGACAAATTTGTTTTCTACCAGAATATCAATCCTGTAGCCACAATCTAATTGAACTTCTTCAAAAATTAATGGCATTGTCTTTTCTTTTTCAACTAGAAGCCCACGTTGTTTAATTTTATAGAATAAACATTCTTGATAGGCATTTTCCAGTAAGCCGGGTCCTAAAATTTTATGAATTTCAATCGCAAGTCCAATTATAATATTTGATATTTCGTTTTCTGTCATAAATTTTAAAAACAGTAAATTTAATAATTATTTTCTTATTTTTTATTGTTTTATAAAAGCAAAGTTGCCAAATTTTTTATTAGAACAAAATTTGCATACAGCTTTGTGAACTCATTATTTGCAACTAGCAGTTTACATTTCCTTCTTTCCTTTGCGAAAAAACTTTATGAACTTTGCGGAAAAAAAAGCGTACTGTATTATTTACACCATAAATTCTTTTTGTATAATTCATTTCTGTTTTCTTACATTTGAAACCATGAAAGGAATAAAGATTATTTTTTGGGTTTTATGGCGTGTTTGGTTTTATGTTTTAATGGCCATCCCGATATTGATTATGCTGCCGTTTTTACTGATTTCTATTATCTCAGAGAGTGGTTATCCCTATTTCTTTAGAATGGCCCGCATTTGGGCTAAATTTATCCTTTTTGGGATGGGTTTCTATTATAAAGTCGAACGTCAACAGAAACTGATCAAGAATAAAAGTTATATGATAGTGGCGAATCACACTTCAATGACAGATATTATGCTGATGTTGGCAGTGGTTCGAAATCCTTTCGTCTTTGTTGGAAAAAAAGAACTTTCGAAGATTCCCTTATTCGGATTTTTTTATAAAAGGACCTGTATTTTAGTAGATAGAAACTCTTCAAGAAGTAAAAATGAAGTTTTCAAAAGAGCACAAGACAGATTGAATCAGGGACTTAGTATTTGTATTTTTCCAGAAGGAGGTGTTCCTGATGACGAAACTGTTTTATTGGATGAATTTAAAGATGGTGCTTTTCGATTAGCAATTGAACACCAAATTCCAATTGTGCCAATTGTTTTTGCCGATAATAAAGAACGATTCTCTTATACTTTCATGAGTGGAAGCCCCGGAAAAATGCGCGTGAAAATATTACCTTTCGTAGAAACAAACGGATTAACAAGTGAAAATAGAAAAACACTTCGAGATGAAGTCAGACAACTGATTTATAAAGGACTATTAGAATTCAAGAAGAAGAAAGAATATAGAAGAAAGAATATAGAGGAAAGAATATAGAGGAAAGAATATAGAGGAAAGAATATAGAGGAAAGAATATAGAGGAAAGAATATAGAGGAAAGAATATAGAGGAAAGAATATAGAAGATAAAAACCCGACAAATTTTGAGAAAAATTGTCGGGTTTTCTTTTGAATTAAAATCCCCCATTTTTATTCAGTAAATACTATCTGTGAATTATTTTTTCTGAAATAAATCGCAATACTTTTTTAAATTTTAATTTGGTTTTTCTACGGTTTTTACTGTACAACACTTCTATTTTTTCTTTCATGGTTAAAAATATTAACGGTTGATAATAAAGAGTTTGGTTAAAACTCAAGTTAACGTCACAATATAATAGAGAGTAAGAAACCAAAAAGGTTGCGCTGAAAAATGTTTTTTTTTAAAGAAAATGAAATAAAAAATCCGTTAGCATAAAAACTAACGGATTTCTAGTGAATAAACAACCAAATTTATCCTAAAAAAAACTTCAGAATGGCATTATGGCTAATACCAAATCTAATGTCTGTTTAGTAGATGAAGTTAGTTTGAAATGGTTGCGTCTTTTTTATTATTATTTATGAAATAAAAAACCCGACAGATCTAAAAATCTATCGGGTTTGATGAACAATAAGCAAGTAAAATACTCGCTATTATAGTTTTAAGCGTTTGCTAATTCTTTGATATGTGCTTTAATTTTAAGTTCTAATTCATCTGCTAATTCCGGATTATCTTTGATTAAAGATTTTACAGCATCACGACCTTGTCCTAATTTTGTATCTCCGTAGCTAAACCATGATCCTGCTTTTTTAACGATTTCAAATTCAACCGCTAAATCAAGAATTTCTCCGGTTTTAGAAACTCCTTCTCCGTACATAATGTCGAATTCGGCAGTTTTAAAAGGCGGAGCCACTTTATTTTTAACCACTTTTACTTTAGTTCTGTTTCCAATAACATTGTCACCGTCTTTAATTTGTGAAGAACGACGAATATCTAAACGCACAGATGCGTAGAATTTCAATGCATTACCACCCGTTGTAGTTTCAGGATTACCAAACATTACACCAATTTTCTCTCTCAACTGGTTGATGAAGAAAACAGTACAATTTGTTTTACTGATAGTTCCGGTTAGTTTTCTTAATGCCTGTGACATTAAACGTGCGTGAAGACCCATTTTTGAATCTCCCATTTCACCTTCGATTTCACTTTTTGGAGTCAATGCAGCAACAGAGTCAATTACAACAATGTCAATTGCTCCGGAACGAATCAAATTCTCAGCAATTTCTAAAGCTTGTTCTCCATTGTCTGGTTGAGATATGATTAAGTTTTCGATATCTACACCTAATTTTTCGGCATAATTTCTATCAAAAGCATGTTCAGCATCTATAAAAGCAGCAATACCACCCGCTTTTTGAGCTTCAGCAATTGCATGTAATGTCAAAGTAGTCTTTCCAGAAGATTCCGGACCGTATATTTCGATAATTCTTCCTCTAGGGTAACCATTAACTCCAAGAGCTAAATCAACACCAAGAGAACCTGAAGAAATTGTTTCAACTTCAACGATGGCTTTGTCGCCCATTTTCATTACAGTTCCTTTTCCGTAAGTCTTATCTAGTTTATCAAGCGTAAGTTGTAGCGCTTTTAATTTGGCTTCTTTCTCTGAACTCATCTCTTTTTTTTCTTTTTCTTTCATGTAAATTTTTATAATTTATTCTCAAAAACAAACCAGAAATGATAACTTACTGATTTAGATTTGTATCAGGCTTGTAAGTTTGTAAAATTAGTTCTTTTTTTGAAGTTTAATTGTCTCAAATTGTAACAAATTGTACTATAGAAACAAAGCCTTTAATTCTGTTGCTTCTGATGGTTTTATTTTGCCCGCGAGTAATAAACTTAATTGTTTACGACGTAAAGCAGCATCAAATCGTTGTATTTCCAACTCAGTTTCCGGTGCAATTGGCGGAACTTCAACAGGTCTTCCGCTATCATCTACGGCGACAAAAGTATAAATAGCTTCGTTGGCTTTGGTTCTGCTTCCGGATTCACGGTCTTCTACCCAAACATCAATAAAAACTTCCATAGAACTTTTAAAAGATCTGGAAACCTTTGCTTCTATCGTAACTACGGCTCCAAGCGGAATAGCCCTGTTAAAAGCAACGTGATTTACAGATGCTGTAACTACAATTCGGCGTGAATGTCTGCGGGCGGCAATACTTGCTGCGCGATCCATACGGGCCAATAATTCACCTCCAAAAAGGTTATTCAAAGGATTTGTTTCGCTCGGTAAAACTAAATCGGTTAAAATAGTTAGGGATTCTGAAGGGTGTTTAGGGTTCATTTTTTTCACAGTAAAATTTTAATTCGTTGTCCGCATAAAGCAAACAAATTCTTTTTCGCCTGCTTTTAAGATTTTGATTAGAAAATCATTAAAAGCCAATGCCTATTTTTTTAATTCAGCCAATAAACCGCCATAACGGCTGGGATAAAGTAAATAACAATTGTTCTTGCGCCATCATAATCCTTAGCTAATCTTTGTCCAAATAACATCATTAACAAACAAATACAAGAGAAAACTGCTCCGTAAAAACCAAATTCACGGCCACTGTTCGTTAATAATTGTATTGCACCAACCACGCACAAAATTCCTGAAATTAATTCTAAAACTAAAAGATGGAACAAAGCTAGTGGAACTTGATTTTTTAAAGGCGTTTTGGCAAAATGCCCTTTAAGCCATTCGACATTATCTTTCCAATAAAAGATTTTTTCGTATCCTGATTGTAAGAACGTTAATGCTAAAAAAGCTAATAGTAAAATGGAGGAAACATTAGTATTCATTTGAAAATTATTTTTTATGAATTAAACGAGTCAGTTTTATAGATAAATCGGTCAAAATTATTTTAGCATTTCCATTTCTTTCAATGTGATACAGGGCATCTGAAAGCTCCTTGAAAATTTCGTGAATATTATTGCCGTTTACAAAAGGGGCAAAATTTTCCAGTTTAAATTTTTCGACTTTAGGTTCTATATAAACTAAAGCAGGTGCCTCATAATTGAGTAAAAGTGCCTGACGAAACATTTCGATACAAAATTGTATGAATTTTTTCTGGCTTTCACGGCCCAGACCTGCAATTTCTTCACTCCAGGATATTAAGTCCTGAATTGCAGCTGCATTTCCTTTGGCTCTAAAAGCGGCACGAACCCAATTAACAAACCATTGTTCAAAAGGATATTCAGAATCGTCTTCTTTTAAAAGATGTAATGCTTTACTGAAATTTCCCTGTGCCTGATGTGCTATTTTTTTAGCTAAGTTCGAATCTGTATTTTCTTGGGAAACTAATGCTTCAGCAATTACTTTTTCGGGTAAGCCGTTAAAGTGAATAACCTGACAACGAGAACGTATCGTTTGTATTATGTCTTCTTCATTTTCAGAAATCAGTATAAATATTGTTTTATCTGATGGTTCTTCTAATAATTTTAAAAGCTTATTTGAGGCGGCGATATTCATTTTATCAGCCATCCAGATAATCATTATTTTGTAACCGCCTTCGTATGATTTTAACGAGAGTGATTTTAAAACTTCTGTTGCATCTTCGACGCGAATTTCACCTTGTTTGTTTTGTACGCCTAAAATTTTGTACCAGTCAAATAAACCTCCATAAGGCATTTCCTGAATAAATGTGCGCCAGTCCTGAATGAAGTCTAAACTTTTTGGTTTTGTTTTTACATCTTCAGTTGTAACTGTTGGATAAATAAAATGTAAATCGGGATGCGAGAGGTTTTGAAACTTCAAATTGCAGGAATCGTTTCCGTTTGAGTTTTCATCTCCTGTATTGTTACACAAAATGTATTGCGCATAAGCAATTGCCGTTGATAATGTTCCACTTCCTTCCGGCCCAATGAATAATTGTGCGTGTGGAATTCGCCCGGAAGATGCACTTTTTATCAAGTGACTTTTGATGTAATCCTGACCTAAAATTTGAGAAAATTGCATGAAGCAAAGATAGAAGAAAATGATATAGTCAAAAATTTTAGGGAAAAAGTTTATTGGCTGCTATTTATTTATGTTGGAATACAGTTTTTTTGCTTAATTTTTTGTGGTTTGTCAACGAACTTTTGTTAATAACAAGAGTAAATCGAGTAGATATCAATAGTTTTTTGTTAATAGTTTTTTCAGAAAAATGCTAAACGTAAGGTTATTTTGGTTATTAATATATAATAATTTTGATCTTTAGTAAGTAATAACTTATGGATTTTATTTTAAGATTTTTAACAAAAAAGCCGTTAAAACGCACATTTTCTCGACATAGCGCTGGTTTTTAAGGTTTTTTTAAGGTTTTTTTTTGAAAAAAGAAATCAATAAAGTTGCAATTTGAGTTAATTTATATATTTTTGTTTTCATCAATAACCTATTAATAAGAATCTATGAAAGGGAAAATTATTTTATTTAGTGCACTTTTTATATTGACAACCGGGGCGATCTCAGCTCAGGCTAAAAATGCTCCTAGAAGTATAATTAGTACAACGGCTCTTATTCGTAAATATCACGATCAAAAAGAATTGAGTGGTATGCAAAAAGGAGAACTTTTAGAATTATACATTGAGCGTATTAAAGTTTTAGTAAAAACCCTCCCTTACATTGCTTTGGTTACTAAGCCAGGAGTTACGATGGCAGACTTAGGTATTCCGGACGATAACGAACACAAAAAAGTATTAGATGCTCAGGCTGTTGGTACAAATACATTTTTAGATACAACAGTAGAGTTTCAAAGAAAAATGATGCCGTATTCTGATAAAGGAAACTTAATTGCAGCAATTTTATTTTACGAAAGCACATTAAAATCTTTACATGAGTTCAACGAATTGAACGAAATGTAATTAAAAATATATTTTATAAAACCTTTTTTGAAGTGTTTACGTAAATGGATTGATTTTACGTGGCATTTTGAGAAGAGACAAAAGCAACTCGTCCTCGATGTGTTCTGACAAAATCAGAAAACCCGAGATGAGTTTTTTACGCATACCCAAATTTATTATTAACCGTAATACCCCCTTATCATGAAAAAAATTACTCAAATGATCTGCGTTCTTTTGACAGTCACTACTATGAGTGCTCAGCAAGAGAAAGGAATTATGGGCTACAACAACTGGTTGAATAACTGGACAGAATTTAAGCCTAACAAAATTGAATATGGAGAAGCAAATCAAATCTTAGCAGGAAATATTTCTGTTAATACAAAATTGCTCAAGAGGAATATTTATGTTTTGCAAGGTAATGTTTATGTGACCAACAATGCTGTTTTAACAATTGAGCCAGGAACTTTGATTATTGGTGATTTTGAAACTAAAGGAACATTGGTAGTTACAAAAGGTGCACAACTTATTGCTGATGGTTTAGAGACTGACCCTATTGTATTTACTTCAAACCGCAGCCAGAAAAAAGCTGGAGACTGGGGTGGAGTTGTAATTCTTGGTGATGCTCCAATTAATAAATTTGGAAATATTGGTTCTTATAATTTAGATCTTGACCCGTCACTTACTACTTACGGGGGTGATAATATTGCAGCAAACTCAGGAATTTTAAGATTTGTGAGAATCGAATTTGCAGGTAAAAGAGTTAAGGGATCGGATACTTTCAACGCTTTAACTTTAGCAGGTGTTGGAAATAAAACAATACTTGAAAACATTATGGTAAGCTACGCTGGTGGTGATTCATTTGGTTTCTTGGGTGGAGATGTAAATGCAACAAAATTTGTTTCTTATAAATCTATCAACGACGATTTTAAATTTTCGCAAGGAGTTCAATGTCGTTTCTACAATTCTCTTGCAGTTAGATCTTCTTACTTCTCAAGTACTAAAGACGGATCTCGTTGTATGGAGGTAAAATCATACGAAAAGAAAAGCGAAACTGATTTTACTAAAAAACAAACATTAGTTGTTGCTACTAATATTACAATGCTTAACGACAGTGAAAACATCAATGCTGATATTCAGGCAGGTTTAGTGAAAGAAGCTGTTTATGTTGCTGAAAATGCTTCTCTTGAAATGAAAAGAAGTGTAATTTCGGGATTTAATCCGGCAGTTTTATTAGACAGTAAAACAGAAATTAACGATGCCAATCTTAAAAAAATCAAATTTGAAGAAATGTATTTTAACCTATGTAAAGGAAATATCTTTACGGAATACAATTCTAACAACGAAGATTTAGAGAGCTGGTATGGAAATAGTGTTTTCTTCAATGTCTATTCTCAAAGCAGTAACAGAGAAACATTCATTGATATCTTCAATGCAAAAAAACCAGATTTCAGACTACAACTAGGAAAAATCACTGCTTCAAGCGGAAACAGATAATAGATTTAGATTTTTATTTCAAAACGTAAATTTTATTAATAAAGTCCCCAGACACAATTTATGTATTCGTCTTAAACCGGACCAAATAAAGATCAAGACATAATGGCTCAATCAACGAAAAAATATTTTTTAAATATTATATTTTTGGTTTCACCTATTGCGTTAAGTCTATATGCACAAAGTTCAATAGAAAAGCCTACAGTTTCTATTAGCACTATTTGTGGTATGACGGCGTCAAATAACCAAAAGAATGGCACAGCTGATAATAGTAGTATTATTAGTAAATTAGAGAATTCTAATCAGTTTCTAGCAAGGCTGTCCAACCCCAAGGATAGCCTTCCTATTGCAACTGGAGAGAATGATCGGGTAACTTCAAACTGTGAAGAAAATAATTCTATATCGGCTTCATATTCACTTCTTGCAAAAGATATAATTGAAAACTATAGGTATGATTTTTCTGAAACGTTTATCGACATTTTGTTTTTTGAGAATATAGATCTGGCCCGAAAACGCACTATATGATTCAAAAAATTACCCCAAAAAATACCACATTTATTATTATTTTATTTAGCATTTTATTCTTTGCTAAATCAAATATGCATGCGCAAACAATTCTACCACAATCATTTGATGATCTTGAGAGACTTTGTGCAGGAGGTACGTTTAATGAATTTTATGCTACATTTAGTTATGTTGATTTTCCGGCAGGTACTACATTTGAGGTTGAACTTTCAGACAATTTAGGTAATTTTACCAACTCTACAATAGCGACAAAGCTTGACGTTACGGATGTGACTACTACCAAGCAAATTATAAAATTCGCGCTTCCTGTTAATCTAGTAGGTTCTGAGCTATATGGTATCAGAATCAAAAGTTCTACAGGAGTTACTAGTGTACGATATAAAAATTCGAATACTCAGGCAACTGATTTTCCTGCTTATTATAAGGTTTTTGAAGGATCATTTTCTATTAATGGAAAATCTGGTACTGCAACAATTTGTGCCGGTGGTAGTATAACTCTAAATATAGATAACGATACTCCGAGCGTTATAACATCTTCTCCTCTTAATTATCCTAATCTTAAATACAGATGGTTTAAGGATGGCGCAATTATCGCAGGACAAAGTGGTAAATCGTTAGTGGTAAATTCAGTAGGAGAATATTATGCTTTTGTTGAGTATGGAGCTTGTACAGAACCAAATATTAGTTCAAATCGTATCACTGTTACAAGTTCGTCGTCAGGATCTGCTGCAACTATTAACTCAAGTTTAGGAAACCCATTTTGCGCAAGTGCTGATGGTACTGTTCTAACGGCAACTAGTGGTAACAGCTATGCATGGAAAAAAGACGGAAAAGACTTTGGAGGTAATACCAGAACGGTTAAAGCAACTGAATCGGGAATTTATACTGTATCAATTGATTTTGGAGGGTGTAATGCTACAGGAACTATTGATCTTAAAAGTAATGGTTTTAATGCCAGTATAGATGTAGCAGATGAGTTTAAACTTGATGAAGGAGAAACTCTAAATGTTACTGTTACAACAGATGCTGCAAATCCAACTTATGAGTGGTATTTAAACAATAATCTTATTTCAGGCGCAACAACAGATTCTTATTTAGTTGCATCTATTGGTACTTATAAAGTAAAAATTTCACAATCTTCGGGTTGTATTTCTTCTAAAGAATTTATTTTTCAAGCTAAAGGAAAAGCAGGCCCGTCTTCAGTTATTCCAAACATAATTAGTCTGAGCGGCGCCAGTCCGTATTGGAATATCCCGGATGAATACAAAAATGCAAATACCAAGGTTATGATTATAAGTTCGAATGGCGATATGGTTCTTGATGTTAATAATTATCAGGGAGACTGGCCTCAAACTTCAATAAATTTTAAAAATGTAAATCCGGTATATTACTATGTCATTAAAGGCGACGCAGGTGAGAAAAAAGGATCAATAACTGTGATACGATAATATGAAGAAAATTTTACTATTCATCACTTTATTTTACGGTTTTTCAAATACACTCTATTCACAGACAGCTGAGGATGGAGTTGTTTCGTTTTCATTACCTATAAGAAATTCTTTAAAGTTCAATAGATATTTAATTAATCCTACGTTTAGTTTTGTTCGCGAAACAAATCCTTACGCTAGCTTTTATAATAAAAGACAGTGGGTACAATTTGAGAATGCACCCAATACTTATTTAGCCAATTATTCAGGTCGTTTTAGAGAAAATGAAGCCTTTGCATTTGGATTATTTCAACAGAATTATGGTGTAATGACCGTTTTTGGCGCAATAGGAAATTTTGCTCATAATATCGTTTTAGAACAAGACAGTAATTTAACCTTTGGTATGAACGTTGGTATTTACCAAAGTGGTTTAAACAAAGGAAAAATTATATCTGATGATGCAAATCTATTAAATGGCGATTATCCTTCACACACTTTATTAACGGTTAATCCTGGTATTAACTACGGAACTGCATTTCTTGATTTTGGAGTTTCTGTAAACAACTTAATTCTTTACAATTTCGGATCCGGAATTGTAAAAGAAGATCCTGAAAGAGCCATCGAATTGCATGCTATGTATACAGGATACCTTGATAGTTATGGTTTTTTTGACAGAAGTAAATTTTCAGGAATTGTAAAGACAGAAATCAAACAAGACAAAACCGTTATTTCAGGACTTGCCATGATTGCTATTCCGCAAGGAGTTTGGGCACAGGCAGGTTATAATACATTATATGGAGTTTCTGCAGGTTTAGGTATTAATATCTCACCAAGTATAGCTATCGAATATAACTATGAAAGAGGAATGGGCAACTTTACTAATATGGGAGGTTCTCACGAATTTACAATTGCATATAGATTCAAAAGCAAAAATTATTATTACGGTGATGATGAAGAAGGTTCTTTAATAGATCCGGCGAAGCCAAAAGCAGTAATGGCTAAACCAAAAAGTGCACCAGTAACAAGAGTAAGCGGCACAGAAACTGCAAGACTTGCTGCTGAAGCTAAAGCTAAAGCAGATGCGGAAGCAATTAAAATAAGACTGGCTGCTGCAGAAAAAGTTAAGGCTGATGCCGAAGCTGCTGCAAAAGCAAAACTATTAGCAGATAATAAAGCCAAAGCAGATGCCGAAGCCTTAAAAATAAAACTGGCTGCAGATGCAAAAGCCAAGGCTGATGCAACGAGAGCACAAACAGCAACGACAAACAGAGCAGTTGCTACAGAACAAAAAACACAAGCGCAATTGACTGCAGATAAAGCGAGAGCTGATGCAGAGGCACGCAGAATAAAATTGGCTGCAGATAATAAGGCAAGAGTAGATGCCGCAGCCGCTGCAAGAGTGCAAGCCGCTGCTGCAAATAAACCAGCCGTTGTAACTCAAAAAACTCAGGCACAATTGGCGGCTGATAAGGCAAAAGCTGATGCTGAAGCATTGAGAACTAAATTAGCCGCTGATAAAGCTAAAGCTGATGCCGCGGCAGCAGCAAAAGCTAAAACTACAGCAGTTGCAGTACCACAAAAAACACAAGCTGAGTTAGCAGCTGACAAAGCGAAAGCTGACGCGGAAGCATTGAAAATTAAGCTAGCCGCAGATGCCAAAACTAAAGCCGATGCCGAAGCTGCTGCTAAAGCAAAATTAGAAGCAGATAATAAAGCGAACGCTGATGCTGAAGCATTAAAAATAAAATTAGCTGCCGATGCTAAAGCCAAAGCCGACGCTGCAGAAGCAAAACGTAAAGCAGATGCGAAAGCGAAAGCAGAAGCCGCAGATTTACAATCGATTTTAGCCGCTGATGCAAAAGCCAAAGCAGATTCAGATGCTTATCAGGCGAGATTAGCTGCTGAAGCTAAAGCTGCTGCTGCTGCTGCTGTAAAAACTAAAGCCAGTATAGATGCTGCCGCAAAAGCAAAATTAGCTGCAGATGCCAAAGCAAAAGCCGCTGAAGATGCTGCCTTAAAAGAAAAATTAGCTGCAGATGCAAAAGCTAAGGCCGATGCTGAAGCAAGAGAAGCAAGAATAGCTGCGGATACAAAAGCGAAAGCCGATGCTGAAGCTGCTGCTAGAGCAAAATTAGCTGCTGATGCAAAAGCGAAGGCAGATGCAGAAGCTTTACAGGCAAAACTCGTTGCAGATGCAAAAGCGAAAGCTGATGCTGAAGCATTGCAGGCAAAGTTAGCTGCCGATGCCAAAGCTAAAGCTGATGCAGAAGCCTTGCAGGCAAAACTAGCCGCAGACGCAAAAGCTAAAGCGGATATGGAAGCGCTACAAGCAAAACTAATTGCAGACGCAAGAGTTAAAGCAGATGCTGAAGCAACTGCAAAAGCAAAGGCCGATGCTGAAGCGAAACAATTGCAAGAAGCGGAGGAGGCACGTTTAGCTAAACTAGCTGCTGATAACAAAGCGAAAGCCGATGCTGAAGCATTACAAGCAAAATTAGCCGCAGATGCAAAAGCAAAAGCGGATGCTCAGGCTTTACAAGTAAAATTAGCTGCAGATGCAAAAGCGAAAGCGGATGCTCAAGCTTTACAAGCAAAACTAGCTGCAGATGCAAAAGCCAAAACTGATGCTCAGGTATTACAAGTAAAATTAGCCGCAGATGCAAAAGCAAAAGCCGATGCTGAAGCATTGCAAGCAAAATTAGCTGCTGATGCAAAAGCAAAAGCCGACGCTCAGGCACTTCAGGCAAAATTAGCTGCCGATGCAAAAGCGAAAGCAGATGCAGAAGCACAAGCTAAATTAGATGCTGATACAAAAGCCAAAGCCGATGCTCAGGCACTTCAGACAAAATTAGCTGCCGATGCAAAAGCGAAAGCAGATGCAGAAGCACAAGCAAAATTAGATGCTGATGCTAAAGCCAAAGCAGATATGCAGGCAGCTCAGTCCAAATTACTGGCAGACCAAAGAGCAAAAGCCGATGCAGAAGCTACCGAAAAACTAAAAGCTGAAGAAGAAATAAGACAATTGCGATTAGCAGAAGAGGCACGTGAAGCGAAACTGCTTGGTGATGCCAAAGCTAAAGCCGATGCTGAAGCGCTACAAGCTAAATTAGCCGCAGACGCACTTGCAAAAGCAGCTTCATCGCCAAAAGACGATACTGCTAAAGCTATAGAAGATTTAACACTGTCTATTGAGAGTTCAACTAAAAATCAAAAAGATTTATTATCACAGTTTAATACAACGGTGGCCAATAAACAAAGAGATTTGAATGACTTAAGAGAAGAGAATGATTTAAGCGAAAAAGGAATTTATAAAGAGCCTAAACCTTTCAAAAGCGTTGCAGCAGAAAATAGTCAGCTAGAAGCTTTAAAAGCACAACTTGCTGATGCAAATAGAATGCAAAAAGAGGAAATCGCTAAGTTGACTAATTTATATAACGAAAGACTTAAGAAATTCCCGAATAAAAATGACGCTTTAAACAAAGCATATCTGGATAAGATCAATCAATTAAAAGCGGCTCAATTAAAAATGGAGCAGGATAGTGCTGTTTTACTTTCGAATTTAGAACGTATTAAAGCAGAAACTGAAATTGAGAAAAAACGTAGAATCAAACGTGCAGCTTATGAAAATGATCAGGGAAGATATGCGCAGGACGTTGCAGCTCTTAAACGTATAAAAGAAACGACTAAAATTAGTAGTACTCCATTAACAGCAAGTGATTTTGATTTTGGTGAAGACCAATCGAATATGCAGATTATCAAGAATATTAAAAACTCTGATAATGGTTATTATTTAATTATTGCTGTTCACAACAGTGTAGAGAAACGTGATCAGTTCCTGACTAAAGCAGTTGCTGCAGGACGAACAGATGTTAATTTCTTTTATAACGTAACAACAAGTAAGTATTACATCTATTACGAGAAATTCGAAGGTTTACCAGAAGCAACTAAGGCATTAGAAGCAAAAGGAACCAAGCCATATAACGGGAAAATGGCGATCGTAAAAGTCGAGAATTAATAAAAATTAAGAGTAAAGCCGATCCTTCTTTTTTAAGAAGGATCTAATAATAAATGTTAAAGAATACTAATTGTTTTATTCACTAACGCCCCTTAGTAAATAAGATGTAAGTAAACAAAAAAAGATTATGAAAAAACCTACTATTTTAAGAATGCTGATTTTTGTTTTAGCCATGTTGTTCAATTTTGCTTCCTACTCGCAAAACGGAATCGCATATAACTCCAAGTTTCCCAAAAACTTGAATGAGAATATATTCTTAAAAGCAAATAATCAGTTAGAAAATCCTTATGGTTTAGAGACCAATGTGGATCCAATTGCTGAAAAGGCAGCCGCTCCAATTATTCAGAATCCAGTGCTTAAGTATGCTCAAGGAGAGTATGCAGGAACTATTTCGATTTGTCCTAATAATGGTGATCAGCTTCCTAAATTATTTTTATGTGGTACAAATGATCCAAGATTAATTGATACAGGTATTTCGCCTACAACGGCTACTGTTGTATGGTCGAGATTATCATCTGGATGTACTCCTTTTGCTAATGTAAATTGTGCCAATCAGTCTAGTGCATGTGGATGGCAATATTTATCAACAGGTCAAACTTTTTCTGCTAACACTGCTGGCGAGTTTAAATTAGTTATAACATATCCTGATAAAACAGTATTTACTTTTTATTTTAATGTTTATACAAGTGATATTGATCCAACAAATATCTCGAAGACTAATATTATTACGGGTGGTGCTAATAGTTGTATAATTCCTGGTACTATTACAGTTAAAGGATTTGGTACAGGATATGAATATGCGATAGATCCGGGTACCAATACACCTACAACAGGATGGCAGGATAGCAGTATTTTTTCGAATATTACAGCTGCAAAAACATACAATGTTTTTATAAGATTAAAAAACGTACCAGGAACTTGTGTTTTTAAAGTCAAGAATGTTGCTATTACTTCGGCAGGCGTTTCTGTTTCAACTAATATAACACATCCAAAATGTGATACTGATAAAGGAAGTATCCTTGCAAGAACATCAGATCTTGGGCTTAAATATTATTACAGACTTTATAGAGGTAATACTTTACAAACACAAGTTGGACCAATATCAGCTCCTGAATATCCTTTTAATAATTTAGATCCTGCAAACGATTACAGAGTAGAAGTTGCCATAAACAATACTCCTTGTGCTCCGTTTAATTCAACAGGGGCTAATCTTAAAATAAATCCTGCACCATCTAAATTGTTGGTGACCTTAACAGATCCTACTAATTCGTCAGGTTGCGATACTCCAAATATTCAGATTAATGCATCTGGAGGAACAGCTGCCTACAAATATTATGTAAGTATAAACGGTGGTGATTTTGTTCTTAATGGCTCTAATATTGTTACAGTAACAACGACTGGAAAATATGATATTCGTGTAGAAGATTTTAATGGCTGTCTAGCTACTGCTTCGACTACCAGAAACAATATCACAAAACCGGATTATACAGTTACACCTTCAAACCCTAATTGTAATACAACAACAGGTACCATTAAGGTAACTGTAAACAAGGCGAACGGTTATTCAATGGGGTACAGTTTAAATGGAGCTGCATATACTTCTGGTACAACAGGAGTTACTTATAATAATCTTGCTCCTGGTTCTTATACTGTTAAAGTTAGATATAGATTAACAAATAATGCAAGTTGGTGTGAAGATACTAATGTGGTAACCATTTTAGATGCGCCTAATGCTCTAACAGCATCTGCTGGTGTTGCTAAATTATCTGGTTGTGGTGTACCCAATAAAACAGATGGATTGGTTAGAATTACAAATCCTTCAGGGGGAACACCTCCATATACATATAGTTTTGATGGTGGAAAGAACTACATTACATCAAACGAAGCCTACAAAGCTCCTAATCCGGGTAATCCATATACGTTATATATAAAAGATTCTTCACTTCCTACTCCTTGTATTTATCCGATGCCAGGTATTATTATAGATCCTAAACCTGCTGATCCAGAGGTGAGATATAGTGAGTTAGTATATAGCTGTGATGGTACTGCTACAATGACAGCAACAGCTACTAATCCGGGGGGGGTTAATTATACCTATACCTATTTATTAGATGATATAGAGAATACCAACATTCCTTCTAATGTTTTTACCAATATTAAAAGTGGTAAACATGTAATAAAAGTAATTTATAATTTACAAAAGGTATCTACATACAGTAATTTATTGACAGAAGATTTCGGAAGAGGAAATCCAACAACATCTCCGGGAATTAATCCTGCATATTGCTTCGAAAACCAAGCTGGTAATCATCCTGCGAATTATCCTTGTAACAAGGACAGAGAGATTAATGATGGTGAGTATGCAGTAACAAATAGAATTAACCCAAGATTTGGTAGTTGGTTAGATATGAGAGACCATACTAGTGGAGGTAGTGATTCTCAAGGAAGATTTTTAGCAATTAATATCGGTGGAGTAGCAGGTATTGGGGGTATTATTTATAGAAAACCTATTTATGATGTAATTCCAAATCAGGATGTGAAAATTTCATTTTGGGTAGCCAATTTAATTAATAATCTTCCTGCAAACTCCGGGAATGATGATCCTAATATTACCATTCAGTTAATTGCAGATTATGGATTGCCTACTCAAACTTTAGTAGCTTCGCAGGAAACAGGAGTTGTACCCAAAAGTAATAAGTGGGAAAACTACAATATGAATTTAAATCCTGGAGCCTATACTACTTTAGATTTTGTGGTGAGATCTTACAGTGCTGTTGATTTTGGTAATGACTTAACTTTAGACGATATTACGGTTTATCAAATTCCTGAATCTTGTGGAAGTGTTTTTAAAAACGAATTTGAAGTACCTGAAAATAAAGAATTTACTGGTGAAGTAAAGAAAATTAGCGATGTTGTCTGTAATGGAGACAGCAGCGGTAAATTTGAAATATATGCTTATAATTTTAATACAACTAACGGATTCGATTATACAATAGACGGTACTAACTGGTTTAATTCTAAAGTTTCGCCTGTTACAGTTCCTAATAGTAATGTTCCGGGTAAATTAGTTGGTAAAACTTATGATGTTCGTGTACGTTATAGTTTAGACCAACAATCATGTAATAAATTAATTCCAACAGAAGTTACAGAACCAACAAAATTTGATGTTACTACTGAGACTTGGCCTGCAAATTGTGATGATCTTGAAGGGAAAGTTGTGCTTACACCAACGGGAGGCGTTTTGCCTTACAGCTTTAAACTTGTAAATAATGTCAACGGAAAGATGTATACTTTTTTTAAGGATCCTGTAACTGGTAAACCTACTTTAACTAATGTCCCATCAGGATCTTATATCGTTTCAGGAACTGATGGTAATTCATGTCCTTGGACACTAGGAACAGCTTTAACAGTAGGTGGATCAACAGCACCATTGGCTAAAATTGACGGAACTTCAAATCTGTGTTTCAATAAAAATACAGGAGCTACTATTACAGTTAAAATTATTGGTGGAAAAGGGAAGTTTCAATACAAGGTAAGACATGATAGAGGAGCTTATAGTAATTTAAGTGCTCCTTTTGATGGCCCAACTTTTACGTACGTTGCTCTTGCAGAAGGAAATTATGATTTTGTAATTGTAGATGCAAACGGTTGCTCGACTGAGGCAGTAAGCCAAACAATTAACCCAGTATTTGGAGCAACACCATCTATTAAAGCTACATTAAGCTGTAAGGCTGGTGCAGCTGAAGCCGCGACTATTCTGGTTACAATTAGCGGAGGTACAAGCCCATTTAATTATACGGTTACAAATAGTTTAGGAGTTCAAGTTGGAGCAGGAAATACAACAACAACGACATTTGAGTATACTACAACCATTTCAGATACTTATACTTTTGATATTGTCGATAAAAATAAATGCCCAATAAAAATTACGCAAAAAGTTAGTGACAAAATACAAGTTACGGCAGAATCTAAGCCTAATAATGCAACTTGCTTTGGAACTAAAAATGGTTCTGTTGACCTAAAAGGTTTAACAGGAGTTGCACCTTATACTTTTGAGTTTAATGGTACAGGAGGTTTCGGTGATAAAACACATTACGATGGCTTAGAAGGTTCAGTTGCAGGAATTGAATATACATTTATTGTTAAAGATGGTAATGAGTGTACTAAATCATATTCATTTAAAATTTATCAGCCGGAAGATATTTCCGGAAAAGCAGAAATAAGCACAGCATATACTTGTGATCATGCTGCTACAATTACCGTTTCAGAAGTTAAGGGAGGAACACCTCAATATAAATATACATTATTATTAGATAATGTAGCGGTTGCGGGACCACAGGATGGTTTAACTTTTAGTAATCTAAGTGTTGCAGGCGAATACAAAGTTATTATTTCAGATGCTAATGCTTGTTCAAAAACAATAACGGTTGGAACAATAAGCGCGTTGAATAAACCGGTATCAATGAAAATTGATCATTCGGCAGTTACGTGTCCAACTAATCTTTCAAAAATAACTATTACAGATGTAAAAAATGCTGCTGGGGTTATTTTGACTAGTGGTTTAGAATATAGAATGGTTTTACCAACTGCGGGTACTTTTAGCGCTAATAATACATTTACAGATCTTGCTGCAGGTGTAGAATATACTTTTGAGGTAAAAGATGCAAATAATTGTAAAGTTCAGGACAAGCATTTTGTGCCACTTCCTCAGAGTTTTACTGTAGGCAGTAAATCTACTCCTGTATCTTGTTTTACAGGTAGTACAGATGGTACAGCTACATTTGCAGTGACCGGAATTGATGCGGGTACTGATTATACTTACAAGGTTGATTTACAAGATGTAGTTACAAAAACATCAACTGGAAGTCCGTTTGATATTGTAATTACAGGTTTAGGAGCCGGTGATCATAAGATTGTGGTGACTAATTCTACAACAAATTGTCCAATTACAGAAATTGTAAAAGTACTAAATCCAACAGCTGCTTTGACTCTAAACGATCCGGATCTTACTCATGTTACCTGTAAAGATCAGGGTACAGCTGTGATTAATGCAGTAGGTGGTTGGGGTACATATACGTATACTGTAACCCGTACAGCACCACTACCGGCAGGTACACCAAAAATTCAGGTTACTAATAATAAATTCATTGATTTGGCTCCCGGAACATACAGTGTTTCAGTATCCGATTTAAGAGGTTGTGTAGTTACAAATCAAAATTTTATAATTAATGATTTTGTTAAACCATCAGCAGAAATTGATGTAACATCGAGTTATTGTGCTGGCGGTGCAGGTGCAACTTTAATAGCAACTCCAAAATTAGCACCAAAACCAAATCCTAATTATGAGTATAAACTCAATACGGGTAATTACCAGCCTTCTGGAACTTTTTCTGGATTAGTACCTGGTGATTATACGATAACAGTTAGGGATATTGTCACTGGTTGTACAGATGTTTTAGCAAAACAAACAATTGCTAAACCTTTATCAGCAACTCCAAGAATAGAGGCAGCTTTAACTTGTGATCCTACTAGTCCTGAAGCAAAAATTGAAGTTTCGATTTTTAATGGATATCCGGATTATAGCTATAAAGTTAATACTACAGGAGCTCCTTTTACAGGATCATCTACAGCTGTTGGTATTGGCCAGACTAAGTTTACTTATCCAGCTTTAGAAGGAACTTACTATTTTGAAATTACAGATAGCAAAGGTTGTACTGTAGTGGTTTCACAAAAAATAGACCCAACAGTAAAACCTGATTTTACAACAGATCTAGTAGATGTAAAATGTAAGGGCGATAATACAGGTAGTATAACGGTTTATACTACACCTGCTTTAGGAACCTATAAGTACGTATTAAATACTGTTCCGGCGACCACAGAAGTAACGCAATCAACGAACTTATTTGAAGGTTTAACTGCTGGAAAATATAGTATATATGTGATAGATGCTAAAAAATGTAAATCAGATGCTAAAGAGGTTGAGATCAAGGAACCACTATTAGGTTTAACTGTAGATCCTAAGGTTACTACTGAGTTATTGTGTGATGCCTCAAATAATGCAAAACCAGCTAAGATTACAGTTACAGTTTCAGGCGGAACACCATTTCCAGGTACTAATCCTTACAGATATAGTTACAATGGAGTTATGCCTCCGGTACTATCAAATGTTTATACTACCACTACGGCAGGTACTGTAACGGTACAGGTATTTGATGCAAGTAACTGTTCTTTGGCAGCTCCTATAGATGTCGAGATTAAAGCTTTGGATTCGCCAACAAAAATTGAATTTAAGAAACCGGCTCCAATTACTTGTGAGACAGATCATGATAAAACAAGTTTAAAAATAGATATAACGGGAGGTGTGCTTCCGCTTCAATACGAAATTACAAGCCCAATAGCATCAACTGTAACAGTATATGCTAATACGTATACATTTACTGGCTTAACACCTGGTCATTATTATTTTAAAGTTACAGATGCAAATAAATGCACAATTATTGGAGATTATGAAATTGATGACGTCGTTGGTATCGAAACAATTGGATCAATTGTAAGCAATGTAACTTGTAATGGATTAAGCAATGGTTCAATTAAATTTACAGTATCAGGAAACAGAACTGGAGGTTATACCTATACTTTAGTAGGAAGTATTTCTGGAACAATTTCTACTATACCAAGTGTGTCTGGAGATGTTATTACATACACTGGATTAAAAGGAGGAGAAAAGTATACATTTACAGTTACAAATACTGCAACAGAATGTTTTGCTACCGATTTTGTTACACTTAGTGAGCCAGTCGCTATTACAGCTTTTAAAGCAGAAGCTTCAAAGATCTATTGTTCTTATAAAAAGACAGAGATTAAAGTGAGTGCTACTGCCGTAGGATCTGTATTATATTATGCAGTTGTAAAAACAGGAGATCCAGTTCCTACATTCCCTACAGATTATCAAACTTCTGGTCTTTTTACAAAAGATACAAGTATTGATGGTATTACGTATACTGCTTATGTAGTTAATAAAGACGGAAACTGTAAACAAGATCTTCCGGTGACAGTTGATTCTGATGATGAGCCAACAATTGATGAGATAACTGTTCCACAATGTTATTCTGGAACAAATTTTACAGTAACAATTACAGGTTCTGTGTACGGAACAACAAAATTGTATGGTCTGGACGGAACTTATGATACGAATCCTGTAAAAACAATTACAGGCCCTGGGACATATACTTTAGGAATAAAAGACGATCACAATTGTGAAAAAACAACAACAATTACTGTTAATGATAAATTAACGATTGATCCTGTAATAATAAAAGACCTTACATGTCCAACAACACCTCCAACAGCTACAGCTGCACATATAACTTTGTCAGCTACAGGTGGTGACGGAACTTATTCTTACGAATACAAATTAGAAAGTACAGGGACGTATACTACTGTTCCTGCTCCAGGTAATACATTTGATCCGACAGCAAATGGTGATTATTACTTTAAGGTTACATCTGATGGCTGTTCTGCAGAAACATCTGTTCCTGTTAAAGTAACTACTCCGGTTGCGCCAGTAATTACAAGTGTAACAGAGGTACAGTCTATTAAATGTCACGGAGATGAAAATGCAGCGATCAAGATTGTTATAAACGATACTAAAGGTGTTGCTCCGTTTGTATTTAATGTAAAAAGAACCGGCCCAACGGTTTTTGATTATGGTACTCAAACTACAGATTTGTCTGCGGGTGACTATTTAATAACAGTTACAGATGGTAAAGGTTGTACAGGTACGAAGACTATCACTATCGATGATATCGCTCCAATTGCTTTTGAATTGGGTAAACTTGATATTACATGTAATAATCCAGGAGGATCCAGCCTTGGAGAAATTACGGTTAAAAATCTAACAGGTGGTACTGCACCATTCAAATATTATATTACTAATAATTTTGGAGATGTTATTGCTGGAAATCCTTACGTTGCGACTGGAAGAGAACCTCATACTTTTACGGTTATTAAATATGGTATCTATACTGTAAATGTTGTTGATGCTAATGGATGTAATTTATCACATAAGGAAACAATTGCGTCACCACCGGAAGATTTGACTATTAATGTTGCATTAACACCTTCTGATTGTGTCAATGGAGGTAGTGCAAAAATATCAGTAGTTTCACCAGTTGGTAGCCATAATTATAGATTTGGGATATTAGAATCCAATGATGCTCCATATACATCAACTTGGTATACTTCAGATGTTGGTTTTCCTGATGATAAAACTTTTACAAATTTAACCCCAGGTGTTATATATACATTTGTTGTACATGATTTGACAACTCAATGTTATTATGTTAAAGCTGCAGATGATCCAATCAAACCGGCATCACCTATGAAATCAGTTGTAACTGCATATAATGTGACTTGTAAAGGTTTAAATGATGGAAGTGTTAAGTTTTCACTTTCTGATTTTGATTCTTCAACGACGACGGTAGAGTACGCTATATTCAGTGCGTTTAATAACGTTCAGGTTTATCCTGCACCAGTGCTTCCGGTTGATCCTACAACGCTTCCTTTGTCTGTATCTGTGCCAATTGCTGCACCTGGAACAATTACGCTTCCTTCACCAGGACTTTTATCACCAGGAACTTATTATATTAAGTTTATAGAAAAGGGAACTGGTTCTTTTAATGGCTGTAAATCTGCTTCTGCTACTTTTGAAATTAAAGAATCATCAGTAGAATTATCCGTTAAGGCTTCAGTACTTAAAAATGAAAACTGTAATACATTAGGTTCTATTATTGCCGAGGCTAAAGATGGTACGGCCCCATATTCTTATTTTGCAAGTACATCTGCAACTACACCATTGCCTGCAGATACAGGATGGCAATCAAGTGGTACATTTGATAAAGTGGCAGGAACTTATTATATTTTTGCTAAAGATGCCAATGGTTGTATAAAACCTGCAACCACAACAGTTAATTTAGTAAAAGATCCGGATCCGGTATTTGATTTGGCTGTGGTAGATAAATGTGCTGCCAATGGTGCATTTACTGTAAATGTTACAGTAACAGATCCAACTCCTACTATGGCTCCATATTCTGTAAGCGTAAACGGAGGAAACTTTAAAAGCTTTACAGATACTTATGCTGCAACAGGTCTTAATTCAGGATTACAAACCATCATTGTTCAAAATAAAAATGGTTGCCCTGTAACGCATAAAATTACAATTAACCCAACACCAAGTGCTAAAGCAGAGATAAAAAAAGTAATTTCTTGCCCAACAGACGGGTTAACAGTTGAGAATGCTGAAATTGAAGTGACAATAACAGGGGGTACAGGTGATTTTGAATATGTATATAAAAAAGATACAGGTTCATACCCAACAACTTATATATCTGTAGGGGTTGGTCAAACATCTTTTATTCATACGGTTACTTCGGCAAATTCGGGAACATATACTTTCAAAATTAAGGATGCAAATGGTTGTATTACAGAAACTAACCCTGTAGTTATTGAGCCTAATGTTCCTATCGTCGAAACAGTTAAGCCAATTATGCCGTTATGTATTGGCGGAACAGGTACGATTGAATTATCGGCAGTTGGAGGAAAAGGCGCTTATACTTATACACTTGAACGTACCTTGCCAATACCAGCTCCTGCAGTAACAAAATCAACAGGCTTGTTTACAGGATTAGCTGCTGGAGAATTTATCTATACGATAAAAGATGCATTAGGATGTGAAGTTACTGGTCCTGTAGTTTTGGATGAACCAGAACTATTAAAATTAGAGCCGGCAAAAATAACACAATTTGCATGTGGTGCTGGAAATGCAGCACAACCTGCAAAAGTAGAGCTATCTGCAACAGGTGGTACAGGAGTATATGAATATAGTTTTGACGGTAGTGATTTCGATTTAAAAAACATTTATACCGTTAATGCAGCAGATGCAGATAGAAATATTCCTTATGCAGTTAGAGATGCTAATGGTTGTATAGATGCAATAGGATCAGTTTTGATACCTAAATTGGTGAAACCATCTAATTTTGATATTACACCATCAGGACCAATAACATGTGACGTTTCAAAAATTATTTTAAAAATTGAAAATGTAACAGGTAGAACAGGAGCAACATATAGTTACGCTACTATTGCACCATCTCCAATTATAACTACCAGTACTACAGGATCATTCCCTGATTTAACACCGGGAACCTATATGTTCCGAGTTACAGATATAGCTACAGGATGTAATAAGGATTTAGAATACACAATTGATGATGTTATTAAAATTAATATTGAGGGACAATCTTTAACAGATATTACTTGTTTTGGTACAGATAATGGAAAAGCAAGTTTCTTGGTAACAGGTTTTGGTACGGCCACTTATACGTATAAACTTGATACGGATCCTGCTGTTACAGGACCTACAGATGGTAAAATCGAATTAACAAATCTGACTCCTGGAGATCATAGAATTACGGTTCTTGATAATGCAACGAATTGCTCGATGTTTATTGATTTCAATATTGCAACCCCAACAGAGCTTTTAGTGATTGATAAGAAAGTGACACCATTAGGTTGTACAACAGATGGAAAAGTTGTTATTACAGCTGACAAAGGATGGGGAAGTTATTTATTTACCCTAACAGATCCAGATGGAACAATTTTGCCTACTAAGACTGATGGTATTTTTGGAGGTCTTAAAAAAGTGGGTGTTTACAATTTTTCTGTAAAAGATGCTAAAGGTTGTACATTAACAGATACATTCGAATTATTTACTCCAAAAGAACCGGTAGCTACAATAGCTGCTTCATCTCTTTATTGCTATACTGGCACAGGTGTTGGTAAAGGGGCGACGATAGTGGTTAATGCAACTACTCCGGGTACTCCAGCATATACACCTGTTTACGAATATAGTATTGATAATGGCGAAACTTGGCAAGGAAATACTTTTACTGATGTTGGACCTGGTGACTACGATGTTACAGTTAGAGATCAATTTGGTTGTAAAGCTATTGTATCGGTACCAGTTAAAATTAACGGTCAGCTATTTGCTTCATCAACAATTCAAAAAGAACTTTATTGTACAGTTAATACTGACGGTATAATTAGATTAGAAGCAGTAGGCGGTTATCCTGCTTATAGTTATACAGTTACTAAAGACACAGGATTACCAGCTGGTCCATTTCTATTTACTGATCCTGGTTTTACAGATTATGTAGTTACGGCTTCTGGATTTTATAAATTTACGATTACGGATACAAAAGGATGTTCTTATGATATTCCTGCGATAGAAATGACTGCTCCAAAAGCGATCGATTTTACTGCAGTACCAACTTCACCATATTGTGTTGCAACACCTGCACAAGGTGATTCATCTAATGGTCAGATTTTGGTAACATTAACGGGAGTTACAGATAATCCACCGTATACTTACACACTTACCAGAACTGCACCTACAGCAGGAACTGTTGCTGTGAAGACTGATTCAGGTTTATTTACAGGATTAATTGCAGGTACATATGAAGTTACAGTAGAGTCTGAAAAAGATTGTCCTTCAACTACTCCTAATATAGTTATAGCAGCTCCAATTGCTGTAGTAGCTAAAGCAGAAGCAGCTAAATTCGAATGTACGCAACCTGCCAATGCAATTAAAAGAACCATTGTTACCGTAACTGGTGAAGGAGGAACTGGTTCAGGTACAGGCGCAGTTAGTGATTATACGTATAGCGACGGAAGTGGTTGGTATACTAGTAATGAGTTTACAGTAGATGCTCCAATAGCACCACAGACATTCACTTATTCTGTTAAAGATAAAAACGGCTGTGTTGACGATGTGCAAATTATTATCAATCCGTTCCCGGTATTAAAGTCGGCAAAAGCAGCTTTATTAATTGCTGCAGATTGTCCTAACTTAGGAATAGAAACTATTAAGGTTGATATTGTGGGTGGAACTGGTGCTTTTGAGTATCAGGTTGCTATCGACGGAGGTTTATATAGTACACCGGCAACCTCAATAACGGCTGGAGATACATTTAATTATCCAGCTCCGGCAGGACATACGTACCAATTTAAAATTACAGATGTCAATACATTGTGTACCATACTTACAAATACTCATGAGGTACCTTTGTACAACATCATGAAAGTATTCGCTACTGCATCTTCACAGGTGACTTGTAACGGACTAAGTGATGGAAAAATCACAATTAACATTGAAGATTATACAGGTAACTATAACTACGATGTTCTTCTTGGAGGAGTTTCTGTAGCAAACGGAACTGGAATAAATGCAACAACGAATAATCCATATATTATTACGGGATTAGCTGCAGGATTAAATTATATAGTAAAAGTGACTCAGACAGATTATCCATCATGTGATGTTGAGTCAAATCCGGTTACTATTACTCAACCAGCGATACTTGATATTAATGGTGTTGATATTAAACCTGTAAATCAGAATTGTCACAATAAAGGAACTATTACAGTAGATCCGGCTTCTATTGTGGGAGGGACTCGTCCATATCAGTTTGCCATTTTACCTTTAGGACAAATTGTTACAGATGGCGATTATTCTGGAGTAGCAATCAAAGAAGTGGTAACTAATAAAATATTTCCTCTTTTCGATACATGGGTAGTGTATGTAAAAGATGCTAATGGTTGTCCGCAGTCTAAACAAGTAAATATATCATTAGATCCTTTGCCAATAATTAGAAATGTAAAAGTGTTGAGTCAATGTCCTGCTGATAACAAGTACGAAATTGAAGTTACTGCAGAAGGATTAGCGAAATTACAATATAGTTTAGATGGCGTAAATTATCAAGATAGCAATATCCTGAAGGTAAGTACTCCTGGAGATTATCAAGTGTGGGTATGGGATAAAAACCAATGCCCGGTTACAGCACCTGCATCGGTTACGGTTTTAAAGCCATTGACATTGCGTGCAGAGGTTCAATTGCCAATATGTAAAAATGCCGATGGGAAAATTACTTTATTCGCAGAGGGAGGAACAGTTTCTACCCCTAGCAGTTATGTTTATACTAAAAATGGTGGACCCCAAACAGTAGACAATGTGTTTACAGATTTAGCTGCGGGAGTTTATTTCTTTAAAGTAATTGATATTGTTACAGGATGTGAGAAAGAAATTAGAGAAGAAATCACATTAGCAACAGATATTATAGGTATGAAGTTAACAGCTAGAAAAACTTCATGTAATACTTATGAAGATGGTAGTATTTTGGTAAGCCTTCCGGCTACTAATGATAATCCGCCATACACGTATAGTATATCAGGTATGGGTATTACTCCTATAATTGATCAAACTTCTGCTGAATTTAATGACTTACGTTCCGGTACTTATAGAGTAACAGTAAAATCAGGAAGAGGTTGCGAATTTAGTGATGATATTTTTGTACCTGAGCCAGATGCTATTGTTGTAACGGCAAGTAATACTCAATTTGCTTGTACAACAGGAAACACTCCAAATAAAGCTGTAATTACAGTTGATAAAGTAGAAGGTGGTTCAATGGATTTTGTGAGATATCAATTCATAAGAAATGGTGTTCCAGTTCAAAACGGACCATTAAAAACATATACTCAAACAGATTATTTACGTGGTGATTATGTAGTAAATGTGTATGATAGTAATAATTGTTTAGGAGTTACAACAGTGCCTTTAACGGTATCACCTTTTGCTACTCTAGATGATCTTAGCTTTGTTGTTGTTACACCAATTACATGTGCACATCCAGAGACACTTCAAGTTAATGTTGGTACTACTGGAACATTCACTGGTCCTTTGAAGTACACACTTACAGGAGACAATATTCCTGTGCCACTTGTTAATAGCGATGGACTATTCGCAGGATTAGAAATAGGTAATTACCTGATTACAGTAGAAAGTCCAACAGGATGTGTTATTAGTAATTATCACAATGTATTTAACCCAAATACATTTAGAATACAGGCAGTTGCAACAAATGGTCAAATTTGTTATGGAGCTACTAACGGAAAAGTAGATTTAACATTTATTGATGATCAACCTACTCCATCAAATGATGCAAGCGCATTTAACTACACTATTGATAGTGTTGATGGTGGTACTTATCATAAGACAGGAACAACACTTGATGCAGGTCCGTTTACAATTTCTGGTCTTGCGGCAGGTCAATACAAAGTCGTAGCCACAATGGTTAATCCAATAGGATGTACTGTAGAAACTGTCTTTGTAATCGAACAACCTATAGCAGCCTTAGAGCTTACTGTAGAACATACTGAGATTACTTGTGCAGCGGGAGATAGTGATGGTACTATTACAGCAAGTGCTAATGGTGGATGGATTGGAGATTACCAATTCGAATTAGTAGGACCGGTAAATAGTGCTTATTCTGATAAGTTTTATTTTGATAAATTACCAAAAGGTGATTACACCATTAATGTTAGAGATATTAAAGGATGTATTGATACAAAAGTTGTAAAATTAGACTTGCCAACTCCAATAAAATTTACTGCGGCAGCTAATGCAAGTGTACTAACTTGTTTTGGTGGTAAAGATGGTATTATTACTGTTTCTGCTCCTACAGGTGGTCAGGGAAGTAATTATAACTATACTTTAAGTTATGTCTTTAACGGAGAAGTGGTTTCCTGGGGACCTCAAACCACGAATACTTTCACTGGTTTAGGTTCAGGTGTCTACACTGTAACCGTTAGAGATGGATTTACTTGTGAAAAAGCTTCTACGGCAATAACTATTGCTGACCCTGCTATCGTACAACCAAGTTTAGTATTGGCAACAGGAATTACGTGTCTGACTGATGCCAGACTTACATTGTCTGCAACAGGCGGTACAGCTCCTTATACCTATAGTGAAGATGGTATTAATGATTTAGGCAGTTTTAGTTCTTCGGTTACTTTCTCTGTGAATATAGGAAGACACCGTTATTTTGTAAAAGATAAATTAGGTTGTGTGAGCATCCTTTCTAATGAGGTACCAGTTGAAGCTCTTGAGCCTTTAGCGATTGAATTAGATTCAACAAGTCCAACAGTTAATTGTAAAGGTGAGAGTACTGCAATAATTGTAGCAAAAGCAACAGGTGGTTTAGGTAATTACCAATATTCATTATTAAATGGTGCAGGTGTAGAAATCAGACCTGATCAGAATGATGGTATTTTTGCAGATCTTAACGTAGCAAATGGTCCATATACGGTTCATGTGAAAAGTGGAGATTGTAAAGCAGATTCGGTTATAATAATAGTAACAGAACCTCAGAATCCTTTGGTGTCTAGTTATGATGTAATACCTGTTAAATGTTTTGCTGATAAAAATGGCGCAATTAACGTTACTGCTTCTGGTGGTACAGGAGTAATTAAATATGCAATTTCTCCACACCTAGATCAGCTTGTAGAAACTGGAAACTTCGATCGTTTAGAGGCAGGAACGTATACTGTACTTGTTCAGGATGTATTAGGATGTAACAATGTTTATGTTATTGAAGTTAAAGAGCCAGCTCCTTTAATTGCTTCTGAAATTCCAAACACAATGTTACCTGAAATTTGTAAAGGTGATAAAGATGGAGCATTTAGTATCCAGATAAAAGGTGGAGTCGCTCCTTATTTTGAAAGTCTTGATAATGACAAAGGACCATTTATACCGGTAACAGGTCTTACTAAAGATTATATCAATCAAGTAGGAGGTATACATAATGTTTTCATCAAAGATAGCAACGGATGTATTAGTAAGGTTGAAATCAGAATGCCTGAGGCAGTAATCCTCGACCCAACTTACGATATCAATTACGATTGTGTCAACAATGCACAGACAAACATGGTAACCATTACAGTTGATAAGAGCAATACAGATCTATCAGAAATATATTATTCACTTGATAGTGATGTAGGTCCGGGTCAGCCAGGTAACATCTTTACAAATGTTGCTCCGGGAAGACACTATATTGTAGCAATACATTCAAATGGTTGTAAAGTACCAACGGCTAGTTTCGACATCAAAGCATATGATCCGTTGACACTTGCAGTGTCTGGAGGAAAACCAGAAATGAATATCATTTCAGTTACTGCTGCCGGTGGAGCTCCTGCTTATGAATACAGCTTCAACGGAGAACCGTTTACCTCTTCAAACAGATACAAAATCTACAAATCTGGAGATTATGTGGTTGTAGTAAGAGACAAAAACGGTTGTACAGTGACAATAACAGTTCCTGCAATTTATGTTGATGTTTGTCTTGATAATTACTTTACTCCAGCCGGTGTTACCAATACCACATGGGGTCCTGGTTGTACGAATATTTACAACAACCTTGAGTTCTCAATCTTTGACAGATACGGTCGTGTAATTGTTAAGTACCACTACGGTCAAAAATGGGATGGTAGATACAATGGTGCTGATTTACCTTCAGGAGATTACTGGTATGTTCTTAAATTGAATGACCCGAAAGATGACAGAGAGTTTGTAGGACATTTCACTTTATACAGATAACAAAATAAGAGCCCCTGATGATGTTATCTAAAAAATTAATTACAATGAAAAAGTTTATTTTATCTTTAGTACTCATGGCTGTAACAACAAGTTACAGCCAAGAGTTAAACCTACCAGTTTTTACGCAATATTTAGCAGACAATCCTTTTGTTATTTCGCCCGCTTTTGCCGGTATTGGAGATAACCTTAGAATTAGAGCCAACGGTCTTACACAATGGGTGGGTATTAAAGATGCACCGGATAACCAATCGCTTTATGCAGATTTTAGAGTTCTGGATCGTTCCGGAGTAGGTATTTCACTTTATAATGACAGAAATGGTTATACGCGTCAAACAGGAGCAAAAGTTTCTTTCGCCCATCATATTATTTTAGATTATTATTCAAAGCAATATTTATCATTCGGAATTTCGTATAACTTTAATACTTTCCGAATTAATACGAATGAGTTTGATACTACAATAGAACATCCCGTTATAGATCCTTCCGTAACAGATAATCGTTATAATGCAAACAACAACTTCGATGTCAGTCTTTTGTATCGTAACAAAGGATTTTATGCCAGTTTGAATGTCAATAATATACTAAAGAAAAATACCGATAAATACAGAGGAGTTGAGCCTAACCTGCTTTCGAACTATCAAGTGTATACTGGTTATGTTTTTAAAGACGGAGAAAACAGCCGTATCGAATACGAACCATCAGTTTACTACCAGTATTTTGCAAGTGACGGACGTTCTACAACCGATTTCAACTTCAAATACAGACGTTACAACCGTTACGAAGACTATTATTGGGTAGGAGTTTCATACCGTTTCCTAAACGATCAGTTCCCAAAACCTTTATCAGTAGGGCCAATGGTAGGTTTCATGAAATCTAAATTTTATTTTGGATATTCGTATCAGGTAATGTTCAACCAGCTCGGAAACTATAACACAGGAACACACTCCATAACAATAGGTTTCGATTTCTTACAGGCAATTAGTAACTGTCCTTGTACACAAAGTCCGATTCGTGATTAATTAAGCTTTTTAAGCGTATTTAATATATAATTTGTTTTTTTTTATCATTTACATCGTTTTCGTTGTTATAGGTAGGTTATTTTTATTATTTATCAAATTTATTAGTACTTTAAAAGTTATATCTTTGTTTTTCTTTCAAAAAAACTAAAAAATTATCTAATGAAAACTTTAAACGATTTCGATTTTAAAAATAAAAAAGCAATTATCCGTGTTGACTTTAATGTACCACTGGATGAAAATTTTAATGTAACTGATGCTACACGTATCGAAGCTGCAAAACCAACTATTGATGCTATTTTAGCACAAGGCGGAAGTGTAATTTTGATGTCGCATTTAGGAAGACCAAAAGGTGTTGAAGAAAAATATTCTTTGAAACATATTTTGAAAACAGCTTCTGAAATTTTAGGAGTTGAGGTTAAGTTTGCCGAAAACTGTGTTGGGGAAGTAGCTCAGACTGCAGCCAAAGATTTAAAACCAGGAGAAGTTTTATTGCTTGAAAATTTACGTTTTCACGCAGAAGAAGAAGCTGGAGATGTTGCTTTTGCAAAAGAATTGGCATCACTAGGAGACATCTATGTAAATGATGCTTTTGGAACTGCACACAGAGCGCACGCTTCAACAACTATTATTGCTCAATTTTTTCCAACAGAAAAATGTTTTGGAACATTGTTAGCAAAAGAAATAGAAAGTTTAAACAAAGTACTTAAAAATAGCGAAAAACCGGTAACAGCAGTTCTTGGAGGATCTAAAGTATCTTCTAAAATCACCGTTATCGAAAATATCTTAGACAAAGTAGATCACATGATCATTGGCGGCGGAATGACTTTTACATTCATTAAAGCACAAGGTGGTAAAATTGGAGATTCTATTTGTGAAGATGACAAACAAGAATTAGCACTTGAAATTTTAAGACTAGCTAAAGAAAAAGGAGTTCAGATTCATATTCCTGTTGATGTTATTGCTGCAGATGATTTCTCAAATACAGCAAATACAAAAGTAGTAGACGTAAGAGAAATTCCTGATGGATGGCAAGGTCTTGATGCAGGTCCTAAATCTTTAGAGAACTTCAAAAAAGTAATTTTAGAGTCAAAAACTATTTTATGGAACGGTCCATTAGGAGTTTTCGAAATGGAATCATTCTCTAAAGGAACAATTGCTTTAGGAGATTATATCGCTGAAGCTACAGAAAAAGGAGCATTTTCATTAGTAGGTGGTGGAGATTCAGTTGCTGCAGTAAAACAATTCGGATTCGAAGATAAAATGAGTTATGTATCCACTGGTGGTGGGGCTATGCTTGAAATGTTAGAAGGAAAAGTTTTGCCTGGAATCGCTGCGATTTTGGACTAAATTATCACAATTAACATTTTTTTAGATAGTTTACATGCATAAACTGGTTAAGTTTGCAAAAGTAAGGTTTCTGTAATGCTTTGAATTATAGAATTTTAAAAAAATGTTATATGATTGTAAAAAAAATATCAATAGTAGTTTCGGTGTTTTTTTCTATGTCAATTTTTGCGCAGGATGTTGCAAAAACAGATATTGAAATTAAGCCAATTGTAAAGATATCCTATTTAGATTCTGTTAAGAACTCATTCAAAAAAGACGAAATGGCAACCAGGGTTGACAGTCTTTGGATGAATGAATTAGTAAGTTTAGATATTTATGATGACTTAACAAAAGACATTCAAACCATCAACACAGATGTTACAGTTGATGAAGAATTGCCAACAGAATTGTTGAAACAGCGTTTGAAGGCAATGAATGGCAAATCACCATTTAATATTGAATACAATCAAGGTTTAGAAAATATAATAAAGTCATTTCTTAAGAATCGTAAAAAATCGTTTTCCCGATTAATGGCTTTATCAGAATATTATTTCCCGATTTTTGAAGATGCTTTTGCCAGACAGAACGTACCTTTAGAAATTAAATATTTAGCCGTTGTAGAATCTGCTTTAAATCCTAAAGCAGTTTCTAAAATGGGCGCCACCGGAATTTGGCAATTCATGTACGGAACAGGTAAACAATATGCCCTGAAAATAGATTCGTACATTGATGAACGCAGCGATCCTCTTAAAGCTACAGCCGCAGCATCTGAATACATGACAAAAATGTATAACATTTTTGGAGATTGGGAGCTTGTTCTCGCTTCATACAATTCAGGACCCGGAAATGTTACCAAAGCAATTCGTCGTTCCGGAGGAAAAACAAGTTACTGGGACATTCGTAACCATCTTCCAAAAGAAACCCAAGGTTATGTTCCTGCTTTTCTAGCTACAATGTATCTTTTTGAATACCATAAAGAACACGGAATCAATCCGCAGAGAGCCGTAGTTAAAAACTTTGAAACAGATACAGTTCAGATTAAAAATCAAATGTCATTCAAACAAATTGCAGATTTGTTAGACATGCCACAATCTCAGATACAACTTTTAAATCCTTCGTATAAATTAAATGTAGTACCATTTTATCAGGGAGAACCGCATTATTTGCGTTTACCCAAAGATAAAATTGCAACGTTTGTTTCCAATGAGGATAAAATTTACGACTACGTAGCCTATCAATCACAAAATAAAACGTTACCGGCTCAATTGGCTTTAAAAGTTGCCCCTAAAGCACATGCAAGACCAGAGAGAACAATCGATACAGATTTAAAATGGTACAAAGTTAGAAAAGGTGATAATTTAGGTACCATCGCAGCAAAGTATAATGTGAATATTATCGATTTGAAAAAATGGAATAACCTTAAAACAAATGCCGTTGCACTTGGAAGAAGCCTAAAGATTAAATCAGATATTGATGCAGTTGTTAAAAATCCAAAAGAGATAAAAGCAACACTTGCAATCGAGAAAAAATCAGAAGAAGCAATTGCTGCAGTTGATGATAAAGACAAAAACAATACACACTCGCAAGAATATGTTGTTGCGGCCGGAGATAATTTAGGAAGCATTGCTAAAAAATTCGGTACGACTATTGCTGATCTAAAAGAACTAAATAGTCTGACTTCAAATAATATTGGTTTAGGTAAAACATTGGTAGTTGCCAAAGCAGTTCCTGAAATTATTGAAGAAAGTGCAGTAACTACTGCAATAGCTTCCAGTTCTTCGATTGATTCATTCAGGAAAAAAGCGACTTCAGCCAAAGACCTTGCAGAAGATTATTACGTTAAAAAAGGAGATTCGTTGTATAGTATTTCTAAAAAATATCCTGGAGTTACCATTTCAGATATTAAAAAATGGAATAATATTAAAGACGGAGAAATTAAACCAGGAATGAAACTTAAAATAAACGGATAATAAAAAATCTTACATAAATTTGGGTTTTATTTCATAAATTAAGAAAATGAATAAAACCCATTTTTTATTGCTGTTAATTCCGTTTATGCTCATTTCGTGTTTCAGGAACGAAAAGCAATCCCAGCCAGTATCCGGCAAAACCAACTCGATCTCTATCATTATAGACGATCAATTGTGGTATGGAGAAGTAGGCGATAGTATCCGAAATAAATTTGCTTCACCAGTTCTGGGACTCACCCAGGAAGAACCATTATTTACCATAAATCAATATCCGGCCCGTTTACTCGAAGGTTTCGTAACCGATAGCCGAAGCATTATAGTAGTTAAAAAAGCCAATACAGATAAATTCGAAATCACCCACAGTAAATCATTACCACACAATACATTTCGTATCTACGGTAAATCTGTCGATGATATTATTTGCAGCATCGAACTAAACTCTGCGCAAATAATCAAAATGATTCGTGACGCAGAGATTCAAAAAGTCCAGGAAGACAATAGCAAATCGCTATTAAACCCTACGATCATAAAAAACAAATTCCATATCGACATCCAGATTCCAACAGGGTACGAATACATGTTGCATAAAAAGAACTTCATCTGGTTAAAAAAAGATATAATCAGTGGCAATACAAGTTTACTTATTTACCAGATACCCTTACGTAATTTTAAAAAGAGCTCAAATGTTGTTGGTAATATTATCAAAATGCGTGATTCTGTGGGAAGTTATATCAAAGGACGTGAACCAAACACCAAAATGATTACCGGTGAAGCTTATGCGCCTTATTTTTCGACCATTACTTTAGATGAAAAAAAAGCATATGAAACCAGAGGAAACTGGGAGTTAAAAAATGATTTTATGTCTGGTCCATTTATCAATTATGCAATTGTAGACGAAAAATACAATCGAATTTTAGTTATCGAAGGATTTTGTTATTCCCCCTCCAATCAGGAAAGAGACTTAATGTTCGATCTGGAAGCCATTATAAAATCAGTCAAAATCGATAAACGATAAAATTCTAAGTGGCTTAAACTCATTTTGAAATAGAGAATAGAGAATAGAGTAAAGAGAAAAGAGAATAGAAAATAGAAGATGGAGAATAGAAGATAGAGAATAGAAATAAAAAATAAGGAATAAACAGAGAATGGAATTAAAATGGAAAATAAAGCCGTTTGAGGCATTAACGGTTCATGAGTTGTATGATTTGCTACAATTAAGAAGTGAGATCTTTGTAGTCGAACAAAATTGCGTTTATTTAGACCTTGACGGAAAAGATAAGAAAGCATTACACCTAATTGGCGAATACGATGGTAAAACAGTTGCATATGTGCGCTTGTTCGATGCCGGAATTAGTTTTGAGAACGCTTCAATAGGCAGAGTAGTTGTCGATGCCAACTATCGCGATAGAAAATGGGGACACGATTTAATGCGCGAAGCCATTGCAGCCATAAAATCGAACTTCAATAAAGATAAAATTACCATAGGTGCCCAATTATACTTAAAGAAATTCTACGAAAGTCATGGATTTGTTCAAACCAGCGAAATGTATCTGGAGGACGATATTCCGCATATTGAGATGCAACGTAATTAGCCGCAGACGTCTTTCAATTGATTTAATTTTCTTTATTTTTTTTGAAATAATTGAATAGACATAATTAGAAAATACATTTTGTCCTTTTTCAGAATACTTTCTTTCGATTGTAAAATAGAAAATAAAAGAGCTCATAAGATGAAACATTGTTTAGTTATTTTGGTCTTATTTTTCTTAGTCACTACGAATGCTCAGTCAACAATAGAAAATAAAGACTATTCTATGACCGATAGATTCCCTTTGGAGAAATACAGTAAAATGAAAAAAGTCCAAAAGCAACTCGAAAAAGTGAACATCTATGATATAACCTATCACTCTTTTGACAAAACAAAGGTCAAAGGATTTTTATTATTGCCAAATGAAGAAGGAAAGAAGTATCCCGTAATAATCTTTAATCGAGGTGGTAATGGAAGTTTTGGAATGGTCAATGATCAGTATATTATTGCTTTTTTATCTAAAATTGCCAGTAGAGGTTTTATTATAATTGGATCACAATTAAGAGGTTCTGAGGGAAGTGAAGGCCTAGATGAATTTGGAGGCAAAGATATCGATGATGTAATGTCTTTGTTTGGTATTATCAATAACATTCAAACTGCTGACACTACTAAAATTGCTCAAATAGGTTGGAGCAGAGGTGGTATTACAAATTTTCAGTTATTGAAAAGAACAAAAAAAATCAGAACCACAATTAATATTGCGGGACCAAGTGATATACTCAAAACAAATAGAAAAGAGATGTTTGTTGTTTACCAAAATAGAGTCAGAAATTATGCTTTGGATTCCATTTATTACTCGAATAAAATATCTCCTATCTTTCAGATTGATTCTATTTTAAACAAAAAAGAAAGCTTTTTATTCATGCATGGAGATCAGGATGAGAGAGTTTCGGTTTCTGATAGCAAAGAGCTTTATAAAAAGACTAAAAGAAAAGGTTATAAATCAAAACTTATAATTTTTAAAAATTCAGAACATAGTTTATTCAACCAATTCGAAAAAGCAATAAATGATATCGTCGTTTGGCTTAATGAGCAGTTGATCTAAGAAGAAAAAAAGAGGTTAAAACCTTCATTTTTCTTCTTTTTTTTTACATCTTCAAAATCGACTTATACTCCGTCTGATTATTTAAAACATTAACAGTTTTCTTAATCTCCGAATTGTTTGTAATATAAGATTTAAACAAATCTACCATACCTCAAAAGGTGAAATAAGTTTTATAGCTTTTGAAAGACAATAAAGGTTATAAAAATAATTTAAGATTTCGCTTTTGTCCTATCCTGTTAGGATAATGTTTTTTAATGGTAATCGAAAAGAGTGTATTCAAGTATTTTTGCATCCGTATATAGCTATTATACACTTAAAATTATCAAAAGATGAAACATAACCTTATTTACAATGACGATAAAAGTAGTAAGTTCTGGCAAATAGAGGTCAGTAATACGAGCTTCACGGTAACTTATGGAAAAATTGGAACAAATGGGCAAAGTAGTACCAAAGAGTTTGCTGATGCTATCACTTGCGAAAAGGAAGCAAATAAATTACTTGCTGAAAAAATAGAAAAAGGTTATGGAGAAATTAATAACAACTTTACAAAAAGATTTGCTGAAATTCCGGATCAGCTTAGTCAACTTATTTTAAAAGAGTTTCCCGAAGAAGAAACTTCAATTAAATTTGATGGTGACGACTCTATCGGTGGCGCAGAAATGTTTATGAATAACGAAAACCAAATAATAGGTTTTCTAGAGGTTGGTTATCTCGATTCTGAGCAAGATTTTGATGAGGAGGATGAAGATGAAGATCCTTTTGAAGTCTATGAAGATGAGGTTCTGGATTTTAAAAATCAATATGCGCAATTTTTTACAGATGCAGTCTCACTAATAAAAAACAAATTTGGTACTGAGCCAGAATTTATAGCTGACCCAGATATCTATAAAGATATTCCGGGAAAACTTCCAGAGGCAACTCGTACAGCTGAAATTATTTTTGAAGCGTCAGAAGAATTTTTTAGCCATGATACATACATTACAGCGTATTGGCCATTAAATGATAGAATTGCATTTGTTCAATATGCATATAGTTATGGAGACGGTAATTTTCAAATAGTATTATTTACAGGAGTGGTCCGTAAAGACGTAAATTAAGAAAAAAATAACCGTAGGTAAAGTAATGTCATTTAAAAAGGACGTTGTATTTGGTTATTACCCGGAAAGATTATACCCGGAAATTGAATTTACAACTTGAGAAGGCGAAAAATCACGAGTAAATGCGAGTTTTATTTTTACGGAAACTTTTGGATAGTCTTGAAGATGATACTGATAATACATCTTCGAATAGGCCTCTAACACTAAATTAAGTAAAGATAAAAGTTGATCAAAAATTCCTAATATTAGATACAAATTAATAGCCTGAATAAAAATAAAGTGCCGTACTGCTGTTTATTTGCAATACGGCATTTTATTTTTTACATCTTCAAAATCGACTTATACTCCGTCTGATTATTTAAAACATTAACGGCTTTCTTAATCTCCGAATTGTTTTTAATGTAAAACTGATATAAACCTTCCTGATATTGGTATCTCTTGATTAATTCTTCCTGAATCAGATTTCTAATTTCCTTTTGGTTTTTATCCAGTAAAGTAGTTTCACTTTTTTCCAAAGCAGCTAATAATTGCTGATATTCCGGAGCAATAGTTTCGTCAATTTTTTCGTTTTTAGCAGCAGCCAAAGTGTTTTTCAGGGCAACTTCGGTTTCCGTATCAAAACTTATTTTATTCGTTTTTAAGTATTGCTTAAAACTTGCATAATCACCGTCAGAGACTGTTGGGATCTTATCTCCCTGATTTTGATTTTTATAATAATACGTTGTAGCGTAATCAAAGATTCCGTCATTTTTTAATAACGCAGTTGTAATTGGACTTGTTTTCGCTTCGTCTAATTCGATATCCGGCAAAACACCGCCGCCGTCATAAACCGTTCTTCCTTTTCTCGTTTTAAAAGCATTGAAGTTTTTAGCATCCGTTTTTTGAGCCACACCGTTTTTATCTTTGTGTGCATAATCTAATGCCTGAATGCAACGACCTGAAGGAGTATAATAACGGGAAATAGTAACTTTTAACTGCGTTCCGTAAGTTAGATCAACAGAACGTTGAACCAAGCCTTTACCAAAACTGCGGCTTCCTAAAACCACCGCGCGATCTAAATCCTGCAAAGCTCCAGAAACAATTTCAGAGGCAGAAGCACTTCGTCCGTTGACTAAAATCGCCAGGGGAATTTGGGTATCCACAGGTTCTTTAGTCGTCTTATAAGTATTGTTATGTTTCTCGATTCTTGATTTTGTAGTTACAATTACCTCATTCTTCGGAACAAATAAATTGCAAATATCAATGGCTTCATTAAGTAAACCACCAGGATTTCCTCTTAAATCAAGTACGATTTGTGTGGCGCCGTCAGCTTTTAATTTTTCAAGTGCGTCTTTTACTTCATTGGAAGCTTTTCGGCTAAAATGTGCCAAAACAATATAACCCGTTTTATCGTCGATTTTTCCAAAGAACGGAACCGATTTAATATCAACTTCATCCAAAATCAGTGTTGTTGTAAAAGGTTTTCCCTGACGAAGGTATTTGACCTGAATTTTAGTGTTTTTAGTTCCTTTCAGCAATTGTGAAGCATCATCCTTAAAATCAGCGATTAAAACATCACCAATCTGAATAATTTCATCACCCGCTTTAAGTCCGGCTTTATCAGCAGGATAATTTTTATAAGGTTCACGAACCACTAAGCGATCTTTCTTTCTGGATATCAAAGCGCCAATTCCGGTATATTCTCCCGTATTATTAATTTTAAAATTAACAACATCCTGCTCATTAAAATAAACTGTATAAGGATCTAAACTTCCCAACATGCTTTTTATGGCTTTATCCATCAAATCGCCGGGATTTGTCTCGTCGACATAATTGGTATTAACCGCTTTGAACAATGTAGTAAAGATTTCGATTTGTTTCGCAATCTCAAAAAAGTCGTCTTTGAAACTGGTTCCAATAAATAAAAACCCTGCCGCAACAGTTGGTATGATGAATTTCTTTTTGAAATAAGGATACATGATTATATTTTTTTTCTTTTAAATCTTTTTCTAATAAAATAGGCGAATATGCAAAATACTATAATAAATGGCCAAACACTAATGATCGATATCAAAAATTCTGACAGACTATAAAATCCGGATTGAATCGCTGCCCAGATTTTTGATCCGTACGAAGTTTTAACACCTTCTTTTTGAGCAATAGTTTTGTAGAATTCGATGGTAACAGTACTCTCAGAAACGCGGCTTTCCAGATATTTCAGTTGTCCTTCTTTGGCTTCAATTTCTTCGCGAATTGTCGAAATTTGTTTCTCAATTTCTAAGACCTCACTAATTTTGGTTGCTCTTTGAAGAATCTGAAGATAGCGTTCTTCAAGTTTGCGTTTCGTATTTAATCTCGAAGTAAGGTCAATGTATTGTTCAGTAACATTTTGAGAAGAAATATCTTTTCTTTCAAAATAAGAAACACCTTTTGAGATAGCATTTATAAAAGCATCGAAGTTTTGACTTGGAACACGAATAGTTAGATTTCTTTAGATGTTGTTGTAATCTTTGCCTTCAGAATCATTCTGAATCGTCGCCTTATTTAAAGTAACTGCAGTTTGAATTCTATTGAAGGTATCTTCTAAGTTATCAGTTTCAAATCGAAGAGAAGCCTCTTTAATAATTTTTTGAGGAATTTGAGGAGAGGCAGGGTCAGCTATGTCTTCTTGTGCATCTGTACTTGCTACAGATTCATTTTTTGGAGGAAGCTTAATGGCACTAACCATCATATTAGCTTGTTCTTCGTGTTTACTGCAACCTGAAAACGTCAAAAGGACAAAAAAAAAAAAGAAAATATATCTCATATCAATTTCAAATTAAATCTAAAACTACAATTTTTTTATATTCCTAAGTCTAATTTGATAAGAAAGTTGAGGCCGAAGGATTACAAATCAGTTTTATTTTCAGAATCAACAGGTTTGTTTACCTGCAGAAGGAATTTTTCAAACAACTGAATTGTTTTGGTATTGATTTCTTCGTACGATAATTTGTCTTTCGTCTGATAAAAAAACATTATAGAATACGGTTGCTGGATATTGTCTAAGAGTAAATGTTTATTCAATCGGTACGTTTCTCTTAAAACACGCTTGAAATAATTGCGATCAACGGCTTTTTTAAAATATTTCTTAGAAACCGATACGCCCATTTTGATTTTTTCATCAGCATCAGCTTCCGCTTGACGGTAAACCAAACGCAATGGATATTTAGAAACTGATTTTCCGTCAGAAAACAGTAAATCAATTGTCGTTTTGCTCTTTAAGCGTTCTTTTTTTGGGTACGTAAAGTTCATTTAATTCAGAAAAAATTTGCAATTTTATAGTGCAAAGGTACAATTAAACAATAAAATGGTTATTGTTTTCGATTTTTATACGGCTAAAAATATATTTATTACTTTTGGGCATTAATTTTTTAAGCATGCAAAAAATAATTTCCTATCCAATATCTGTAATCTACTATCTAATTTTTAGTTCGTGTTTGCTTGTATTTCATCCAATACAGTGGATTTGCCTAAATGTTTTTGGCTATCAGGCTCATAAAAAAAGTGTTGATTATTTAAATTTCTGCCTTTTAAGATGTACAAATCTGGTAGGAACAACCTATAAGGTCGAAAATAGAGAAACAATTCCAACAGGAGTTCCTATTATTTTTGTTTCCAATCACCAAAGTATGTATGATATCATTGCAATGATTTGGTATTTTAGACGTTTTCATTGTAAATTTGTAAGCAAGAAAGAGTTAGGTAAGGGAATTCCTAGTGTGTCTTATAATTTACGTCACGGAGGATCAGCGCTAATCGACCGTAAAGACCCAAAACAAGCTATTCCGGCAATTAAAGGTTTGTCTGAATATATTGAAAAATACAAAAGGTCTGCCGTTATTTTTCCTGAGGGAACGCGTAGTAAAACAGGAAAACCTAAAGAGTTCGCTCAAAATGGTGTAAAAATCCTGTGTAAATATGCGCCTTCTGCGTATATAGTACCGGTAAGTATCAATAATTCATGGAAAATGGTAAAATTTGGCCTTTTTCCTGTAGGTTTAGGAAATCATCTTACCTTTACCGTGCATAAGGCTTTGGCCGTAAAAGACTATAACTTTGCTGATTTAATGGCGATGACAGAGAAGGCAGTTGTAGAAGGAGTAAACGAGTATAAATAGATTTTTTGTTTCAGAAATTTAACTAAAACAGAAATCCCAATCTAAAATAAGTAATGTCTATAAAAAACATTAGATTAGAAGTAATGCAGTTTTTGGAAAAAAACGTGGATAGCTTCGTTGAACAGTATTTAATTCCAGTGGAAAAAATTTGGCAGCCGTCAGACTTTTTGCCTAATTCTGAAGGAGAAAATTTCTTTGAGGAGGTAAAAGAGTTACGTGAAATTGCCAAAGAATTGCCATATGATTTCTGGGTAACGCTTGTAGGTGACACAATCACTGAAGAGGCTTTGCCAACTTATGAGTCGTGGTTAATGGATGTGGAAGGAATAAATCAGATAGAAAACGGTGGAAACGGATGGTCTAAATGGATCAGACAATGGACCGGAGAAGAAAACCGCCACGGTGATTTATTGAATAAATACCTGTATTTGTCCGGTCGTGTGAACATGCGTGAAATCGAAATGACAACACAGCACCTGATCAACGACGGTTTTGATATTGGAACTGGATCTGACCCATACAAAAACTTTGTATACACTAGTTTCCAGGAATTAGCAACTTATGTTTCGCACAATAGAGTAGCCCAAATGGCTAAGAAATTTGGTGATAACAAGTTGTCTAAAATGTGTAAAATGATTGCTGGTGACGAAATGCGTCATCATCATGCATATAGCGAATTTGTTACCCGCATTTTTGCAGTGGATCCAAGCGAAATGATGTTGGCGTTTCAATACATGATGAAACAAAAAATCGTTATGCCGGCTCACTTTTTAAGAGAATCAGGGCAAAAGATAAGTTCAGCTTTCGAACAGTTTTCTGATTCTGCACAACGTATTGGAGTTTACACTGCAAACGATTATGTAGATATTATGCAGAAATTAATGGATAAATGGGAAATTGATAAAATGTCAGGTCTAACAGACGATGCCGAAAAAGCACGTGATTATTTGATGAAATTACCAGGCCGTATGGCAAGAATTTCGGAGAGATTAGTAATTCCGCAAGAATCACATATCTTTAAATGGGTAGAACCAGCGAGATTGTAAAAATTTTAGATTAGAGATTTCTGATTTTAGATTTAAAATTGATTTTTGCAATTGATATTTGATATTGCCATTTAAAAACATATTGTTGATTGTTGAGGTTGAAAAACTTTGACAATCAACATTTTTTATTCCATAAGGATTTCCGAAAGAAGAGATTAAAATAATCTGCGCAAATCCGTTTAATCCGCAAGATCCGTGTGCTATTAATCACGCAGACAAATACATACATTATGAGTAATTCTGATTTAATAAACAAAACAATTGCCTTCGTAAAAGAAAAACTAAATGACGCCGAAGGCGGACACGATTGGTTTCATATCGAGCGTGTGTATAAAAATGCACTTTTAATCGCAAAAGATACGGATTGTGATTTACTAGTGGTTCAGTTAGGAGCTTTGCTCCACGATATTGCAGATAGCAAATTTCATAACGGAGATGAAACTATTGGGCCAAAAACGGCACGTTTGTTTCTGGAATCTGAAAGTGTTTCGACACCCATTATTCAGCATGTGGTTAATATTATCGAAAACATCTCATATAAGGGCGGAAATTTCGAAAAGAAGTTTGCCTCTGTAGAATTAGATATCGTTCAGGATGCGGACCGTTTAGATGCAATAGGAGCGATTGGAGTAGCAAGAGCGTTCAATTATGGCGGATTTAAAAACAGAGCCTTATATAATCCGGAAATTGCGCCAGTCACCAATATGACAAAAGAAGAATACAAAAAGAATAATGCGCCAACAATAAATCATTTTTACGAAAAGCTGTTACTCTTAAAAGATAAAATGAATACCGAAACCGGAAAACAAATCGCTGCCGAAAGACATCGTTTCATGGAGTTGTTCCTGGCGCAGTTTTATGCTGAGTGGGAAGGGGTTAAATAAGTTTTTCAGTCTCAGTATCAGTTTTCAGTAATAGAAAATGGCTTCAAATTACGAAGCCATTTTTTATTATTATTCGTTTAACTTATTGTTTACAGTAGTTATAATTTTTAGTTTATCAATTATGGTAAGTAAAACAAAGATGGCTATTAGAATGAAAAGAGACGTAATGGCAATTATTGCAAAATATTTTATTGTCCATTCAAGAGCCACTTTAGTTCTGTGCATAAAGCTGATACTTTTTTCTGTTGCTCCCTCGTACATCGAAAATCGTACAGTACAGAATTCATTTTCGGTATTAAAATTTCCAAGTTCAACTCCCAATCCCTGCAATTGCTCTTCGACTTCTAAAATTTTATCGTTCAGGGAAATGAAATCTGCAATTTGTCCACCTTTAGATTTTAATTCAGTCAGCGATTGAAGCATTTTTTCAATCGAAATCTTTTTAGCGTTTAGTTGGCGGTACTCATTTGTTTTGTCAACTTTAGTGATCTCAGTGTCTTTAAGCACCCCGATTTTCTGAAGTTCAAGATAAAAATCCTCGAATTTTGCCGGATTTATTCCAATAAGAAGGTGAATTTGCCTGTTACCTTTTTGTCCCAGGTTTTGTTCGTATTGAATAATGGCATTGTATGATTTTGTTTTTGCCTTGATTAGACTTTCATCTTTATCAAATTCAGATGTTTTTGCTTTAATCGAGGCCGTCTTTTCAAATTTTTGGCTCGACGCCATATTAGATGGAGCCTGAATATTATCACCTTTCATTGCAATTTTTTCTGAAGCGTAATTTTTTCGCAGATTATCAATACTTCCAAAAAAATTATCGCTGTAATCATTACGTGAAGTTGAATCAGCTGCTACGTAACCATACAGAATTCTGAATGCAAATAATAAAATAAAAAGTCCGGCGGACCATTTACTTAATTTTAAAAATCTTGATCTAAAGTTTTTTGCCATCTGAGCGAGTTTTAATTGTTAGTCTTTGGTTCGGTTTATTAAACGAATCGAAAGTAGCAACTTTTAAACTTCTGCCAGCATTTTTTATAAATATTTTTACTGTTAAATTTACGGATCAATAATGATTGAAATAATAGAGTTGGTATCAGTTTTAGTTAAAGTTTTAACAATAAAAAATGGCTTCAGATTATGAAGCCATTTTTATTATGTATTTAGTTTTTTGAATTCTATTTCAAGAGATAGCTTGTAAACTTTTCGCGCAGCAGGACTTGCAGATAATGCAAAAAAACTTTGCGATCCCAATAGCTATCGGGATTGTGTAACTTTGCGGTAGAAAATCTTAGTCACTTAGAATCTCAGTAACTTTGAACCTTCTCTCTAAGAACATCCACAATTCCCGTCACCACAGTCTTTTTTCTTTTTAGATTTCCAAAAGAACTTTCTAATCAAAAAGCCAACGGCGATAAATAGTATGACAAAGGCAATAATTTCTTGTACCATGATCGTTTATTTTAAAAGTTGATACGCAAAAAGCGCAACAAAATAAGCAAGACCACTCATTAAGAATAGCTGCATTGCAGGCCATTTCCAGGAGTTTGTCTCCTTTTTTGTGATTGCAAGCGTACTTGCACATTGCATAGCGAATGCGTAAAAGAGTAATAATGAAATTCCAGAAGCAAAATTGAAGATTTTCTGACCCGTTTCCGGATTTATTTCATTTTGCATTTTAGTTTTAATTGTTGTTTCGTTTTCACTGTCTCCAACACTGTAAATAGTGGCTAGTGTTCCCACGAAAACTTCACGGGCAGCAAACGAACTGATGATTGCAATTCCTATCTTCCAGTCATAGCCCAAAGGAGAAATAGCCGGTTCAATCGCTTTACCCATAATTCCGATATAGGAATTCTCTAATTTCTGAGAAGCCACTTCATTTTCAAATTCAGTTTCGTCAAGCGGCGTATTTACAAATCTTTCTTTTACAATTTCTTCAGCTTCGTTAAAATTCCTTCCTGGTCCGTATGACGCTAAAAACCATAGAATAACAGATATTGCTAAGATAATTTTACCTGCACCAACAACGAATGCTTTTGTTTTCTCGACAACATTAATAGCAACGTTCTTGAAAAGAGGTAATTTATAACTTGGCATTTCAACAACGAAATACGTTTTAGCACTAATTTTTAATATTTTATTTAAGATATAAGCAGAAAGAATCGCTGTTCCAAAACCTAGTAAATACAACAACATCAAAGCCAGACCCTGCACATTTAGAAAGCCAAAAAGACGTTCGTCCGGTATTACCAATGAAATAATAATCGTATAAACAGGTAATCTCGCAGAACAAGTAGTAAACGGAGTTACTAAAATAGTAATCAGACGCTCTTTCCAGTTTTCGATATTTCTGGTTGCCATAATCGCCGGAATGGCACAGGCAGTTCCTGAAATTAAAGGCACGACACTTTTTCCGGAAAGCCCAAACTTGCGCATTATTTTATCCATCAAAAAGACAACACGGCTCATATAACCACTTTCTTCGAGAATGGAAATAAATAAAAACAGAAAAGCAATTTGTGGTATGAATATAATAACCCCGCCAATTCCCGGTACAATTCCCTGCGAAAGTAAATCAGTAAGGATTCCGCTTGGCAATTCCTGAGCAACCCAACTGCTTAAAGAAGCAAAAGTACTGTCGATGAAATCCATTGGAATAGTTGACCAGCTGAAAATCGACTGGAAAATCAAAAACAAGATGGCTAAGAAAATAACATAACCCCAAACTTTGTGCGTTAAAACACGATCAAGTTTAGCTCTGATGTCGTTTGCCATCGAAGCATCAACTTGTAAACCCTGTTTTAAAATATCGTTTATAAATTGATAACGTTTTATCGTTTCCTTTTGTTGTAAACGCTTTAATTCTGAATGCGATTTAGTAAAAGTACTTCTGATTTCATTTCGGTCTAAATTCAAAAAGTTCACATCCTGAGTAATCACCAACCATAATTTATACAATAATTGATTTGGAAATGCTTTTTGTAAACTCACAAAATAGTCTTCATCGATAACCGATGCATTCAAACAAGGTTCGTGAGGAATCGTTTTATAAGAAACAATTAATTCTTTTAGCTCCTCGATCCCATGACCTTTGCGGGAACTTACTAAAGCAATTTTAGTTTTTAGTTTTTCTTCTAAATAAGGAATATCCAAAGTAATTCCTTTACTTTCCATACGGTCTGACATGTTTATAACAAGAATCGTAGGGATTTCAAGATCTTTTATTTGAGTGTAAATAAGTAGATTTCTTTTCAGATTTTCAACATCTGTTACTACTACCGCTACATCAGGATATAATTTGTCGTTTTTATTCAGTAAAAGTTCGATTACCACACTCTCGTCCATAGAACTTGCGTTCAGACTATAAGTTCCTGGTAAATCCAGAATGTTGGCTTTGATGTTGTGAGGTAATTTACAGAATCCGATTTTCTTTTCGACAGTAATTCCGGGATAATTCCCTACTTGTTGGTTTAGACCTGTAAGCTGATTAAAAACAGAGGTTTTTCCAGTATTTGGATTCCCGATAAGGGCAACATTGATATTTTGAATGCTCATTACAAATTGTTTTTGATAAGTTCAACTTCAATTTCACGAGCAGTTTCAACACGAATGGCTACGTGTGAACCATTAATATCCAAATACAATGGATCTCCAAAAGGAGCAATTTGAAGCAATTCGACTAAGTTGCCCGGCAAGCAGCCCATTTCTAATAATTTTAGAGGAATAAGATCGATATCAAAATCTTTGATAATGGCTTTCTCGCCTTTTTTTAGAGTGTGGATAGTATTTTGCAAAGCTTATTTAGATTGAATTTAGATTGCAAAAGTAGGCAATTATTCTTTATTCAAAGGCATTTAACACTTTTCTAAATGCTAAATGTTTCTAAAAATAAGGCATTTTACTCTTTACATAAGAAATCGATGTCTTTTAAAAGACGTTTAATTTCCTCTTTATTCGTTCCGTCATAAAAACCGCGAACACGTCGTTTTTGATCAACCAAAACAAAATTCTCTGTATGCACCATATCATACAATTGATCAGGGCGACCTAGTTTTACCGCCAGATACGATTTTCTGGCCATTGTATAAATTTCTTTTTTATCTCCCGTAACTAAGTTCCATTTACTGTCAACAACATGATGTTTTATGGCATATTCTTTAAGGACCGGAATACTGTCTACTTCAGGAAAAACAGTGTGCGAAAGTAACATTACCTTCGGATTGTTCAAAATTGCTTTTTGAACCTCTTCAAGATTCGTTGTCATTTTTGGACAAATTGAGCCGCAAGTCGTAAAGAAAAAGTCGGCTACATAAATTTTACCTTCATAATTCTTTTGGGTAATCGTATCTCCGTTTTGGTTGACAAACTTAAAGTCAGCAATAGTGTGGTACTTACTTTTGTATTGCACCGTACTGTCCACCATTTCAGGATTTACATCAGCAGGATTGTAAATTGGCAATGTTTTTTGTGGCTTTAAAGCCGAATAAAATAAGGATATGGTTACAGCTGAAAATACAATAAGAACAATAAAAAATTTGCGGTATTTATATAGAAAGGATTTCATAAAAACAATTTGGCGCAAAAATACAAAAAGCACATTTTAAAAAGGTAACTAACTCTTATTTTTAACAGGATAACAAATTGAGAAAAAAGTTTTTGCCACAAATTTCACGAATTGTCACGAATCAGATTGGCTTAAGACGATGTTTATAGATGCTGAGATATAAATTTTAAGACAAAACAATAATTAATTCAAGTTGCAACTTAATCATGTGTAGTCCGTAAGGGACAATCTTGTTCTTCCAATTATTTGTTACCAATATGTAATCTCTACGAGATATAATTTTGAGGTATTTATCTATTTACGAAAAAGGAATCTTGTAAACAGGACTGATTATAGATAATCCGTTAGGGTTTAAATATTGGTAACCAGACAGCTACCAGATAAAAATATCCCGTAGGGATTATACTTTCATATCTTAACCAGCTCATTTACTGAATTGTTAAAAACTAGCAATTTGAATTAATTAGCGATAATTAGTGAAATTCGTGGCAAAAACTTTTAAACTTTATTTTTTCTAATAGATTTATTTACTAAATAAACACCTGTTAATGTAACACCTGCGCCAATTGCAACTGCCTTTGTAAGTATTTCTTCAAAAATAAAAGATCCTAGAACCATAGCCACAATTGGATTGATGTAAACATAAATACTGCTAATTTCTGTTGGAAGATTTTTTAATGAATAGATAAAAGCGATAAAAGTTAAAACCGAACCGATAATAACTAAATAAGCAATTGCCCACCATGAAGGCAGTGGGATTTCAGCAAGTGGAATATTATTTCCTGTTGCTTCAGTAATTCCAAATAAAAATACACTCGAGATCAGCATCTGTAATCCTAAACTAAAATAAGGGTTAAAACTTGCTGCTTTTTTCTTTGTTTGTAAAATTCCAAAAGCCCATGAGATAGTAGCTATAGTCATTAAAACAATCCCAAATTGAAATTCTGGTTTTAATATATCAGCAATATAATCGATAAAGAGAATACAGATACCTCCAAAACTAATTAAAATTCCAAGCAAAGCCACACGTGCAATTTTATAACCGTTAAAAAAATTAATAATAATGATAAAGATGGGAAAAAGCGCAGTAATTATAGCGCCTAATCCGCTGCTCATATATTTAACGCCCCAGGTACTTAAGCCATTACTAAGCATAAAATTTAAAATTGCTAAAACCAATATTGTTCGCCATTCTTTTCCTTTTGGCCACGGTTCCTTTTTTATAAAAAAATAACCTACATATAAAATCCCGGCCAAAAACTGACGAATGGTTACCAATTGCAAAGCCGGCATATATCTAACTCCTTCTTTAGAAGCCAGCCAGGTTGTGCCCCAAAAGAAACTCACCCAACATAGCGCCAATATTGGTAATCCAATTGCATCTATTCTTCCTGAAACGGCACTTTGTATTTTTGCTCTCACTTTTATTTAAATTCTTTGTAACAAATATTCCAAAAACTATTCTAATATTCATTTAAAAACCGGTTTTATATACATGAAAATATTCGATCATAATCATTAAAATGTTATGATAATTCGTTTTTGATGTGATTATTTCAAAAATTTTAACATAGGATTTCGAATATTAGGAATACGTTTGTAGTAAAGACCAAAAAACTTAAATTTAAATGAAAAAAAATCTTAGCAGACCTTTGTTCTGCGCATTTTTTGCAATGGCTTCATTTACAGTTGTTGAAGCTCAAAATGCAACTCCAAAAGAACCCGGTATTAATGTGTCGTACATGAATACAAAAATTAGCCCAGGTCAGGATTTTTTCCAGTATGTAAACGGAACCTGGCTGGATCAGACTCAAATTCCAAGTGATCGTACAACATGGGGAAGTTTTAATGAGCTGATCAAGAAAACAGACAAAGATGCGATGTCTGTTTTGAAAGAAGCTTCCCAAAATCCAAAATACAAATCGGATACAGATCAGGGAAAAGCAGTTAATTTATTCTCAACTATATTAGATACAGTAGGAAGAAATAAAGTTGGAATAACTCCTTTGCAGCCTTATTTTAAAAAGATCGATGCTATTAAGAACATCAGTGATCTTCAAAAGTATCTGACTGAAATGCAAAAAGAAAAGAATGTTCTTTTTTTCGGAATATATATTGGAGCTGATGAAAAAAACAGTTCTAAAAATTCAGTAAGCCTTGGAGTAAGCCAATTGGGATTACCGGACAAGGATTATTATGTATCTGAGGATAAGGATTCTAAAGAGAAACGTGCAAAATATGTGCTTCATGTGGCAAAAATGATGCAGTTTATTGGTGAATCTCCAGCCAAAGCAAAGCAAAGTGCTGAAGCTATTTTAGCCTTAGAAACACAATTATCAAAACCAAGATTAGATCGTGTAGAAAGCAGAGACAGTCGTTTGCAGTATAACCCAATGACGGTAGCTCAACTTCAAAAGTTAACGCCGGCTATTAAGTGGGATGCTTATTTTACCGGTATTGGTTTGGTAAAGTTAGATACAGTAGTGGTTATGGAACCAAAGTATATGAAAGCTTTGCAAACTGTTTTTACCGAAAATAAAGTTGCACAGTGGAAAGAATATCTGAAATGGGATTTGTTAAATTCATTTTCGACAAAATTATCTACAGATATCGAAACGGTTAGTTTTGATTTTTACAGTAAAACATTAAAAGGCGCTATAAAACAATTGCCTCGCGAAGAAAAAGCATTGAGGGTTGTAAATACAAGTATTGGTGAAGCACTTGGAAAATTATACGTAGAAAAAGTATTTCCTGCTGAAGCAAAAACGAAAGCAACCGATATGATTCATAATATCATTCTGGCGTACCAAAATCGTATTAATAATTTGACCTGGATGTCTGCAGCTACAAAAGTAAAAGCGATTGATAAGTTAAAAAAAATCAGTATTAAAGTTGGCTATCCGGACAAATGGAAAGATTATTCAGCACTTGAAATTAAAAGTGTTGCCGATGGAGGAACTTATTTTGAAAATTCCCGCAATTTAGACAAATGGGAATTTAACAAAGGAATCGAAAAATTACACAAGCCAGTTGATAAAACAGAATGGGGAATGTCACCACAAACTGTAAATGCTTATTACAATCCATCTTATAATGAGATTGTATTTCCAGCGGCAATTTTACAACCTCCGTTTTACAATTATCAGGCGGATGAAGCTGTAAATTATGGCGGAATTGGAGCTGTAATTGGTCATGAAATTTCTCATGGTTTTGATGATTCAGGAGCACGTTACAATGCCGAAGGAAATTTAGTAGACTGGTGGACTCCGGAAGATTTAAAACAATTTACAGTACTTGGTACCGCTTTGGCAGATCAGTATAGTGCTTTAGAGCCTTTGCCGGGAATTCATGTAGATGGTAAATTTACTTTAGGTGAAAATATTGGAGATCTGGGCGGAATCAATGCAGCTTATGATGGTTTGCAATTGTACTTAAAAGCACATGGAAGTCCTGGATTAATTGACGGATTTACGCCTGAACAGCGTTTCTTTATTTCATGGGCAACCGTATGGAGAACTAAAACCAGAGATGAAGCATTAAAGAATCAGGTAAAAACAGATCCGCATTCACCTGGAATGTACAGAGCAGTTGTGCCAATTCAGAATGTAGATGCTTTTTATGATGCTTTTGGCATTAAAAAAGGAGACAAAATGTATGTGAGTCCAGAGAAAAGAGTTAAAATCTGGTAATCTGTTCAAATAAGAAAACGGCGCTGATGATGCGCCGTTTTTTATTTAACTAACCGAAGGATGATTTATAATCGAAAAAATGAAATGTACACAAATCTAAATTGAAATGTACATTTTTTCAACAAATATAATCAAAAGTTATAGCTAGTTTAAAGAGTAATTAATCGTCATTTAAAAACACAAAAAAACCTCAAATTACTGAGGTTTTTTTGTGAAAACATTAGGTTAAATCGTTACTATTCACTATCTTTATAATGTATTGGAACTGTCTTTTTTATCAGTCAAGGAACGCTGAGCCAATTGTCTTTCAGCCCAATTATAATTGGAACCCTTTGATTTTTCAAAGATGGAATTAATTACATTTTCCTGATATAAGCTTTTAGCAGGTATTTTTCGGTGCATTATC
>NZ_JAMZNK010000024.1 GCF_027980145.1 Flavobacterium azizsancarii | reverse complement strand
CAACATGAAAAAATCAATAGTTTTTAATCGTTAATTAACCACAAAACTTGGTGGTCAATTTGCTCCGGAATTAGGTGGTCAGTTTGCTCCGGAACGGGTGGTCAATTTACTCCGGAATTAGGTGGTCAAATTGACCGGTTTTTCCAATCAATGATCAAACTCCAAATGCAATTTTAGGATCTTGGACTTGGCAAAAATCAATAGGGCAAGATGGAAATTATATCTCCACCCCAAAGACTCTGGGTCATACTAAAAAAATAGTTTTTACTCCGGACAATAAAGTTACTACCTATATGAATGATATAGAGCTAAGGATCAGCAAATATGTTATTAGCAAAGGCATAAGCGTTTATGATAATAAAGAGCATGATATGGTCATTTTTGAAGGTCTAACATATATCATTGAAAATCCTGACAGTAAAACTCTTACTCTTACAAATAATATTATAAACGGCTATAGTTCTTCGTATAAGAGGAAAAAGTAGTCTCCCAAAAAAACATACTAACAAAATTATATTTCATCAAGCTGGAGTGGATACCTCTTTCTCCATATGCGGAAATAAAATTTAAACCCTATTTAATTTCCTCAAATCATCCGCAAAATGGTTTGAGAATTTTCCCGTCAGGGCTACTAAGACAAAGCTTCAGAGAAATCTGAGGCTTTTTGTTTTAAGCGAAAACTTAAAAAGTCAAGAGACTTTTATAAGGTTTAATTTTCATAAAAATGCCCCCAAATAGTGTCTAACTTTTTGAGGGCAGTTCAGAGACATTTGCGCAGCATTATAAGTAATACTTCGGAGAGCGAGGGGAATTTCAAAAGTAGGCGAAAACAAGCAATTACTTATAGCCATTGTTGTACAGTGTTTTTTATTCAACTGGTATGCAAAAGTCAACAATAGCTTTCCCTTCAGTATGTTCATTAAAATTATTATAATAAATTTCAAAAGGCTCTCTGTCAGCTTTCTTATATCCATTTTCGTTCATCCAGACAAATAATCCAGTCCACGACTTTTCAAATTCGTTTAATCCAATTTCAAAACTTCCAACGATAAATTTTCCAGCTTCTATTGTTGTCAGTCCGATTTCTCCATTTGTTTTCACTGCCTTATCAAGTAAAATCGAAGCACTCATCCTTACTTTGTCGGCTTCAGTAACTTTAAAACTGTCGTGATAAACCGTTATCATTTTTGTTTGGTCGTTCATTAATCCTTTTGGTGTTGCCCATTGCATTAATTTTCCATAGGCATTCTCAAGGTTATGAGGACCAATACTTGATACATAAGCCAAATCTATTTTTGACATTTCTTTAATTTCAATTTTTGCGTTCATTTTTATCCAATTTTTAAGATTATTAATGACACAAATGTATTTTTTATAGTCAGGATATTCTTGTCCATTCTTGCTTTTAAGTTGACGAATCTTGCTAAATCTATTTGGATTTTGGTTTTTAAATTCAGTCGGGCTTACTCCAAAATACTTTTTAAATGCTTTGGAATAGGAAGAATTATCACTAAATCCATATTTATGTGCTATTTCAGTTGCTGTTATGTTTTTATGTAACAAATCAGATGCTGATTTTTCTATTCTTCTTCTTTTTACGTATTCATGTAGAGTTTGTTCTGTAACAAATTTGAAAACTCGATGAAAATGAAATGATGAGAAAAAAGCAATTTCCGAAACTGCATTTAACGATAAATCCGATTCCAAGTTTTTGTCAATAAATTCAAAAACTTGGTTAATTCGATTTTTATAATCAGCTTGTATTTCTTTATCAGTTACTGTCATTTCTTAAATGCTATACAACTTGTTTATATGTGTGACAAACTACACAAAGCTATCCAAATTTGGGTAACTTTATGTGATAAGTTATTAAAAAAATATCAAGATGCAATGGGATAATATTATAATAATCTTCAATTAACTGGTTAGATTTTTGAATGCGTTGCGCTACAAGTATAAAGCTTCAGAGAAATCTGAAGCTTTTTTTGTATCATAAATTTGATTAAATTTTAGGTGCGAAGTCAGATACATGCGCACAGCATTAGTTTTAATTAGAAGATATGACTCTTTTAGTTTTCTATCAAAAAATTAAGAAGTTAAACTAAATGAAGATCTCTCGGAAAATAAGTAAATTCTCTAATCGTTTTTTGGAATACTTCATTTCTGTAATTTTCTATTCTCTCTATCCAGTTTCCTTGTTCATCATATTTGTATTCATATGTCCTATCGGTTGTTTTAGTAAGATTATCATGTACATCATATTCATATAAATGATGTGTACCCATATATCCCTTTGGAAGAGAAATTTTGTTTTTTAATCAATAAATCTTTGGGTTCTGTCGCATCTGTCAGAATCAAATATAAAAATTTAAGTCATTTAAAAGTTAGCCCGCCAATTTACAGAATGATTTAAACATAGATATTCCTGGTCTAACCATCTGACTCTTTCTTAGCATATGTACAACTTCAATTCCACTCAAGGTTCGTCTGGCCGATTCAAAACTTTTAAAACCTAATCCGTTTTGTATGCGCCACTTGATAAAACGATGATCTTGTTCTACAATATTGTTGAGATATTTACACTGTCGGATTTTAATCTTTGAGAATGAACGCTTGTTATAGAATTTGATAGCGGCAGTATTTGAACCACTTTTATCAATATTTATTACTCTTGGCTTGTAGTTATTATTAATTGCTTTAATTAGAAATGACTGAGCACTCATTCTCTGTCCTTTTTCTGGTCAAAAGAAAGTCTACTGTATTGCCCAATTTATCTACCGCTCGATATAAATAACACCAAATACCTTTTACTTTAATATAGGTTTCATCCAATCTCCAACTCGCCCCCACTCTGCCTTTTCTCTTCTTAATCTCTGACTCAAGCAAAGGTGTAAACTTATAAACCCAGCGCTGAATATTAGCATGATCAACAGAAACTCCTCGCATTTTCATGATCTCTTCAACATCCCGATAGCTTAATGTAAACCTAAGCTTAAAATATACGGCCTGCAGTATAATTGACTTCGGATAGCAATGACCTTTAGTATTCATGAGTTTAAGAATTAAAAAGGCAAAGATAAAACTTAGCTTTAGATGCGACAGAACCACATCCGCCAGCCCCTGCAGTGGATTTGGGTATTTAGATTGGAACCTATAGCGGAAAGAGCTCCTAAAAAATAATCTTAAATACACTCCCGCTAATCAATCCAATTTTAAATATAGGCAAGTTTATAAAGGTCTCTTATGAGCTAAAAAAAAAACGCATGCATGGAGATTTTTTGCCAAGACCTGACAGGCCCGGCCTTGCTTTTGCCAAAGGACACGGACTACCTTTGCTCGTGAAATAAGACAAAAGCATACAGGGTCTCTGATAAAAACAAAAGGGAAGCAGTTGGGATACTGTGGATAAAGAGCACTAGGGGAGAAAAGCAGTGAGCTTGGGCATGAATTCCAAAAGATTCGCTTAAAAAAGCTTACTAATTGCACAAAGCCAACTAAAAAAAATTGTATTATTGCCATTTTATGGCTGGTATAAATTAGTTGGCAGTAATTGAAAACGAAAAAGAAATAAAAAAATGAATTTTGAAAATTGGGAGTATGATGTGATTACAACTGTTTTTATTTGTGTTTTATTACCACTATTCCTTTATTTTTCATATTGGCTATTTATCAACGGAATTATTGGGTTACATCGAATGGAAGAAAGTACGAGATGGAAATATTGCATTGGAGAAGTTAAAAACGCTGAAATAAAATATATGCAATTTTCTAACGATGGTGATACTGATTATCAATTCACGTTAAAAAAAACATATAAATATGTTGTAAACAATATTGAATATGAATCAAATCAAACTTACGCAAGTGCTTCTCTATTTGAAAAAGAACATAAAAGTTTGGATCAATTTCCAAAAATCGATGAAATCTTTTTAAAAAGTAAACAATTCATTCAAATTGAAAAAGAAAAAGAAATCCAAATAGGAAGAAAAGTAACCGTTTATTATGATAAAAACAATCCGAAAAAATCTTGCCTGATAAATAAAATCAATAAACAGATTTATTTACCAATATTTATGGGATTTTTTTTTGGATCGGGACTAACCATTTTTGCGTTGAAACTAATCGGAAGTTTAACTCAATAAAAAAATCAACTACTGCCAACACACCCTACAAGCAATTTGGGAATTTTGGCTTAATGGAAAAATTGGTTTGTATTTGGAAGATTTAGCAAATCCGAAAAATAACGATAATTTACCCCCAAACTTCTTGTAGTGCCAGAACGTCAGGCTGTGAAAAAACCTCCTTTTCTAATTAAAACCTCCAAATTTCAAGGTACTACAATTCAAATAAATCGTTATACTGAACCCCTTTTTTTTAGGCTGCCAATTTCTCTGGATAAAAATTAGTTGTTGTATGAAGCTTTAAATAACTCGTTTTTAGTAAAAACAAGACTTTTGTCTTATAGGGTGAGTTCCATTTTTGGAGTTTTGCAATAAGTTCGGGGACGCCGAGTATATTGATACTGCGTTTGATGTTATATACTAACATAATTAAGCTGTGTTCTCCGTTTACTTTTTCTAATCCTGTCAAATTGGTGTGATTGTAGCCCCATTGCCGTTTGATCGTACCAAAGATGTGTTCGTTGATTTCCTGTCGCTTACGGTAGAGTTGTGGGTTTTCCCCATAGCGTTTGTTGTTTTCTTCTACAGCATCAGCATATTGGCTGCGGTCTATTTCCCTACCTGCTGCTCTACTGGTACATAAATGTTTTACGGGACATTCTTTGCATTTGGGTGTTCGGTACTTTTTAAAATTATAGCTGTCTTTATCGGTCGTTTTTTTATGCCAACTACCCGTAGTTTTTAGTATTTCACCTTGCGGACAAGTATAAGTATCGGTAGTTTTATCGTATCGGAACCTGGCTACCAAATAATCCTTGGTGGTGCCGTTTTCGTTACTTTTTCCTTGTTCGGGTTGCGCTACAATGGTCGTTATGTTGGCTTGTTTACAGATTTCTATTTGTTTCCCGTTATGGTAGCCTTTATCTACCAAAGCGGTATAGGTTTCAATTCCTAAATTCTCTTTGGCTTCAAGGGCGATAGCAGATAAAGCGCTGCGATCGTTTTTATTTATAGTATGAGTAGCTACCACAAGATTGTGCTTAGCATCAACGGCTGCTTGTATATTAAATGATATTTCTACTACTTGTCCTTGTACTAATAATGCTCTGGCATCGCTATCGGTAGTGCTTATTTGAGGCTCGCCGCTGGCTTTTAGTTTTTTCTTCCAGCATCTCATAGCGAAGTTTGTTTTGCTTTAATCGTTCTATTTTTTGTTGGATGTTTTGAATTTCAGGTCGCTTTTCATTGGAATCATTTTCTTCCAAAGCATCAAGATATTCCTGAGTTTTGGCTTCAATATATGCTAGGTGCTTGTCAATTTTTTTTTGATTAAAATTAGCTTTTTTACTGTTGTGAGCGCGGCTCTTGGTGCCGTCAATGGCAATGGTTTCGCCACTTATCAAATCGGCATCTTTCAAGAACGAAACAAATAGTTTGAATAGTTTGTTCAAGGCGACAGGATTATCTTTTCTAAAGTCTGAAATGCTGTGGTAGTTCGGACGAATGTCTTCCAATAGCCATTGTATTTCTATATTTCTAAAACATTCTTTTGCTAATTTTCGAGAGCTTCTTATTCCATTGAGATAACCATACAAATAGATTTTAAGAAACGCCTTGGTATTATAACTCGGGCGACCCTCTTTTTTGAGCGTTTTAACTTCAAAACCAAGCTTAGATAAATCTACAAACGATACAAAAGCATCTATAAAACGAACCTGATTATCGGGACTGATAGCGTCTTCTAAACTTGAAATACGCATCTGGTGGCGGGAAATTCCTGATATAAATTGCATTCTTAAAAATACGAAAATTCCTGTTTTAGCACAACTTTTTTGTTATATTTGAGGTAATACAAACGGAAGTTTTTTCAAAGACTGTCGTTATAGGCAATGAGTGCCTCAGTATTAAAAGTGGTGAAAAACTGTAGATTTTAAACTTAAAAACATGCAAAAATATATTTTAATTTTATTGACAATATTATTTTCAAATAATTTAATCTCCCAAACTATAATTCAAGAAAACGATAGATCTAAAGCATCAGATTTAACAGGCGATTTTAAGGAAGGCTTGGCAAAAGTTAAAAAAAATAGTAAATGGGGATTTGTTAACGATAAAGGAGAAGTTGTAATTCAATTAAATTATGATTTTGTTGATGATTTTTCCGAAGGTCTGGCTCCAGTTAAACAAAATGGGAAATATGGGTATATTGATAAAACTGGAAAGGTTGTTATTCCAATAAATTTGAATTACTTATCTGTTGGACGTTTTTATGAAGAACGAGCTTTTTATCTTGATTCTAATAGGAAATTTGGATTTATTAATAAATCCGGAGATGTTGTAATACCTTCAAATTATCAATCTATAAATAATGGATTTAAATCTGGGTATTGTTTAGTTTCAAATAATGATTTGTGGGGCGCTATTGATATTGAGGGTAAAATCATTGCGCAAATTCAATATATTTTGTTTGAAAATTTTTCAGAAGGTCTTGCTGTTGTTGTAAACGAAAATGGAATGTATGGTTTCGTAGATACAAAAGGTAAAGTAATAATTCCTTTGAAATATAAAAGCGCAGAAAATTTTAAAAATGGGAAAGCAAAAGTTTCCGATAACCACAAGACATTTTTTATTAATATGAAAGATAAAAAAATATAATTTACTTTCGATTGAGATAAAAATACCAATGCTAACTTCCTATAACACCTACTACAACGGATTTGGACAATTGGCTTAGTGGAAAGTTGGCTTTGTATTTGGGATGGTTTGCTTCGCCTGTTCGCTATCGCTCGGGTGGCAAATCCGAAGAATGGACTTAATTTAGTTCCAAACCTGCTGTAGTACCCAAAGGTTAGTCCTTATATTGAGAAAGCAAAGAGTTTAAATTAATTATCTATGAACGTGTTTAATCCTGATGAATTTCCTAAAAACTTAAATGACGAGGAAATTGAAATATTATCCCAGCTAGTTATTAAAAATCCAATATCAGATTTATGGAAGCAGATTGCCAGTAAACTAACTTCTGAACAAAAAGTAAGAATCAATAAAAAAATTGACAGTAAAAAATATTCTGAATCAGAAAAACTGCCCTCATTCCATAAAAAAGCAATGGATGATCAAGAAAAGAAATAGAAAATTAGATACAGCGCCTAACAGCCGTTTGGCGATATTTTTTTTGCCTTAATGGAAAGTTGGTCTTGCATTTGGAAAATTTGTGTTTAACCGAAAAATCTCCCTCATAATTGCCAAACCCACTGTAATACCAGGACGTTGTGCGATACTACCCTAGCCCCGATTGCTTCGCCAGTTCGCTTCGTTCGTGTGCAATGAAAATCCTTTTGTGCCGTGGTTCGGCACAAAGGATCGGAACGGATAGCGGGAAAGGCTCCTAAAAACTAACAATAAACCTATACTAATATTAACTTGCAGCCATACAGTGATACTGCCCGCAGTCCCTCTCACTGGGATTAAATCAAAAAGATTTAATATTATTCTTATATTCGCAAAAATCTTACAATCGGCATACGACTAAAAAAAATCGTAGTGCTACGATTTATCGATGCTATAAACTAAGCTCCAGGCAATGCAGACGATTATAAAAAACCACATTACAAAAATACTGTTGAAATAATCTAAACTATAAATTAGAAAAATGAATAAAATCACATTAACTTTTTTAGGCCTATGTCTGACACTTTTTACTTTTGGCCAGGGAAAGAACCAGAAAAAATGGGAGAAAGTTGCTACAGAGATGACCAAAGCAAACCAGGGCGACACCATTTCCGTAAGGTCAAAAGCTATTTTGGAATGGTCTGATTTTAAAATGCCGCCTGAAGTAAACAAAGATCTGCATGTTTATCCGGAATTGACATTTGGGTGTTTTTACCAAAAAAGTAAATGTCTGGACAGGAACTATTACTGTTGAATCCTATGGAGGAATCAGAAGGGATTTATCCTGGGTTGAACCCGAATATAAATCCCAGCAATTATTGGATTACCTGCAGCTGAAATATAACATTTCACATTACTTTGCAAAAAAATCAGAAAAAGAAATTAACAGCGGGAAAATAAATGCTGGAAATGTAAATAAAATTAACGCAATTATAGAGAAACATTTAGACGCGAGGGACAAAGCTATTAATGAATTTGATACAGAGTCTAGTTTTGGAAACAATGCTGAAGCTCTTAATAAGTGGAAAGAAAAACTCCGCCAAAACGAAATATAAAACGCACCGCCTGATGCAGCTGCTGCAACGGATTTGTGCAATTGGCTTAATTGAAAGCATTTCTAAAGCAGTGCTAAATAAGGATTACGGAAACGTGGCAGTCATAATCCAAACACTGTAATATTTCTTGTAAACGCGACTGCCTGTAAACAATCAAATTCTTAATTTCCTTTATGCAAAATTCTACGAAAATTCTACTTGCAATTCTCTGTTTTATTATAGGGATAGCAACTAATATTGTTACATCGGGAATGCACAATGACGCAATTTCATTAATGAGCTTTTTGATATATGTCGGAAGTTTAATATATATCTTTTATATAGCCACAAAAACCAATAAACGATAAAATATAATGCCGCTAACAGCTAATAAGCGCCATTGCATTAACAATTAAATTTTATAAGCAACACCTTTAAATTTACTATGAAAAATTTAATACTAACCTTAGCACTAATTGTAACTGTACTTAGCTACGGACAAAGTGAAGAACAGAACAAAAAAGTCTACAATGAGCTTTATCCGATTACTGTTAATGATATATTCGGTTTTATTGACAAAAAAGGAAAAATTGTAATAAAGCCCCAATTTTATATAGCCACCTATTTTAACGAAGAATTTGCAGTTATTAAAAACACTGCCGGCAAATTCGGTTATATAGATCTTTCAGGAAAAACAGCTATCATGCCTCAATTTGATTTTGCAGATAAGTTTAGCGAAGGACTTGGATTAATTAGTATAAAGGAAAAATTTGGCTTCGTTAACAAAGCAGGAAAAATAGTAATTAAACCACAATTTACTTGGGCTAATGATTTTCAGGAAGGACTTGCATGTGTTAAATATGACGACAAATATGGCTATATTGATCAAACAGGACAAATAGTCATCAAAGCGCAATTTGACTACGCAGATAAGTTTAGTGAAGGACTTGCCATGGTCATCCTTAATGGTAAATCGGGTTATATCAATAAAACAGGAGAATTAGTAATCAGCCCTCAATTTGGGATAGCGCATGACTTTAAAGAAGCACTAGCCCCTGTTACTATTAATGGTAAATTTGGTTACATCAACAAATCCGGAGAAACAGTTATAAGCCCCACATTTGATTCTGCATTTCCATTTAATGACGGGCTGGCCAGAATCATAGTGAATAAAAAACAGGGCTACATTGATAAAACAGGAAAAATAATTGTCGATCCTCAATATGAATTTGCACGGGATTTTTGTGCCGGCTTTGCACGTATTAAAAATGGTGATAAATACGGTTATCTTGACAAAACAGGACAAATAGCCATCAAAGCCCAATTTGATTATGCAGATGATTTCAGGCAAGGAATTGCAAACGTCAAATATAATGGCAAATACTCCTACATTGATGAAACAGGAGCACTTATTTATAATCCAAAAATATAAGCTAAAAATTAAATATATTGCCCATGACAGCTACTATAAAGGAGGTGGGCTATTGTCTTATTGGAAAGTTATGAATTAAAAATTAAACTGACAAGCTTTTATATTTGGATTGCCGCAAAACATTAGAACGGTCCTTCCCTAGCCCCGATTGCTTCGCCAGTTCGCTTTGCTCGTGTGCAGTGGAAATCCTTTTGTGCCGGGGTTCGGCACAAAAGATTGGAACGTATAGCGGGAAGAGCTCCCAAAAGACAGCGTTATATACAATAGAATGATGATGATTATTCAGATAAGATTCCGGTAACAATTCTTGATACAAAAATTAGAAAAATATGCCAAACAACAGGAAGGACAATCATTTATTCCCGCTGCCTACATAATGGATGGTAAAATGAAGTAAAAGAGCCCTGGAAATACGCATTATTGGAATCTGCAGGCCAAAACAGATAATGATAAAGAATCCCAGCATCATTTCCAAAGAAAGGCAGTAAGTCTCTTTCAAAAGAAATCCAAAAAAAATCATCGGCACAAAAATAATGAGTACTATGGGATAACTAATCCATAGTGCGGCGGAATAAAACCCGGGTTCAATGTGGAAATCCTGATTGCAGCGCGAACATCTCTCGGGCATTTTTAAAATGGACTTAAAAACAAAAAGCCCCGGCCTGGTAAATAAATTCCCCTTATAACATCGCGGGCATTTTAATGCAAAAATGTTGTATAATTTTGTTGTTTCTTTCATGGGTCAGATAAATTATTATAATATAATCCAGACTGCCCCGGATGGGACCGCCTGGATTAAGCAGCTAATGAAACATACTACATATTATCGACAACTGCCTGGCCGAATTCCGAACATTTGACCAGGGTTGCCCCTTGCATCAAACGCTCAAAATCATACGTAACGATTTTATTACCAATAGCTCCTTTTAGTCCCTTTACGATAAGATCGGCCGCGTCCTGCCAGCCCATATATTCGAGCATCATGACCCCAGAAAGGATTTCAGAAGAAGGATTTACCTTATCAAGATCCTTGTATTTTGGGGCTGTTCCGTGTGTTGCCTCAAAAATAGAAACCCCTGTGGCATAATTAATATTGGCTCCGGGCGCTATCCCAATTCCTCCCACTATGGCGGCCAGGGCATCTGAGATGTAATCCCCGTTAAGATTTAGCGTAGCAATCACATCATACTGCTCGGGCCTTAAAATAATCTGCTGTAAAAACGCATCGGCTATTACATCTTTTATAATTACTTTATGTCCGTATTTTTCCATAATAAGCCAAGGTCCTCCCTCATACTCTTTGGCTCCAAATTCCTCTCTGGCCAGCTGAAAACCCCATTCTTTGAACTGCCCTTCAGTGAATTTCATAATATTCCCCTTATGAACGATCGTCACGGAATCTTTCCTGAAATCAATCGCATGTTTCAAAGCCGCTCGTATCAAACGCTCACTTCCCTCTTTGGAAACCGGTTTAATACCAATGGATACCGTATTGGGAAACCTAATGTTCTTAACCCCCATCTCATCAATTAGAAAATCTTTCACCTTTTTGAGTTCCGGCGTTCCTGCCATCCATTCGATACCGGCGTAAATATCTTCTGTATTTTCCCTGAAAATAATCATATCTACTTTCTCGGGCGCTTTTACCGGAGAAGGAACTCCTTTAAACCATTTTACAGGCCTTACGCAGGCATATAAATCCAGTTTTTGTCTCAGGGCAACATTCAGTGATCTCATCCCACCCCCAACCGGGGTGGTCAAGGGCCCTTTGATGGCCACCAGAAATTCCTCAATATCTTTAATAGTCTGATCCGGTAGCCAATTCCCTGTTTTTTCAAAAGCTTTTTCGCCTGCATATATTTCCTTCCACTGGATCTTTCTGCTTGTGCCGTATGTCTTTTGAACTGCAGCATCAAAAACTAATCTGGAAGCTTTCCAAATATCCGCCCCTATTCCGTCTCCTTCAATAAAAGGGATTATAGGATGGGAAGGCACAACTAGCCTTCCGTTTTGAATACTTATTTTATTCTCATTCATCATTTTGTAAATTTTTGAAAAAAAGTTCCACGCAGACTTTCCTTGATTCAACTTTATTTTCGTTATTTAACCTTTACTATCCGGTTCTGTTTTCTATTCAAACAGAACTTACATAGCTCTACAAATATATAACATTTGTTATATATTTTATTAATAAATGTTATATATTTGTTATATGAAAGATTTCTTTGCCCAATTTGATTTCCAGAGTAACCTCCTTTTTGAAAACCTGAGCGAACCCGATAAACAGGCTGTTGAAAATGTAATGGAGTCCCTTGTTGTAAAAAAAGGCAGTATGCTTTTCTTTGAGTGCGGTATCCCTACTGGTATCTATCAAATAAAAAAGGGCAAAGCCAAAAAATTCAAACGCGGTTTTAGCGGTGAGGAGCAAATATTTTATATCTATACAACCGATGACGTACTGGGATACCATGCCCTGCTTGGACAGGAAAGATACCAAGACTCCTGTGAGGCTCTTGAAGATTTAACAGTAAATTTCATTGCCCGGGAGGATTTTCTCAGACTACTTAATGAAATCCCAGCCTTGCAGCAAAAACTCATTAAAAACATCGCTCACGAATTTGGTGTTCTGGCCAATATCATTGCTGTACTGGCACAAAAGAACCAAAATTCACGCCTGGCCTTATTTTTACTCCTTTTGGAAAACAGGTTGAATCGAAACTCCCCAACCCTAAAAGGCATTGACCTCACGCGTGACGATCTGGCGAACCTTATCGGAACATCACAGGAAAGCCTGGGCAGAAGCCTAAAACAATTCAAGGAACTAGGCTGTATCGAAATAGATAAAAGGAATATTTATATCAAAGACAAAAAGCAATTAGAGCAATTACTGCAAGTCAAAATAGACTAATTTTTTAATCAAGTAGCATTAAACCATCTGCTGTAACCTAAAGCTATTTACTTTTAAACTGCACTATACGTCTTCTGTACTTCCTTTGCAATAAAAAAGCATTAAACCTGATCCTGTCATATAAGAGCCCTAAAAGCAAAGCCATAACTCCTATTAATAAAACACGCAATCCTACATTAGAATAAAAAATTCCACCTGTTATTCCTCCTATAAAAAAAAAGCTAATAATGGTTATTCGTAATTTTATCGAGACAAACAGCTTTTTTCTAAAGGAATCTTCATGATAAAAAAACAGTTGGGATAATTCGATTCCTAAATCTGTAAAAAGCCCTGTCAGGTGTGTTGTTCTTACAGTAGCATTAGATATTTTTGTGACCAGAGAATTCTGCAGGCCCATTGCAAACAATAAGCTATAGGCTATAAAGTCAGGATTCTGTATAATTAAATGTTTTCCAAAGACAGCAATCCCGAACAAAATTATGCTTTCAATTGCTGTTGGAATTACATAACTGTATTTTTCATTTCTTCGCAAGAGAAACTCAACAAGTAAACTTGAAAAAAAAGATCCCAGGAAAAAAAAGAAGATGTAGAGAAAGTAAATAAACCCCTGCTTGAAATTAAGTTTAAAAATCTCATCTACAAAAAAAGCAAAATGTCCTGTAACATTGGTTGTTAATTTTTGAACTGCCAAAAAACCCGCTACATTTACCAGTCCTGCCACAAACGATAATAAAGAGGCAATTTTAAGATTATGTCTTAGATTTCTTTTGTTTCCATGATGTTTGAACATTGTATTTTAGTATTTTATAATTCTTAAATTATAATTATCACTGAACGGTAAGATTCCACTAAACTAAGTAAGATATACACCGTCAGCAAAAAAAATGGTGTCACAGATAAACAATCGATTGATCTTCGTTATTAGCTAAAAAAGTAATTGCATCTGGTAGATTTTCTCCATTGCTAAATACTGCAATAAACTCTTGTAATTCACAAATAGTTTTAAATGATACTTCAAAAAATTGAAATATTATCATCCTGATCCAAAATACGTATAATTTTGAATATATCGTTAAAAGTTAAGCTCTAATTTAATTATAGTTGAGTTTGTTGCCTAGTATACAGTTCCTTCGAGCTTTGTGTTTTATATCATCCATGTCAGGTGTTTTTTTATATACCTAAAAACAAATCTGTAAAATGAAATTAATTATAATCTTTGCCTAGCTTAATTTTGTCTTTAATGTACAATATAAAATAGTGGCTATATATAATACATATATATAAGTTCTCTTAAGATTGAAATGATTAAGAATAGAAGCGAGAATTCATTATCTGAAATTGCAGTAGAATTTGGTTTTATTGATTCAAGTCACTTTAATAAATTTTTCAAAAGACATACCGCTATTACTCCATTGAGCTACAAAAAAGAAATAAAATAAAAATAATATCTTAATTATCTTTTATTGAATTAAAATTAAACCGATAAGCTTTTATGCATTGGATTACAACAAAACAACAGTGATGGCCCTGCCCCATTAGCACCGATAGCAGTGAAATTCTTTTGTGCCGGGGTTCGGCACAAAAGATTGCTTCGCCAGTTCGCTGGCGCTCGGGTGGAACGGATAGCGGGAAGAGCTCCTGAAAAATAATATTATATACAATTGACGATGATGACCACTCCAAATTAATTGCCTAATTTATCTACCGCCCTATATAAATAACACCAAAACACCTTTTACTTTAATATAAGTCTCATCCCATCTCCAACTCAACCCTACTCTGCTCTTTCTCTTTTTTCATCTCTGACGCAAGCAAAGGTGCAAACTTATAAACCCAACGCTGAATCGTGGCGTGATCCACAAGCACTCCTCACATTTTCATGATCCCTTCTACTGTATATTTCTCCTAGAAGACAATTATTTACATATCAGCTTCTTCTCTTTAAACAAATAAACTTCGATAATTCTTCTGTCGAAGTGTTTAGTGATTCAGCAGATTGAATAATCAATAGTAAAACTTCTCTCAACTCATTATTTCCAAGATTTATATCTTCACACAACAATTTTGAAAGACCTAGAATATTAGCAACAGACTTTCTGACTTTGTGTGAAATCGAAAACATCATCTGTTCTAAATTGCTATTAAATTCTTCCATATCAAACTCTTTTTCCGTTTCGCGAATATTCAGATTTATAGTAGCAATTTTTAAATCGCTAGTACATTTTTCCAATTCTTCATGATTCAAAATAAGTTCTTGCTTCGCTTTTTTTAACTTATCTAATATATTATTTTGATCCATAATTTTCAATTATTAAAGTGAGATTAAAAGTACAACATTTAAAGCTACTTTAGAATGACAAGAACCATCCCTATTTTACATTAACATACTTAAAATCAATACGAATAACCCTAAAATTTAGACGTAAAAATCATTTGACAGGTATAAGTTTAAATTTAATATTGTCAATCAAAGTGCCTTCGGTACTGCTTAAAATAGTAAATTCAAATGAATTTGAATTAGTTGCTAATCCTATTTTTTCCAGCTTCTCTGTATTAATTTTTGCTGTATAATTACCCGGTAATAATCCTAAGTAAGAAAAATATCCGTCAGCCTCAGAAGTTATTTCTGTAATTTTTTTAGATTTATCATTGTAAATAGTGATTGTGATACCTGCAATTCCTTTTTCGTCCTGATTATCCACTACAAAGACACGTCCTGCAACCTCTCCAAATACAGATACAGGCACTTCAATGTTTTTTACAAAATTAGGCTCTACAACTACCGTATAGTTTTTTTTAAGCAGTCTCCAGGCTACGCGTTCAAATCCGGAAGGATCCAATTCTATATTTAAGTTTCCATAAGCTTCAAGATCTTTTATAAGTATAGAACCATCTTTGGCTGATCGTTCTGTTCGCCCTGCGTTTACCATTACTTTTAAACCTTGTACATTAGGCTCATCCTGGTCTCTCCTCTTATTACCGTTCAGATCCAGATATGGAAGCAATAGAACTGCTCCTTTGCCAATACTGGTATAATTATTAAAGTCTGTAATACCTGACCTGCCATCATGTATCAAACTTCCGTTAATACTTTGCAGTGTACGGTAAACCTCATTGGTTTTACGTACAGAGAACCTTGTCTGGGCAAAAGAAAAATCATAACGCAGACCAAATTCAACATAGCTAATCTCGCTAATGAAATTTTTCTCATAAGAAAGATTGGCGTATCCATTTATGAAAATTCTTTTTTCTAATTCTGTTTTTATGGTCATTACCTTTTTACTGCTATACTCATACTGGAGCTGCTGAGTGATGAGCATATTTCTAAAGGACCTGATCCCAACAGCGTAATTAGTATAAAGATAAGAGGCCTTGTCTGGGAAAAAAAGTCCAAAAGTATTAGCGCTGGCATTAACATTTCCTACAACAGTTGAAAGCATCCATTCTGTAGCGCTGTAACGTGTATTCTCTAAACGAATATCCTGCCATGACAAACGGGTATACGCGGCATAATGACGTCCTCTGAAGGGAAAAGAAAGAATTGCCTTGTGGTCCTCTATAAAGGTAGTATTGATCGCTGTTTGTCCTCTTTTGTACCAATAGTTGTACATCTCAAATTGCAGGCCTGAAGTTAAATTATAACTCAATACTGCCTTGGACCTCACATTAAAATCATACTCTCCTGAGATGAGTAAATTTGGTAACAAACGAAAAGAAGTATTTACATAAGGAATTTCTGTTCCCGAAGTTATAGAAGACAAGTATTCAAATCCGGCTCCTACAGTAATATTTTTGTTAAATCCGTAATTGCTACTAAATCTTGCAAACCGCGTATCTTGTCCATCTTCCACAATACCTGCACTGGCTGTATATTCGAATTCGCCTTTGGGTAAAAAATTAAAGGGAATATTTATATTTTGTTCGGTGGAGCGTTCTTCTCCAAACGGACCGTAGAATCGTAACTTTACAGCAGTATTTCCATAGACAAGAGGTACTTTAAAAGTATAAAAACCAGCCGCATCAGCTTTAATGTAATTAATAAGCACACCGTTAACGTACAATTCTACAGTCCAATTTGGCTCTGTATAATTATTTATGGTATAGGTCCCAAACGAGCGTCGGTAAGTTGTAGGAGCGTTAGTAACCTGCACACCAACTATAGGGGCATAAATAGACGAAATAGACTGTCCTCTTATTTTTCCGGCTAAAAACTGTCTGGCAAAAGTTTTGTCATTATCTACATAGCGCCACAAGTAATACTGCTGGCGATTAGAAAAAGCAATATTACTCTGATAATTCAGGATTACATTTGTTTCGCCGCCAGCTACTATACCGCCAACACCAAGACTTGCTCTGGTGTCTGTGGGAGTTTCTTTATTTCCAGCCGAAGTAACAAATGAATAATCTGCTGTCCCGAAATAAAAAGATGGATTTTTGCGTCCCACAAATTCATCTGTTTTAAAAACACCCTGCAATTTGTTTAGGTTATTTCTCATCTGTTCCAATCTCATTTCACGCATAATAGGCAGCTCTAAATCTGTGCTAATAACTACCGAAAGACTACGAAAATTAAACAGGCAATTCAACCCGAAAATCTCATAAAAATAATCAGAACGCAGATAAAGATTCGTTGTAGTTCTAATAAGACTATTGGGTTTTAGATCAAAATTCTTTCCCTGATAAACAATACGATTATTGGGCAAATCAAATAAAAATGCTGAATTTGGGTGGATGAATGTCCCGCTTAGAGCATCCAGATCCCTTACTATTATATTGATCTTTAAAAAATCAAAGAGATCAACCACAGGTATGTACGCCGTTTGATTATAGATAAGAGTCGACATTTCTGCTGTACCGATGCGCTGAATATTGAATGATACTGAAATTTCATCATAATCAGTTATCGTCTGGGCTTTACATGTCATACCCGATCCTGCCATTATGATCCACACAATGGTAATCTTAGCCCAAAAGCATGTATGTAAACTGACGTTGACTTTGTGCATGGGTTAGGGTTGAATAAATGTTACAGAAAAGGTACCGTTATAATTTCCCGGAGGATTGACTAATGGATTACCTATGGTTAATGTTCCACCTATCCTAATAAGGGTTCTTGAAGGAGAAGTGGCTGTCGCAATAAACGGGCTTGGTGGATCGGCACTACCTATACTTAGAACTATTGTACCTCCGTTACTTCCGGTAAGAGTAACATCGGGTCCGTTTACAATAGTAACCAATGTGCCAGGTTCGGCCTCTACTTCAAATATTGCAGGAGAAAAGGAAACCCCCTGACTGGTTTGTATTACACTGCCTGTTGTTGTTCTTGATCCGTTTGGATACACCATCACTGAACCTCCTGTACCTCCCTGATAAAAAGCTCCAAAATTCAATCCCTGTGCCGGATTTACATATATTACTACAGGTTTGGGAGGGTTCTCCGGACCTTGGGCACGGGCTGAAAAAGTGGCTAAAAAAGAGGCAATAGAAAAAACAATCACTATGGATATTTTACTATTGAAAAAGTATTTTATTTTATTTTTCATCTTACTTCATTTTGATAATCATTCCGGTTATCATCATTTATTTTTATTTATTGCTCAGCAGTGATTATTTTAACGGTATATTTACTACCCGAAGTAATAAAACTAACAAAGTACACTAAATTTGATGTTAGATGCCCCAGGTTATATTCACCGTTTCCACTTATTGGAGTACTTGATATTTCCTGACCCAGAATATTATGAATAAGCAATTTACCAGGCTGCTCATCTACAAGCTTAATTTTAATAAACATATCGACACCTGACCCGTAGGCCATAAAAATGTTGTCGTTATTTTCAATAACACCATCTACAGCCTTGAAAAACAAAAAGAAACGATTTTCTATAATTCCCTTTTTTAAATTTACACTGTAGACCGGATCCTTTTGCAAATCCTTACTGATACCCGTTTGAGTATCTCTTAAATAGAGGTTAAGATGTACAGGCAAATTTTCAATATCCCGAAGATTAAAACTTATTGTACCATCTCGCTCGGTTTTTATTCCAAGAGGAATTACTGTTGCCCCATCTATTGTGGAAAGTCCATTGATTACTAATTTTGAATTATCGGCTGCTATGGAGTATAAATTGGGCAGCTGATCATCTATATTCATCAGTTTTATAGCATCATAACTCTTGTCAAAATTAGAACTAGCTTCATTAGCCCTATAAACAACCAATGGATCGGCTGACTGGGTATGATCTGAAAAATTAGCACTGATTCTAATCAGAATTCTATCAGAATCAGAATTAGCTGTGCGCATCGTTGATTTATGAAAAACAGGTGAAAGATCGTCTGTTCTTGCAGTATTATTTATTGCCAGTGTTCCTGCTACCGGATATGCACCATCACTAACATGTATAAAAAATCCCTGCATAGAAGCAATAATAGGAACTGTAAGTCCATCGCTGGAAACACCATTAATATAAGAGCTGTATGCCCCTGTATACTGGCTTACTGCTCCGGAGTTAAAGAAATAAATAGCATTGTCTATGTTTGTCTTGTTCCAGCCTGTTGGCGAATCCCAATTGACAGGAGAAGGATAAGGGTTTCCAACCAGGTTAAATCCTTTGGTATAGGGTTGATTGTTGTTGTATAACGTAGTTGAAAGACTACCGTTATTTACAAGTCCGGTCATAATTACCGTTTTCTGTACTGTAGCAGATCCAAAATCTGCGGCATAGCCCTGCATTGGGTACAATGGATTTGAAGGATTGGTATATGAAGTAAATCCGCTGCTTAGCTTGTTTTCAATGTAATTATAGAAATTAGGGAAACCTGCATTTAAATCTACTGTTGATGCAAAACTGTTTACTGTAACATTCTGAAAAGGTGAGCTAAAATATTTATAGCCAAATCCTGCAACCAGATAACGCTGCATGGTAACATTTCCTGAGACTGCCCCTTGACCGCTTCCGTCAATTAGCGCTGTCTTATCCACTGTTGAAATCAGCGTAAGATTGCCTGCAGAACTTAAAGTGCCCGTGTTTACAAGTAATATTTCTGTCAGGTTTAATGGGCCTGCCAGCCCGACACCTGCCGGGTTGGCAATGGTTAAGTTTCTGATCAGATTTCCTGTAAAAGCGGATGCAGCGATTGTTTGTGGATTAGTTCCGTTCATTTCAACAGTTCCCTCATTAACAATAAAATTTCCACTGCTAGTGATGTTTCCTCCTATGGCTATAAGCCTGTCATTTATATCCAATGTACCTGCAGTAATGGTAACATTATTTTTAACTGTTAAATCATTACCTACCAAAGGAACTGTAACACCTGCATTACTCACTTGTAAATTAAAAAGCGGCCTAGTGGTATTAATACCCATTATCTGAGTTCCTGCAGTAGCAGAATTTCCCATTTGAAGCATTCCTCCGGTAAATCCCGTACCAGCTGCAGACAGGTTTTGATACCCCAGATTCTGCCCTGCAGTTCCTCCTGAATTTTGAATAACGATTGTTCCTCCTGATACATTAAAAGCATCCGTGACAACATCCATATTAAAAGGAACAATACTACTTAGTGTACTTCCAAATGTATTTACATTCATAATTCCTCCTTGCATATTAAAATTCCATGTTGCGCCAGGATTACTAATTGACGAAGCCAAATTTAATGTTCCTGCTGAAACTGAAAACTGTGCCTGATTTTTAGGAATCACTACATTGTCTGTCGCATTTCCCATATTCAGGGTTCCTCCCGTTACTTGTACGGATCCTGCAACAGTCCAATTCATAGAAGATGAATTAACTGTTCCTGCATTTACCCATAAACCGGCGCTTGAAGGAATTAAATAATGGTCACTGACAATATCTGCTGCAAATGGAGTTATATCCAAACTTGTATTATCGAGTTTAAATGTTCCATTACTTAAAGTCAAAAAACCGATTGGAACAACAAATCCGGAAGTCGTTACATCAAGTATATTGGCATTGTTATAACCTTGATTTACTATGATTTGATGGAAATCACTAATGCCTGATCCTGATATGGTTTGATTTCCATCTCTTATAAAACTCACAGTAGCCAGACTATTTGAATCAGCAGTCATATCCATTACCCCATTATTGATTATATCTCCGGCAATATTGATCGAATGTGTAGCATCTGAAGAAGGAGATATGGTTAAAGTTGCTCCGCTGGCAATAATAATATCGTCATAAACATTAATTTTATGCTCATCATTTGTACTTCCTATATGAACAGCCCCAAGACTTACACTAAAAACTTTATTGACAGTTACATCATGCAGCGTTACAATACCTGATGGATTTGAAGCGTCAAGGTTGTAATAAACCATATCTGCAATGGTTTGGTCAGAAGTACCATTATAACTAATAGTACCCGCATTGGATAATGCATCCGGGGTAATTGTACCTGCATTGATAAGGCTGCCGGTAATACGGGTAACACCTGCTGCAAAGGTTTTTATACCCGCATTATCCAGTGTAAGATTATTATAGGCAGTCGCCGCTATTGTCTGAGCTCCGTTACCATTATAACTGACAGTACTTCCCGCAACCGTATAACTGTTCACCCCTGGAGTAAATGTATTGGTAATCCCAATTATACCCGTTGATGCAAATACTCTGGTGCCAGTTGAACTGCTTACCAGATTATAATAATTATATGCCGGTATGGTTTGTGACCCCAATCCGGTAAAGCCCACAGTTCCTGCCGATACATCAACAAGGCCTGTTATTGATGGAAATGCTCCAGCCATGTTAAATGTTCCTGAGGCCAGTGTCAGATCTCCCGAAATCGAAAGTGTATTTACACCAATAGTACTTAAAACCAGATCCGGATCACTTAGTAAGAGACTCTTAGTTATGGCTGGAACATTAATGTTAATAATATAGGCACCGGTTAATTGCACATTGTCATTCACTGTAGGAACACCATCAACATTCCAGTTGGCTGCATCTCCCCAATTAATCGTTCCGGCACCACCGTCCCAGGTCTTAATAGAAATCGTTAATTGCCCAATTTGGAAATCTGCAAAATTGGTAATTCCACCAGCTGTAAGACTTGTAGCTGTTAAGGCTGTAACCATAGGATAATTCCAGGAACCACTATTGTATTCTCCTAAAACAAAAGCATTTGTAACGGCTCCCACATCCAGATCTGCTGCTAGGTAATTAAAAATAACATTAGCAGTACTAAAGATAATTCCATTGTTATTTATTGTCCAATACCTGTTTACGCTTTTATCAGGATTGATCAGTGAATTGCTTATGCTGGGCTGATCGCCTTCAATAGTAGACACTGTCAAATCTCCGGAAGTACTAATATTGGCAAAAGCCACAGAAACAGGAAGGTAGTTAGTCGAATTTCCTATTTCGAAAGTTTTGGTAATTACTCCGGTTCCTGTATTTTTCTGCAAGCTGCCATAGATCCAGCCTGTATTTTGGGCTGCTCCTAAAACTGAACCTGCGGCCGGTTGAATAACTACATAATTACCTGTTTTAATTTTCCCTGTTGTAAAACTCAGGGTATTGTTAACCGTTATATTTGTGGACATCGTAACAATTCCGCTGCTATTGTTTATGATAAGACCATATAAAGGAGAAATACAGTACAAGTCCTGAGCAGCACTTCCGTTTAAAGTAAAAATAGAAGTTCCACTATTTAAAGTACCATTATTTAATAGGTTCCCCCCAAGTAAATAATTATAAATTCCTGCATTAAATACCGATCCGTTATTAATGGTAAAATTGTTTTTAATTGTGAGATTAGAAACAGAAGTAATGCCTGCCGGATTTGTATTTGAAATGAGCACGTTTTGTAATGACACGGGATTCCCGGCAAGTGTTATAGCTCCCGTGCCGCCAAAAACCACAGTTCCTGTACTTGAAAAATTAGTTCCCATATTAAGCATCACTGCAGAGGAAGGAATAAAATTAAAAGTACCTGCACTTGTTATTATGCCATTATTGGTAAGAGTGCCCAGCAAATTATGAGTTGATATGCCTGCATTAAATGATGCACCGCTCCCTATCGTAAGGGCATAAGCAATAGTCCAGCCAACACTCGCATTAACACCTGCTGTATTATTGATATTCAGATAGCCAAATTGTGGAGCTGAGGTAGAGTTTAATACGGGAGAAACAGAACCATTAAAATTAACTGTTATAGCCACTGTTGTCACTGCATTAATAAGACTAAGGGTCTGTAGAATAGTTCCGGTAAAAGTTGTGGTACCTAAGGTATACAATGTACCACTGTTGATTAAGTCGGCATTAACAACAGTACTAATACCTGCGCCGCCGCTGAGCGATCCCGAGCTGGTTATATTTAGTAATCCATTAAAGGTGACATTATTTAAGATGGTGTAACTTCCTGTAACAGTTAGCCCATTGAATGTAGTATCACCTGTTATGGTTTTTGTCGCGCCTGTAAGCAATAGCGTACTTGCTGCAGGTACAAATGTCCCATTATTGAACCAATTCCCATTCAGAGTAATCGTATTGGCACCGGCATTAAAAATAGCGGTGCTCTCTATTGTTAAATTATTTTTGACGGTAATTGGCGTATATAATATTTTTGTTCCCGAATTTCTGAAAATTATATTTCCATAAACAACCCCTGGCAATAGTAAATGTTGTGTCCCTATTCCATTAAAAACAACACTGCTTCCGGTACTTAAAATATAGTTTGAAAAATTGTTTGGCGCATTGTCTGCTCCAATAATTAAGGTAGCATCATCATTTAATGTGGCAGTACCACCCTGTGTAATTCTATTGAAATAATATGATTGAATGTCAAGGGTTCCTGAAGTCCCGTTAAGGTTACCGTTGATCGTTACATTACCTGTTAATGTGGCAAGAGTACCTACAGGTTTATTAAAAACAAGATTATTAAAGGAGGTTGTTGATATTGTTTGTGTCCCCGTTCCATTAAAAATGACGCTGGTTCCGGAATTGTTTGATGCAAAAGAGCCATTGTTGTTCCAGTTACCTCCAACACTTACAGTACTGTTATTCTGAAAAATAGTACCGGAAGCAATATTTACATTTCCGGCAATAACACTGGCGGCATTACTATCAAATTCACCCGCCGTAATATTCAGATCACCTGCAATGGTTAAAGCACTAACAGCAATTGCATTTGCAACCGTTTTATTAATCATCAGGTTATTATAATTTACAATACCCACATTCTGATTGGAACTTCCATTGTAGGTAACTGTGCCGGATCCAGGTGTAAAAATGCCATTTACATAATTAAAATCACCTCCAATGTTCAGATTTCCTGCCCCTGTAAAGGTAATATTGGCATTGCCATTTTCGGTTAGTGCTCCAATAATGTTTAGTGTTCCAGAATCAATATTTAAATTAATAGCATGGCCGGAGGTACCATCACTCAATGCCAGGTCTCCATTAACGCTAATGGTTTGTGCATTTACATTTAGCGTATGTGTAGCATTGGTACTCCATATTCCATTCATGTTAGATGAAACGAGCGATCCTCCTGCTGCCATTGAAAGGGTTACGGATTTCTGGCTACCAAAATTTATATTTTTGACCGTTACCGCAGTGCTTATAGTAGGCTGGTTCGTAAAAGTTGCAGTACCCAAATTTACTATATCAGTAGCCGCAGGAGGTGCTGAGGCTGAGCCTTGGGTCACTGTCCAATTAGCTGCAGTGTTCCAGTCTGTACTGACACTTCCATTCCACTGTACCACATTTGAATTATCAGAGATAGTCCAACGGTTGGTGATATTCAATAGCAATGTCTGCTCCACATAATTACTTGTCGTATTATTGAATGTTTTACCACTATATCCCCACGAAGCTCCATTATAATGCCACAAAGCCATGGTACTTTCGTTACTACCGTTAAGTTCATTGTCTTCATAATGAAGTCGAAGTGTTGCATTATCATATGTTCCAGAAGGAATAGTAACAGTATAAGTACGGTTTATTGATCCATTAAATGGAAAATCGCTAACAGGGGCACTTATGGCAGTTATTGTTACACTATTAATAGCTGATGCAAGAGTAAAAGTAATGAGGTTGTTAGGTCCTTCAAAAGCATAAGACGTTCCGGATGAAAAGGCATGATTTCGGGTTATCGTTCCCAATATAATACCATTGCCTGTTCTTGTCGTTGTTATAATCAATGTATTGGTTCCTGTATGCACAGTACCACTAGTCATATTAATCGTAGCTACCGAAATATTGCTCAGCAAAGTAAGCGTTATAGCCGAACTGGTATTATTAACTGTTACAATATTAAAGGTAGTGGCTCCACTAATTACTGAATTCTGACTGCCAAGAAACTGTACTGTACTAGTTCCGGCAGTAAAAATGCCGTTATTGTACCAATTGTTATAAATAGAATGTGTAAAAGTACCAGCTATAAACGTGGTACCCAATCCTATTGTTATATCATTATTTACTGTTATTGCCCCGGCTGCTGTTTTAGTACCCGCATTACTCGTTACTAAATTATTATAGGTAATTGCATTGATACTTTGTGCCCCACTGCCATTAAAATTTATGGTGTTGGGCGTTGCACTTACATTAAGTGTACCTGCTGTAACCGTAAGTGCCCCGGCAATACCCAGATTTGCATTTGCAGATAGCTGAAAGGAAGTTCCATTGATTGTTACATTAAACAAATTAGCAATTCCGCTCAAACTAGACGTTCCTGTAAAAGTTACTGTTCCTGCTGAGGCCGTTAAACTTCCATAGACAAGTAAAACTGAAGAAATGCTAAAATTTACAGCAGTAGTAACTGTACCGGTAAGAGAAAGGATATAAAAAGTTTTAGTCCCTGACCCCGATATGGATTTAGAAGTTCCGCTCATGATAATAGTTCCCGTACTGGCAGTAAAACTTCCACTCACTGCTAAATTACCCGTTAAGATAATAGATGAGGTTGTTGTCACTGATCCACTAATAGCAAGGTTATCGACAGAGATTGAAACTCCGCTAATAGTAACACCTGTTCCGGTCATCGTCAAAGTTCCGCCAGATGCCTGAATAAATGATCCTGATCCGGTTGTGGCTAAATTTCCTGATAAAGTAAGCCCTTCTGCTGAAAAACTAACCAAAGATGCGGCCACCGTAAGACTATTGAAATTTTGAGTCCCCGGTCCGCTTACTGTAGTGCCTGAACCTGTAAAAATTACCGTACCTGTGTTACCATTAAATGTACCGTTATTGATCCAGTTCCCTCCTACATTATGAATAAAACTGCCACCATTAAAGGTCGTAGAAGCTCCTATTACAGTGTTTCCATTTATTGTAATGGCCGAACCTGCCGTAAAGATTACCGAAGTTCCGGCACCTATCGCACTGGTCAAATTACCAATTATGGTTAAGGCTGTCACGGGGAAAGTTTTTACTGCTAAACCGCCAGAGCTGCTTAATCGCAAGTTACCATAAACCTGATTGGCAACTATTTGGTTAGTACCTGAATATTCAACTGTACTGGCCGTAACCAGAGTATTAGTCGTATAATTTGAAGGATAAGTATTAGTACCTCCTATTTTTAGTGTTGCATTATTGGCCAGGGTAAGTGTACCGCCAGCTGTAGCTCTGTTTGCCGTAAAGGCTCCCAAATCAAAAGTCCCCGTATTTACCCAAAGATTTCCGGTAATACTGGCATTGACAGCAAGACTTACAGTGTTTCCAACATTTGCTATAATGAGGTTATTGAAAGTGGTTGAAAAAGTTCCTCCAATGACTTTGGCTGTTGTACTATTAAAGCTAACTGTACCTGTACCCGCTGTAAAAGCTGTACCTGATGTATTATTTGTCCAGTTCCCGGCTATACTAATATTGAAATTATTTGCATTTAGCGTACCCGCAGCAATTATTAGGTCATTATTAATCGTAATACCTAAGGGCAATAACAATCCGCTGCTATTACTGAGTGTTAGATTAAAAAATGAAGTAAGGCCTGAAAAAGTCTGCTGACCAGTTGTTCCGTTAAAATTTACAGTTCCTGTATTGGTAAAAGTGCCATTGTTTATTAAGCTGCCAGCAATATTTAAGGTACCTGAAACTGCCAATGTTAAATTTGCTCCATTATTTATGGTAAGACTTCGGCTATTTACACTGGTACTAATGTTTGGCATTCTGGCTGCACCAGCTGTAATTACCACATCTGTAGCAGCTGTAGGTAAGGTTCCGCTACACCAGTTAGCGGCATTAGCCCAATCGTTACTCACATTTCCGGTCCATTGTCCACTTGAGGTAGTAGATACAACATTTGTATAGGCCGTTGTAGTAACAGCACATCCCGCTACGTTTACCTGTACTGTGTAGGTACCTGCGTATGCTGCTGAATAAGTAAGACTTGGATTTTGCAGCAAAGAAGTAAAACCATTAGGACCTGTCCATGAATAACTAGCTCCTGATATAGAAGAAGCAGTAAGGTTAAGATTGGCTCCGGCACAAACCGGAGAATTACTTCCCGCACCATCTGGCGAATTGTACAGTACACTTACCTCTGAGGCAGATAATTCACGGTGGTATACCACCATATCATCCAAGGTTCCCTGAAAGAAATAACTTGAAGATTCATTGGGCCATGTAGAAATATCACTATATCCTAATCGCCAATATCCGGTAGTAGTTTCAGCAGCTGTTACCGTTAAATCACTTGCAGAAAGTACACCATCTATATATAACTTCATACCCCCCCCTCCAAGGGTAGCGGTAACCATATGCCAGTTCCCATCGTTGTAAGCAGTAGTGGTATTGATATATTTTTTTACTGCGCCCGGTGCTACACCAAAATATAATACTCCTGTACCAGTCATATAAACAAATCGGTCTCTGGTACCTCCTGCACCGGTTTGAAGGCTCGAAAATCCAATTAACGCTCCACCAATAGCAGAGGTAGTTTTAAACCAGGAAGAGACACTTACAGAAGCCGGATTTACATATAAATTTGTAGTAGAGATATAATTAGTCGTTCCATTAAAAGCATAAGCTTTTCCTGCATTATTGAACCGATCAACAGACGGTGTAGGTGTGCCTCCCTGCAAAGTGCCGGAATTGTTACCGGTAGCATCTGCTGCATTTCCTTCAAATTTATAATAGGAGATTAAATTTGTTACTGGTAGTTGAGATATTACAGGACCGTTACAGGTAGTTGCCTGAGTTCCATTAAGAGCGCTGCTCATTGCTCCTTCCGTAATGGCATATACTTTCCAATAGTAAGTTGTTGCTGCAGTCAGCCCTGTTTGAAGTGAAGAGGTCGCTCCGGCCGCAGTCTGACTTATAAAAGAATAGTTAACTCCATCTGTAGAACGATAAATAACAAAGCCTCTCTCGTTTGTAGAGAGGTCGTTCCAGTTGAGTGTCATCGAAGAGAGCGTTATTGCAGAGAAACTAAGATTTCCAGGGGTAATAGGTATTGGCGAGGTAAATCCGTATGTTCTGCCGGTTACCCGTTTGGTGGTAACAGTTGCAACAGTAGTAGAACTTACACTGGTACCTGCATTATTTACAGATAAAAAATTTCCCGAACCCGTAGCTGCGGTAGTTATCCCAATAGAGGCAGAAGGAGCGTTTACTGCAAAAGCATCAGAACGATAAACAAATTCAATTTTTCCAGTAGTTTCATAAAAATTTACCTGAAACGAGCATACCGCGCCTAAGGCTAAATAATTCCATTCTGTATTAAGATATTGTATTGTAAAAACTCTATTACCCACTGCTCCTGCTGTTCTATAGGTAACATTTGCCGTAGAAACAATATCAAGATCGTCCCACAAAGGGGCAATCACCGGTCTGGGTGATCCCGAAGCAGATAAATTATTGTTATAAACAAAATCAGTTGCAACAGTTCCCAAAGTCAGCCATCCATTAGTAGTTGCTCCAATAGTGGTATATCGTATACCCATATACCAAAAGTCAAACCCTATTGGGATAAGTGCAGATACTGCATCATCTGTAGACCCTGTCCATGTTGTTGTATTTCCGCCAGTAATTGGTGTAAAACCCGCCGCTGTAGTACCAACAAATGCATAATTAGTGATTGATTGACTAAAAAGCTTTGTATTAACAGAGAGTAATAAAAAAATGACAAGCATACATCTACACGATAAAGCAAAAATAATTTTTGTTTTCATGTGCTGAAGGGCTAAATTAGCAAAGATTGATTCGTTTGAAAGCTATTTCGAACTAAAGGAGATCAACTTGTGAAGAAGTGATTACTATTGGTTTTGTTTCAGATAAAGTAGTATATATAATATTGAGTTTTCCTTTACGATAATCCACCGTTGAATTCTTGTCTAAATTAAGGGTAAAATTACGTACAGAATTAGGAGTGTAAATCGCAAAACCTTTTGCAATACCAACCTGTGTAGCTCTTCCAGTTACCGAAACGTGTTCTATTTTTATATCTCCGTAGACAGAGATATTACCAGTTCTCTTAAATAACATACTCAATTGAGGTATCCCGGCTGTACTTATTGAAAACATCGGTTTTTCAAGCTTAACACTTAAAGTTAAAGCACCGCTTCTAATAATAACAGGAATAGCAATACCAAATGTGGGTACAAGTTGTACAGACATCGATTTTGGTGGCTTGAAAGCTTCTTTCTCTGCAGGCAGATTTTTTGTAACTGCCCTGAAATAAAGATGCGACCTATATTCACCTGGCTGCATTTCATTTGTATTTATTGCCTGAATTTTAATTGTTTGCGATTCATTGGGGGCAAGTGTAACAGTACGTGGAAAAAATCTAAAATTCTTATCTGCAAAATGCTGCGCCGAATCCGGTTGAGCAATCTGCTCAAAAGCACCATTTTCAAGCATTCTGTAATGTATAACAGAAATGAGATATTTTGTACTGTCAGATCCTGTATTGGCAACGGTCAATTCTTGTGTTCTTTTGTTTGCATCAAGAATTACCCTGCGTGGCATTATCATAAGATCACCCTGACCTGCACTATCATATGGGGCAACTAATTGCCCCGCTGTAAAAATAAATGATAGTACAAGAAGAGTAACCCCAACTTTCATAAAGAGGGTATTATTCATAATACGAGGATAAAGTGTTAATAATCTAAAGTTGTAACTGTTAGATTTAAATACAGTTTTTTTTTAATTCTAATAATGTATTTATTAATTGTAATTAACAGTAACTGCGAAAGGAGCTGCAGAAGTATACGATCCCTCAGCTTGTGAAGCCACCAGATTTAAGGTTGCACCAATAGTTATAGTCTCTGAACCAGAACTTAATGTTCCTATTGTTGCCGGTGTACTGGTAAAATTATCAACAGTCATTTGGTCAGTACCACTTGCAATAATTACTGATGATGGCAAAGTAATGGCATAGGTATACGAATCAGAACCAGAAACCGTAAAAGCTGCTGCAGTTACTGTACCTGAAGCTGCAGGCAAAGTTACCCCCCCTGTAATAGTCCTGCTATTATCCGGAGCTAAAACAACTGTACCAACGGTTCCATCTGTAGCTATGTTTCCAAAATTCATATCAGAAGCATTAGTAATACTTATTGGTGTGACTATTGTGGCCGAAGCTGTAGCGGTAGCTGTAGCCTGAGCAAAAACAGAAGAGGTAAACAAGATCCCTAAAAGGCATAAATTTGCTGGAGTAATTAAATTTTTCATGATGAGAGTAGGTATAAAATTATTAATATTAGATTGCGAAATTAAAATGAGGGGACAAAGAATAAACAGCTATAAAAATGACAATAAACAGCATAGGTCTATACGAAAACGAATTACCTATTTTTATATTTTATTTATATTTTTACAATTTATATTATCAAATGTATATCAAATATATCGATAAACTGAAAATTATTAAATTTATATGTTTAATTAACTGTTTTGATCTATGAGAACGGAAATTATTCTAAGTTCGTTTTTTCTAAAACAGCAACGAACTCAATGACAGTAAGATAAATTATAAATCAGACATGAAAAAGTGAATAAATATGTTAAAATTAATGACGTAGCTTATTTCTTCCTTTTTTAAATTTAGCGCATATTTTCATATGTTTTATCTATAATTCTAATCTACATCAGTCTGGCAAAAAGATGGTTTAATTAAATATCTGAGAATTCTCATTCTAGATTTAACTAACGGGTTATGAAGTTAACCGGGATGAAAAAAACTGGCAAATGAAATAGGTTTATCTGTCTTTTATCATTTTCATATATAATGAATAAAGAAAAATATTTTAAACGTATTATTTTTTGTAGGTTGGAAAAATCAGTTCAATTGACCATTACTGTCACAATGAAATTACCTTCCTAATTCGCTCTAAAAACTATCCTTTTCTGTATCATCAAAGACGGACCACCGGCTTTTCGGAAGCAAGAACCATTGCTTGCGTGTCGATAAACTCCCCATTTTAGTTAATTTGTCCTTTCAAAAGCTAATGGCGCTAATAAGATCAAAATAGTCCTCGATCTTTTGACCTTCTCAGTGCTTGAACTAAGATCCCGAACCAGTTTCCCTGCGTACAAATTCCCTGGTCTGGCGCCATGACGTTTACAGCTTTTTGCTGAGCTCCTCAATCAAATCCAATAATTCAGGTATTATCATATGTTTCTTTATCTTTCATTTTTGGTACGGCTTTAAAAACCATAGATACCGCGGGAAACGGAAATTTGCTCTCCTGTGATCCACGCAGCGTCATCGGAAGCCAGAAATACTACGGTTTTCGCAATATATGCAGGCTGTCCTCTGCGGCCAAGTGGTATTTTTTCGACAAACATCTTTTCATAATCACTGCCAACGATAACACCCGAACTGGCCACATCCTCTGTTTCCGTAGCTCCCGGCAAAATAGAATTGATACGAACGTTTTTAACACCCAACTCCTTAGATAAAACAATTGTGAAGGCATCCAGTGCAGCTTTACTTTAAGAGTACAAAGAGGCATTTTGCAGCGGATACTTACTTGCACCCAAACTGATATTGATGATATTTCCACCCTTATCACCAAAAAGTTTCAGAGATGTCTGGATAGTCAGAATTGGCCCCAGCACATTTACATTAAAAGCCAGATGAAATTTTTCTATTGAAATGAGTTCACTCGGTGAGTATCCTTGAGATAGCGCGTTATTTACTAAAATATCGAGCGTGTCGAAAGACTTCACGGTTTCTTTAAACAACCTGGTCACATCGGCTTCTTTCGATACATTGGCCTGTACCGCAATGGCTATGCTTCCATTACTAATTATCTCTTTTATGGATATTTTTAAAAAATACTAAACATTTAAATTAAAAATTATGAGAAAAGATATCCGAAAAATTCGCGATTATATAAAGGAGGAAACATTTACTTGCATTGGATTTGTTTTATCTGTCTTCTACATTTTACTTTATGTCACTGTTGTTTTAAACATAATTTTAGAATAAAAAACTTTTTACATAGAAAGACATTTCTCACAAACAAATAATTAAACTACTATTTATATATAAAATTCAAAAAAATGTAAGAAAAATTTTTATTGCTCATTGTTTTGTTCTCCTTTTATTCGTTTACTTCCAGTTCCGTTTTTAATGATCAAACTCCAAATACAATTTTAGGATCTTGGACTTGTCAAAAATCAGAAGGAGGAGAAAATGCAAATTATATCTCCACCCCAAAGACTCTGGGATATACTAAAAAAATAGTTTTTACTTCAGACAATAAAGTTATTACTTATAAGAATGATGTAGAGCTAAGGATAAGCAAATATGTGATCAGCAAAGGTATAAGCGTTTATGATAATAAAGAGCATGATGTGGTTATTTTTGAAGGTCTAACATATCTTATTGAAAATCCTGACAGTAAAACATTTGATTTACAAAGTGAATTATAACATTCATTTTAAACAAGTTGCATATTCAATATTTATAAAAACACTTAAAGATTCCGTGGCACAATCGTGGCGCAGTACATTTTGAATCCGGTTACATATATTAAAAATCCATTATATAAAGGAGGTCCTGGAGTTACAGTTCGAATCCCTCTTTCTCAAGTACTAAATTATTTCAACAAAAACTGCATTTTTCAATACCTAAGCAATACAGCTTATAAAATAATTATTAAAAAAAAGAGCAAAAACATAAAAATGGATTCAACTCTTAGCCCCGATTGCTTCGCCAGTTCGCTTCGCTCGTGTGCAGTGGAAATCCTTTTGTGCCGGAGTTCGGCACAAAAGATTGGAACGCATAGCGGGAATAGCTCCTAAAAAAAAGCATTAAGGAAGTAAAGCAACCCGCATCTGCATGAATTCCCAAAGGGCGCCGCAGGTCCGGACCAGCCCAAATGAAAGCCTGAAAAAATAAAAACAGAATCTGAAGGGATAATTTAATGAGCCTCAGTACATTTGGAACAAATGCAGGTAAAACACATAAAAACACTGACCCAGAAATTGACCCTAAGCCCTTGCCCTCTCTGCAATTTTTACCTAATTTTTGCCCCATGACCCCAGAAGAAATAAAACGCTATTTTGACACCACTCCCCCACCTGAGGAAGTGGAGTTAAAACCATGGGCGAGAATCACAGATTCCCAGCTTTTCCTTAAAAGCTGTTTCCTTACTATAAGCATACCACTGCTGATTGATAAGCCATTTCTCGATGGCTGTAAAATCTTTATCTTTCAAATGCTTTTTTAAATCGCTTAAATCCAAATCGGGACTTCCTACAACAATAAAATTTTCGGTAAGGATAGGTTCATAAACGATATGTTTATTCTCAATGGATTTTTGGCTTGCTACAACAAAATCAAGTTCCCCATCGGCTAATTGCTGTAACAAGTCCTTGGCTATGCCAAAAGTTGCATTCAGTTGAAATGGAATATTCTTCAAAAGAGGGTTTAAGAATATATCTATTCAACTTTATTATAGCGTTAACACAAACATTTTAAAAGATATTTATGAATTACGTCCGAAGTACAGCCGCCATTACAATGTCGAAAATCGAAAAAACAATTACTCTTGATTTTTAAATTAATTTTTCTTTATCGCAAAATTTTATGGTAGTAAGTTTATTTGCTATAATAAATTATCGCCATTTTTAATTTGTGGCAGAATCATGGCGCATGAAGTTTTGAAAACTAGAAGCTAAGCAAAATAAGGCGCTAAGAAGTTTAGGTTTGAAACTATTACAGTCCAACAATTCTGCCGACAGGGTCGGCAGAATTTATTTTCCATATTCAAATGTTTTCAAAATTAGATTAAATTCATTAAATTAGCAGTATGGATAAAGAAGCAGAATTAGGACTCGATTTTATAATTGACAAATTAACAAACTCAATAGAAAACGTGATTACTGGAGATCGTTTTCAGACTGAAATTTCTATTCTCCAAAATTCTGATTTAAAGTCTTTAACAAAGAAAAATGGCTGGCTTTTTAATTGGAATGAAGAATTTAAAAATCCAATTAGAGATGTTTATAAACTTACAATTTTTGGAAATTCAAAAATAATCCAAGGTCTTATAAGCTTAGAAGTTAAGTCAGATCATGTCTATATGCATCTTGTTGAAAGTGCTCCATTCAATAAAGGACAAACAAAGGTTTATGCTGGTGTAGCTGGTAATCTAGTTGCTTATGCTTGTAAATTATCTTTTCAGCGCGGTCACGATGGAAATGTTTCTTTTCTTTCAAAATCGCAATTAGTTGATCATTATGAAAAAACACTTGGAGCATTCCATTTCGGTGGTAGAATTATGATAATTGAAACAAAATCAGCTTTGAAATTAATCAATAAATATTTTCAAAATAAATAATTATGAAAACTAAAAAATTAGATTTAGATATAGACAGTATTGGTGGACTAAGTTCTCTAACATTAGCTGAAGAAAAAGCTTTAAGCGATTTTTTTCAAAAGAAAAAACTAACAAAAAAGAAAACTGAGAAAAAGAAATTAATACTTAAAAATTAGAACATAACATATCACATTTGATGTAGTTGATACTTTTTGCTTCAAAAATTTGGCAATCAGATGAATTATTATCTCAATTGTCTACATTATTGGTTTTGTGGCAGAATCGAACAGATTTAAAAAAATTAACGTGTAATCAGGCCAAATTAAAAAATTTATACAAATTTACATCAATCCCCAATGGGACATCCAAACCAAAATCATTATGCCATTCAAAGACAGCCTCTACTTCCAGAAGAAATAAAACGCTATTTTGACGCCACTCCCCCGCCCAAGGAAGTGGAGTTAAAGCCATGTGCTAAAATCACAGATTCCCAGCTTTTCTTAAAGAGCTGTTTCCTTACTATATACCATTATAAAGGAGACATTGAGAGTGCCCTGCCTGGTGGCATTTAAAAGAGTTCTATACACTTGTAAAATAATGTAAAGGAATATTTTATAGATACTCGTCTTACCACACAAGATAATTATAAATCAATTCTCAATTATTTCGAAATAAAATACAATTAAAAACAAGACAAATCAATCAATACAACAAACAAATATCTTATATTTACATCAAAAAGAATGATAGCAAAAAGCAGTAAGTCAATCTGTTAAAAATCAAATCATTACATACGAAAATTAACAATTTTATTTTCGTGGCAACATCGTGGCACCACAGGTTTAAAAAAATAAAAAATGCAGGAAATACGCGGGTTTCAAGCTTAAGGTTCGAATCCTGCTCTCCCCACGTAAAAAGTCCTAATGAAAATTAGGACTTTTTTTATGTATAGAATTTTAAGATAAATTCCAAATTTCTAAAATTCCAATCTAATGGAGGATCAAACGGATCAAACGCAAAAGTTGGGGATTAACCAAAAAGATTAGATAATCTGAATAAGAAGAAATCTACTTTCACTCCTCTAAATTGAGATGCCAGCGGGTCAATTGCAAAAAACCTACCAATCCTCGGGTCATGCATTCTAAAGGTGTAATCCAAAGAATTCCCTTCGCCTTTAATCTCATCATCCTTTTCCTGACCTTGGAATCCGTATCGATATTCGTTTGCATTACCTCGTCTAGTGGGCACTTGCATTCCAAAAGGGCATTACCTTATCATTGATAAGTCATCGTAAGAACATAAAACAAACATGTACAAAAAAACCGTTCAGATAGATTCTAAACGGTCATTTTTATGTAATAATAAGTTTTTTGAATTAATAAATCAACTTATAATGTGCTGTTTTGCATTTTGTTAATTTTCTCTACTTTTTCAGGAGAATCGAATGCTTTTTCAAAAAGTTTACTTTTTTCTTTAGCAAATTTCTCCACCGCTTCTAGTTCTTGGATAGTCATTTTAGGACGACCAGCCCAAAAACTAGTAGATTTTTCTATCTGCTTTTCTACTAAATCTCTTAATTCTTTTGTTCCCATAACGTTACAAATATACTATTTTTTTACTTATCCAATAATTATTGGTCGTTTTTCAGTTTAAACAAAACAAATTGATAGTCAGCTGTTTTATCTTTATTGTACTTTTCAATCTGTTTTACTACAATATCCTTTTGGAGTGATGTAAGGTCTTTTTCCCGTATCGTTCTTTCATGTTCTTTTCCTTTCCTTGTTATTGTTTGCTTTTTTTCAATAATTGTTATTTCTTCTTCTATCTTGCCTCCTGATATATCCAAATATTGTTCCAAACTACTAATATTTGAAGATATTTTCTGTTTGTAAAGCCTGTGTTTATGTAGTGTATTTCCAAAAAACAATATGGTGCAATCTCGATTAGAATTGAAAAAATGAAGAATACACATAAAAACAGTCGCTAAAACCTCATCATAATCGTTATTGTTGATTTCAGCTAAATCATTAACTCTTACTGAACCGTCATTATTTTCTAAATTTCCAAAACCTACATTATACCAATTGTGGCTTTTATCAACGGGTGAAATGGAAACTATTTTCGTTATTTCCTGTATTCCTGTACTAATGAACCTAAACTGATAAACTTCATTAGTAATACCTTCAAAATTATAATTATACGCCTTTTCTAAAAAATCCAAATCTTATCTTTTACAATTGAATTACAAATGTAAATATCATTCTCACTTAATTAGGATAATTATAGCGTTTTTAATTTCATCTCTGTTATTTTACTTCTAATTCCCAAAGCGTTCCATCGGGTGATTGTATTCGAGTTTCAATTTTTAAGTCATTAATGCTTTTAAAATCATACCGCTGAACACTGGTCACATATCGATAACCTCCCAGATACTGTGCATGCCTGAGTCCTAATTCTGTAATCCAAATCGACATTCTAGACTGCTTGAACTACTTGAAGTCCTTCACATAATGAAATTCACGTTTAAGTCGTTTCATCATTCTGGAGAGTACAGCTTCTAGTCCAATTGCTTCACCACAGTGCAATAACTGCCTTGACAATTTCTAAACTAAAAAATTTAATAAACCTTAAATTTTTCTGCTAAAAATGTATCAACTCTATAAACAATCAAAAGCCACTCCGTAATAGAAGTGGCTTTTTTTGTTTGCTTTAGATTGTGGACAGAAGTCAGAATATATTCCAACAGCATAGACAACAATTGCATATAGTCATAACAATTTTTACGAAAGCGGATAAAGTAATTTTTTCGAAATTTCATCATTCTCATCAAATGAAAAAAGATATTTATTTGAGTCTTTATCAAATGTAGAATGATAATTTGGCATTTCCACTTTATAGTAATTACAAATCCAACTTGCTATGCCAAAAAATAAACCTTCTATTTGGAAATTACAAAAGTTTAAATCAATCTCATTTATTTTAATTAAAACCTTCTTTTGTTTTGGAAAAATCTCAGAGACCCACTGTATTCCATTTTCAAGTTTTGTTTTATTGTTATGAATATATTTATTTTCATTAGATATATTCAGTTGCAAATACAAAAAATCATTTATTTTGATTAAATCATTCATTTCAAACTCCTCAGACATTTCGAGAATCTCACCTTTAAAGCCAATCAATATTCCCCATGAAGATTTAAATAACCTAAAATATGATTCATAGTCACCCATAATTATTAAAATTTTATTTGATTAAAATTACCTGATGGTCTAATTACATGGTCAAAAGTATGATTATTTGGATATGCATGAGTTTCTAACCATGCATTTGCCGCATCGTCACCAATACCTCTCATATCGAAAACTTTTAACTTTCCATAATTAGAAACTTTAAATGTTAAAACTTGTAAATCAGTATAACCAAATCCTTCTAACATAGACTTATATCTTAATGCATCTGCTTTGGTTCCAAAAGAATAAACACCTTCACCCACAAATGATTTAGTATAACCAACTGGAAAAGGAACTCCTCCATTCAAAAGTCTAGCAACATCTTCAACGCCCTGAACAGTATAAAAACTACTAGCGCTACTACCCATTGCAAAACCCTTTGGTATAAAACCAGCTAAAACAAAGAATGGAGAATCTAGTTCTTGAGGAGTTACTCTACCACTTGCTGAACCCGCCATGGCTTTATTAGCCGAATTTATTTGGCTTGCACCTATTTGCGTTAGTAATTCACGATAGTTTGCGGCCGTAGTTCTTGAAGATAAGAAATCACTTGTTTCTTGTGAAATCACATCGCTTGGTTTACCAGGATTACCAATTAAATCTTGTGCTGATTTCCAGTTACTTCCAAACTTCCAACCTTCAGATTGTGCATAATCAATAGCAAAAGAACAAAAAACTAAAGCACCGGAAGGATTCGGTCTTGTTGCAACAGATTATTTTACCGGGATCGCCTGGCTAAAAATGAGACTTCTCCCAGACGAAGACACAAATTGTGCTATTGGTGAAGTGATATTTGAACCAAATTGCAGAAACAACTGGCATACACATCCCAGTAATCAGATACTCATTGTTACAGAAGGTATCGGTTATTATCAAGAAGAAGGTTTTTCCATTCAACAAATAAAAGTGGGTGATGTTATTAATGTGTTACCTGGTATCAAACACTGGCATGGCGCTACACCAAATGGAAGGTTTATACATTATGCTGTAAGTATCAATACTGAAAAAGGTATGGTTGATTGGCTTGATCCTGTTACTGACGAACAATATAATTCTATTAAGATCCAGTAGCGTTATACAAACCGATGTCATCGATTGCTGGAAATGAGAAATTAACTCCCTGCAATTCATGCAATCTTTTAATTAACAAAATAAAATTGCTTTAAAATTTGGAGCAAACGTATTTTTATTTCTAATTTTGTATTGATCATTACAAAAATAAATAAAAAAATGAGAGGAAGGCCTACCATATACCAAGACGCTAATATTGTAAAGAAAGCACAGGAAGTTTTTTGGCAGAAAGGATATAGTGCTACCTCATTGAGTGATCTGCAAAAAGCAACTGGTGCCGGTGCCGGAAGTTTTTATAATACTTTCAAAGGGGGCAAAAAAGAGGTCTTTCAAAAAGCTATTGAAGAACGACTATTAGCTTTTGACGCCTTTAAAAAGGAATTAAGCAAAAGCGAATTTCCATTAGAATTAATTAAAGATTTTTTTAGAAGTATCGCTTCCGCAGAAGAAAATGAGCATCTTAAAGGCTGTATTATTGCCAATACGGTTGTAGAAATGACTTTTATTGATGATAATCTGGAAGCAGATGCGGTTCAGATTTTAAAAGAGGTCGAACAAATGTTTACTCAGGCAATTAAAGACGAAAAATTAAAAGGAAATTTAAAAACCCAGACTGATCCGGAAATACTTGGCAGATATCTCATAACATTTTGGTGCGGACTTAATACGCTCAGAAGAATGTATCCAGACAAAAATGTCTTAAAAAATCAAATCGAAATGCAATTAGCTGTTATCAGCTAATTTTTTTGACTATTTATGTATCAATCATTACAAAATTAAAATAATAAAAATGAATTTAAAATTAGAAGGGAAAAGAGCTTTTATTAGCGGTTCGACACAAGGTATTGGTTTTGCAATTGCCAAACAATTATTAAATGAAAAAGCCGAAATTATCATTAATGGAAGGCATGAAGAAAAAACAAATCTGGCAGTACAAAAATTAAAAAATGAATTTCCAGATGCCTTAGTTTCGGGAATTGTCTGTGATTTTGAGAAAAAAGAAGAAGTAACTGCTTTATTAACTAAATTAAACAATATTGATATTTTGATTAATAACGTCGGCATTTTCGAATTAAAAGATTTTGAAAATCTGGAAGATGGAGATTGGTATAGAATTTTTGACATTAATGTAATGAGCAGTATCAGGCTTTCTAAAAAACTTTTACCTCAAATGCTGGAGAAAAAATCAGGAAGAATTGTTTTTATCAGCAGCGAATCGGGTGCGAATATTCCAGAAAATATGATTCATTACGGAATGACAAAAGCTGCAATGACAGCAGTAAGTAATGGTTTATCTAAACTAACTAGAGGTACGGAAGTTACAGTGAATACGATTTTAGGCGGACCAACTTATTCTGACGGTGTTGCTTCAACAATTGAACATATCGCTTCTGTACAGAATATAGAGATTGAACAAATGAAAAATGCCATCATACAACAGACCAATCCGCATTCTTTATTACAGCGTTTTATTGATCCATCTGAAATTGCCTCGCTGGCAGTTTATCTTTCAAGTCCGCTTTCTATAGCAACAAATGGGGCATCGTTACGAGCAGATGGAGGTGTTTTAAAAACTATCTGATTATTCTAAAATTGAATCAATCAAAAATTATTCTTTTTGGTCAACGAAAATTGGAGATACCTCCAATTTTGCACAAAAAGCTAAGTCGGTTTTAATAAAAAGAGGTTAACGATATGTATATTTGACTCTACATTTTCCTTCAATCCCCAATAGGACATCCAAACCATATTCATAAAGCCAATAAAAGACAGACCCTACATATAACAAGCCAATCTCTTCTAATCCTCCATAAAATTTGTTGAAATTTGTCCCGCCAAGGTATCTCAACGGAACATAAAAACCGCATACTATTTACAAATAATTATTACTTAAACAGTATAAAAAAAAAATATTCCATTTATAAATGAACTTAGAATTATAAAAGTTCAATATTATTAACTACGTGCAGAAATTAAATTTCCATTTTTTAAGTGCACTAAATACATTTGAGGTATTACAAGTGGAAGAAATATAATTAGAGTAGTAAATCAATAGAATTTATTATTAAATACATTATTACCATGTACTTATATGATTCTTTACAATATCAAGGTTCTATATAGGGATTTGATCAAAAACGGGATTCTTATTATATGATCAAATAAATCACAGATACCCTGAAGTTTTAAAAATCTAATACTGGAGAAAAACCGGTATTCGATTTTCTTTTTCCAATGTTAAATTACAATCGTTATAACTATTTTTGGGTTAGTTGTTATTCTCAAGGGACGTGTGTTCCTACAAATGCATTTTGTAAACATCTAGGGATATTTATTTTCATGAAAAAGTTTGCTCCAGCTATTTTTCTTGCAATGAAAACTGTGACTATATCCTCTAATAAGTAACATTCGCCACTGGCAACTATTTTTAATCAATTAACTGACAACCTTTTATCTTGTACTGAAAATTCCAATTGAGTAATTTGATTTAAAAACAAATTAAAATTTTAATGGTTAATTTTGATTAGTTAATTTTGCTCCCTAAAAATATGCTTTATCCATCCCGTTTATATTTTTGGTCACCCATAAATAAGTTAATAAATGATTAAAAAGATTTTAAAAATTACTTCAATTTTTACAGGATCACTACTGCTGCTTTTATTGATAATCCTAACCGTTGTTCCGTATTTTTTTAAAGATGAAATAACAGCTAAAATAGAAAGTATTGCAAACGAAAAATTGGATGCAAAGATCTCTTTTGATGAAGTTGGACTTTCGGTTTTTAAACACTTTCCTGCATTAATTGTTTATGCTAAAAATATTAGTATCGATAACAAAAAAGTTCAATTTGCATCATCAAATGTGGTAAAGGCTAAAACAGCAGCAGTTGGAGTTAATTTTTATAGTTTACTAAAAGGTAAAATTATTTTAGATGCTATTTATTTAGACTCAGCAAATTTAAACTTTGAAATAGATTCGAGCGGGAATGCAAATTTTAATATTGTAAAACCCTCAGGAGCTTCAAAAGATACTACTACGACCGAATTTAAAATTAAACGTATCATTGTCAACAAAACAAACATATCCTATAACGATAAAAGCACTCCTTTAGATTTTAAAATTCAAGATCTTAATTATAAAGGAGAAGGAGATTTAAGCGCTGATATTTTTGATCTTAACTCTCATATCAAAATAAAATTGTTTGATTTTAGTGCAGACGGGGTTCATTATGTACACAATAAACCCATAAATGCGGAAATTATTACGCATATAGATGCTAAAGAACTTAAATTTAAGTTCGAGCGCAATAACATTCGGATCAAAAATTTTCCTTTCTCATTCAACGGTTATTTTGCTTTTATTAAAGGAGGATATGATTTTGATTTACACATGCAATCTAAAAACTCTACAATAGAGGAAATGCTATCGATTGTACCGCCTTCTTATGACAATTGGAAAGAACAGATGGCTATTACAGGGAATATTGATTTCAAAATTATAGCACGTGGGAAGTACATGCAGGACCAATCAGAGAAACCAATGGTTTTAGCAGATCTGCAAATTAATAGCGGTACCATTGCTTATAAAAAAATTAAAGAGCCTGTAAAAGAAATTAATATCAATGCCAGGGCTTTGGTCAAAGACTTAGATATTAACAAATTAAAATTTGATCTGGAAAACCTGTCGTTTAATCTGGATGGAAAAAAAACAGTCCTGAATTTCCATTCAGAAGGCTTTAAAAAGTTAAAAATTAAAACTGCAGTTTCTGCCCATTTAGATTTAGCAAAATTTAAAGAAGCACTAAACCTAAACCGACTTGATATTCGCGGAGACATTGCTCTTAATTTAAAAGCCGATGGTATCTTTTTACGCGATCTGGGATTTAGCCCGCGTTTAAATAAAATGGATACTATAATTAAAAGTATTCCTAAGTTTGAGTTTAATGCAAGCTTAAAAAATGGATATCTGAAAGATCTAAAGAGAAAAGATGCTATAAAAAATGTTAATCTTAATTTAAGTTTAACGGCTAAAGACAGTATTTTACGTAACATTTCAGGTAAAGTAACCAATCTGAATATAGAAGCTCTGGATAATTTTATTCGCGGAAATTTCTCTCTTCATAAATTATATCCTTTTACTGTTGATACTGAATTAGAATCTAAAATTAATTTAGCCGAGGTACATCAATTTTATCCTTTAGACAGTTTAGAAGTTAAGGGAGATTTAAATTTAAAAGTAAGTATGCACGGGGTTTTAAACCGTAAAGAAAAAAGATACCCATCCTCTAAAACGATCGTAAACATTAAAAACGGCTATTTAAAATCACTTAAATTCCCAAATATTCCGATACAAAATATAAACTTAAACGCAATTGTTACGAGCGAAAAAGGTACAGGACAAGATCTAAATGTCAAATTGCAGCCCGTCGAATTTGTTCTGGCAGGATCACCTTTTAAAATTGAAGGGGAACTGACTAACCTTTATGATTTAGTATACAATATCAAAACTCAGGGAACTTTGGACATTGGTAAATTAACTCAGATATTCCCCATTAAAGACGTCAATGTTTCAGGAATCATCCAGACTAATCTTATCGCTAAAGGCTCTAAAAAAGATTTAGATGCCAAAAATTACGACAACATTAAAAATGGCGGAAAGCTCGAAGCTAAAAACATAGTAATTAAAAGTGCCTTATTTCCGGAAACGTTTCAAATTTCTAAGGGTACATTTAAATTTTTTAAAGATAAGATGCGTTTTGAGGATTTTAATGCTACATACGGTAAATCTGATGTTGTATTAAATGGTTATATCCATAATTTTATCCGATATATGTTTAATCGCAAATACCTGCGTGACGCTAATGAAAAGCTTAAAGCAGAGATTGACCTTTCCAGCAATCACATTAATGCCAACGAGTTTTTTGATATGATTGCCAAATATACTGACGCTAAAGCTGAAGAGGAAACAGCACAAAAAACAGATTCTACTGCTATAAACACTGGCATTAAAAATGTAAATACTAAAAATAAAAACTACGTCATTAGAATTCCCAGAACAGCGGATTTAAAAATTACGGCAAAAGTGAATCTCCTTCAATTTGATTCTTATAAAATCAATAATTTTACAGGAACACTGGATATCAACGACCGCAAAGTTCAGGTAAGCCAGGCGACTTTTGATATGGCGGGTACCCAGATAGAGATGACCGGAGATTATAAAGCGCAACATCGCTTGCTAGCGAAATACAATGCCCATTTTAAAGCCAGTAACTTTGATATTCAACGTGCCTATGCAGAGATACCTATTTTTGCAGATATGGTGAGTATGGCTAAAGATGCCTACGGTTTGGTTTCTGTTGATTACCAACTTGCCGGAAGTATTGACCAAAATATGGATATTGATTTTAAATCGATAGCCGGAGAAGGAACGTTAACACTGGAAGATATTAAATTTAAAAACTTTAAACTTTTAAATCATGTAGCTAAAAAAGCGGATGCTGCGGATTTAGAAAAAGCCTCATTTAATAAAATTGCCATTCACTCTACCATTAAAAATAATGTGATGACTATTACGCCAACAACGATGAAAATGGCAACTTTTAGAGGTAAGCTTGAAGGGCAAGTTACTATGGATGGCAAATTAAATATCGGGTTTCGATTAGGACTGCCACCAATGGGACTTATTAATGTTCCTATGAAAATTACAGGTACCGCAGACGATTTTAAAATTACTACAGGTAAATTTAAAGAAGACACTACTTTTTCAGAAGAGAGTGAACTCAATAACCTGAAGGCGCCGGAGCGACAAATCAGAGAAAGAGATACCCTAAAGTTACCTCCTGTAAATTCAAAAGTTTTAGATACACTAAAATCAAGATAAAAGTTTTTGAGCTTGTGTTAATTACTAAATATCTATAATTTTGTCCCGGACGCTTCAAAAAAAAATATTCTACTAAAATAAGAGTGTGACTTGTAAAATTTTTACATGAATGATATAAGTCCAGACTCGACAAAACTAAGTTAACAATGTTAAATTTATTTTCTTACGGAACTTTACAAAAAGAGCAAGTGCAAATGGAAACTTTTGGCAGACTGCTAACTGGAAAAAAAGAGACTTTATTAGGGTATGCCCTAAAAATGGTTGAAATAACAGATCATGAAGTTTTACGAAAAAGCGGGCAAAAATTTCATCCAATAATTGACTTTACAGGTAACCTAAATGATAAAGTTGAGGGTATGCTTTTCAAAATATCAGAAACTGAAATACTAAACGCTGATAAATATGAAGTTGATGATTATAAAAGAATTGAAGTCGAATTTCAATCAGGTGAGAAAGGATTCATTTACGTAAAAAAGTAAAAATCAGTTCTACTAAAACAACTTTGGCGACGTTCTTTTGGCGTTTTTTCCCCTGAATAAATTACTCCGTAAATTATTGAACAGTTTTTCCTTTTTTGTTTCTTTTGCTGCATAAAAAACAAAACAGGAAATAAATACGAGATCCTGTTTTGTTATCATTTTATTCCTTTAAAACCCTTATTGCAGTAATCCTTTTGACTGAGTCAGTGTATCAGTAACCACGGGAACCATAAATAGCTGTTGAAGAAGCATCTTTAAGTATATCTATTCGCTGAATCGATGAGTTAATCAATATTTTCAACAGCTGCTTCAATTTGAATCCGGGACATATCAAAAATGTTACTATCAATAGTAGTCCAAGCCACCGATAATTCTGTACAAGCCAATACCAGTGCATTATTTGAACTGTATTTTTTGATGATATCAGCATACTCCTGCATTAGCTCTTTACTTTCTGTTTCCCAATAAATATGTTTACGAACGTCCTCTATTACGACCCGTTCTGCTACTGCAGGAAGTGATACTGCAATGTTTTGATTGTTAAATGCCCATTTTAAGTAATCCGATTCCATCGTATGCAAGGAACCAAATAAAATAATCTCACTAAAACCCTTATCCTTAAGTTTGGCAATAGTGAGATGCACCGGATGAATAATTTTTGGCATTATACTAAGCTTATCAATGGTTTCATGCAGGGTAATATTTGGAACTAAAACAGCATCTACTTGCAAATGACTTAATTCTGTCAAATAATTACTCAAGAGCACTTTAAGCTTATTTGAAGGTTTGGGGAGCAAGTTATTTAGAACATCAAAATTGGTATTCAATAATGTAAAGGGACAAGTACTGTATCCTGCTCTTTTTTTATGATAAAGGCGGTTAAGTTCCTTAATATAAAAAAGGGTAGAGCGACTTCCTAATCCCAATATACCAAGTGATTGTATTTTCATTATAAATGCTCTAAAACATAATTGGCAAAATACTTTTTACGATCCGTAATTCTGTCTTTGATAACAAACGCTGTCTTTTTTAGAATTTTATCTAAAATTTTATCATTGTATTTTCTTGAAATTTCAGTTAAAATTTTCTCGCCTTTAGCGAAATGAAATATCTTATTGATCTTTTTTATAAATACATCCTGTTCTTTCGTACTTACTAAAAAACTAGTTGCGATGCCCTGCTTTTCATCATATTCCGGTTGGTGTTTAAAATTTTCAATTTCAAAATCAGCATCCAGTTCTCTATTGATTCGTTCCAGTAAATTCAGGTTAAACGCAGCTGTAACCCCTTTACTATCATTATAGGCAGGCAAAACAATAGCTGCCGGTTTTATTAGGTCTACACCTAAAAAAAACTTATCACCAAAATTTAAATTTTCACTCAGATTAGCAATAAAGACTTCCGCCACATCATCAGGCATATTCCCGATATTGGATCCTAAAAACAAGATCACTTTTGGATGTTGATTTTCTTTTAATGATTCTAAAACCTCGAAATAATCTCCTTGTTTGGTTTTTACCGCAATATGGGGCATTTTCTGATTGAGATCTTTTTCTAATTTTTCTAAAGCATTCTGCGAAATATCTACCGGAATGTAATCAAACTTGTAATTTTCGCGAGAGAGTTCCTGTAGCAGTTCCTTAGTTTTCATGCCGTCACCAGCCCCAAGTTCTATCAGTTCAAAATAAGTATCCTGATCTAATGCTAATGCTTTAATTATCGAAGCGCTTTTATCTTTAAATATTTCATGCTCTGAACGCGTAACATAATATTCTGGCAAATGCATAATTTCGACAAAAAGAGCATCTCCTTTTTTATCATAAAAAAACTTTGAAGGTAATGTCTTCAAAGACTCATTTAATCCGTCATTAACTTCCTTTTTAAATTGCTCTAATGTACTTTTTTGGGATTCCTTTTTATTTAAAACGACTGTCTCTTTCATAATTAAGGCTATTGGTTATTTATTTTTAAGTTATCTTAAAAATACGATAGGAAACGATGCATGATGTTATATTATTTTCGAAAAATGTTCTGTTTAAAGAATGTTACTATACAATAAAGATACAAAAAGCTAAAAGGTAAAACCATAATAATTAACAGATTACTAATTCCATTTAACAGTTCGCTTGTACCAAGAGCAGTAAGTCCTAATGCTGTAGCCGTAATGATAATACCCCAACCGAGTTTATGTTTTTTAGAGGGATTTTCATTGCCATTATCACTAAACATCCCTAATACAAAAATGGCTGAATCGACTGAATTAATAATAGAAATAGCGACTAAGAGACCTGCAACCAAAAAGGTAATTTCATGAAATGGAAAATGCTCTAAAAAAACAAACAAAGAACTAAACACGTTATCAAACTGTGTACTATTGCCCTTTTCTATTATCTCAAAAGCAGCATTGGCAAATATGGAAAACCAGATGATAGTGGCTAAAGTAGGTACTAAAATTGTAGCAATCAAAAATTCCTTTATGGTTCTACCTTTCGAAATGCGGGCAATAAAAATACCCGTAAAAGGAACCCACGCCAACCAGAATGCCCAATAGAAAACTGTCCAATCCTGGGTAAAAGTCCCTTTGGTTGTATAAGCTCCTGTAGCGAGACTCATTTCAAAAAAATGAATCACATACTGATAAAAAGCCGTAAAAGTCTGAGTTATATAAAGATTAAAATTTAGAAACAAGGCCACAAAAAGCATTAAAATAATGGAAAAAACAAAATCAAAATCAGCCAAAATTTTAATCATTTTTGTAATTCCCGTCAATGCGGAATAAGTAGCGATGCATCCCATTACAAACACGCTGATCAATAAAAAAGAAGTTCCAAACTCTGCCTCAAAAGTATAATTCAGTCCGCCTATTAATTGTGCCGTTCCCAATCCTAATGAAGCGATTACTCCCGTAATAGTGATTAATACGATAAAGAGAATAGCGCTAAACTTCAGTATATTATTTTTTATATCGGGAACTATGGCATGCAATAAATTAGGTGCTTTTTTTATATAAAGATTATAAGCAACTAATAAACCAAACAGGCTGTACATCGCCCAAGGCGTAAAACCCCAATGAAAAAAGGTGTATTGAAGTGCTGTTTCTTTTGCATTCGTAGTGGCAACCGGACTATTATTAAAATAATAAACAGGTTCCTGTACCGCACGAAGCAATAAACCGGAACCCATTCCGGTACTGTACAATAAGGCAATCCAACTGAAATAGGAATAAGCCGGTTTCTCTGATCCCAGTCTTTTGTTTCGAATAGGCAAAAACAGCAACACTAAAGAAGCAAGCACTATAAGAAGTCCCAATCCTAAATAATAAGTGCTAAAAACTGATAATAACTGCTTATTGATATGACTTAAAACAGACAGCAAGGTATCCGGTGCCAAAATTCCGGTTATAAAGAATACAGCACCAAAAAACATCCCGTATAAAAGTAGATTATTAGCCCGAAAATGACTGGATAGTTTTGAAATCAAAATACTTCTTATTTAGCAATTGGTTTTAAATCTTCTAACATCGTTGGGATAAGTTCACTTACCGTAGGATGAATATGTATTGAATCCCTCAAAACGGTATAAGGCTTTTTGGCATACATCAAATTCGTAATCCCATTTATGATTTCGTCCCCACCCACTCCTAAGACACAGGCACCTAAAAAGAGATTGGTTTTAGCATCGATTACTGCTTCCATAAAACCTAAAGTTTCTGCTTTTTCTTTAGCACGATTTACTTTTGTCATAGGGCGGTACCCTACCAAAATTTCATGTCCTTTTTCGAGAGCTTCTTTTTTTGTCATTCCAATTCTGCCTAGCGGTGGGTCAATAAACAATCCGTAAGTTGTGATTCTATCGCTAATTTTTCGCTCCTTTTTCTTAAAAAGAAAGCTTTCTACAATTTGAAAATCATTGTACGAAGTATGTGTAAAAGCACCTTCACCGTTACAATCCCCGATGGCAAAAATACCCTCAACATTTGTCTGACAGTAATTGTTGACTTTTATATACTTTTTGTCATCCAATTTGATTGTCGTATGCTCCAATTGCAATGTATCAGTATTAGGGGCACGACCAATGGCCAATAACAAATGTGATCCTTTTATTACTTTAATATCGGTGTTCAGGGTAATACCTTCTTTATTATTCTCTTTTACGCTAATATCTTTGGCATTAAAAACAATATCGACACCTTCTGCCTTCATGATTTCAGCTACGACATCAGTTACTGTTTTATCTTCTCTGTTGATCAATTGCTTATTACGTTCTATGATTGTGACTTCACTGCCAAATCTTCTGAAGATCTGAGCAAATTCTAAACCAATATAACTTCCGCCTATGATGATTAGATGTTTGGGAATATCCTCAATTTCCAGAATATTTTCGTTGGTATAAAAAGGAACTTCCTGATATTCCTTAGGAACTACTGCCCTTGCTCCTACATTGATAAATATTTTTTTTGCAGTCAGGATTGTGTCTCCAACTTTAACCTCATAATTGCTCAAAAAATGAGCTTCACCATTATATAAGCTAATTTTTTCATCTCTCTTAATGGCTCTTTCAATATTAGAGCGGGATTCATTGACCAACTCGTCTTTACGTGCTTTAATTTTTCTGAGATTGGCTTTTGTTCCTTTAGGAATTTCGACACCTAGGTCATCGCCATGAAAAGCATCCCAGACTCTTCGGGCACTGGCAACATAAGCTTTGGTCGGTATACAACCGTTATTGACGCACGTTCCGCCCAAAAAACTTTTTTCAATAATGGCAACGGTTCCTTCTTTTGATAAGCTAAACGCCAAAGGAATACCTGCCTGTCCGCTTCCGATAATAATATAATCAAACTTTTTCATAGTATTTTTGTTTTTAAAGACTGAGCTGATTTCAAAAAATCACTTTACCAGTCGTAATCCTGAAAACTGCCAACGCATTACAGGATGAAAAAAATTACGGTAGGTATTACGGCTATGATTCTCCGGAGTTGCTGCTGAGGCTCCCCTTAAAACCATTTGGTTCACCATAAATTTTCCGTTGTATTCTCCCAATGCTCCAGATGCTTTATTAAAATTAGGATAAGCCAGATATGCACTGTTCGTCCATTCCCAAACTTTACCCCAGGACAATTGACTACTCGCTATTTCCCATTCAAATTCTGTTGGTAATCGCATTCCCTTCCATTGCGCATAGGCAAAAGCTTCGTAATAGTTCAGGTGCATTACCGGTAAATCTGCTGCGATTTTCTGCAAGCCATTTAGATCATACACCTGCCATTCATTATCTATTTTATGCCAATACAAGGGTGCTTCGATTTCATTTTCGTTAACCCACGCCCAACCTTCATCATGCCAGTAATTAAAATTTCTGTAACCGTCGTCTTGTATAAACTGCAGATATTCTGCATTGGTTACAAGTGTATTTGAAATCTCAAAATCATCTACATACACTTTGTGCCTTCCCAATTCATTATCAAAACAAAAAGAAGATCCTGTATGTCCAATTTCATAGATACCTGCTGCAATTTTTACAAAACCAACTTCCTGTTTTTCAGAAGCTGGCAAAAAATGATTGCCATAACCAGGAAAAGTTGCCTGTGTTCCTAAGAGGTATTTTATATCATATACTAAAAGTTCCTGATGCTGTTCTTCATGATTGATTCCGATCTCAATAATATCAAGTATTTCCTGATTTAAATCGTTCTTCATAAACAATTCAACGGCGGCAGTAACATATGTCCTGTAAGCATAAACAGCTTCTACGGATGGTCTTGTCATAAATCCTCTGGAAGGACGCTGTATCCGTTTTCCAACTGTATTGTAATAACTATTAAATAAGTAGGAGAAATCAGGATGATAAACTGTGTAATCAGGGTTGTATTTCGTAAGTAGAAACTCTTCCCAAAACCAGGTGGTATGAGCCAAATGCCACTTTGGCGGAGAAGCAAAATCGCTGGGTTGTACAGAATAATCCTCTACAAGTAAAGGAGTGCAAATTTTTTCTGTTTTTTTTCTGACTTTTAAGAAACGTGCTGTCATAGTATTAAATTACTGCTGTTTGTGAGTTTGTATTATACTCTAAGTTAGTAATTTAAAAAACAGAATAAGTATTTTTAAATAAAAAATAGTATTAATTTAATAATTTCAGTCGTGAATTTACTTCTTGTTTTTGTTATTAAAAGCTTCACAGAGATAACTATAGATAGGTTACATTAGAAATTTTCAGTTCAGCATCAAACGTGTAAACTCTGGGTATTCCTGTTGCGATATTTACTTTTACAATATCAAGAGGATTGATGTTTTCAAGATACATCATCAGGGATCTCAGACTGTTGCCATGGGCTACTATTAAAACATTCTGTCCCATTTTTAGTTTTGTTTCTATTTCGGTTTTATAATAAGGAACTACGCGGTTGTAAGTATCTAACAAACTTTCCCCATCAGGAGGACATACATCATAACTTCTTCTCCAGATGTCCACCTGAGCCAGACCATATTTTTTTGCCGTTTCTTCCTTATTGAGTCCTTGTAAAGTACCGTACATTCTCTCATTAAAGGCTTTATTTTTTACGATAGGGATTGTTACCTTCATTTCATTGAGGATAATCTCTAAGCTTTCCTGAGCCCTTATCAGCATAGAAGTATAGGCAATATCGAAAACATAACCAATGAGTTTCTCTCCCGCAAGTTTTGCTTGTTCTTTTCCAATATCCGTGAGCGGAACATCAAGAATTCCTGTAAATCGATTTTCCAGATTATAAAGAGATTGTCCATGTCTGACAAAAACTAATTGTGCCATTTTTTATATTTAAAGCCATATCAAAACTATTATAAAGATAAAACAATTAATGCATTAGTTTTTAGAATTGTATAAAATCAAAATATACATCTTATGGCTCAGTTTCATATCTGTTTTTAATTTTAACAGAGCTATGATAAACATTAACAGTACGCTAAGTTTATTGAAAAATGTAAGGTGTACCTTTATAAGTATACTTTAAATAATATATTATTATGGAAAATTCAATTAAAGAGTCATCTGTTAAATCAGTCAATCCGTTTAATAACGAAATTGTAAAACAGTTTGATGTTATGAACGATAAAGAGCTTGAGTCAAAAATTTCAAAAGCAGACGCAGCTTTCAAAACCTGGAAAAAAACCGCTTTTAATGTTAGAGCCAAATTATTGCATAAAGTGGCCTCTATCATGCGCGATAGAAAAAAAGAATTAGGGGCTTTGGCAACACTGGAAATGGGTAAATTACACCGAGAAGCGATACAAGAAGTGGAATTAAGTGCCGCTATTTTTGATTATTATGCTGATAATGGCGAAAAATTTCTGGCTGATAGTCCGTTAGAAACTCCTATAGGATTTGCTTTTCTTAGTTATGAACCGTTGGGTGTTTTACTTAGTGTACAGCCCTGGAACTTTCCTTTCTATCAGATTACCCGATCAGCGGCGCCTAATATAATGGCCGGTAATACCATGCTTTTTAAACATGCTTCAAATGTACCGCAATGTGCTCAGCTTATGGAAGATATTTTTCTTGAAGCCGGTGCTCCCGAAGGTGTTTACCAAAACCTTTTTATACCGGGTGAAAAAGCGAGTGAACTAGTTTCTGATATACGTATTAAAGCGGTTACATTAACCGGAAGTGAGCCAGCCGGAGCATCGATTGCAGCGGCAGCAGGTAAATATATAAAAAAATCGACTTTGGAACTTGGCGGAAGTGATGCTTTTATTGTGCTCAATGATGCCAATATAGATGAAGCTGTTGATGCTGCTGTAAACGGTCGTATGTGGAATGCCGGACAGGTATGTACTTCTCCTAAACGAATTATTGTTGAAGAAAGCATTGCAGATTCTTTTTTAGAAAAAGTAAAAGTAAAATTTGCTTCTATTAAAGTTGGAGATCCTATGAGTCCGGAAACTACACTTGCTCCTCTGAGCAGCGAGAAAGCTGTTGAAGGTGTTATTAAACAAGTACAACAAGCCGTAAAAGAAGGTGCTACTGTATTGTTGGGTGGTAAACGAATTGATCGCAAAGGTGCTTTTATGGAACCTACCCTACTTACAAATATAGAACCTGGAAACTCTGCTTATAATGAAGAAATCTTTGGTCCGGTATTTATGTTTTATCGTGTTAAAGACGAAAATGAAGCAGTAGCTCTTGCAAATGCAACAAACTTTGGCTTAGGTGGAAGTGTATTTAGCGGAGATGAAAAAAGAGCCGTAAATGTTGCCCGACAAATAGAAACCGGGATGGTTTACATCAACCATCTGACAGGGATTACTCCAGAACTGCCTTTTGGCGGAACTAAAGGATCCGGATATGGCCGTGAACAATCTCCTGCAGGGATTTATGAATTTGTAAATGCTAAGCTTATACGAATTACTAAAGCTTCAAATCCAAATTAAATAGATTGTTTTTTTTATAAAGAGTCCGTTTCGTAAAATATCGAAGCGGACTCTTTTTTTATTTTTTCATAAGGAAAATTATAAAGATGTGTAGTAGAAATATTTTATAATATTCATCAACGCCAGCCTGAAAATCATCAGAAATGTTTATAAATTGCGAAAGATTGCTCTAGTAAGATGTTAATTAAAACTTTTCTATACTTCCCACAAAGCAATTAATCCTGTACCAAATGGTCAATCAAATTATCAAATCGTTGCACTAACAGATTTTGTGTCGATAAATTCCCCTTTTTGAGCAGCAACTTGATTCCCCCACTCAGTAATGGCATTAAGCATAGGAATACAGGATCTTCCAAAATCCGTTAAACTATAAACAACTTTAATAGGAGGCTTTTTGCCATAAACCGTCCGCGATATAAGACCATCCTTTTCAAGTTGCTTTAGTTGCAGGCTAAGTGTCATTTCCGTGACAGCAGGCATTTCTTTTCTTAACTCATTATATCTTTTATCTGTATCTTTTAAGTGATATAATATAACTGCTTTCCATTTTCCGCCAACCAGATCCATAGCTATACTTACAGTGCATGGAAATAGTTTACTGTTCACCTCAATAAAATCACTTTTACATTCTAAATCCATATCATTTGTTTTTTATAAGAGCTATCTAAATAGATAGTTATTGCAAATTTACTTAACTATAAATAATTTTGCTACTATTATTTTTATAGTTTAAAATTTACTTAAAAAACACAATATGGTATTTGATCTAAAAGGACATGAATCAACGTCCAAAAAAAACAAACCGCTTATTACTATCGTAGGTATTTTGGGCAAACAAGGAGGCAGTGTTGCACGCACTCTTTTACAAAGTGGTCGCTATAGGGTACGTGGCATTACACGACGCATTGATTCACCCGATGCAATCAAGCTGATCGACCAGGGTGCTGAACTTGTTAGTATACCACTTGATCTTGGATATAAAAAAAACTTCGTTGAAGCATTTCAAGGTTCCTATGGTGTTTTCATGCTCACTCCAAATATTGCTCCGCCACAAACACATGAGTTTGAGTTAGGCAAAGAACTGGCAGACGCTGCTGTCGAGGCAGGAGTTCAGCATGTTGTCTTTAGCAGTTTGGAAAATGTAGATAAAATTACCGATGGTAAAAAGTTTGCACCCCATTTTACAGACAAGGCAAAAGTTGAAGATTATATACGTACACTGCCAGTCAAAAGCACGTTTATATATATGGCTTTCTTTTATACAAATCTGATAGAATTTTATACTCCAATTGTAAAAGACGATGTACTTGTATTTCCTATATATCTCCCAAAGGACTTCCGCGCACCATTTGTTGATCCCATTACTGCCACGGGACCGGCTGTTTTAGAAATTTTTGCACATCCGCTTAAATACGCGGGTAAATCCTTACCGGTTATTGGTGATATCATCGCTCCCCAGGAAATAATTGATACTTTTATCAGGGTCACAGGTAAGAAAGCCGAATATAGTTCAGCATTCAAACGGGAAGATTTTCTTGATCATTTCCCGGAATTTAGTTCAAATGAAACCTTATTGCAGGAGATTATCGGCATGTCTGAATATGCTGTTGAGTATGGCTATTATGGGCAAGACAAGGATTTGCTATGGAGCAGACAAATAAATCCTGACACGCTTACCTGGGAAGAATTCCTCCATCGTACAAATTGGCAAGGAGAAAAAACAAATTATTGATTGTTTAAATGCAAAAAAACTACTGCTTCATCAGAGCTAATAGAAAAAGATAATGATACAAAGCAAATTGCGCAAGTACCACTTAAATAATTGAAAAACAGAAGTATACACCATCCAAAGTTTTTATATAATTTAGCACTGAATGCGATAAACATTTAAAAGACAGCTTTTATTTCAATCTGTTCAGAAACATAAAAAAACACTAAAACCTGCAAATCTTAGGATTCGCAGGTTTTTTATTTCTAAATTATTCTCATCCCACTATCATAAACAATTCTTCACTTTATCTTTTTTCAAAACCAGATGACTAAAGATCTGCATTAGAAAGACACTATTATAATCCGAATTGTTTTTTCATGTCCGCAATAAAAACGGCATCACTTTCATTGTTCCTTTTTTCTAATAAAGCTATTGCATCAGGTGTTGCAGCATATCGCAATTGGTCAGTACCATCAGTTGCAGCTTCATAAATTTTTTGTGCCACTACCTCAGGAGGAAAACTATTTGCCCCCAGACTTTCCATTAAATCAAATAATTTTTTCATCAAGCCTTGGTATTCTGTCAGATTCTCATCATTTTTAAAATCAAAAGAACGTCCTGCAAAATCAGTTGCTGTAGCACCCGGCTCAATTATTTTGACCTTTCCGCCAAATGTAGCCACTTCAAAGTTTAACGACTCTGAAATCCCTTCTACAGCAAACTTGGTACCGTGATACAAAGCCCCGAAAGGGAATGTCAGACGTCCGCCCATAGAAGAAACATTAATTATAATTCCATCTTTATTTGCTCTGAAATGAGGCAGCACTGCTTTGGTAACATCAAGTAAACCAATTACATTAGTATTAAATTGACGGATAATACTTTCTCTTTCAAAAACTTCCAATGGCCCATAAGCGCCATAACCTGCATTATTAACCAAAACATCAATTTTACCAAAACGTTCTATACCCTCACGTACTGTTTTTTCGATGCTTTCAGGATCTAAAACATCCAATGCGGTTACTGATACATTATTCAATAATGTAAGTTCTGTTTCGTTTTGAGGTGTTCTCATTGTCGCAATAACATTCCAGCCCTGATCTGCAAAAAATATCGCTGTTGCTTTGCCAATACCACTGCTGCTGCCTGTTATTAGTACTGTCTTACTCATCTTTTTTACTTTTAAATTAATAGAACAAATTTCAGGTGTTTTTAGGAAAATTTATTTCTTGTACAGTTCAAATTCTATGTTCTGAAAAGCTCATTTATATCAATTCGAAAAACAATTCTCTGTAAGCCTCTTTTCTTTTGCATATTAATACGTTGAATAAATTATAAGAACTGACATAATCATGTGTTTTTCAAAAAACAGCAAAAGATTAGTTATATTTTTATTCCAAAAATGTCTACAAATTAAAGTGAAAATATTTCTTATATTCGCCTGGATAAAAGTCAGGTTACGGTACGATGAAAATATTACTAATTGAGGACGAACTTGAATTACAGAAAAGTATTCAGCAATACTTTGAAATGGAAGGTCATATTGTAGAAGTAGCCTCTGACTATGATAGAGCAGAGCAAAAAATAGCGCTCTACGATTATGATTGTATTCTTGTTGACATTACATTGCCTAAAGGCTGCGGTCTTGATCTGGTAAGAAAAACAAAACTAAAAAAATCCAAAGCCGGTATTATCATTATTTCTGCCAGAGATTCACTTTCAGATAAAATCTATGGTCTCGATCTTGGTGCTGATGATTATTTGCCTAAACCTTTTCACTTATCCGAATTAAATTCGAGAATAAAAGCCCTTATCAGACGAAAAGATTTCGATGGTAATTTAGAAATTACGCTCAATGAAATCCGGATTCTTCCAGCAGAGAGAAGTGTTTTTATCAATGGTCAAAACGTAATTCTGACTTCTAAAGAATACGATTTACTCCTCTATTTTATTGCCAATAAAAACCGCGTGGTGAGCAAAAATGCACTTGCAGAACACTTATGGGGAGACAATGCTGACCGATTCGATAATTTTGATTTTATTTACAACCATGTAAAAAATTTGAGAAAAAAACTTTTAGAAAATAAGTGTTGTGATTACCTCCAGACCATCTATGGCATTGGCTACAATTTTAAAATACATCAATGAAATTATTAGCTAAAACTAATCTGTATTTCGTGGTATTGAGTATTCCTGTTTTACTCTTATCGGGATTTGTTACTTATTCTTATATTATTAAGGAATTAAAAGAAAGTAATGATGATGTACTGATGGACCGGAAAGAAAGGATTGAACAATACTTAAGAGAGAATGACACTATCTCTGATTATTTGTTTACAAAAGGTAAAGAGGTTCAAATAAAAATAATTACCAAACCTGACTTTAAAAAAGTTAATAAGGATATCTTCTCAGATACTTTGATTTTTGACCGATCAGAAAAAGAGTTGGCCATAAATCAGATGATTACTTCTGTACTAAGAGTCAAAACAAAATATTATCAAATAAAAATATGGCGCAGCTCAGTCGAATTTGACGAACTCTTTGAAGGTATTTTTTCTATGCTTACCGCCATTTTATTATTACAGCTTTTAATTTCACTTGGCATCAACTTCTGGGTTACTAAAACACTGTGGCAGCCTTTTTATAAAATGATACATACCTTAAGAGTTTTTCGTGCCAGCGACAATCATGTTCCAAATCTTGAAAAAACTTCGGTAAAAGAATTTAAGGAATTGAGTCACTGTGTTAAAGAAATGATGAGTAAAATGATCACAGACTACAATAGTCAGAAGAGATTTACCGAAAACGCATCACACGAAATCCAGACGCCACTTGCCGTAATAAAATCTAAAATCGATCTCCTTATACAATCTGAAAATCTTGAGCAAAAAGACATAGAATTGATTATTGCTATTGATGACGCGAGCTCGAAACTAATCAGGCTTAACAAGTCGTTGCTATTGTTGACCAAAATCGAAAACAGGCAGTTTAAAACTACTGAAACAGTATCCGTAGAGAAAATGGTCAATGAATCATTACTGCTTTTTGAAGAACATATCAGAGAGCAAAAAATAGAAGTTCAAAAAAATGTCAAGTTTGATTTTTTAATCAAAATGAATTCTGACCTGTGCATGATCCTAATTAATAATTTATTTCAAAATGCCATTCGTCATAATATAACCGGAGGTAAAATTATCATTTTTATAAACCACAATAAGCTGTCCATTCAAAATACAGGAAAGGAAGAAGCTCTTGATGCAACTTTACTGTTTAAGAGGTTTCAGAAAATTTCTGTTTCGCATTTATCTGTTGGATTAGGAATGGCTATTGCAGACGAAATAGCAGAGGTCAGCGGATTAAAACTGAAATACAAATTCGTAGACCATCAACATCGTTTTACATTAAAAGTGCGATAACTCCTAATCCCGGAAGAATAAACGGAATCAGCAGCTAAAACTTTTTTATCGATACCAATACTGGTATACTTTCAAATAACTTACCAATTACATAAAGCCATCAATAAACATATTGTTGTGCTTGAGGATTTCTTGTGATAAAGGTCAATCTATAATTGACGGCAGAACTACTACAAAAAACTGCCATAATAAGATCTATACTAAAAAAAAAACATGACCTGACTCGTTTCCATTTTCCCTTTCTTTTTCTACAAATCTGCTATTTATTACACTTAAATAAATTTATTGTGAGGTTCCTGTTTTCTATGAAAACTTAAAAAACACTTAATAATTAAGTTCATAGCTAAAAATACAGAATTGCCACAGAATTCAGAAATAACTTCCCCGAAAATAAATGAAACACGCAGAAAGAATTAAAAACACTCTACCCAGAAAAAACTAGTGCAAAGGAAAAAATTAATTAGGTATCCCGCTTAAAAAAGTATCTTATCAAAATCGTTCACCTCCCCATAAAACCATAAATATCAGTATATCTTAAATAAATTTATGAAAGCAAATCTGTCAGGAAATAGTATAATAAACACTTATGCTATTAATAATTATTCAAAACTCAAATTATCTTTATTTTTTTTACCTCTATTTTTTTTAGTCGCAGTTGTTTTATTTCTTTATAAGCATGATGCTTTAAATACAGAGAACTATATACTGATACAAAAGGATTGTTTTCTTTTTATTAATTCAAAACTATCACAATTTCCTAATACAATCTATAACCTTACGCAGCTTGGGGATTGCTTAATTTCTTTTTCGCTCTTAACCCTTTTTATTATCTGCGCTCCTAAAATCTGGGAGTCTTTATTGAGTGCTTCACTTGTTTCCTGTGTATTTAGTACGATCCTTAAAAAACTATTTGCAGTACCAAGACCTGCTTTGGCATTTGATAATAGTCCCTTTTTTATTATTGGAAAAACATTATGCGGAAACAACAGTCTACCATCCGGGCATTCTATTACAATTTTTACAACCTTTACCGTTCTGTTGTTTTCTTTTATGCCAAAAAAACTGGATTATAAAATCTTGTGGATTTTTTTCATAATCACGACAGCGTTCTCTCTTGCTCTAACCAGAGTAGGTATTGGAGCGCATTATCCTCTTGATGTTTTTATAGGAGGCATCTTTGGATTTATTTCGGGACTTTTAGGTATTTTTATCACGAGAAAGTATAAAATTTGGGACTGGATTAGCAACAAAAAATACTATCCTGTTTTTATTGTATTATTTTTAATTTGTTGCATTTCATTAATCATTAGAATAACGCACGAAAATTTGATAATATATTATTTTTCAATTGCCAGTTTAGTTGTTTCACTATATAAAATTACCACTGTTTATGTTAAAAAATAATCTAAAAATAACTCATTTTGCCCTACTAATGAGTTGTATTAATTTCTTATTCTTCCATTTTCCATTCTTTTCCTTTGTCTTCGATAAAGTCGATTATAAGACCCTCAACGGTATTATACTCATTATAAGTTTAGTTATTATAATGTTGGTAGCAAATTATTTTGTCTTTTACCTCATATTCTTTCTGTCCCGCTTTGTTGGAAAATTTCTATTGGTAATATTTTTTGTAATCAATTCAATCGCAGTTTACTTTGTCAATACCTATGGTGCTATAATAGACGAGAGTATGATTGGTAATGTACTCAATACCAATTTTGCTGAGTCCAGTAGTTTTTTTTCTTTAAAACTAATATTGTATATCATTCTTCTGGGTGTTATTCCATCTGTGTATATTATTAAAGTCAAAATAATAAATGAAACACTAAAGAAATTTCTAATATCCTCTTCTATTATCCTGCTGTTTATTCTGGGCTTAGCATATGCTAATGCAAGTAACTGGCTCTGGATTGATAAAAATTCAAAAACTTTAGGCGGGCTTGCTATGCCCTGGTCTTATACTGTAAATACTTCTCTTTTTTATATTCACAAATACAAAAAAAATGAAAAAGAAATTCTCTTACCAAACGCTACCATAAAAGATAACAAAAAATCAGTTGTAGTCTTAGTAATAGGAGAATCTGCCAGAAGAGAGAATTTTTCTCTTTATGGCTATAAGAAAAATACAAATCCATTATTATCTAAGGTCCCAAACCTCTTTCATTTTGATGCGACCTCATGTGCCACTTACACCACTGCCGGTGTAAAATGTATTTTAGAGCATAAAAATACTGACGACTTATATGAAATCTTACCTAATTATTTATATCGAAATAATGTAGAGGTGATCTGGAGAACCACAAACTGGGGAGAACCGCCCGTTCATATCAAAGATTATCAAAATAGAGAAGTTTTAATGCCAAATTGCAAAGGCGAAAACTGCAACTACGATGAGATTCTTTTAACGGGATTAAAAGAACAGATACTAGCCAGTAAAAAAAATAAAATATTAATTGTATTGCATACCAGTACAAGTCACGGACCAACTTACAGCAAGAAATATCCACCACAATTTGAAACATTCAAACCTGTTTGTAATAGTGTTGAATTAGGAAAATGTTCGCAAACAGAACTAATCAATGCATATGACAATACGATTGTTTATACTGACTATATTCTATCTCAAGTTATCGAGGATTTAAAGCAGTTAAAGGAGTATAATAGTGCAATGATTTTTGTTTCTGACCATGGAGAATCTTTGGGAGAGAAGAATCTATATATGCATGGCGTACCTATAAGTATTGCACCTAAAGAACAATATGAGATTCCTTTTATAGTATGGTTATCTGATACTACTAAACAAGTTAAACCGAACAAAACATTAACACAGAACTATGTGTTTCATAGTGTTTTAAATTTTTTAAACATACAAAGCCCGATATATGACGAGGAAATGAATATTTTTAAATAATTTATTCAAATTAATAACCTGATACTTCGTTTCTATTAGAATCTAAAAAACCTATAATACCTTTTAATAGTGAACAATTGAGAAAAAAATTGATTCTTCTCTATTGATTTTAATTCGCACGGCGCGTAAAAAAAGTCTTAATGAAAATTAGGACTTTTTTTATGCATGCCAAAACATTCGGTAGTAATCCCTCTATCTTACCGGCATCAAACACATACAAATACAACATTTGTAGTACATAATGCTTCAAATTTGCTATTATGATTACTCGTCTAAAACTACATTTACCCTTTTTATGTTTTTATTGATTTCGGGCAAACGAGCTTGTAAAATGATATCATCCAAAATTAAAAAAGACACTCTAACGCATTCATGATTTAAAAACTTTACCATAAAACTAAAACCACAATAATGAAAAAACAAATTAGAAAATATGCCTTTTTACTCCTAATCGTTTTTGGAAACGGCTATGCTCAAACAAAAAAACATATGGATACCAAAAAGCCAATTGAAGAACGAATCTCGCTTTTGATCAAAGAAATGACATTAGAAGAAAAAGTGGGACAAATGAATCAATACAATGGTTTTTGGGATGTAACGGGACCCGCACCCAAAGGCGGAAGTGCTGAACTGAAATACGAACATCTACGTAAAGGCTGGGTTGGATCGATGTTAACCGTTCGAGGTGTAAAAGAAGTTCGTGCGGTACAGAAAATCGCAGTCGAAGAAACCCGATTGAGAATTCCTTTGATCATTGGTTTTGACGTTATTCACGGTTATAAAACTTTGAGTCCGATTCCGTTGGCAGAAGCCGCGAGTTGGGATCTGGAAGCGATAAAAAAATCGGCAGCAATTGCGGCAGATGAAGCATCGGCATCCGGTATCAACTGGACTTTTGCACCCAATGTCGATATTACAAATGATGCACGCTGGGGACGTGTGATGGAGGGTGCGGGGGAAGATCCTTATTTAGGAAGTAAAATAGGTTACGCCAGAATAAAAGGTTTTCAGGGAGAAACGATGGCAGATTTAGCCAAAGTAAATACAATTGCAGCTTGTACAAAACACTTTGCAGCATACGGTTATGTCGAGGCAGGACTAGAATATAATAGTGTAGATATGAGCAATTCTAAATTATACAATTCGGTTTTACCGCCTTTTGAGGCCACGGTACAAGCCGGAGTTCGTACGTTTATGAATTCATTTAACACCTTAAACGGTATTCCCGCAACAGGAAATGCATTTTTACAAAGAGATATCCTTAAAGGAAAATGGAAGTTTGACGGATTTGTAGTTTCAGATTATGCTTCTATTCGCGAAATGATTGCGCACGGTTATGCAAAAGACGAAGCCGATGCAACAGCAAAAGCAGTTATTGCAGGTTCTGATATGGATATGGAATCGTATTTGTACGTAGCAAAATTAGTGACTTTGGTAAAAGAAGGAAAAGTAAAAGAAGCTTTGATAGATGATGCTGTTCGCAGAATTCTTCGCGTAAAATTTGAATTGGGTTTATTTGATGATCCCTACAGATATTGCGATGAAAAACGTGAAAAAGAAGTTGTTGGCAGCAAAGCCAATAATGACGGCGTACTGGATATGGCAAAAAAATCTATCGTATTATTAAAGAATGAAAAGAATCTTTTACCACTGAAAAAATCCGGACAAAAAATTGCTTTGATCGGTGCTTTGGCAAATGATAAAAACAGTCCGCTTGGAAGCTGGAGAATTGCAGCCGATGATAATACGGCAGTTTCGGTTCTGGAAGCAATGCAACAATACAAAGACAATCAACTAACTTTTGAAAAAGGTGCAGATTTACTTTCGCAGAAAGCTACTTTCCTTACAGAAACAATTTTTAATACTACAGACAAAAGCGGTTTTGAAGCGGCAAAAACAGCTGCAAAAAATGCTGATGTTGTAGTAATGGTTTTAGGTGAATATGGATTTCAAAGTGGAGAAGCAAGAAGCAGAACCGATCTAAATTTGCCTGGAATCCAGCAAGAATTACTGGAAGAAATTTACAAAGTAAATCCTAATATCGTTTTGGTTTTAAATAACGGTCGTCCTCTGACTATTCCGTGGGCTGCCCAAAATATCCCGGCAATTGTTGAAGGCTGGCAACTGGGAACTCAAGCAGGAAATGCAATCGCTCAGGTTTTATACGGAGATTACAACCCTAGTGGTAAATTGCCAATATCTTTCCCGAGAAATGTGGGACAAGTACCTATTTATTACAACAAATACAGTACAGGAAGACCAATTGATAGTGATAAAAATGTTTTTTGGTCGCATTATATGGATGTAGAGAAAACGCCTCAATTTCCTTTTGGTTTCGGACTGAGTTATACAAAATTCGATTATAAAAATCTTAAAATAAATAAAACTACTTTTGCAAAAAGAGAAAAAATTGAAGTAAGCGTTGACGTTACCAACTCAGGAAATTATGACGGGAAAGAAGTTGTTCAATTATATATTCATGATGAATTTGCAAGCATCGTTCGCCCAATAAAAGAATTAAAAGGTTTTGAATTGGTCAACCTCAAAAAAGGAGAAACTAAAACTGTGCACTTTACTTTGACAGAAAGAGAACTTGGTTTTTATGACAATAACGGTAACTATTTAGTAGAACCGGGAGTATTTAACATCATGGTAGGTTGGAATTCTAATGAAGGACTTACCAGCAAATTTGAGTTAAAATAAACTCTATATAACCCGTTGGGTGTAATTATTTTCAAAACATTTAAACATTTCACCCAACGGGTTAGATATATTAAACACATAGAAACATAGATTTTTATAGAAAAAGAGTGATCCCAAAAAGAAACAAGTTTCTTTCACATAGTCCTGAAGCATCGGGCAACGTCATTAAGTTAAGAAATTTTTTAATGCGGATTACCTCTTTCAGAATCCGCAATCTTGTCATCTCGACGAAGGAGAGATCACATAAGAAACTCAGCAAAGATTGGCGAATAGCTGAACGGAAATACTAGTGTGATCTCTCCTGCGTCGAGATGACAAACTTTGTAGTTACTTCTCTGTCTATTTACTGATTCCTTAACTTAATGGCATTGACACATACCTATGTGAATTAATGTAAAGTAAAACGCCTTTTTTTAAGCAAACAAAAGCTATGTTTCTATGTGTTAAAACAACTACACAGCAGTTTAGTATACTTTTTAAAACAACCTTATAACCTGAGTACGATTAATCATTTCAAAATTATTAATCATGCTCATATTTTTTTGGAAATAGAATCAAATTTGCATAAAAAGTAAATTTTCTATTTAGTTTTATTAATATTGTTTATATATACTTAAAATAAAAGTTAATTTGCAAATTGAATCTCCGGAATGAAGTTGATCAATACTACTATGAAATGAAAAATATCAAATATATTCTTGCATGCTATTTTGTATTCATAAATTGCCTTTTATCTCAAGGTAAATTTGATAATTACCAATTTAGAAGCATACAGGAAACTACTTCAAAACGCGCCATAACTTCGATTATTCAGGATAAAAACGGTTTTATTTGGATAGGCACAAACGGCACGGGTTTATATCGGTATGATGGCGTAAATTATTTTGGGTACGAGTACAATAAAAAGCCCGGTTCGCTAAACAGCAACTTTATTTATGCCACCTTTCTTGATGCTGATAATAATTTATGGATTGGTACTGACGATGGGTTATGCCTGTACAACAGGGATTTAGACAATTTTACTAAAATCAATATCGAGGATGTCATTACAAAAGGCTACGACGAACCCATTACCGTAAAAACAATTATTCAGGATAATAACGGCAATTTAATCCTTGGCACCTATGGTTTTGGATTATTCAGACTTAATATAAAGACATTACAAGCTAGTTTAGTACAATCAAAGGTGCTTAAGAAATTTGATTTATTAATAAAATCTTCAGTAAAAAATAAACAGGGAATTGTTTATTTAGGAACTAATTATGGTCTTTTAGAACTTGATTTAAACGGAAAAGTCAAACAGGTTTATAAAGACAAATTCAAAAGAGAACCATTATTAGATGATATCGAAAATCTTGTTATCGATAAATATGGATATATATGGCTGGGAACAACAGAAAATGGCCTGATCAAAATTAAACCTGAAACAGATAATTACCAATTTGAAAATTATGCTATTACCAAAAACAAAATCTTATCTATTATAGAAAGCAGTCAGGATTACATCATTTGTGGTACAGAAAATGACGGATTGCTGGTTGTCAATTATAAAGGACAAGTACTGCAAAAATACCTGCACAGTAAATACAATGACTTCAGCTTAAAATCGAACTCGGTTTGGTCCTTATACGAAGACAAAGAAAAACGTCTTTGGTTAGGTTATTTTAATAAAGGACTGGGTGTATTTGATAAACCCAATAACAAATTCAATTCGCTTGAATCACTTGTAAACAATGATAATTCATTACAAACAAGTTACGTAACTTCAGTCATAAAAGATAAAAAGGGGAATCTATTAATCAGTAATGAAGGCGGCGGACTTGATATTTATAATCTTAGTAATAAAAGTTATATTCACGTAAACAAAAACAATCAAAACTACTATTCAGGTTTAGATGCTGTTGATATTCAGACCATCTTTATAGACAGCAAGCAAAATATCTGGATAGGAAGCTGGGATCGTGGTATCTACTTTTTGAAAAATGGCACTACCCGATTTGTAAACTACAATACAGTAAACACGACAGGATTAAAATCGAATCGGATTTTTAGTTTTTCAGAAGATTCAAAAGGCAGGATCTGGATTGGGACTTTTATAAAAGGACTGCATTATTTTGACAATAAAAGCAACACATTTGTGCATTGCGATTCTAAAGATTTTACAGATAATTCTATAGACAAAGCCTTTATTCGTAAAGTTTTTGTAGACTCTGATGACATTTTATGGGTTGGAACAATCCTGGGATTATACCAAGTTAGCTTAAAAGAAGAATCCGGTTTTAAAGTGACCAAAATGCGGGATGCCATGTTCAAGGACAAAACGAAGTACAACAGCATTCAGACTATTTTGTCTATTTATGAGTCTAATGATAAAACAATATGGATAGGAACAGATGGCGAAGGATTATTTAATTACAATAAAAAAACAAAGAAATTTTCAAATTATAATGACTTCCCAGGTTTTAAAGAAAAATCTGTTCGTGCGATAATTGCTGACAACAATGGCTCTTTGTGGATAAGCGGCGGATCAGGATTGACCAAACTCGATTTTAAAAATAAAAAAAGCACCAATTTCAACAAAGATGATGGTCTAGTTGATAATGATTTTAATAATAATGCGGTCTTTAAGGACGGAAACGGAGAACTGTATTTTGGCAGTTACGAAGGAGTAAATTATTTTAATCCTAACGAAATCAAAAAAGCAGAAAAAGCGCCAAGGTTATATTTTAGTGATTTCAAACTATTCAATCGATCTGTAAAACCCAATGAAGATGCTTCGCCCTTAATCAAAGTAATTGCTCAGACCAAAGAAATCACGCTCGATCATACACAATCTGTTTTTACTATTGAATATGTGGGAATTAACTATAATTATTCTAAGAAAAACCAATACGCGTATTATCTTGAAGGTTTTGAAAAAGACTGGAATTATGTAGGAAATAACAGAACGGCAACTTACACCAATCTTGCTCCCGGCAATTATGTTTTTAAAGCAAAATCAGCCAATGCAGATGGTTCCTGGAGCAATGATCAATTAGAACTAAAAATAAAAATCCTGCCGCCTTGGTGGAAAACCATTTGGGCGTACTTGTTATACACTTCTATTTTGGTGTTTCTGATTATATACTTTAATAAAATTTATCAAAATCGTTTTAAAGCGGGACAAGCCATCATTTTAGAAAAAGAAAAAAGTATCCAGTCAGAGAAACTAAACAATAAAAAATTACAGTTTTTCACGAATATCTCGCATGAATTCAGAACCCCATTAACGCTGATTATTAATCCGCTGGAAGATATTTTAAGAAGCAAAAATCTATCTCCTGAAATACATAATAAATTAAAAATTGTTCATAAAAGTTCAGATAGGCTTTCGAGGTTAATCAATGAACTTATGGATTTTAATAAATTAGAGTTTAATAAAATTTCGCTGCAAGCCAGAAAAATTGAAGTAGTAGCATTTACGCAGGGAATTATTGGCTATTTTGATGAAGAAGCCGCTGCCAGAAATATTACTATAAATTTTGAGTCCAAATTTGATGAGCTTGAAGACTGGCTAGATCCAAAAATGCTGGAAAAATACTCTTTAATATTATTTCGAATGCCTTTAAATTTACTCCGGACAATGGTTCAATTACTATTGCTATAGATAAATCAGATCCAGATAATTCGCTGCTCATTAACGGAAATAAAGTTCCCTCATTTTCTATAACCATTACAGATACGGGTTCCGGAATTCACAAAAAAGATCTAAAAAGAATTTTTGACAGATTTTATCAGGTCAATAATGTCAATAAAGATTATTACGGCAGTACAGGAATTGGTTTAGAGGTTGTAAAAGAATTTATTGAGTTACATAAGGGGAAAATTAATGTTGAAAGTAAGATAGAAGAAGGTACAAAATTCACGGTGACATTTCCGTTAGGTAAATCTTTTTATAAGAAAAGCGAAATAGTGGATGCTGTTTTTAAAGTTGAAAAAAGTAAAAACAAATTTCTGTCTGAATCTTTTAATAATGAATCAGACGACAATGAAAGTACAAATCAAATCGCAGAAAATGATGTTGTCGAAACCACAAAACCCTACACTATTTTGATTGTTGAAGACAATCCTGAATTAAGAAATTATCTAAAACACGAACTCAGCAAATTATACAAAGTTATTGTTGCCGAAAACGGTCAAAAAGGCTATGAACTTGCTGTTCAGAAATTACCGGATTTAATCATTACAGATGTTATTATGCCCGTAATGGATGGGTTGCAATTGTGCAAAAACATCAAAGGAGATCTAAAAACAAGTCATATTCCGTTATTAATGCTCTCGGCAAAAGCAATGGTAAAAGACAGATTAGAAGGCATCGATTCCGGCGCAGATATGTATTTGAGCAAACCATTTGAACTGGATATTTTAAAATCGAGTTTGGCACAGCTTATTACAAGCAGGCAAATCATGTTTAAGAAATTTTACAGCGGAATCACAAAAGACGGGAAAGAAAAAACAACTTCGCTGGATAATGATTTCATTCAAAAAATCCTTGCATTTATAAACGAAAATATCAGCGAACCTGAATTGAGTGTAGAATTATTATCTTCTAAAATTTTCCTGAGCAGAAGTCAATTGTATCGAAAAATAAAAACATTAACAGGTGTTTCAGTCAATGAGTTTATTAGAAATGTTCGACTGGAAAAAGCCAAACAACTGATCGAGAAAGGAAACAATAATATTAATGAAATAAGCTATAAAGTTGGGTTTACTTCTCCCTCCTATTTTACGAAATGTTATAAAATTAAATACGGGTATTTGCCTACGCATGAAAAAAGAATAAAAGAATAAGACGTTAAAAAAACAATCTACTGAAAGCAAAATCCAGCTAAAAGAGCTTCAATTTTTAAAAATTGAAGCTCTTTTTTTTGTAAGTCAATTTTTTCAATAATTAGTCTTTCCTATTCAAATCAATATTCACATATAAAAAATATTCTGCTCATTTTTTGAACATAAAATATTTTTAAAGCTAAAAACTTAGCAAATACTTGACAAGCTGTTCAAATGTCATAGTAGTCTCTTTTCTTGCCAATAGTGCATTTACAGCTTTTTTTGCATCAAATGTTGTACAATATGCTTCATCCGTTCTATAATAGCAGACCGCTACATTTTACTTTCGTTAAGAAATATTTAAGAAATAATACTGCTTGTCATTCCCTCATAATTCGCTTGACAAAAGAGGTTACTATTTAATATTTTGAAATAAAAACTAACTAATTATCAAAACTTAACGACCAAATTTTATGCAGAAAAAAACATTAAAAAAACTATTGTGTTTAATAGTATGTATGTGGGGAAATTTTTTCTTCGCACAAACTGTTAAAGGAAAAGTAACATCAGGCGGAATGGGCTTGCCGGGTGTTAGTGTAATAGTACAAGGAACAAAAAATGCAACCTCCACTGATTTTGACGGTGGTTTTGTATTAAACAATGTAGAACCAAAATCTATATTGACTTTTAGTTATATCGGGTACAAAAATGTATCCCTGCCAGCGGATACAAAATCTGTAATGCAGGTTGCTATGATCAATGATCTGGAAAAACTAAATGAAGTAGTGGTTATTGGTTACGGAACTTCAAAAAGGAAAGATATTAATGGCGCCATTTCTTCTATTAAAGCATCAGAAATTCAGGACAAACCTTTTACTTCTATCGATCAGGCTCTTGTAGGTAAAGCTGCAGGTGTAAATGTAACACAAAATTCAGGTACGCCAGGAGGTGGAATCTCGGTTCAGATTAGGGGAATTACTTCGATCAATGGTAACGAACCTTTGTATGTTATTGACGGAACTCCGGTTTTTGCGGATAAAAACAATGATTCATTTTCGTTTGGCGCATTAGGCGGTGGAAACGGTCAAACAAAAAATTCAGCTTTATCCAGTTTGAATATTTCGGATATTGAATCTATTGATATCTTAAAAGATGCATCTTCTACAGCAATTTACGGGGCAAATGGTGCAAACGGTGTTGTTTTGATTACAACCAAAAAAGGAAAAAAAGGAAAATCGACTTTTGCCTATGAAACGTATTTGGGAACTCAGGAAGTGACAAATCATGTTGATGTTTTGAATTTACCACAATATGCAGCGTATCAGGCTAAAATTTTCAAACTAAATGGCGAGCCTGTTCCTTATCAATACCAAAAGCCAAATTTATTAGGTAAAGGAACCAACTGGCAGGATGAACTTTTTAGAACCGCAACAATGTACAATCATCAGTTGTCATTCTCCGGTGAAAAAGACGGAACAAGATATTATACTTCTTTGAATTATTTTGATCAGGAAGGTGTTGTTCTAAACTCCGATTTCAACAGAATGTCTATGCGATTAAATGTAGACTCGAATGTAAAATCGTGGTTAAAAATTGGCAACAATATGTCATTGAGCAGGTCCTCTCAAAAAGTAGTCCGTAACGATGATCGTGGCGGTTTAGTGATGAATTCGCTCAGACAATCTCCAGAATTACCGGTAAGATATGCTGATGGTTCTTATGCTGGTCCTGCAAGCGGTATAGGTTCCTCTGCAAATGAAGCAACAAACCCAATTGCTTTGGCCGAATACAATAATGCAAAAACAGAACGATATAAAGTCAACGGAAATTTCTTTGCTGATTTTACGCTTATAAAAGGATTGGTTTTTAGAAGTGAATTGGGATATGACTTAAATTTTGCAAAAAGCAGTTCTTTTGCACCTGCTTATACTTTAGGAACTGTATCTGAACTTTTAAATAAATCATTCAAACAACAGGATCAAAGTTATTACTGGAGCCTTAAAAATTATTTGACTTACAATAAAACCATTAACGAAAAACACAGCTTTACCTTTTTGCTAGGTCAGGAAGCGCAGGAAAGTCGCTACGAATATTTGAGCGGTTACAGAAGCGGGGATTTTTTAAGCAAAGATTTTCCTAACTTAAATATAGGTGATATTGATACCGCAGTAAACGGAAATGGTTCCGGAAGATGGTCGATGACTTCTTATATTTCGAGATTAAACTATAGTTTTTCTGATCGCTATTCTTTTTCGGCTTCTTTAAGAGCAGATGCTTCGTCAAACTTTGGACCTAATAATAAATGGGGTTATTTCCCTTCATTTGCCGCAGGTTGGACAGTGAGTAACGAAAAGTTTTTTGAGCCTTTATCAAATACTGTAAATTATTTAAAATTCAGAGCAGGTTACGGTTCAGTAGGTAACCAAAATATTCCGGCAAACAGATACCAGACCATTTTATCGCTAACGGCGTCTCCGTTTGGCGGTGTATCGCCAACGATTGATAATTTAGGGAACCCGGATATTAAATGGGAATCATTGAAATCGTTTAACGTTGGTTTTGAATTAGGAATGTTTAATAACAGGGTAAAATTAGATTTTGATTATTATGTCAAAAAATCTTCTGATTTCCTGACCAAACAAATCAATGATGAATCAAATCAAAGTGCCCTTAATTATTATTTGAATACAGGTGAAATTCAAACAAAAGGAGTTGAATTTACCTTGAATACAAGAAATATTATTACAGAGAATTTTACATGGGACAGTACGATTATTTTATCAAAATATAATAACGAACTTACTAGTTTTCAAGGAGCAGGAAAAGCTTTATTGGGCAAAGTACAGTTCGATTTATACAACGTAACCAGAACTACAGAAGGACAGCCGGTTGGTCAGTTTTACGGATATGTAACTGATGGATTATTTAAAAATGCTGCCGAGTTAGCTGCAGGACCAATTCAGGAAACAGGAACAGGAATTGGCGATATCCGTTTTAAAGATCTTAATGGCGACGGAAAAATTGATGCTAAAGATCAAACAGCTTTAGGAAGTGCAATTCCGGATTTTACGTATTCATTGACCAATAACTTCAAATACAAAAACCTTAGTTTATCTGTTGTTTTAACCGGAAGCCAAGGCAATGAAATCTACAACTTTACCCGTCATTATACTGATGGAATTTATCCCGGATTTGGAGATCGATATGCAAATGTGACCACTCAGGCTTTAAATGCTTTTGAAGCGGGAGTAAACGAAAATACAGATGTGCCAAGAATTACCCTAAACGATCCAAACGGAAACGGCAGAATCTCGAACAGATTTGTTGAAGATGGTTCTTATCTAAGAATCCAGAATGTATCGTTGAGCTACGATTTACCAAAACAAATATTCGAAAAATCAATTATTACAAAAGTGAGATTGTATGTCAATGTTCAAAACTTATATACCTGGACAAAATACTCCGGTTTTGATCCTGCTTTAGGAAATTTAGATCAAAATATAACATTGAGCGGTATTGATTTAGGAAGATATCCAGTACCAAGAACTACTTCTGTAGGTTTGAATTTAGAATTCTAAAATTGAGATAAAACACAATTAACTTAATGATTCATAGTCATTAAAATAAAAATAATAGTTATGAAAAAATTCCTAAAACTTTTTCTGATGGTAATGCTGATACCATTGCTTTCTTTGTTTTCCTGTTCTGATGAATTTTTGGATGCTCCATCTGAAAATCAATTAACACCGGCCGATTTACCGGAAGGCGTTACGGCTTTTGATGGTATTGCCGAGAGTTTATATTTTAAGCCCTGGTTTACTTTTAATGATAAATTCCTGATTGCCGTTGGCGATATGTATGCCGGAAACGCTTTTACATTCGATGGTGCTTATGCTCAGTTTAAAGATGCTCAGGTAACCTCACAAAATCCAATCCTGACAGAAGGATATGTTTCGTTGTTTTCGGTGATCGATCAATCGAATAATTTAATGAGTCTGGTTGAAGACAGAAAAAGCGAATTGCCGGAAGCATCCTATAAAAATTCGATCGCCATCTCACGATTTATGCGAGCAAATGCCTATTTCTATTTGGTAAGAACTTTTGGAGCCGTGCCAATTATTAGCAAAGCAGGAACCGCCGCTCAGCCAAAAAGAAATCTTGTTGCAGATGTTTATAAATTTATAAAACAAGATTTAGAATATGCTATCGAAAACTTGCCTGATACTTCGGTAAAAAAAGGATATGTAACTAAAACGGTGGCAATGGGAATTCTTGCAAAAGTTCATTTGACTTTAAAAGAATACACAGAATGTGCAGATTTGACCCAGAAAATTATGGGAAAACAATATTCGTTAATTCAGGATTACGGCAACTTATTTAGCAGCCCTGAAAACAATAACAGTCCCGAAAGTATGTTTGCCTTGCAATGGAAAGCTATTGCTACCGAATGGGGAACTCAAAATACAAATCAGGCCTATATCGTTCCCGGAGGTACAGGAATAACTGGCGGTGGCGACGGTTGGGGAGTTCACCTGCCTTCTATTTCATTGCAAAGTGATTTTGAACCAAAGGATACCCGAAAAAAGAGCACGATCATGACCGATGGCGACTTTTATCCTGAATTATTAAAAAATAAAGGAGGTTTCACGTATAAAAAAATCCTCTCTTCGACAGGAGCCAATTTCAGAAAATACATTGTAGGTTCTGCAGCAGAAAGAAACGATGTTTTCTTTATGAAGACTTCACAAAACACGATTATACTACGATATTCAGATGTTTTATTAATGCATGCCGAAGCGATTTTGGCCGGAGCGCCTTCTACAACTAATGCATCTGCATTAAGCGCGTTTAACGAAGTGAGAACAAGAGCAGGATTATCAACTAAAACAATACTTACCAGAGATGAGTTGTTTAAGGAAAGAAGAATTGAATTTGCCCTTGAAGGACAATATTTCTTCGATTTAAAACGCCGCGGTCTGGCCGAAGCAACAGCAATTATCTCAAATCAGGAAGTTGGTTTTTATTCTGATGATGCCAGAACCCAATTGATTTCTGTAAAGATCACTCCGGGAAGCAATTATTTTGAACTGCCATTACCGCAATCTGCTATTGATACTAATCCATCATTACTAGAACCTCCTGTTCCTTATAACTTTAATTAATTTATACTATGATTAATAAAATAAAATATACAATTATAATTCTTTTGGCATTTGCTTCTTTCACGGCTTGTCAAAACGATGACGCAGTTACCGCAAATGTAGATGCAATGGTTGCAGAACCGGGCGATTTACTCAACCAAACCTTTCCTCTAACTAAAATAAGAGTCGAAGGAACAGGATTAACAGGATTGAAAAAAATCACGCTCGATAATAAAATTGATATCAGTTTCAATCCCAACTATAACTCAGATAAAGCGTTTATTTTCACCATTCCTTTTGATGAAAAATTAGGAAGCAGATTTGGCGTACAACCCATCACATTTGTAACAGCATCCGGATCAGTAACTAAAAATATTGAGATTTTACAACCCGTTCCTACTATTACAAAAACAATTCCGGCTGTAGCAACTCCGGGTTTTCCACTGGAAATACAAGGCACATGGTTTTATAATGTTTCTTCGATAACCTTAGGAGGTAAATCACTCAGTTATTCTGTCAATTCATCTTCATCCATTATTATTGGTTTACCTGCGGATGCAGTTTCCGGATCAGAATTAGTAATTAGTACACCAGGAGGTTCAGCAAAAAAAACAATAGAATTTGCAACATCAATTCTTGTGTCTGATTTTGACGGAGCTGGTACAAGACGCGATTGGAGTGCGTATGGTGATATGGATAGTTTTAATGCAAATACCACAGGCGGACCAACTGGTAATTATGCCGCATTATCATGGGTTGGTTCAACTGCCAATGGTTACAATGGAAGCAGTGCCGGTGGCGGAGCTAGTTTTCTAAGCGCAGCTAATAACGATGCAACAAAAGCTTTTATAGATATTGATGTAAGCGGGAATGTTGCAGGCGCTCAATTTGCCATTCAATTGAATACCATTGATGGAAAAGATTACGGTTATAATTTTAAAATAACCGATGTTAACTGGACTACAAAAACAATATCAATAGCTGATTTTAAAGACAATTATGGTTTTGGTTCGAATTCAGCCGCTACATTAGATCCTTCTAAAATCAATGAAATTAAAGTTGGAATTGCGCAAGGAGATACACCAAATCCAAGCGTAATAAAATTTGATAATATTAAAATTCGCTACCAATAATTAATGGTTTTGTGTTTTAATTTTTAAAACTAAAAAAGAGGCTGTTTTTAAAAGCAGTCTCTTTTTACTACAGTGGAGCTATGAAATATTGAACACGAATTTGCACAAATTATAAATGGGTCATTTTAGTTTGTGAAATTAATATCACGAACGAATTAGTGTCAATTCGTGCAATTCGTGTTTCTTTTTCACTTGTGCTCTTATATAAACTATAAATACAAGTAATTGCATGAATAATGCTAATACTTTAAAATAAAAAACAATATGAAAAATAAAATTTTACTTGTGTTCACCAGCCTTGTCTTTTTTTTAAACTCTTGTTCAAAAGATGACAATGTAATGGCCAATACTTTAGAATTGCCTGTTGCAAACGCACCAAAAGATGTAAACGATGCTAGTTTCAGAGCAAAATGGAATTACGTTTCTAATGCTAAAAGCTATCTTTTGGATGTTTCTACCAGCGAAAATTTCGCCACTTTTGTATCTAATTACAATGCAAAACCAGTAACTGATTTAAACGAAGTTGTCATTGGTTTAGATGGCGGCACACAATATTTTTATAGAGTCAGAGCCAAAAACGAGACAGAAATTTCGGCGTATTCAAATGTTATTTCTGTGGTAACTACAGGTACAAGCAGTATTCCTGAAGATCCTACTTTTCTAAAAGTAAAAGCCAATAAAGTCACCAATCCGTTTTTTGTAGGTATGGCGGTAAAAGCTTCACAATTGACTGCCGGCAGTCCTTATGCTGTTATTTTGAAAAATGAATTCAGCAGTATTTCTGCCGAATATGAAATGAAAATGGATCAAATTTCTACTGCAAGTGGTGTTTACAACTGGACTGTAGCAGATAAAATTGTCGCTTATGGAAATGCAAATGCTATCAATGTTCACGGTCATGCTTTGGTATGGCATAATTCGGTTCCTAAATGGTTACAGGATTTTGCAGGAACTGATGCTGAATTTACGACAGAAGTAAAAAAATACATTACAGATGTGGTTACGCATTATGCGGGAAAAGTAAAATCCTGGGATGTGGTAAATGAAGCTGCAGACGATAATGGCGGTAACATGAGAAATACTATTTTCCTTAAACGAATGGGACCTAATTACATCAAAGACTGTTTTCAATGGGCTAGAAATGCGGCAACTGCTGCAGGCGATACCAACTTGTTATTGTTTTATAATGATTATGCAACTTCAACTAATATCGCAAAACAAGACCGGGTTTTTACCATTACAGATGATTTAAAAGCAAGTAATCTTATTGATGGTCTTGGTTTTCAAATGCACAATACGTATTTAAGCCCAACCAAAGCTCAAATAGAAACTGATCTTAACAGAGCAGTAGCAAAAGGATTGAAAATTCACGTTTCTGAATTGGATATTCAAGTAAATCAATCGAATGACATTGCTGCTTTTACAAATGAAAGAAGACTGGCGCAAAAAGAAAAATACAAAGAGATCGTGAAAATTTATAATGCCCTTCCTAAAGCTAATAAATATGCTTTAACGGTTTGGGGAATGAAGGATAATGAATCCTGGATTCCGTACAGTACAGAACTAAACCACGCAGGAAATGACTGGCCTTTATTGTATGATGCAAATTTTGCCATCAAAAGCTCCCATACAGGATTTCTTGAAGGTTTAGATTAAATATAAATCTATAATGAACACGAATTTCATGAATTAACACTAATTTTTAAGGGTATTAACCTGGTTTGCGAAATTAATTTCACAAACTAATTAGTGACAATTCGTGTAATTCGTGTTTATATTAAAATCTATAAGAAACATAAATTACACGAATCAGTACTAATTTAAAAAGGTAGACCCCGTTTGTGAAATTATTTTTCACAAACCAATTAGTGATAATTCGTGCAATTCGTGTTTGTATTTTAAATAGGTCTTTTGTAGACTGTTACATCATCAACCCACATCATTACAGTTGTAAATAAGTTTATTTTATTAGGATCTATAAAATTAGAATCTTTTGATCCCACATTGACATTAAAAATAATCGAATGCTTCCCGAAATTATTTAAATTAAGGTTCGATACACCACTATTTGTATAGATTGAAACAGTCACATTATCTACCTTGATTGTTACTGTTACTATATTATCTTTCATCTTCCAGAAAGATTCGTATAAATGCCATCCTCCATTTCCGTTAATATCAAAATTAGCAGGATAATTTCTTTCGGCTGAGTTTCCTAATTGGTTATTTCCCGTAGAAGTTCCGTAAAAAATATTCGAAGTATAACGACTTGCGTTAGGCGCAAAAGAATATCCTTCCAGAATATCAATTTCTCCCTGTGTTGGCCAGGCATTTCCCTGAACCGACCAAAAAGCGGGCCACGCGCCATAAGTTTCTGTAAAAGACTTGTAAGTTCCACCGTCCATGGCTATTAATTTAATATTAGCAGAAAGCATATATTCCGTATTGTTTTCTGGTTTGTATTGGTAATTAGACGTAATAAAACCAGATTGATATTTGTACGTGCTTAATTTTGTGGTCTTGATTTCTAAACATTGTTTTCCATCTCGCCATTGCGTGGTGGGCACAGAACTATAATAGTCACAATACCAGGAATTGTAATCCGCTCGTTGTTCTTTTGTCCATTGTGAGAGACTGGAACCTACATCAAATGTATCTTCAAATTGTTTTACCCAGGGCGCACCGGCCACTTTGTTCGTACTGCCTTTTGTAGTTGCAGTTGCGTTTGCCAATTGATTCTCTGCTGCAGGTGTTGCATTATCTGAGCAGGATGCAAATCCTAAAACACACGTTAGTGTTAATGATAACAGACTTAATTTTTTCATCGTTTTTTGTGGTTAAATTTATAATTATAGTAAAGTATTTATTCGGATTTATGATTATAAAAGTAAGTTTATATATACAAAAAAAGTATCCCATTTGATGCAAAACATATCATAAATGATGTACGCAGGTATTAAATATTGAGAAACTGATAAGATTAGAAGAAGACACAATGGATTAATATAATCTACAATTCAATTAAAATTAAAATAAGAGTGATGTGTTTTAAAAGTGGATTTTCTCCATAAAAAAAGTCCTAATGAAAATCAGGACTTTTTAATATAATTTAAATCAGAAATATTTTAAACAATAGATTACTTCACTTTACATTCATAAACATAGCCACCACCGCACGAAAAATAAATTTATCATTCAAAATTGTTATTCCCGAAATCCCTGCTTTGCCTTTTATTTTCTTTTCAATCATCACTTCACCATTATTTTTGTTTAGAACGAATAATTCGGGTTTAACCAAGTTTGAAGCGCCTGATCCTGCCTATTGAGTTCAGCACGGTTATGCTGTTTGTAATCCTGACGCCCGCGGAATTGCACATAGTGAAGGCGATATAACCATGATTGGTTCTCAGGAAGCAGAAGATTGTTATGATCTTATAGAATGGCTGACAGTACAAGATTGGTCCAACCAAAAAACAGCCTTATCAGGAACTTCATATTAGCGTTTTCACAATGGTTTATTGCTGCAGGTCAACCACCACATCTTACTTGTATAAGTCCAACGGAAGGTTTGCAGGATGCTTATCGTGATTTAGCTTATATTGGCGGGATTCCTGATCCAAATTTCCTTCACCGTCTGCAGATAAATCATGTAAGCGCAACCGAAGCAAAACGCGAAGATATGACTGTCGAAATGGAAGCTTACCCTTTAGCAGATGCTGAATTGTGGAAAGACAAAGTTGCCGATGTTTCTAAAATTACCGTGCCTACTTATGTTGTGGCAAGTTACTCGAATACATTGCATACAATGGGAACTTTCCGCTCATGGCGTTCTATTGGTTCTAAAGAAAAATGGTTGCGTATTCATGATACTCAGGAATGCCCTGATTATTACAATGCTGAATCTACTGAGGAACTACGTAAGTTTTTTGATTATTATTTGTTAGGAAAACAAAATGGATGGGAGAAAACACCCACTGTACGTTATTCAATTTTGGATTTTCAGGCTAACAACAAAACAGGGCTTATTGCTGAAACTTTTCCTCCTAGAGAGTCCCAATTACAGCGCTATTACTTCAGCGGCAGAACAAGAACTTTACAATTAAATGCCGATGATAATGAATTGCCATTACGCTATTTTCCTGAGGCTTTGCCTTGCCGTGTATCGTTCCACACTGTTTTTGAAAAAGAAACTACTTTTATTGGTTATCCAAAAGTAAAACTCTTTATGGAAGCAGAAAACACCGATGATATGGATGTATTTGTATGGGTACAGAAAATTGACAAATTAGGCAATGTACTGAGCGAATTTGTAGTACCTAACCGCAATGCCGCTTTACAGGATTTTACTCAGGACGGAGCGTCTGCCAGACATTTAGATCCAATCCTTTCTACTGATGAAATTTCCGCATACAGTTTTGACCGCGCAGAAAAGCTTTCAGGAAAAGAAATCGTAGAATTGAATATTGTACTTAGTCCTATTGGTATGACATATAACGAAGGAGATACTCTGCGTGTGATGATAAGCAGTAAAGACGAAATTGGTTCTGTGATGCCGGGGACTCCAGGTTGTATCACCAATAACAAAGGCGTTCATATTTTGCACACAGGTGGCAAATATGTAGAGGAGTCAGGGTTTAAAAATTTTAATATCCTTTTAAATACTATAACAGTTAATTACCAATCAACCTTAAACTATTTTGATAATAGAAGTATAAATACTTCAGCAGAATCTTTTAATGCTAAAGTAAAAGCGTTTAGAAGTCAAATTAGAGGAGTGCGTAAAATAGATTTCTTCTTATTCAGATTATCTAATCTTTTTGGTTAATCCCCAACTTTTGCGTTTGATCCGTTTTCGTGTTGATCCCGACAGACTCCCGATAGCTATCGGGGCTCGCGCATTACTGCAGTATTTTGTAAAACAAAAAACCCTGTTTCGCTAGAAACAGGGTTTTCAAAAGAAAGGCGACGACATACTCTCCCACATAACTGCAGTACCATCTGCGCAGG
>NZ_JAMZNK010000023.1 GCF_027980145.1 Flavobacterium azizsancarii | reverse complement strand
TTATAAAACGAAAAACGCTTATAACGGATATTTTTAAATCCTGTTATAAGCGTTTTTTATTGTCTAAAAAATAAACCTGATCAAAAATAAGGGATGTTTTTCAGTGCCCTCAAATAAATAGCAAGGCTTTTGATAATTTTTATTCGAAAAAAAGCTTTTTAGAAAGCTACATTCCATTTTGGTAATTTTGCATTTTCATCTAAGAAATTTTGCAAAACCTGACCTTCAACTGCAGTAGGAATTCCTTTTACATCTGCGTTATAAGTTTCGTACCAAACAACTTCAAGAGTAGAGATACCTTCTAACTTCATTTGTGCCGGCCAAGAATATTTTCTTCCGGTTTTAGCAAATTGATGACCGTTTACAATTTTATCATACAATCCGCCATTTTTACTTTTAAGAGTTCCATCATTTTGAACAGTTCCTGTAGAACCTACCATAATTAACTCTTTTTCATCACCAACAGCATAAACAACAAAAACACCTGCGCCAGCCTCAGGAGCATTGCAAACTTGTTCTAAACTGTCTTCTGTTGTAAAAGTAAAACTATTGCTTACTTTAAATTTTTCTAATTCTTTGTACATATTTCTTATTTTAAGCTTCTAAGTCTATCCTGATAGATATAGGGACTAAGTTGCTGAGATTTTTAATTTTGTTCCGCACATTTTAAAAATGTAAAAAAGTCTCAACAAAATATTGAGACTTTTTTTTGGAATTTATTATTTTGAATATTAGAAATTATCCTAATATTTCTTTTACTTTTTTACCAATTTCAGCTGGCGAATCAACAACGTGAATTCCGTTGTCTCTCATAATTTGTTTTTTAGCAGCAGCTGTATCATCAGAACCACCAACAATAGCACCTGCGTGCCCCATTGTTCTACCAGCAGGAGCAGTTTCTCCAGCGATAAAACCAACAACTGGTTTACGGTTACCATCAGCTCTAACCCATTTAGCGGCATCAGCTTCTAATTGACCTCCAATTTCACCAATCATGATGATAATTTCAGTTTCTGGATCGTTCATTAATAATTCAACAGCTTCTTTAGTTGTAGTTCCAATAATTGGATCTCCACCAATACCAATAGCTGTAGTAATTCCTAAACCTTGTTTTACAACCTGGTCAGCAGCTTCATAAGTTAAAGTTCCCGATTTAGAAACGATACCAACTGTTCCTTTTTTGAAAACGAAACCTGGCATAATACCAACTTTAGCTTCACCCGGAGTGATTACTCCCGGACAGTTTGGCCCGATTAATCTAGAATTTCTTTCTTTAACATAATTATTTGCTTTAATCATATCTGCTACAGGAATTCCTTCTGTAATAGCAATAATTACTTTGATTCCAGCATCAGCAGCTTCCATAATTGCATCAGCAGCAAAAGCTGGTGGTACAAAAATGATAGATGTATCAGCTCCAGCTTGCTCAACAGCATCTTTTACTGTATTAAAAACCGGACGATCTAAATGGCTCGTTCCTCCTTTACCCGGAGTAACACCACCAACAACATTAGTACCGTACTCAATCATTTGAGAAGCGTGGAAAGTTCCTTCGCTTCCTGTAAATCCTTGAACAATTATTTTGGAATCTTTATTAACTAAAACACTCATGATATATATTTTATGTAGTTTTTAAAATTGTGATGCAAAAGTAAGGTTTTGTAACGTATTTTAACCTTTTTGTCTTCAAAAAAATTAAGAAAATTGACTCATTTGATAACCTCGATATAATTTATCATCTTTTATTTGCCAAATTATAGCAAAATGTGCCAATAACATCTCTTCTCTTGGGTTTTCAATCGTTTTCACAAAATGAGAATATCGAACTGAAACCAAGTCGTCTTCGGCTAAAATATGGCTTATTCTTACTTTTGATCGTACATAAGCACGACTTAGCTCATTCGCCATATCTAACATCGAATTATGATCCATCTCAATTAATCCTTTCGTGCTATTCCAATCTAACTTTACATCGGGATGCAAATAGGTTTTCATGATTTCGCTATCAATTAAGGCATCTGACTTGTAAAATTTCTGAACAAATTCTTTAATAGACATATTACTTCAATTTATTTAAAATTTCAGGAATCTTTTTGATATTGGCCAATTGTTTTAACTTTTCTCTTGATTCTTCGATTGGAGTTCCAAAATATGATTTACCTCCTTCTACTGACTTAGTTACTCCGGTCTGTCCCATAATAACAGCCTTAGCTCCTATTGTGATGCCGCTGGTAGTACCAACTTGACCCCAAATTGTAACTTCGTCTTCGATGATAACACAACCTGCAATACCAGTTTGTGACGCGATTAGACATTTTTTACCAATTACAGTATCATGCCCAACGTGTACCTGATTATCGAGTTTTGTTCCTTCGCCAATAGTGGTATCACCAGTAACCCCTTTATCGATTGTGCAAAGCGCACCTATACCCACATTATCCTGAATCACAACTCTTCCTCCTGAAAGTAACTGATCGAAACCATCAGGACGTTTTTTATAATAGAACGCATCAGCTCCTAAAATAGTTCCGGCATGAATGATTACATTATCACCAATTACTGTATGATCATAAATTGTAACATTAGGATGTATCAAACAGTTTTTACCAATTGTAACATTGTTCCCAACAAAACAATTAGGCTGAATTACTGTTCCTTCTCCAATAGTTGCAGAAAGAGCAATAGAAACAGTCGTAGCTTGAAAAGGTCTAAAATGCTTGGTCAGGGTATTAAAATCTCTGAAAGGATCATCAGAAATTAAAAGAGCTTTACCTTCCGGACAATCTACTTTTTTATTTATTAAAACAATAGTAGCTGCTGATTGTAAAGCTTTGTCATAATATTTTGGGTGGTCGACAAAAACAATATCTCCAGGTTCAACGACATGTATTTCGTTCATGCCAGAAACCGGAAAGTTTTGATCACCTATAAATTCGCATTGAAGCAAATTTGCAATTTCTTGTAAAGAATGAATCTTTGGAAATTTCATATATTTAAATTAGAAAATTTGTCAATTAGAAAATGTGCCAATTAGAAAATGTGTCAATCAGAAAATGAATACTCAAAATTGTGATGATTCACTAATTTTCTAATTGACTCATTGACAAATTATCCAATTAAGAAACTACTCTTTTACACGCTCCATGTAATTCCCTGAAGCTGTATCGATTTTAATTTTATCACCTTCATTGATAAACAAAGGAACATTTACAGTTGCGCCAGTTTCTACCGTAGCAGATTTTGTAGCATTTGTAGCTGTATTTCCTTTAACTCCTGGCTCAGCATAAGTAATTTCCAGAATTACAGAAGCAGGCATATCTACAGATAAAGGCAAATCAGTTTCAGTATTAACCTGAACCATAACATTTGTTCCTTCTTTTAACAATCCCGGAGCATCCAAAATTGCTTTATTCAAAGAAATTTGCTCAAAAGATTCTGTATTCATAAAATGAAACTCATCTCCTTCAGCATATAAAAACTGATAAGTATGTGTCTCAACACGTACATCCTCTATTTTGTGTCCTGCCGAAAATGTATTGTCCAATACTCTTCCTGTAGTTAAACTTCTTAATTTTGTTCTTACGAAAGCAGGTCCTTTTCCAGGTTTTACGTGAAGAAATTCAACGATTTTATAAATATCGTGATTGAACTTAATACACAATCCGTTTCTAATATCTGATGTAGATGCCATTTTGTTTTGTTTTATTTAATATTTTGTTGAATCGTTAAATCGTTTATCTGTTTTCGATTTAACGATTCACAAATAAACGATTCAACTTTTATCTAATAATTTCCTGAATAACCTTTCATAATTCCTCTTGATGAATTTCTGATAAAATCTAAAATCTCATCTCTCTCAGGAGTAGCTTCCATTTCGGCTTCAATAATACTTAAAGCTTGCGTTGTATTGTAGTTCTTCTGGTATAAAATTCTGTAAATTTCCTGAATTTCTCTAATTTTTTCAGTACTAAATCCTCTTCTTCTTAAACCTACTGAATTGATTCCTACGTAGGATAACGGTTCTTTTGCTGCTTTTGTATATGGCGGAACATCTTTTCTGACCAAAGATCCACCAGAAATCATAGCATGATCACCAATATGAATAAATTGATGTATGGCTGCCAAACCTCCAATAACGGCATAATTACCAACAACAACGTGACCTGCCAATGCAACACCATTTACAATAATTGCATTATTACCAATCTCACAATCGTGTGCAATGTGAGCATAAGCCATAATTAAACAATTATTACCTAAAATTGTTTGTCCTGAAGCAACTGTACCTCTATTGATCGTTACACACTCTCTAATAGTACAGTTATCACCTATAATAGCTAAAGAATCTTCTCCTCCAAATTTTAAATCTTGTGGTACGGCTGAAATTACTGCACCTGGAAAAATATTACAATTTTTACCAATTCGGGCACCTTCCATGATGGTTACATTTGAACCAATCCAAGTACCGTCACCAATAATAACATTATTGTGAATTGTTGTAAAAGGCTCAATTACAACATTTTTAGCGATTTTAGCGCCGGGATGAACATATGCTAATGGTTGATTCATCTGTAAGTTTTATATTTTATATTAAAATAGTCTAATTTGGGCAACAAACGTAAACAATAAAAATGATTAATTATTATTGTTTTCTTGCAATTTGAGCCATTAATTCTGCCTCTGTTACCAATTTTCCATTTGCGTATGCATTTGCCTGCATGTGACAAATTCCTCTTCTGATAGGAGAAATTAATTCGCATTTAAAAATTAAGGTATCACCAGGCAATACTTTATGCTTGAACTTAACATTGTCAATTTTCATGAAGTATGTCAAGTAATTTTCAGGGTCAGGAACAGTACTTAATACCAAAATCCCTCCTGTTTGTGCCATTGCTTCCACAATTAAAACACCCGGCATAACCGGAGCTTCAGGAAAATGTCCAACAAAGAAATTTTCATTCATTGTAACATTTTTCATTCCTACCACATGACTATCAGACATTTCTATAATTCTGTCAATTAATAAAAATGGAGGTCTGTGCGGCAACACGGCCATAATTTTATGAATATCCATCAATGGTTCCAAATTTAAGTCATAAACAGGAACATGATTTCTTTGTTCAATTTTGATGATTTTAGCCAGTTTTTTAGCAAACTGAGTGTTTACATAGTGTCCAGGTTTATTAGCTATAATTTTCCCCTGAATTCTAACTCCAATCAAAGATAAATCTCCAACAACATCTAATAATTTATGTCTTGCAGCTTCATTTGGATAGTGTAAAGTAAGATTATCTAAAACACCATTTGGTTTAACAGAAATTTTGTCTTTACCAAACGCTTTCTTTAAATTCTCCATTGTAGCGTCAGAAATTTCTTTATCTACATATACAATGGCATTGTTTAAATCTCCACCTTTTATAAGTCCGTTCTCTAAAAGAGACTCTAACTCATGTAAAAAACTAAAAGTTCTTGAATTAGCAATTTCCTCTTTAAAGTCAGCTATGCTTTTCATAGTTGCATTTTGAGTACCCAAAACTTTAGTACCAAAATCAACCATTGCAGTTACCTGATAATCATCGCTTGGCATTACTAAAATCTCGCTTCCGGTAGTTTCATCAGTAAACGAAATAACTTCTTTTACTACATAAACGTTACGTTTAGCATTTTGTTCTTCAATACCGGCATTTTCAATCGCTTCAACAAAATATTTCGAAGAACCATCCATGATAGGAAGTTCAGACGCGTTCAATTCTATAATAACGTTATCCAAATCGCAACCAACTAGTGCCGCTAAAACGTGTTCAGGGGTTTGAATTTTTACACCTAATTTTTCTAAATTAGTACCTCTTTGCGTATTAACAACATAATTAGCATCTGCTTCGATCACGGGATGACCTTGCAAATCTACTCTAACAAAAGTGAAACCATTATTAATTGGAGCCGGTTTAAAAGTCATTGTAACTTCTTTTCCAGTGTGTAATCCAACGCCTGTTAGTGAAATTTCATTTTTGATGGTCTTCTGTTTAACCATTATTTCCATTTTTTGGGTTTATTATTTGTTTTTTTAATTCATCAATTTCGGCTACAATTTTAGGTAGATTTCTAAAATGCACATACGATTTATTAAAATCAGTATAAGCAAGAGACGGTGTCCCTTGTAGCGTTTCATCATCTTTAATGTTTCTTGCTACTCCGGATTGAGCCTGCAGTCTGACATTATTACCTATTATTAAGTGACCTGCGATACCTACTTGCCCGCCAATCATACAGTTTTCTCCTATTTTTGTAGAACCAGCCACACCGGATTGCGCTGCAATTACAGTGTTTTTACCAATTTCTACATTATGGGCAATCTGAATTTGATTGTCTAATTTAACTCCTTTTCTAATTATTGTAGAACCAAGAGTTGCGCGATCTATTGTAGTATTTGCTCCAATATCAACATTATCCTCTATAACGACATTCCCAATTTGAGGAACTTTGCTATACACTCCTTCTTCATCCGGAACAAAACCAAATCCGTCTGCACCAATAATAGTTCCTGAATGAATCGTACAATTGTTACCAATAATAGTTTCAGAATAAATTTTAGCACCTGCAAAAATATACACATTATCACCAATAACAACATTATCGCCAATAAAACTGTTAGGATAAATTTTTACATTATCACCCAACGCAACATTTTGTCCTATATAACTAAAGCTTCCTAAATATAAATTCTCGCCATATTTAGTCCCTTCAGACATAAAAGAATGTGCTTCTATTCCGTTTTTATTCAATTTTACCTGATTGTAAAATTGTAAAAGCTTAGAAAACGAAGCGTAAGCATCTTCTACTTTAATTAAAGTTGTGGTAATTTCCTGTTCAGGTATAAAGCTGTCATTAACAATCGTTACTGAAGCTTTTGTAGTATATATATAATTGATATATTTTGGATTAGCTAAAAAAGTAAGAGATCCTTCCTCCCCTTCTTCTATCTTAGAGAGCCGAGAAACTTCTGCATTGGGATTCCCAACAACTTCTCCCTCTAAAATCCCCGCTATTTGTTCTGCTGTAAATTTCATTGCGACAAAAATATAAAAAATAGATTTTAAATGTTAATTTTAGATAAGTTGTTTTGGAAAACAGATGTAATATTTTGTTACCAATTTAGATAACGATTTCAAATTCAGCTGATCAGATGCTTCTACGACATCCTCAATTGTTTTATCTTTTTTCAAAATTCGTATCGGTTCAGCTTCTTTACTATAGGCCTGATTTTTTATTTTTCCTCTAAAAATAAAATAACCAGCCTCTAACTGTGTGATATGATGCTTATTAGCAAAATCTTCTTTTAAAGATTGAGACTCTTCCGCCGAAATTTTCTCAGCGCTTAATTTAATCTTCAATAAATCCCTATTAATCAACATCTTACTCAAAGTAGACAATATAAAATCATCTTGCTTTTGCCATGCTTTCAAGGCGCTAATAATATCAAAATCATCTAGTTGAGCAAATAAATCCAACTTCTCAGTATCAAAATCCTCCAAAGTCACCTTATTTTGCATAAAATACAAAAGCGGCTCGCTGCAAGGCAAACTAATTCCTTTTAATGTTAATTCTTTCGCTCTTTTTAGAACATTCATCAAAATTAACTCCGCTACCAAACTTGTTTTATGTAAATAAGCCTGCCAGTACATTAATCTTCTCGAAAGTAAGAATTTCTCAACAGAATAGATTCCTTTTTCTTCAATAACCAAAGTTCCGTCAACAACGTTCATCATCTGGATCAGACGCTCAGAATTAACGTTACCTTCTGCGACTCCAGTATAAAAACTATCACGTTTTAAATAATCCATTCGATCCATATCCAACTGACTTGAGATCAGCTGCAACATGAATTTTCTATGATAATCACCTTTAAAAACCTGAATTGCTAAACTTAATTTCCCTTCAAACTCGTCATTTAGCTGATTCATAAACAATAATGAAATTGCCTCGTGATTCACATCTTCGACGATACTTTTTTCCATAGCGTGCGAAAATGGCCCGTGACCAATGTCGTGGAGTAAGATAGCAATAAACAAAGCATTTTCTTCTTCAGATGAAATTGCAACACCTTTAAAACGAAGTGTTTCAACTACTTTTTGCATTAAATGCATACAGCCCAATGCATGATGAAAACGCGTATGATTCGCTCCGGGATAAACCAAATACGACATTCCCATTTGCGAAATACGGCGTAAACGCTGAAAATACGGATGCTGGATTAAGTCGTAAATAAGTTCGTTCGGGATAGAAATAAACCCGTAGATAGGGTCGTTGAATATTTTTAACTTATTGATATGAGTCACTATTTGGTTATTTTTAGGTCAACAAATATAAGTAAATAACCATAAACAGCTTTGCGTTTTTCATTTAAAAATCAACATTAAATTGTTGTGATTTTCAAGGGAATACTTAATTTGAAATAAGTTTTTATAAAAAAAACATCATTTGTGATACGGAAATTTATACTATTTTTAATACTTTTTAAGTTCTATACATCTAAATTGCATTAAAATTAAACACGTTTATGGATAAGATAAAAATACTTTGGGTCGATGATGAAATCGATCTTTTAAAGCCCCACATATTATTTCTCGAGAAAAAAAACTACGCTGTAACCACTTGTAATAATGGTTTGGATGCTATTACCTTATTTGAAGAAGGTAATTTTGACATTGTCTTTTTAGATGAAAACATGCCAGGAATGAGTGGTCTGGAAACCCTTTCAGAAATGAAGGAAAAAAAATCAGCTACTCCGATGATTATGATCACTAAAAGTGAGGAAGAATATATAATGGAAGAGGCTATTGGTTCTAAAATCGCTGATTATTTGATAAAACCAGTAAATCCCAACCAGATTTTATTAAGTTTAAAGAAAAACCTGGATCATTCAAGGTTAATTTCCGAAAAAACAACTTTAGATTACCAAAAAGAATTTAGAAAAATTTCGATGGAAATGGCAATGGTCAATTCTTATGAAGATTGGGTAGAACTATATAAAAAACTAATATTCTGGGAATTAGAATTAGAAAACATCAATGATCAGGGAATGATTGAGATTCTTGAGTCTCAGAAAGTAGAAGCCAATTCGCAATTCGGTAAATTTATCGAAAGAAATTACGAAGACTGGTTTGCTCCAAAAGCCGAAAAACCAATTCAATCCCATACTTTATTCAAAGAATTAGTAGTTCCTGAAATCAAAAAGAAAGATAAGCCGATTTTATTTGTTGTAATTGACAATTTGCGTTACGACCAATGGAAATCATTTGAGACTGTTGTAGCTAATTATTATAAACTAGAAAAAGAAGTTCCCTACTTTTCTATACTTCCAACTGCAACACAATATGCGAGAAATGCTATTTTCTCTGGTCTATTGCCTACAGAAATGGAAAAACAATTTCCGCAATACTGGAAAAATGACGTTGAAGAAGGTGGAAAAAACCTGTATGAAGCAGAGTTTTTAAGCGCGCAATTAAAACGTTTAGGACTAAACATTAAAGAAGATTACTTTAAAATCACCAATTATGCCGGTGGAAAAAAATTAGCCGAGAACTTTAAAGCTTTAAAAGGCAATGATTTGGTAACGGTAGTCTATAATTTTGTTGACATGTTGTCGCACGCCAAAACCGAAATGGATGTAGTAAAAGAACTTGCATCAGATGATAAAGCGTATCGCTCTTTGACGCTGAGCTGGTTTAAGAACTCTCCGCTTTTAGAGATTATCCAACAAGCTCAACTTCTAGGTTTTAAATTAATTCTTACCACCGATCACGGAACAATTAATGTAAAAAATCCATCGAAAGTAGTTGGAGATAAAAATACAAGTCTAAATTTGCGTTATAAAACTGGTCGTAGTTTAACATACGAGCAAAAAGATGTTTATGTTGTAAAAGAACCAAAGGATATTGGTTTGCCAGCCATAAATATGAGCAGCTCGTTTATATTTGCTAAAAATGATTTCTTTTTGGCTTATGTAAATAACTACAATCATTATGTAAGTTATTATAGAAATACATATCAACATGGCGGAATCTCACTAGAAGAAATGATTATTCCGTTTCTGGTATTTAATCCTAAATAGTAAAAAAGAGTTTTCAGTCTCAGTTTGCAGTAAAGAAAAGTTGCCACAAATTTCGCAAATTTTCACAAATTATTTTTTTTAATAAATACTCTTATTTAATTTTTAATTTGTGAAAATTTGTGAATTTTGTGGCAAAAAATAGTCTGCTTTAGCAGGCAGTCACATTAAATACAGTACAATGAATATCGTTTTTTCATTAGATCAAATTCAGGAAGTAGCAGAAAAAATTTTAGCGTCAAATCCAAAAAAAATCATACTTTTTAATGGAGAAATGGGCGTTGGAAAAACTACTTTAATCAAACAATTATGCAAAAGTCTCGACGTCGAAGAAGCTACAAGCAGCCCAACCTTTTCTTTAGTTAACGAATATTACACAACTAATAATCAGATTGTTTACCATTTTGATTTTTACCGATTAAACAAAGAAACAGAAGCGCTCGATATGGGAGTTGATGATTATTTATATTCCGGAAACTGGTGTTTTATCGAATGGTCAGAAAAAATTAAAAATCTTATTCCCGAAGAACATTCCGTAGTTACAATTGAGCTAATGGCTGATGGAAAAAGAAAATTAGTACTAGTTTAATTCTATAGAGATTTGCCAAGATTTAATAGAGAAACACAAAGGTCTTTCTAACAAAAATTTGCGGCCCCTTGTAGAACTTCTTCATTAATTTCTGTGAAATAACATATATATAAAATGAACCTCGAAAACACAGTAGAAATAATCCCTTTCTCTCCAGCCCTAAAAGAGCCAATTAAAACCTTAAATAAGGAATGGCTTCAAAAATATTTCAGAGTTGAAGAAAATGACGAGATTGTACTCTCGAATCCTCAGGAAGAAATTATCGATAAAGGCGGATTTATTTATTATGCCAGATATAATAATGAAATTCTTGGAACTGTATCTTTACTCAAAGAAGATGATGTGACTTTTGAATTGAGTAAAATGGCGGTTTCAGATAAAGCGCAAGGTCTGGGAATTGGAAATAAATTATTAGTTCACTGCATGACTATAGCTAGAGAAAATAACATCAGGAAACTATTTCTATATTCAAATCGAAAGTTACTTCCGGCAATTTATCTGTATGAAAAATTTGGTTTTACTGAAATCCCTTTAGGTGATGTGAGCTATGAAAGAGCTGACATTAAAATGGAGAAAAATATACCATAATTTCATCTTGTAGTATTAGCAGAATTTTTACATTGATTCTAAAACTTTTTACGTAATTTGTACTCTTAATTTTTGCACCACCCATGTCAATTACTTTAACTCCATTTACGAAGCAACAATTGTTGCCACAAGAAGAAAAACTTGAAATTGGCCGATTCAAAAGCGAACTTTTTATAGGGATTCCCAAAGAAACAAGTTATCAGGAACGTCGCATTTGCCTGACGCCAGATGCTGTAAATTCGCTTACTTACGAAGGTCATCGCGTCATGATTGAATCTGGTGCCGGAGAGAGCTCAAGTTACTCTGATAAAGAATATTCTGATGCAGGAGCTGAAGTAACAAAAGATACTAAAAAAGTTTTTGGATGTCCGCTGCTATTAAAGGTAGAACCTCCAACGCTTGCCGAGATCAAGATGATTAATCCTGAAACAATTATCATTTCGGCTATACAGTTAAAAACCAAGAAGAAAGAATATTTTGAAGCTCTGGCTCAAAAAAAAATAACAGCACTTGCTTTTGAATATATTAAAGATGAAGACGGATCTTATCCTGCTGTAAAATCATTAAGTGAAATTGCCGGAACAGCTTCTATACTTATTGCTGCCGAATTAATGATTACTGACGAGTTTGGAAAAGGACTTTTATTTGGAAACATTACTGGCGTACCTCCTACTGAAGTTGTGATTCTTGGCGCTGGAACTGTTGGCGAATTTGCTGCTAAAACCGCTATTGGTTTAGGTGCAAACGTGAAAGTTTTTGACAATTCGATTACAAAATTACGTCGTTTACAAAATAATTTAAATCAAAGAATCTTTACTTCAACAGTGCAGCAAAAAGCCTTATTAAAAGCTTTACGTCGTTGCGATGTCGCTATTGGCGCCATGCGAGGCAAAGAACGTTGTCCTATTATAGTTACAGAAACTATGGTTGAGCACATGAAAAAAGGTGCCGTAATAGTCGATGTGAGTATTGATACCGGAGGTTGTTTTGAAACCTCAGAAGTTACGACCCACGAAAAACCAACTTTTATAAAAAGTAATGTTTTGCATTATTGCGTTCCAAATATTCCTTCGAGATATTCTAAAACTGCCTCATTATCAATAAGTAATATTTTAACTCCGTATTTACTTCAAATAGCTGAAGACGGCGGATTAGAAAGTGCTATTAGATGTAATAAAGGTTTAAAAAACGGAATTTACCTATATCACGGAATTTTAACGAACAAAGCAATTGGCGAATGGTTTGATTTACCTGACAACGACATCAATTTACTTGTATTTTAAGAGAACTTTAATGTACCTTTGCAAAAATTTTATTTCATGAAGTTCGCACATCGTTTCGCTTATTATTTAGTTGGTTTAGTTATGGGATGCTTTTTTGTAGCCCTTGTTTTTAGCGGAAAAGATACCCGTTGCAACTATTTCCCGAATGCCCGAGTTTTAAATACTTTGCGCACAAAACCTTTTCAGTATTCTGAAAAAGCAATTCAGGTTCTGAATGAAAAATGGGTTGATACAGCTGATATCAAAAACACATTAAAATTTGGAGACGTTGATTTTGATCAGAGCAATGTGCCTTTCAAAAAAGGAAAACTATATATCATTGAAGGAAAAACAGTAAAAAATCAGGAAATTATTCTTAAAGTAATTAATTACGAGAACAAAGCTGTTCTGGATGAAATTATAAAAAAGCCTTTAGAAAAATAGTTCCTGAAATCTAAATTAATAGAACTTTCTTTTCACTTCGACTAAGGAGAAATCACACATGAAACTTGAGAAAAATTAATGTCGTTTGTATGGAATTACTACTATTATTTTTCCTCAGGTCTAAATAGTAACATTGTAGAAGTTTAAGTTTTAAATTGGTTTCAAAACCACTCAATTTCTTTAATTCCCTTAGATTTTAAAAATTCATTCGTTTTACTAAAATGTTTGTTTCCGAACCATTTTCCCTGGTTCGCGCTCATTGGAGATGGATGTCCCGATTCTAAAACGAAATGTTTTGAGCGATCAATTTTAAGTCCTTTTTTCTGTGCAAAATTTCCCCATAATAAGAACACGACATTTTCCTTTTTATCAGAGATAGCCTGAATAACTGCATCAGTAAATAAGTTCCATTTGAGATGTTTGTGACTATTAGGAGTGTCTTTCCTAACTGTTAAGGAAGCATTTAAAAGCAGAACGCCTTGATCTGCCCATTTTTCCAGATTTCCTGAGGTTGGCATAAATACAGAATCCAGATCGCTATTTATTTCCCTAAAAATATTACGCAAAGAAGGTGGGATTTTCAAATTATCATTAACCGAAAAGCTTAAGCCATTTGCTTCTCCTACTCCGTGATAAGGATCCTGACCAATAATAACAACTTTTACATCATTGAACGAACAATGATTGAACGCCGAAAAGATTAAATCTAATGGCGGATAACAAATATGTTTCTTGCATTCGTCTTCTAATGACAAAAGCAAATCTTTAAAATAAGGTTTTTCAATTTCATCTGACAAAACAACTTGCCATTCAGGAGAAAGATTAATTTTCATTTTCAATACAATTTATTACAAAATACGCAAAGTTTTTTTCAAAGTACTAATTAATAGTATCATTTCGTTCTAAAACTTTGTAACTTTGAACCTTTACAACTTACGATATAAATGATATCTATTACCGAAAAAACATTACAAGATTTACAATTCCCAACAGTGCTCGAAACCATTTCGGCAGGCTGTAATACTGACATAGGAAAAGAAAAAGCTTTAAAAATAACTCCTTTCAGAGATAAAGAAACTTTGATGCAGGCTTTGATGCAAACATCTGAGTATGTTTCGTCTTTTGAAAATAATAACGCCATTCCCAATCATGGGTTTGACGCGATTACTCACGAAATCAAATTCCTTGCAATAGAAGATAGTTTTCTGGAAGTAGGCAGCTTTAGAAAAATAGCTACTCTCTCAACAACTGCAAATGTGTTGTTGACTTTTTTTAAAAAATTCGACGATTATTACCCAAATCTAAATGCAAGAGCTTCGAGAGTTGAATACACGAAAGACATTGTTTCTTTAATTGACGCTATTGTTGATAAATACGGAGAAATCAAAGACAACGCTTCGCCCGCTTTACTGAGTATTCGCCAGAATATGAATATCGTTCGCGGCAAAGTAAATCAAAGTTTTGGGGTCGCATTAACGCAATATAACAGCCTTGGATATCTTGATGACATCAAAGAAAGCTTTGTTCAAAACCGTAGGGTTTTGGCAGTCCTGGCCATGTATCGCCGTAAAGTAAAAGGTTCTATTTTAGGAAGTTCTAAAACCGGAAGTATTGCTTATATCGAACCGGAAACCACATTGCAATATTCGAGAGAACTAGCCAATCTTGAATACGAGGAAAAAGAAGAAATTACCCGGATTTTAAAACAATTATCAAACGCTATTCGTCCGTTTTTACCAATATTAATTGAGTATCAGGAGTTTTTGAGTGACATTGATGTAGTTGCCGGAAAAGCAAAATACGCCAACAGAATCAACGGAATATTACCTACAATTACAGAAGAACGCAGATTATTCTTTAGAGAAGCGTACCATCCTATTCTGTACTTGAATAACAAGCAAAAAAACGAAATTACACATCCGCAAACTATTGAATTAAAACAAGATAATCGAATCATTGTAATTTCAGGACCAAATGCTGGAGGAAAAACAATTTCGCTTAAAACAGTTGGTTTATTACAATTGATGCTGCAATCAGGAATGTTGATTCCGGTGCATGAACGAAGTGAAACTTTTTTGTTCGACAGGATCCTAACAGATATTGGTGACAATCAATCTATTGAAAATCATCTGAGTACTTATAGTTACCGATTAAAAAACATGAATTATTTCCTGAAGAAATGCAACAAGAAAACCATGTTTTTGATTGATGAATTTGGTACAGGTTCTGATCCGGAATTAGGTGGGGCTTTGGCTGAGATTTTCCTGGAAGAATTTTATCATCGTGAAGCTTTTGGAATTATCACAACGCATTATTCAAATTTGAAAATTCTGGCAAATGAATTGCCTTTTGCCACAAATGCGAATATGATGTTTGATGAAAAATCGCTTGAACCAATGTACAAACTTGCTTTAGGTCAGGCTGGTAGTTCGTTTACATTTGAAGTTGCCTTAAAAAATGGCATTCCGTTTGGTTTGATTAATCGTGCCAAAAAGAAAATTGAAGTTGGAAAAGTCCGTTTTGATAAAACGATTGCAACACTTCAGAAAGAGCGTTCTAAGCTTGAAAAAACTTCGATCAATTTAAAAGAAGAAGAAACCAGGGCGCGAGAGGAAAGCAAAAAGATGGAAAACATCAATGTAAAAATCAAACAGAAATTAGAAAGCTATCAGGAATTATATGATAGTAATCAAAAGACAATTTATATTGGTCAGAAAATAGAAGATATCTCAGAGAAATATTTCAACAATAAAAATAAAAAAGAATTGCTTGGAGAATTTTTGAAAATTATAGAAATTGAAAATTCAAAACGCAAAAAAGCAACTCCAAAAGAAGCCAAAGCCATAACCGAAAAGAAAAAAGAAGTTATCGCAGAAGTCTCTGTTCAGGTGGAAGAAATTCGAAAAGAGAAAAAAGAGAAAAAACTTAAACCTGTAATCGAAAAACCAAAACCAATTTTAAAAGTTGGCGACAGAGTAAGAATGCTCGACGGAAGATCTGTTGGAAGTATTGATTCGATCGAAAAAAATAAGGCAACTGTTAATTATGGAATTTTCACTTCAAAGGTAAGTTTGGATGAATTGGAATTGGTTGAAGCTGCAAAGAAATAAGTTTTAAGTTTTTAGTAGCAGTTTTCAGTTACTAAAAACGTAATAAAACATCAAAAATTAAAATAAAGCGATTTTAGCAAACATTTTCAAAAAGACAATTATGAAGATGGTTATTTTTTAAAAAGCGCTTAAAAATAATTTATGAAAGCTGTTTGTGATTGGTAAAAATTATGGATTTTATTTTATCGATAAATAAAACATATTTAACAAAAACTAATTAAAGATTACAATTATTACAGTCGTTATCATCTCACGATGGAGAAATTACACATAAAACTCCGTAAAAGAGGATTGCTAATCTTTTTAGAGTTACGCGTATAATTTCTCGTTCCTCGAAATAACAACTATGCGGAAAGCTTTGTCAAAGTTCACAACTTTGACAAAGCTAAAAAACCTGAAACCTTGAACTTGAAATTTTCCAAATGCAGGACAATCTTCTAAAAAACAAAAAAATAATCCTATTCGACGGTGTTTGTAATTTATGCAACGGCGCGGTCCAGTTTATTATAAAAAATGATAAAAAGGATATTTTTAGATTTGTGGCCTTGCAATCAGAATTAGGAATTGAAATTTCCAATTATATTGGTGTTGATCAAAAAAAAATTGATAGTATTATTTTATACAATCCCGGAGTAGCTTATTATTACAAATCTTCAGCAGTTTTAGAAATTGCAAAAAATTTAGGAGGTTTTTATAATCTGATGTTTGTTTTTAAAATTTTCCCTGAGAAGTTTAGAAATTATGTCTATGATTATATTGCTAAAAATCGATACAAATGGTATGGCAAGAAAGAAAGCTGCATGATTCCTACTCCGGAATTGAAGGCTAAATTTTTATAAAAAGTTGGCACACGGATTTTACGGGTTGAACAGGTTTGTACAGATTTTTTGTTTTTGTGATCTCGAACGAGAAAGCTTAGTTAGTAATTCTTTAATAAAATTCACTTTATGATTTACTTTGCGGAACTTTGACTCTGTTCAGTCTGACAGAATTGTAAAAAAAATAAAATTTCTTTTGAAAACGACTGCCCTAGCCTTGATAGAAACGAAAATCCTTTTTGTTTTTTCTTTAAAAATAAAAAAATTGTAGTGAATAGCAGGAAATAGCTCCTAATTCTTCGTGAAATATTACGGACATTACTTTTCGAATAAATCATTAAAAATAAAAAAAAGCCTCAAATTCTAAGAACTTGAGGCTTTTACTTTTAATCAGAAATTATTATCTAATCAACTTTCTGTATTTCAAACGTTTTGGAGTTAAATCACCACCTAAACGTTTCTTTTTGTTTTCTTCATATTCAGAGAAACCTCCTTCGAAATAGTACACTTCAGAATCTCCTTCGAAAGCTAAAATGTGCGTACAAATTCTGTCTAAGAACCATCTGTCGTGCGAAATAATTACGGCACAACCTGCAAAATTCTCTAAACCTTCTTCTAGTGCACGAAGTGTGTTTACGTCCAGATCATTCGTAGGCTCATCCAGTAAAAGTACGTTTCCTTCTTCTTTTAATGTCATTGCTAGGTGTAAACGGTTACGTTCTCCACCAGATAACATTGACACTTTTTTATTTTGCTCGCCTCCACCAAAGTTAAAACGTGACAAATAAGCTCTTGAGTTAACTTGTTTTCCGCCCATCATTACTAATTCCTGACCATCGGCAAAGTTTTCCCAAATAGATTTATTTGGATCAATGTTAGAGTGTGATTGATCTACATAAGCGATTTTTACAGTTTCACCAACTGAAAATTCTCCGCTATCTGTTTTTTCTTCTCCCATAATCATTCTGAAAATCGTAGATTTACCAGCACCGTTTGGTCCGATAATTCCAACAATTCCAGCTTGTGGCAAAGTAAAATTCAAATTATCATATAATAATTTATCTCCAAAAGCTTTGGCAACATTTTTAGCTTCTATAACATTTGTTCCTAAACGTGGACCATTTGGAATGTAGATTTCCAAGTTTTCATCCAATTGTTTTTGGTCTTCATTTAATAATTTATCGTAATTCTGTAAACGTGCTTTTTGCTTTGTTTGACGGCCTTTTGCTCCTTGACGAACCCAGTCCAACTCACGTTCTAAAGTTTTTCTACGTTTAGAAGCTACTTTTTCTTCTTGCGCCATACGGCTTGATTTTTGGTCTAACCAGGAAGAATAATTTCCTTTCCACGGAATACCTTCTCCTCTGTCAAGCTCTAAAATCCAACCTGCCACATTATCAAGGAAGTATCTATCGTGTGTTACAGCAATAACAGTTCCTGCATATTGTGCCAAGTGTTGCTCTAACCAAAGAACAGATTCAGCATCAAGGTGGTTAGTAGGCTCATCAAGCAATAATACATCCGGTTGTTGCAATAACAAACGACATAAAGCTACACGACGGCGCTCACCTCCTGAAAGGTTTTTAATAGGCGTATCACCTTCCGGAGTACGCAACGCATCCATTGCAATTTCAAGTTTAGTATCGATTTCCCAAGCACCAAGAGCATCAATTTTGTCTTGTAACGCCGCTTGACGGTCCATCAATTTATCCATTTTATCCTGATCTTCGTAATTTTCAGGAAGACCAAATAAATCATTTATTTGATTGTATTCTTCTAAAACTGCGATAGTTTCGGCAGCTCCTTCACGAACAATTTCGATTACAGTTTTAGAATCATCAAGAATTGGTTCTTGCTCTAAATAACCTACAGTATATCCAGGTTGAAAAACAACATCTCCCTGATAATTTTTATCAACTCCTGCGATAATCTTTAATAAAGAAGATTTTCCTGAACCATTAAGTCCAAGAATACCAATTTTAGCACCATAAAAGAAGCTCAAGTAAATGTTTTTAAGCACTGGCTTATCTGCTCCCTGATAGGTTTTGCTCAATTTTTGCATTGAGAAAATTACTTTCTTATCGTCTGACATTCTATTTATTTTTAATTTTTAATTATTTATTTTCTATTTGATCTGTATTGCAATTGAAACTTGATTAAACTCTACCTTTTAAAGCATTAAAAACCCAGGCATTAGCAAAGAAACCAACACCAACTGCTACAAATCCCCAACCAGATACGTCTCTATATCTAAAAGCACCAAGACCTATAAGTAACAATCCCATAAGTACCATTATAAAAGTAGCCCATCCTAAAACGGTATTTTTATTCATTCCCATAATTGTGTAATTATTATTTTAAAGTAGTAATTTTTTCAGAGATGCAAATATCGTGAATTTTCACGGCTTAATTAAATATTTTATACAGCATTTCTTTTAATAAATCTCCTTGGGACAAAGCATTTGCTCCCACTCCTTTACTTTTCACATCGACATCACGCAAAGCTCCTATAATCTGACTCACTTTTCGCATTGGGTAGTTTTTTATGGCTAAATCATATTCTTTTAAAAAATATGGATTTACACCAATAACTGTGGCTACATTTTTGGGGTTTTTATCCTTGAGTCCATGATATTTTAAAAGCTGAATAAAAAAACCAAAGACCAATCCGGTTGTCATCACTAATGGATATTCTTTAGGATTATGTGCAAAATTTTCTGCTATTTTATATGCTTTAAGCTGATTGCGTTCGCCAATTGCTTTTCGAAGTTCGAACACATTATAATCCTTACTGAAACCAATATTTTCCTCGATATGTTGTGGTGTAATTACAGTTCCCTGAGGTAAAATAATCTGTAATTTCTCCAGTTCATTATTAATTTTACTTAAATCTGTACCTAAAAATTCAACCAACATAGCGTTTGCCTTGGGATCGATTGTATATTTTTTACCAGCAAGAACACGCTTTATCCAGTCACCAACCTGGTTTTCGTATAATTTTTTACTTTCGTAAACGATTCCTTTTTGAGCTAGTAGTTTGGTTACTTTTTTACGTTTATCAAGTGTCTTGTATTTGTAGCAAAAAACCAAAACCGTAGATTCCATTGGATTATTTACATACGATTCTATTTTATCAATTGTTCTCGATAAATCCTGTGCTTCTTTTACAATAACAACCTGGCGATCAGACATCATAGGATAGCGCTTAGCCGTTGAAACGATATCTTCTACAGAAACATCTCTTCCGTATAATACCGTTTGATTGAATCCTTTTTCTTCTTCCGAAAGTACGTTCTGCTCAATATACTCTGATAATTTATCTATGTAATAAGGTTCCTCACCCATTAAAAAATAAATTGGTTTTATATTTCCGGCCTTGATATCATTAACAATTTTTACAACTTCGTCCATTCAATAATCTTATTTCAAGTTTGGGGTTTCACATTCTGGCTTCAATTAGTTAAAACTTTAATTTGAAACCTCAAACTATTTTATATTTTTGCGCTATGCAGCAATTAAATTTTCCTTCTTATACTTTCCGATTCAAAAATAGCGAAAATAAAGTGTCTATTTTTGATGAAATCAGGAAAAAATTTATCATTCTTACTCCGGAGGAATGGGTGCGTCAGCATGTCGTTCATTATTTAATTGACGAAAAAAAGTACCCTAAATCCTTAATCAACGTCGAAAAAGTTTTAACAGTCAACGGATTAAGAAAAAGATACGATGTTGTAGTCTTTAATACTGATGGCTCTATACATATATTGGTAGAATGTAAAGCGCCTAGTGTAAAAATTTCTCAGGCAACTTTTGATCAGATTGCCCGTTATAATATGACAATGCAGGCACGATTTTTGAATGTTACAAACGGTCTGAATCATTTTTATTGTCAAATGGATTTTGAAAATGAAAAATATCTCTTTTTAAGAAATTTGCCAGATTATAACGAATAAAATAATACTAAAAATTAATAAAATTACTTTTGAATAAAATAGCTGTTGTCATTTTAAATTGGAATGGAGTAAAATTGCTGGAACAATTTTTACCCTCAATTGTTCAGTTTTCAGAAGGTGCCCAAATCTATGTCGCTGATAATGCTTCGACAGACGATTCTATAAACTTTATCAAATTAAATTTTCCTACCATTAAAATAGTTGTAAACACTGGTAATCATGGCTTTGCAAAAGGCTATAATGATGCTTTACAACATATTGATGCTGAAATTTATGCCTTGGTAAATTCAGATATTGAAGTAACTGAAAACTGGCTGAAACCCATTATTGAAACTTTTGATAGTGAAAAGCAAACTGCTATAATTCAGCCTAAAATTCTTGATTTTAAAAATAAGGAATACTTTGAATATGCCGGTGCTGCCGGAGGATTTATAGATAAGTATGGTTTTCCGTTTTGCCGCGGTCGTGTTTTTGATACTATTGAAAAGGACAATGGTCAATACAATGATTGTGAGCTCTTCTGGGCTTCAGGCGCTTGCTTTTTTATTAGAAGTGAAGTATATCGTGAATTAGGAGGTTTTGATGAAAGCTTTTTTGCGCATCAGGAAGAAATCGATTTATGCTGGCGCGCATCAAACGAGGGGCATATCATCAAATACAACTCAGGATCGACTGTTTATCATGTTGGAGGTGCAACCCTGCAACACGGAAATCCTAAAAAAACATATTTGAATTTTAGAAATTCATTATTGATGCTTGTCAAAAATTTGCCTAAAAAAGGTTTGTTTTTTGTTATTTTCTTCAGAATGGTTTTAGATGGTATCGCAGGTATCCGTTTTCTTACACAAGGAAAATTCAAACATACTTTCGCAATCCTAAAAGCGCATTTTTCATTTTATTGTATATCTTTAAAATATCTGAGGGAACGCAAAGATTTTCAAATACAAAAATACTATACCGTAAAAAGTGTCGTTTACTTGTATTACATAAAGAAATTGCTCGTTTTTAAAGAAATCTTTAACAGTAATCAAAATATTAAGAACTAAATTTGTAATCAACGTTTAATTAAATATAATACCTATGAGAAAAATAGTAATCGCACTATCAGTATTAATGGCCTTAACTTCGTGTGTATCGAAAAAGCAGTACGCAGCATTAGAAGCTAAGAACAAAGAAACCCAAGATTTATTAAACTCTTGCACCGTAAAACTAAATTCTTGTTTAGAGGAAAAAGCAGGATTGGCAGCTACAGCTGAAAGCTATAAAGCACATAATCAAGACTTAATAAGTACTTCTAAGGACTTAACAGTATTGACTACTAAAGGAGCAGAGAATCTTGAAAAATCTTTAGAAAGTTTAAAAGAAAAAGATTTAAAAATATCTAGATTGCAAGATGCATTAACTAAGAAAGACAGTGTAACATTAGCATTAGTTACAAGTTTAAAAGGGGCTGTTGGAATCAACGATCCGGATATCGAAATCAATGTTGAAAAAGGTGTAGTATTTATTTCTATCGCAGATAAATTATTATTTAAAAGTGGTAGCTATGATGTAACTGATAAAGCGAAAAGTGTTTTAGCTAAAGTTGCAAAAGTAGTAAATGACAAACCTGATTTTGAATGTATGGTTGAAGGTCACACAGATAACGTTCCTTACAAAAGCAACGGAGTTTTGTTAGACAACTGGGATTTAAGTGTTAAACGTTCTACTTCTATTGTTCGTGTATTAACAAATGATCTTGGAGTTAACCCTGCTAAATTAATCGCAGCTGGTAGAAGTTCTTATGTACCATTAGTAGCTAATGATACTCCGGACGACAGAGCTCGTAACAGAAGAACTCGTATTGTTGTTATGCCAAAAATCGATCAATTTTATGATATGATTGAAAAAGAAATGAAAAAACAATCGAAATAATCTACGTTTTTTACATACTTTATTAAATAGAAAAAGCAGGTCAATTGACCTGCTTTTATGTATCCTTAACTTTTTTAATAACCAATTAAATATAAATTAAGAATAGCATTATCTTTAAACTAACTAAATTTTAACTAATCTAAAGTTAGTTATTTATTTTAGATTATTATACAATTTCAGTATTTTTTTACAAAATCCTTATTTAGCTATTCTTATATAGTTGTTTACTACAAAATATCAATATCTCCTTTTCCTTCTCTAATAATAACTGGTTCATGCTCTGATAAATCTATAATTGTAGAACCCACATTATCACCATAACCTCCATCGATAACGAGATCAACTAGATTTTGCCATTTTTCAAAAATTAATTCCGGATCTGTAGTATACTCAATTACATCATCTTCATCACGAATAGAAGTCGATACAATTGGGTTTCCTAATTGTCGAACAATTTCTAGCGCAATATTATTATCCGGCACACGAATACCTACAGTAGTTTTCTTTTTAAACTCTTTAGGTAAATTGTTATTTCCTGGCAAAATAAAAGTATAAGGTCCAGGCAATGCTCTTTTCAAAATCTTAAAAGTAGATGTATCAATCTGACGAACATAATCAGAGAGATTGCTTAAATCGTGGCAGATAAAGGAGAAATTAGCTTTCTCTAATTTAACTCCTTTTATTTTCGCTATTTTTTCTAAAGCACGAGAATTGGTAATATCACAACCTAAACCGTAAACGGTATCTGTTGGATAAATTATTAAACCTCCGTTTTGAAGCACTTTTACCACTTTGGCAATTGCAGCTTCACTAGGTTTATCGGGGTATATTTTTATGAACTCAGCCATTTTTTAAAATAAAGATGTTAGATTATGGAATAAAGACTACTCTTTATTCCTTTTATTTTTTTTAAGTAAATAACAAAATTCCAATTGAAAATAGATTTAATCTTAAACTAAAAAGATATTTATTCTTTTGAAAAATTACGAAAAATTATTAAGCTGAAAAATCAAATCTGATGATCGAAAATTGACTTTTTAAAATATATTTCCATTTTTTTTCTATATTCTTTTCTTATCCTACGACATCTAATTTAGCAAATCTTAGCAACAATTTCTTGATTCCTCCAACTTCAAATTTTATTTCCGCTTTTTTGTCGGCACCTACCCCTTCTAAATTCACAACTTCACCTTTCCCAAAACGTTCGTGCATTACAACATTGCCGATAGTTAAACTATTATCAAACAAATTAGGTGCTGAACTATTCTGATTATTACTGGCAACCGGTTTCAATTTTCGAATATTAAGATCCGCTTTGGGTTCGCTATTTCCATTGTGCTTCACAGGTGGAGTTGATCCAATGGGTTTTGCCAAACGTAATTTTGATTTATCTACATCTCCGAAGATATCCCCATCAATTGGCGATTTATATCGGTAATTACTTTCTGCAGGAGTCAGATATTCAAGATATTGTCCGTCAATTTCTTCAATAAAACGTGAAGGTTCACTATCTGTTAATTTTCCCCAACGGTAACGCGATTGTGCATAAGTTAAATATGCTTGATGTTCTGCACGAGTTAAAGCTACATAAAATAAACGACGTTCTTCTTCTAATTCGCTTCTCGTACTCATACTCATTGCACTAGGAAACAAATCTTCCTCCATACCAACCACAAAAACATGAGGAAATTCAAGTCCTTTTGCTAAGTGAATTGTCATCAGCGCAACACGATCTTCGTCTGATGTATCTTTGTCTAAATCAGTCGCAAGCGCTACATCTTCCATAAATTCAGACAAAGCCCCTCTCGCACCATCAATTTCTTTTTGTCCTTCAGTAAAATCTTTTAAACCATTTAGAAGCTCTTCTATGTTTTGAATTTTTGCCATACCTTCTGGTGTAGCATCTTTTTTAAGCTCCTGAACTAATCCTGTTTTCTTGGCAACATAATCAGTAATATAAAAAGCATCCTGATTTTGATCAATCACCTGAAAATTCTGGATCATCGTCACGAAATCATTGATTTTATTTTTCGTTCCTGTGTTTAATTTCAAGTCAATTTTATCAATATTCACCATCACTTCCCAAATCGAACGTTTGTAGTGGTTGGCAGCAATTGTCAGTTTTTCAACAGTCGTATCACCAATTCCACGTGCCGGATAATTGATTACTCGAACCAATGCCTCTTCATCTTTTGGATTAATTACCAAACGTAAATAACACAAAACATCTTTAATCTCTTTACGTTGATAGAATGACAATCCGCCATAAATTCGATACGGGATATCACGTTTTCTTAAAGCGTCCTCCATTGCACGGGATTGTGCATTGGTACGATATAAAATCGCAAATGAACCGTTATGAAGCTGGTTCTGCATTTTTTGTTCAAAAATCGTACTCGCTACAAATCGACCTTCTTCAGCATCTGTTAAACTTCTGTGGACTTTAATTTTTTGACCAAAATCATTTGCAGTCCAGACTATTTTATCAAGTTTGGTTTTATTGTGCTCCATTACAGTATTTGCCGCTTCAACTATATTTCGCGTTGAACGGTAATTTTGCTCTAAACGGAACATTATTACGCCTTCATAATCTTTCTGGAAATTCAAAATATTATTAATATTCGCTCCACGGAAAGCATAAATACTCTGCGCATCATCGCCAACAACACAAATATTCTGAAATTTATCTGACAACGCTCTTACAATCAAATACTGTGAGTGATTTGTATCCTGATACTCATCAACCAATATATAGCGAAAACGGTTTTGGTATTTGGATAATACTTCTGGAAAACGAGTTAATAGCTCATTGGTTTTCAGCAATAAATCATCAAAATCCATTGCTCCTGCTTTAAAACAACGATCTACATAGTGCTGATAAATCTCTCCCAATCTTGGTCTTTTTGCCATTGCATCAGCCTCGACCAATTCAGGATCGTTAAAATATGCTTTTACTGTAATCAAACTATTTTTATAATTTGAAATTCTGCCCAGAATCTGTTTTGGTTTATAGACGTCGCGATCAAGCTGCATCTCTTTTATAATAGAAGAAATTAGTCTTGCCGAATCCTGAGAATCATAAATCGTAAAATTCGATGGGTAACCTAAATGATCTGATTCCGCACGAAGAATACGTGCAAAAATCGAGTGAAAAGTTCCCATCCAAAGGTTTTTTGCCTCCGTTGCTCCTACAATATCAGATATCCTGTGTTTCATCTCACGGGCGGCCTTATTGGTAAAAGTAAGCGACAAAATGTTGAATGCATCAACGCCCTGAGCCATCAAATAAGCAATTCTAATTGTTAAAACACGAGTTTTTCCTGAACCTGCACCAGCAATAATAATCATTGGCCCGTCTTTCTTTAAAACAGGCTGTCTTTGTGCTTCATTGAGTTGGTCAATGTACTTTTGCATGAAATTTTTCTCCATAATTAGTGCAAAAATAAGAATTATTGATTGAAATAGCTACTAAGTTATTAAGGTTCTAAAAGGGATGCTGTTTTTTTAAACCATATAAGTAATATAAGTCCATTTAATCTGTATTACTTGTAATACTTCTCTAAATCAAATTTAAAATATTTATTTGAGCTATAAGTTATAATGCCTTACATCAATTATTTAGACCAAAAATTATTTATAAAATACATCATAGGCAAATCGTATCAATGTACCGATTACTACAATTAAAAAGAAAATCCTAATAAAGCCATTTCCTTTATTAATTGCTAATTTAGCACCAAGCCATCCTCCAAGTCCGTTGCTAATTGCCATAGGAATTGCAATTGACCAAATGATCTTTCCTTTTATCATAAACAAACATATAGATCCAAAATTAGTAGCCAGATTGACCATTTTGGCATTTGCTGAAGCATGCAAAAAATCAAAGCCTAAAAGAGCAATAAAAGCCACTACAAAAAAACTACCGGTTCCGGGACCAATAAATCCGTCATAGAAACCAACAATTATACTAATAATAACGGCATAAAATATTTGTGTTGCAGGAGAATGATCTTTTGCAACATGCTGCCCAAAATTTTTCTTTGCATAGGTATAAACAAATAATAAAGACAATACTACCAGCAAAAGCGGCTTCATAAAATCATTACTTACCATCGTTAGCAAAGTTGAACCTAAAAATGCCGACGGAACGGCTAAACACATCATGATCAACAGCAACCTCCACTGAATCACAACTTTTTTCATATATTGAAATGCGGCAAAAGCAGTTCCGCTAAAAGCCGGAATTTTTAACGTTCCAATAACTGTTGAAACTGGTAAATTGGGTAATAAAATTAATCCCATTGGTGTCTGTATCAATCCACCACCGCCAACAATTGCATCAATAAATCCCGCAGCGAAAGCAGCCAAGCAAAGTAAAATTATAATATATGAATCCATTAATATTGTATTTCAGGCAGTTTTGAAAGTAATGTACAAAAGTAGACTTCCGTTTTGTTTATTACAATTAATTTAAAGTGGATTTCTCCCTAAAAATTATATTTTTGTTGAAAATTTGAACCAAATGGATTTTACAAGAATTATAGAATTGGCCAGTTATACTTTACCAGCTATTGTTACAGGATTTGTTGCTTACAGTTTTTTTGAATTACATATAAAAAACAATGATAAAAAGCACAATTTTTTATTGAACAAGGAAGCGCATAAAGAATCTTTACCAATACGCTTGCAGGCTTATGAGCGAATGACATTGTTTTTAGAGCGTATTAACCTGACGAAATTACTTATAAGAATTGCGCCAATTTCTAACGAAAAGCATGATTACGAAAACTTTCTAATCGATCAGATCGAGCATGAATTTGAACACAATCTGACACAGCAAATATATATGTCTGACGAATGTTGGACAATTATTACAACTGCCAAAAATTCGACTATCCAAATTATCCGTAAAGCAGCTATGAGCGATCGTGTAGAAAATGCAGATAAGTTGCGTGAGAAACTTTTGAATGATTTATTAGAGAAACAATCTCCAAGTAATGCTGCTTTAGGCTATATTAAGAATGAAGTTGCCGGATTGTGGTAAAATTGCAGTTTGACAAGATTGATTATGATTTTATTTATCTTGTCAAATTTTTATTTCCACCATTTTTGATGTGGTTCATCTACCCAGCCATTTTTTATGTATTTTTTTGATATACTTAATTCCCCTGCTCCTATATCAAAATCGCAATTTGTATTAGGTACACGATAATCTCCCCAATTGCATACTTTTTCTTTGCCGGAATTATTAGATTTCCAAGTGCCTACAAATGCATTATTGAAATAGCTATCTTTATGAATTTCAATATCATCGTATTTAATAAAACCATTTTTATCTACATAAAATATAGTTGCTAGCTTTCCTTGAAATTCTCCTGTGTTTTTTTGATTTTTATTTTCAACAAACTTATAATTGGCCACCAATAATCCCTGGCTTTTTATACCTGAATTTTTATATTCATCATCAAGTCCGAATTTCACTTTTTTAAGTTCTTGTATCTTTGTAATTGTTATTGTCCCAGCAAAATCACATATATTTGATTTAACCTGCGATTTGCCATTAACAATGTATTCATTTTTATTTTTATCATTTCTTTTAATCGAAATAAATTTTATTAATATTCTCTGGTAATTGTCACCAATAACGCCGTAGACATACTTGTTTTCTGTTTTATTCCATAAAACAGAAAAATCATTATTTGTGTATTTGTTTAGTTCGTTTTTTTGAAACAGTGCTGCATTATTCCAGATCGAAGTTCTGCATAAATTGTCCTGACTGAATGTATTTAAAGAAAACAAGAAGTACAGAAGTAAGGTTATATTTTTCATTTTAAAACACGTATTGAATGTCAATCTGAATTCTAAAAACAGGTTATTATTGAAAATTTTGTTCTAAAAAAGCCAAATCATTATCAGCCAAAGCTTTTAATATTTCTGTTGTTTTTTCTTCATTTTGATCTGTCAATTCAGAAATGAAATTTTTGTTGAGTTTTTCACTTAAGCCAAACCAGGTTTTTTGAATTTTAGCTCTTTTAAAAAATACATAAAATTCATATTTATCAGGTTTACCAACAGCAGATATTGACAGGGCATTTCTATTGCCTGAATTTTCAAACTCAAGCGAAGGTGAATGATATACGTTCTTTGCATTTTCCATCTCTTCCAGATGTAATTTCCATGGAAAATTTTGAAATGTTTTTATTATTTCCGAAGAATCAATCTTTCCCTTTTCAATAATTTTTGGCTTTGTTGGTTCGCAAACACTATGTCTAAATTCACTCATTTTTATTGAATCTGTTTTTTTTTTTTACAATTAAATAAATTACCTGTTATCACTCATTACCTCAGACTTATTCTGAGCATATTCATAGCCTTGTTCCCACCATTCTTTCATTACTTCCTTATTAAAAATAAGTGCATTATCAGTGAGTCTGGTTGGTGTGTAATATAAGTTAAGCTTTACATTCTTATTGTTTGCCATTAGTTTTCCTATAGCAATATCGTGTTTTTCAACCTGATCTAAGGCAATTCGGAACAAATCGATCATTAAAGAAAACGGATTTTTACCAATAACCGTTTTGGTCATATTAACTTCCGTTTCCAGAATGATTACGTCAATTTCTGTTGCACCACGATTAATAGCTTCACGAATAGGAACTAAACTAGAAAATCCGCCATCTCCGTATTCGTAGTTATTTTTTTCTACCAAACTCATGAACGGAACATAATTACTCGAAATCCATGACCAATCGCAAAACTCATCATATGTGCAATCTTTTATAGACTTATATTCCGATTCGTTTTTAGTAAAATTGGTTACTGTAATAACAACATCGCAATGCTGTTTTTTCAGCTTGTTAAAATCTGATAACGAGAAGTTTGCTTTAATGTATTTCTGCAGTCCTTTGCTTTCTCCAAAAGTTCTTTTTCCTTTAAAAAACTGACGTAAAACATTGAAGTGATTGATTGTAACAATATCAACTCCATCTTTAACTTTAACTACAAATGGGCAAATATTAAAGATTCCGCTCATTGTAACATTAGTATAAACGGAGTGAATTTTTTTTATCTGACCAAGCGCCAGATGCGGAATAAGTAAACTTCCTGTAGAAGTTCCTATAAACAAATCATATTCATGTTTTTTTTCCTCTATTAAATACTGCGCTACGCCACCAGCAAACGCTCCTTTACTTCCTCCGCCAGAAATAACCAATGCTTTCATAAATATATTGTAGGTTTTGTAATTATTTAGAAAATAGATTAGAGAATATAGAGAATAGAATATAGAGCAAAGATTTTCTATGCGCTCTAATTGATTACTTATCCTCTTACTTCTATTCTATATATTCTATATTCTATATTCTTTGTTCTATATTCTATATTCTTTGTTCTATTCTCTATATTCTTTATTCTATATTCTTTGTTCCTTATTCTTTCAACAAACGATTCAGCTGAAATTGTTCATCGGGGTTCAAATTAGGCAAAATTCTTTCAAACGAAGCACGCATTTCGGAATTTTTTAATAAAAACCTAATGGAGTCTCTTCCGAATTTAGAAAATTGCCACATATGATGTGTAGTTGCATTTACCAAATTTGATAATACCTGATCGTTTATAATTTTGAAAGAAAGAAGTTTCTCAAGTGCATTTTGCCTCGTTGTAGCTTCGTACTTTGTGGAAGAAAAAGCAATTAACTCCGAAACTAAATCTTCTGGATTATCACTATAATTTGGTGTCGACAAAGCCAATGAAAGCCATAAAGTTCGAAGATTATAATCGTTGAAACCAATCCAGTTTTTTGATTTGTTCAGATATTCTGTGCGATGATCAGGAAAATTTTTCCATAAATAATACAGGACAACTTCTTGGGTCTGATATGATTTGTCGTTCAGCAAAGTTTCGTATTCAATTCTAAAGCCTTCGGGAATTTTACTCAACGAAGCAGCAACAGCCTGACGAACTTGTATATTGTTAGTTTGCAAAGCGACCTGTAATAATTCTTTTTTATCTTCGTATTTCTCACTTTCTATTTGACTTACAATCGATTCTTTTACAGACTCATAAACATCCGATTCTAAAGTCTTTCTTAAAAAATCCTGTTTCTCGACCAATGGCGTTTTCTTTAGCTTATCAACTTCTAACCGAACCTGAATTGCTTTGTTTTTACTCAATAGAGCATTCGCCGCCGGGGTATCAAAAGCGGTAGATTCCAACCAGGTTTTCTGAAATTTTTCCAAATCAAAATTGGATACTTTTCTAATTTCATCAAAGAAATTTTGTGTATTAACAGTTTGATAAGCGTACTTTTTCAGATAACTTTTTATGGCTTTTTTGAAGGCTTTATCTCCAATAGACTCGTGCAAAACAAATAGTGCCCACGCTCCTTTTTCATAGAAAGTCAATGAACTTGCCTTAGCATTCAAAACCGGAATAGTATCAGATCTCGAAGCAAATTTTATCTGCTGCGCTGTCTGATATAATTTTGAATAGAAAAAATCGTCGCCATAAATCTCCCGTTCAGCCAATGCAGCATAATAAGTTGCAAAACCTTCCTGAAGCCAGTGATGTGTACTGTTCTCTGCCGTTATTAGATCGCCAAACCAGTGATGTGCCAATTCGTGAGCATCAACATTTGTATAATTACGATCTTCAAAACCTATTGAATCCACTACATAACGAGTTGCAAAAAGTGTAGTAGTGGTGTTTTCCATTCCGGCATACAAGAAATCACGAACCGGAATTTCTCTATAAACTTGCCACGGATACTTCACTCCTATTTCTTTTTCTAAAAAATCAAAAATACGTTTTGAATATCTGTAGGTTGGTTCAAAGCGATTGGTATCCTTATTTTCAAGATAATATTCTAACGGAATTTTAGATTTTGCCCTAAATTCTTTCTTGTCGTATTTGCCAATAGCAAGCATCAATAAATAGGAACTCATTGGATTTTCCATGCGATATTGCCAATGAATTGAATTTCCGTTTGATTTCTTTTCGCTTAAAATTCCGTTAGAAACTACCTGATAATCCTTGTCATATGTAATTCCCAAACTAAAAATCACTTTTTCTTTGACATCATCAAAACTCGGAAACCAGTTACTCGTATATCTTCCTTGTCCTTGTGTCCAGATTTGAACTTCAGAATTTTCAATGTTTACAAAATACAAAGCTTGCTTAGGTTTTGCTGAGTATTCAAAAGTAAGATGCTTCTCTCCTTTTTGAAAATTACTGATGATTTGCAATTCTTTGCCTGTATTGATAAAAAGCACGTCTTTATTATCAATTTGAACATGAGAAAATTCCATGTTTTTAGCATCGATTTTAATCGTATCAATAGGGTTTAGAATATCAAATTGATAAACAACCGTTCCTGAAACGGATTTTTCGGTTGCGTTTAATTTTAATTGTCCGTTAACCGATTTAAAATCAACGAATTTAGTTTGTTGCGCAAAAACGAAACTGGTAATAAATAAAAAGATGTATTTCATTGAAATGAATTTGAAGGCAAAATCCCAAAGTTACAAAGGTTTCGCTAACAAATCGAATGAAATTTGTATGTTTACAATAGAAAATTATTACGAAGTGTCAACACCAAAAAAAGCCTTATTTAACTGGAGCAGCGGAAAAGATTCTGCTTTGGCTTTATATAAAATAATACAGGATCCTGATTATAAAATCGAATATTTATTAACGAGTGTCAATCAGGAATTTCAACGAATTTCTATGCATGGTGTTCGTATTGAATTACTTGAAGCGCAAGCAAAAAGTATCGGATTGCCATTAAAGATTTTGCAGATTCCGGAAATGCCCACGATGGAAGTTTATGAGAACGTACTGACCGAAACTTTAATAGAGCTTAAAAATCAAGGAATTACACATTCAATTTTTGGAGATATTTTTCTGGAAGATTTACGTAAATACCGCGAAGATCAATTGGGTAAAATTAGTTTTGAAGGTGTTTTTCCTCTTTGGAAAATCCCAACCAAAGACTTAATTCAGGAATTTATATCACTCGGTTTTAAAACAATTGTAGTTTGCGTAAATGAACAATATCTGGATAAAAGTTTTGCTGGCCGAATTATCGATCAGGAATTCATAAACGATTTACCTAAAAATGTAGATGTTTGTGGTGAAAATGGCGAATTTCATACCTTTACTTTTGACGGTCCTATTTTTTCAGAACCAATAAAATTTGAAATAGGAGAAATCGTTTATCGCAAATACGAAAAACCTAAAATTCAAGATTCTTCTAATACTGCTTGTGATGCTAATACAAGTAATCCTTTTGATTTTGGATTTTGGTATTGTGATTTGATAGTTTAAAAAAAATGCTGCTAATTTTACTTTTTTTTTGCAAATCTAGATTTGTCGAACTTCATGAAATACGCAGCAAAACTATTTTATTTTCTCATTCAGAATACATCGCCAACAAATTAGTAACCGTATTCCAGTTTCTAATAGTCGCTGTAACATTTAGTTTTTTCTCAATATATTTTTGATCGAATCTTGTTTTTCCTGCTCCAACAGCGTATTTAATAAAAATCCTGTTTCCGTCAATACTCGCTTCATCAGGTTTAAACTGGCTGATTTTTAAGTCATTTATATTTTCACTTTTTAGAGCTACAGAGACAAAAGCGACATAAAGTTTTTTCATGTCCAGTTCTTTTTCTTTTAAAAATGGACTATTCTTAAAACACAATTCCAGATCTTGTTTGGTAATGACAATTGTAGGAACTTCATGTCCAAAAACCTTAAAAATTTCCTGTTTGATCATAAAACCCACTTTCGAAGCACTTTCTTCGTCGGTGTCAACAAAGACATTTCCGGATTGTAAATAGGTTCGCACATTTTGAAAACCAATATTTTCTAACATGGTTTTCAAGGCTTCCATTTTCATCATATTGTGGCCGGAAACGTTGATTCCTCTTAAAAGCGCTAAATGTGTTGTCATTTCTAAAAATTAAAATAAAAAAAATAAAGAGCATTCAATAACTTAAAATTAAATACTCTTTTATATCCCTGCAAACTTACAGCTTTTTATTTCGACTTTTTATATATCAATCCCGGGCCGTCGCACATTTGCCATGAATTTACCAGTAATCCTTCTTTATTAATAGAAAGATCCTCGATTAAATTTCCAGTGCAAGTCCCTATAATATCATTGTTTTCTTCATAAGTTAATTCAAAATGTGTTTCATTATCGAGCTTTTTAACTGCAAATTTACCTGTGGCAGTAGTTGTTTTGTTGTCTTTTGTTCTTGTCTTTGTGAATGTTTCATCAGTATTAAAAACATAAGATTCCTGCCAGCCTAACTTATCAAAGATAATATTGGCCGGTCTAAAACCTGTCACTTCAATTAGTTCCCATTTTCCATGATAATCAGATACCTTTGGTGATTTTGCTTTTTCATTTGAACAAGAAATGAAAATTAACATTAGAATGACTGCAATCCCTATTTTTTTCATTTATTTTAGTTTTTAAGACTTTGTATATTTAATAGATTCTTATTGTGTTAAATGGTTGCTTCGTTTAATAAAAAAATAATGCTTATATATTATTAAATTTTTTTGTACCTTATTACTAAAGGCTTTTCGATTAAATCAAAAACTACAATAAGACTAAAAAATCATCATTATAATTTTCAGATTTTTATTTTTGAGATCTGATAACACTTTTAAATTTCCTAATTAAAATCTATCTTCGCTTACTAAAAGAGAATAGAAAATAGAGCATAGAAAACAGATCAAAATCTTTTTTCCATATTCTTAAATCAATAATCTAAAATAAATTAATGTTTAATAATCTCCTTGAAACCCCAATTGAATACTTAAAAGGTGTTGGTCCCAATCGTGGCCAATTGCTTCGTAAGGAACTGGGTATTCATAAATATCGAGATTTAGTTAATTTTTTTCCGAATAGATATATTGACAGAACCCGTTATTACAAAATTAATGAACTTCAAAATACAGGTGCTGAAGTTCAGATTATAGGTAAAATCATCAATGTCAAAACTGTTGAGTTTGCTAAAAACAAAAAGCGTCTGGTGGCCACTTTCGTGGATGATACAGGACAAATAGACCTGAATTGGTTTCAGGGACATAAATGGATACGTGAAAGTTTGAAACTAAATGAAGTTTGCGTAATTTTTGGAAAATGTTCTCTCTACGGAAGTCAGTTTAGTATGGCGCATCCGGAAATTGAATTGCTAAGCGAGCATGAAAAAAGTCTTCGTTCAGCCATGCAAGCTGTTTATCCTTCGACTGAAACCCTGACCAACAGAGGTATTTCAAACCGCACTATCAATAAAATGATGGAGCAATTGTTTATTGAAACACAGGCTTTGTTTACAGAAACTTTTCCGCCTTATTTAGTCGAAGAGTTAAAGCTGATTTCAAAGAGAGCCGCTTTATTCAATATACATTTTCCTAAAAGTACTGAAGCTTTGGCAAAAGCACAATTTAGATTAAAATTTGAAGAATTGTTCTTTATTCAATTGCAATTAATTACTAAAAATCTGATTAGGAAACATAAAATAAAAGGACATCCATTTACAAAAGTGGGTGAATTTTTTAATGAATTTTACCAGAATCATCTGCCTTTTCAGCTTACAAATGCGCAAAAAAGAGTAGTTAAAGAAATCCGTTCAGACATGGGAAGTAATGCCCAAATGAACCGATTATTGCAAGGTGACGTGGGTTCCGGAAAAACTATTGTTGCTTTTTTAAGCATGCTTCTGGCAATTGACAATGGTTTTCAGGCTTGCCTGATGGCCCCAACAGAAATCCTGGCAAATCAGCATTTTATAGGATTATCAGAACTGGCCAATACATTAAACATCAATATAAAAATCCTTACAGGCTCGACTAAAATTGCAGCCCGAAGAATCATCCATGAAGAACTTGAAAACGGAAGTCTGCATATTTTAATTGGCACGCATGCTTTACTGGAGGATAAGGTAAAGTTTCAAAACCTTGGGTTGGCTGTAATTGATGAGCAACATCGTTTTGGAGTTGAACAGAGATCAAAACTGTGGAAAAAGAACGAGATTCCGCCACATGTTCTCGTGATGACAGCTACTCCAATTCCAAGGACATTAGCTATGAGTTTGTACGGGGATTTAGATATTTCGGTCATTGATGAATTACCTCCCGGCAGAAAACCAATTCAAACTGTACACAGATTTGACAGTAACCGCCTTAAAGTATGGAAATTCTTAAGAGACGAAATTGCTCTGGGAAGACAAATATATATCGTTTATCCTTTGATCCAGGAATCTGAAAAAATGGATTTTAAGGATCTAATGGACGGTTACGAAAGTATTTCGCGTGATTTTCCGTTACCTCAATATTCAATTTCGATATTGCACGGAAAAATGAAACCGGCAGATAAAGATGCTGAAATGAAACGCTTTTCTGAAGGTAAAACGAACATAATGGTCGCCACAACCGTAATAGAAGTTGGGGTAAATGTACCTAATGCAAGTGTTATGATTATCGAAAGTGCAGAACGTTTCGGGTTATCACAATTGCATCAGTTACGTGGCCGTGTTGGCCGTGGAGCTGAACAAAGTTATTGTATTTTAATGACGAGCTATAAATTAAGTTCTGACAGTAAAACCCGAATGGATACTATGGTTCAGACGAATGATGGTTTCGAAATTGCCGAAGTCGATCTTAAACTCCGGGGTCCGGGTGACTTAATGGGAACGCAACAAAGTGGTGTTTTAAACCTTCAAATTGCGGATATTGTTCGTGACCGGGACATTTTGGGTCTTGCCCGAAACTACGCCTTGAAAATTCTTAAAGAAGATGCGCCATTACAAAAACCGGAACATGCTATACTGAAAGCTATTTTTATTGAATTGACAAAAAAGAAAAACATCTGGAATTATATTAGTTAAGCTACAAAGGTTCTAAATAAAAAAAGATTAAATACTAAAATCTTATTTCAGCAAAGTGCACCATTTCAGGATTTAGAATCACAAACTCAAAAACCTAACGACTTAGTAACTACAAAGCTTAAAAAAGACACTTCATTGCAGTAAAAAAACATAGGTAAAAACACATAAAAAGTTTGATAGTTTTCAATTTGAATCTGATTCTCTAATTATTTCCAAAATAAATCGAATTCATTTTAAACCTTTTCCTAAAAACTATGTCCAATTACAAAAACTTAACATAAATAGCTGTTAAAAGACATTTAAAATTAACATTAATCAAGTGTTAAATAAAACCTAACATCTTTCGTTTTCGTTTCAAAAAGTTAAATTTGCAAGCTTACTAAAAACACACCCAAAAAAAACATTTACTCAATTTTATGAAAGTAAAAAACCTTGTTTACGCCTTACTGATTATATGCATCGGAGGATTTATAACCTACAGAATAGTTTCTAACAAAAAGAAAAACGAAGAGTCTAAAAATTTTGGAGACAAAGACAAACCTACTTCGGTAACCGGAATAGTTGTTAAAACAGCTACTTTCGATAATAACTTATCACTTTCAGGGTCTATTGAGGCTAACGAGCAGATAGAAATTCATAGCGAAGTTTCTGGAATAGTCGAAGGAATTTACTTTAATGAAGGCAGTAATGTCAATAAAGGTCAGGTCCTTTTTAAGGTTAATGATCTTGAACTTAAAGCACAATTAAGACAGGCTGTAACCAGAGAAGGTTTGGCTGCAGAAAACGAAAGAAGAGCCAAATTATTACTTCAAAAGGAAGCGATTAGTCAGGAAGAACTTGATGTAGCAAGAGCAGATCACGCATCAGCACAAGCGCAAAGTCAATTAATCAGGGCTCAAATTGCCAAAACTTCTGTAAAGGCTCCTTTTTCAGGAAAAATTGGTTTGCGCTCTATTTCTCCGGGTACCTATATTACGCCAACAATTTTAGTTGCCAAATTAGTTAATACCGGAAAATTAAAAATTACATTTTCTATACCTGAAAAATACGCTTCACAAGTAAAAACCGGATCATCAATTGAGTTTAAGGTTTCCGGTTCAGATAAAGTTTATACTGCAAAGATTTATGCCATCGAACCAGAAGTAGCAGTTGCAACACGTACTTTGCAAATTCGTGCCATTGCTGACAATATTGACGGAAAGCTTTTTCCGGGAACATTCGCTGATGTCAAATTACCTTTAAATATTATTAAAGATGCAATTGTTGTTCCTACAGAAGCAATAGTACCAGTGCAAAACGGTAAAAAAGTATACATTGCTAATATGGGCAAAGCCAAAGAAGTTATGGTAGATGCCACTACGAGAACAGATGCTTCTATTTTGATTTTATCAGGATTAAAAGCCGGAGATACAGTGATTACTAGTGGTGTTATGTCCTTAAAAAATGATGCACCTATAAAAGTTAAAGTCAAAGAATAGTTTTGAGTTATAAGTTATGAATTATGAGTTTAAATTTTAAATCTATAATCTGTACTCTATTTTCTTTATTCTAAAATCTCAACTCTAAAATCTAAAATATTACTTCATAATGAGTTTATCAACAACAAGTATAAAAAGACCTGTTTTAACTATTGTACTGAATCTTTTGATTATTTTATTCGGTTTCATTGGTTATACTTTTTTGGGTGTCAGGGAATTTCCTTCAATTGACCCCGCACAGGTTTCTATTAGAACCAATTATACAGGAGCCAATTCTGACATTATCGAATCGCAAATTACTGAACCTCTCGAAAAGGCTGTAAATGCTATCGACGGAATCCGAAATATTACATCATCGAGTAATCAGGGAAGCAGCAATATAACTATCGAATTTAATCTGGATAAAAACCTGGAAGAAGCTGCAAATGATGTTCGTGATAAAGTTTCGCAAGCGATCAGGAGTTTACCGCAGGATATAGATGCTCCGCCGGTCGTATCAAAAGCTGATGCTGACAGTGATGCAATCATTTCAATGACGGTTCAAAGTGATACCAGAAGTGCATTAGAATTAAGTGATTACGCCGAAAATGTCATTTCGCAACGATTAGAAACTATTCCCGGTGTAAGCGGTGTGCAAATTTGGGGACAAAAACGTTATGCAATGCGTTTGTGGATTGATCCTGTAAAATTAACTGCTTATGGCTGTACTGTAGCCGAAGTCCGTAATGCATTAAACGCGCAAAATGTCGAATTGCCTTCAGGAAAACTAACCGGAAATAATACGGAGCTAACGGTAAAAACGGTTGGTAATCTTTCTAAACCGGAAGAGTTCAACAATATTATTATCCGTACGGACGGAGACAAAATTGTTCGTTTAAGCGATATTGGAGGTGCAGAATTAGGTCCTGAAAATATCGAAACAAAATTAAGTCAATCCGGACTACCTATGATTGGTCTGGCTATTGTGCCAATGCCGGGAGCCAACTATCTTGATATTTCATCTGAATTCTACAAAAAATATGACGCCTTAAAAAAAGATCTTCCAAAAGATATTAAACTAAATATTGCGCTTGATAATACTATTTTCGTAAAGAAATCTGTACTTGAAGTTGCAGAGACTTTAGGAATTTCGATTATTTTGGTAATCATTATTATTTACTTGTTTTTTAGAGACTGGGCAATTGCTTTCAGGCCATTGATTGATATTCCGGTTTCCTTGATTGCTACCTTTTTTATCATGTGGCTTTTTGGGTTTTCAATCAACGTATTGACTTTATTGGCTATTGTTTTGGCAACGGGTCTTGTTGTTGATGATGGAATCGTTGTTACTGAAAACATCTTCAAAAAAGTCGAAGAAGGAATGTCGCCAATTGAAGCTGCAATCAAAGGCTCTAACGAAATTTTCTATGCTGTAATTTCTATTTCGGTAACGCTTGCTGCAGTATTTTTGCCTGTAATTTTTCTGGAAGGTTTCGTAGGTCGACTCTTTCGGGAATTTGGAGTCGTTATTGGTGCCGCGGTATTAATTTCTGCCTTTGTATCCCTGACTTTGACGCCAATGCTAAATGCTTATTTAATGAAAGGCGGAGAACAGAAAAAATCAAAATTCTATGTTAGAACTGAACCATTTTTCGAAAAATTAAATAGTGGTTACGCAAGTGCATTAAGTAAATTCATGGAAAAAAAATGGATCTCCTTCCCTATTCTTATTGCTTGTTTTGGAATCATTTATTTATTCTTTACAATACTCCCAAAAGAAACTGCTCCTTATGATGACCGTAGTTCTGTTACCATGCGAATGACAACTCCTGAAGGTTCATCATACGAATATACGGATCGTTTTATGCAGGAAATCTCTAAATTGGTAGATGATTCGATTCCTGAGAAAAAAGTAAGTTTGGTAATTACTTCGCCTGGTTACGGATCTTCGTCAACGAATAGCGGTTTTGTCAGGTTGTCGCTAAAAGAACCGGACGAAAGAAACAGGTCTCAAAAAGAAATCGCAGATCAGTTAACAAAAATGACCAAGAGATATCCGGATGCTAAAACATCGGTTATTCAGCAACCTACAATTGCCGTTAACAGACGTGGAGGTTTACCGATTCAATATATAATCCAGGCTCCTAATTTTGAAAAATTAAGAGAGAAGATTCCTGTTTTTATGGATGAAGTGGGCAAAAGTGATGTTTTCTCTGTCACTGATGTTAACCTTAAATTTAATAAACCTGAAATCAATGTGAGCATCGATCGTGAAAAAGCAGAAAGCCTAGGAATCTCAATTATTGATATCGCTCAGACTTTGCAACTTTCATTAAGCGGACAACGTTTTGGTTATTTCATTAAAAACGGAAAACAATATCAGGTTATTGGTCAATTTGATCAAAAAGACCGCTCTAAACCTTTGGATTTAACTTCGATGTTTGTTAAGAATAAAAAAGGAGAACTAATCCAGATGGATAATGTTGTAAATGTGGAAGAACAAAGTAATCCACCGCAATTGTATCACAACAACCGCTATATGTCAGCAACTGTTTCAGCAGGTTTGGCACCGGGAAAAAGTATAAGCGATGGTATTAAGGAAATGGATAAAATAAAAGCAAAAGTGCTGGACGAAAGTTTTACAACAGATTTAAGTGGAGAATCAAGAGATTTTGTCGAAAGCAGCTCTAACACTTCTTTTGCTTTTGGATTAGCGTTATTATTAATATTTTTGATTTTGGCGGCACAATTTGAAAGTTTCATTGATCCCTTAATTATCATCCTTACAGTACCAATGGCAGTTGCAGGAGCTTTATTTTCCTTATGGCTGTTCAATCAAACCTGGAATATATTCAGTCAGATTGGTACCGTAATGCTTATTGGTTTGGTGACCAAGAATGGTATTTTGATTGTAGAATTTGCAAATCAGTTACGAGAACAGGGAAAACCAAAACTCGAAGCAATTCTTGAAGCATCAGAAGCGCGTTTACGTCCAATTTTGATGACCAGTTTAGCAATTGCCTTAGGAGCATTACCTATTGCAATGTCTCTTGGGGCAGCGTCTACAAGTAGAATCGGAATGGGAGTTGTTATTGTTGGAGGAACTATTTTCTCATTGGCATTGACCCTTTTTGTAATTCCGGCGATTTACTTAATGTGGTCTAAAGCCCGAAAACATTATCCTGAGTTTGATCATATCGAAGAATATGAAAGAGAGAGCATTAAATAGATATTAAAAATTTGAAAAAATATAGACAGCGAATTTCGTCTTAAAGCTTAATTCGCAGCCAACAATTCATCACATGAAAACTAAAACAACATTAATAAGTATCGTTTTATTTTTGTTTTGCATAGCAAAAAGCAGCGCTCAGGATGTCCTGACTATTGAAGACGCTATGAAAATAGCTTTGGAAAATAATTTTGAAATTAAGATCGCCAAAAACAATACGAAAATCACAGAAACCAATGTAACTGTTGGAAACGCAGGTATGCTACCAACAGCTACAGCATCTGTTACAGACAATAACAGTGTCACAAATTCATCACAAACACGTCAGGATGGAACTTCGACATCCTTAAACAATGCTAAAAACAATAGTTTAAATTATGGTGTAAGTTTAGGATGGACTGTTTTTGACGGTATGAAAATGTTTGCCAGATTAGACCAGTTAAAAGAGTTGCAAAAATTAGGCGATGCGGAATTAAAAAGAACCATTTTAATGAAAATTGGTCAGGTAAACTCGGCTTATTATGATTTAGTACAGCAACAACAGCAATTATCTGCTTTAGATACTACAATTGTAATCTCAAAACAAAGATTAACATTAGCCAAGAATCGTTTCAGCATTGGAAAAGCATCGAAACTTGAGGTATTAAATGCTCAGGTAGATTTAAATTCAGATCAGGTAGCCTTGTTAAGACAAAAGGAATCTTATGCGAATGCCAAAATATTACTGAATCAATATTTAGCCCGTGACCCTAAAATTAACTTTACTGTAACTGATTTGGTAAAAGTTGATAATAAATTGGTTTTGATTGATTTAATGGAATTAGCACGGAAACAGAACCCGGCTTTAGAATCGCAAATCATCAACAAAAGAATTGCCGAATTACAGCTAAAACAGGTAAAAGCAAATCGATATCCGATAGTAAACTTAACATCCGGTTACAATTTTTCTGAAACGCAATCTAGTTTAGGTTTTACAAGTGAAGCTTCGTCAAAAGGTTTTAATTATGGTTTTAACGCTACTCTGAATATATTTGATGGTTTTAACCAACACCGAAATGAAAAGGTAGCAAAACTGGAAATCGAAAATTCTCAAATTGCGATTGAGCAGCAAAATATGATTCTAAATACACAATTAAGCACTGCTTTTCAAACGTACTTGACCAATCTGGAATTAATTGGTCTTGAAGAAGATAACGAAGCAATTGCAAAACAAAATTTAGACATCACGCTGGACAAATTTAGAATTGGAACCATTACAACTCTGGATTTCAGAACAGCTCAATTAAATTATGTTAACGCAAAAGTACGTTACAGTAATGCACAATATGAAGCGAAACTATCCGAAATTGCCTTAAAAGAATTGGCTGGAAATATTAATTTTTAAAGTAAATTTGTTTCAAAACAAACATCAATGATCTCATATAATACAAAAGATTGGTTTACTTTTATATTCCATGTTCATAAATCAGATACCGTAAGAAAGCTGTTTCCGATTATGATCGCTATCGGAATTTATTCCTGTATTATCGGATATCTTGAAATCGCGTATTTTAAATTTGGTAAAAACGATTACATCCACAACATTCCAATTATGCACGGAATGTTAGGATTTGTAATTTCGTTATTGCTTGTTTTCAGAACCAATACAGCGTATGATCGTTGGTGGGAAGGTCGGAAATTATGGGGAGGTCTCGTGAATAATAGCCGTAATCTGGCTATCAAACTTTCGGCAATGCTTAAAGATGAAAACGATCGAAAGTTTTTCAGAAAATTCATTCCCACTTATGCTTCAATTTTACACAAACATTTGCATGATTCTGAAACGAGCAAACAACTTTTTGAAGATGTAGATCTTGAAATTGATCATCATAAACATAAACCGAATCAGGTAAAAAGAATGATGTTTCATAAGATCAACGATTTATATGATGCTAAAAAAATCACAGGGGATCAACTTATTATTTTAAATGAAGAATTACAATCTTTTACTGATATCTGCGGAGCGTGCGAGAGAATAAAAAACACTCCTATCCCCTATTCTTACAGCGCTTTTATAAAAAAATTCATTTTCTTTTACACCATGACATTACCTTTTGGTTATTCTATTAGTCTGGGTTATTTTGTTGCTCCGGTCGTTGTTTTCATTTTTTATGTATTGGCTAGTTTAGAGCTTATCGCTGAAGAAATTGAAGATCCTTTTGGTGACGATGAAAATGATTTGCCTACCAAAAAAATTGCAGAAAACATAAAAAAACATGTTGAAGAACTCATTTAATTAAACGTTAAATGTAAGTTTTCTATTAAAATTTTTATTAAATTTAAAGTCTTTACTTAAAATTTAATCACAATGAATAACCAACGTGCTTTAATCAATCCTCCGCAATTATCAAATAAAAAATCATTAAAAACTCTTATCGAAAACAGGACCGTTTATACACTAAACCATTGTGAACTAAATATTTTCGAAACCTACGAATCTTCGAACCTGGTTCCTTTAAAATTCAATGATTTTGTGGTAACCAGTATGTTAAGAGGTAAAAAAGTAATGCATCTTTTTGATGAACCCGGATTTGATTATCTGCCAGGCGAAACAGTGGTTATTCCGTCGAACGTAGAAATGAAAATTGATTTTCCTGAAGCTTCCAGAGAAAATCCCACCCAATGCCTTGCATTAGCAATAGACAAACCTAAAATAACAGAGACATTAAACTTTCTAAACGAGCGTTATCCAAAAGAAGGTGCTGATGCTTATTGGCAATTAAATTATCAAAACTATTTCTTTTACAATAATGTAGATCTTGCTTCAACAATCAATAAACTGATTAAGGAATGCATGGGAACTTCTATTACCAAAGACGCTCTTGCTGACTTGACTTTGCAGGAATTACTAATCCGAATTATACAAACACAAACGATAAAATCGATTGATGATGGAATTGCAATTCAATCCAACAATCCGATTTTTGAAGTAACTGAATTTATTAAACTCAATTTAAAAGAAAATATAAACCTTAAAAACCTGAGTGACAAAGCTTGTATGAGCACAGCATCTTTCTATCGGTTCTTTAAACGAGAGTTAGGCATGAGTCCGATTGAGTATATTTTGAATGAAAAAATAAAACAAGCTAAAAAATTACTTCGAAACCCTGCAATTCAAATAAATGAAGTTTGCTACTTATCCGGTTTTGAAGACGCAAATTATTTTATCAGGTTGTTTAAAAAACACGAGGGAATTACTCCTAAGCAATATCAATTACTGTATGTTAATTAATTTTCTTTAAAAGGCACAAGGATCCAGAACTGCCAAGTGTCAAAGGTTTCTCGCAGTCGATTATGGCATTTTGCCTTTGGTAATAAATTGGAGTCCTTTTTAGATTCTCATAGAAGCTTTACTAACCGTTACACATAGTAAACCCGACAGGTTTTAAAAACCTGTCGGGTTTGAACATAATAGAAATAACTCATTTTTCGAAACGATTTAAATGTTATTTTTTATCATTTTTTAGTGAATATAATGGACAAAAAAACTTTATTAATTTACAACTCCGTTTCTTTGAACTGCTCTTTAATCAATAAACTTAACCGGTTCAAGATCTTTCTCTTCTTCTTCAGTAAAAATTCGATATTCAATTTGAAATGTTTTTTTTAAAGGAGTTTCCAGTGAAAAGCCCCCTACTCCAAAAGCGTCTATTACCGTTAATGTAAAATGCGCATGTTTCCAATATTCGAATAAATCCTTGTCGACCCAAAATTCAGTATCTTCAATAGTTCCTATACAAACATCTCCCATACGCTGATAATATCCGCCTTTTTCAAAACATTGTGGTTGTGTACCTTCACAACAGCCTCCAGCCTGGTAAAACATTAAATTACCGTGTTTTTCTTTTAGAACTTTTATTAAATCAATAGCTTTTTGTGTGGCGTCAAGTCTTTTTATCATGATTCTAATAATTTAAAAAAGTAACAAACTTATAATACTATAAGCTTGTTACTTTTATGATTTTAATTATGCTTTTGCAATTTCAAGAACGACTCGTCCTTCAATTTGCCCCTTTTTCATTTTGTCAAAAACTTCGTTAATATTTTCCAGTTTTGCTGGCGTAACGGTAGCTTTGACTTTTCCTTCAACAGCAAATTCAATTGCTTCTTTCATGTCTTTACGAGTTCCTACAATTGAACCTCGAATTGTAATCCTGTTTAAAACAGTATCAAAAATTGATAAATCAAAATTTCCCGGAGGAAGTCCGTTGAGTGCCATTGTACCCTTTCTTCTTAATGTTTCAAGACCTTGCTTGAAAGCAATAGGAGAAACTGCGGTAATCAATGCCCCGTGCATTCCACCGACTTCTTTCTTTAAGAATTCTCCAGGATTTTGATTTTTTGCGTTTACTACTAAATCTGCTCCAAGTCTTTTAGCCAAATCAAGTTTATCATCGGCAACATCAATTGCTGCAACATGCATTCCCATTGCTTTTGCGTATTGTACAGCAACATGTCCAAGACCTCCAATTCCTGAAATTGCAACCCATTCACCAGGTTTTACTTCGGTTTCTTTAAGTCCTTTGTACACGGTTACTCCTGCGCAAAGTATTGGTGCCATTTCCATAAAATTCACATTAGATGGTAAAATCCCAACATATCTTGCATCTGCAATTACATATTCTGCAAATCCTCCATCTACACTATAACCTCCATTTTGCTGTGTATCGCATAATGTTTCCCAACCCGTTATGCATTGATCACAACCACCACATGCACTATAAAGCCATGGCACACCAACTGCATCTCCTTCTTTAACATTTTTTACGTCCTGCCCTAAAGCAACTACATATCCTACAGCTTCATGACCCGGAATTAATGGCATTTTCGGTTTAACCGGCCAATCTCCTTCAATTGCGTGTAAATCAGTATGACAAACTCCACTTGCAATTACTTTTACAAGAATTTCATTTCTTCCCGGGCGTTTAACTTCGACTTCTTCAATTTGTAAAAGAGAACCAAATTCTCTAATAACTGCGGCTTTCATAGTTTTAGGTAGCATATAGATGATTTATTAGCGAGAACAATACACTTTTGTTTAACATATTGCTCTCTAATTTATATAGGGGTTGTAATTTATTTTTAGAAGAAACCTAATTTCTTTTTATCGTATGAAATCAGCATATTCTTGGTTTGACGGTATTGTCCTAACATCATTTTATGATTTTCACGACCAATTCCGGATTGTTTATAACCTCCAAAAGGTGCTCCCGCTGGGTAAGAATGATACTGATTGATCCATACACGACCTGATTGGATCGCTCTTGGAACCTGATAAATTTCATGTGCATCACGTGTCCATACTCCTGCTCCCAAACCATACATAGTATCATTGGCGATTTCTATAGCTTCTTCAGTAGTTTTAAATGTTGTTACTGCGAGTACTGGTCCAAAAATCTCTTCCTGAAAAATTCTCATTTTATTATTCCCTTTAAACAAAGTTGGTTTGATATAATAACCGCCTTCAAGGTCTCCTCCTAAATGATTTTCATCTCCTCCTGTCAACAATTCTGCACCTTCTTCTTTGCCAAGTTTAATGTAGGACATGATTTTTTGTTTCTGCACTAATGAAGTCTGCGCACCAATCATTGTTGATTTATCTAACGGATTTCCTGCAATAATTGCTTCCGTACGTTCGATAACTTTTGCAATGAACTTTTCGTAGATATCCTCATGAATTAATAGTCTTGACGGACAAGTACATATTTCACCTTGATTTAAGGCAAATAAAACAGCGCCTTCGATTGCTTTGTCAAAAAAGTCATCATCATGATCTGCTACTGACGGAAAGAATATATTTGGAGATTTACCACCAAGTTCCAGAGTAACCGGAATAATATTTTCTGTAGCATATTGCATCACCAAACGTCCTGTAGTGGTAGAACCAGTAAAAGCGGCTTTAGAAACTTTTTTGTTGGTCACTAACGGACGGCCTAATTCTGCACCAAAGCCATTTACGATATTCAAAACTCCGGGAGGCAGAATATCTCCTATTAATTCCATTAGTACTAAAATAGAAATTGGAGTACTTTCTGCGGGTTTTAAAACAATTGTATTTCCTGCGGCCAATGCCGGAGCAATTTTCCAGACTGCCATCAGAATTGGGAAATTCCATGGAATTATCTGGGCAACAACACCTAATGGTTCGCTTAAAGCAATAGAAACTGTCTGAGAATCAAGTTCTGCAATTGAACTTTCTTCAGCACGAATTACGCCTGCAAAATACCTAAAGTGATCAATTGCCAACGGAATATCTGCAGCAAGTGTTTCGCGAATTGGTTTTCCGTTATCAATAGTCTCTACTGTAGCAATATACTCTAGGTTATCTTCTATTTTTTGTGCAATCTTATTTAATAAAATACTACGCTCTGTAACTGATGTTTTTCCCCAGGTTTTAAATGCTTCGTATGCGGCATCTACAGCTAATTCTAAATCTTCTTTGCCTGAATGTGCGGCCTTTGTAAATACTTTTCCATCAATAGGAGAAAGAACATCATAATATTCGCCTTTAACCGGTGCGGTAAATTTGCCGTTTATGTAATTGTCATATTTCGCCTTAAATTCAGGTCTTTGGATGGTATTGCTCATGATATTATGTTTTTGATTCATTTCAAATTTACCTTCATACTTCTTAACAGAATAGCACTATTCATTCACATAGTAGCACAAATATTTCACATTCGTTTTTATAACTAATATTTAATTATAAATTAATAAAATATTAGCAGTAAATATGTAGAATACTCAATAACAGAAACTTTAATACTGAATAAAAACAGCTCGAAAAAACCAAATAAATTGTTTCTTACTACCACACGCAATCCTTATATTTGTATCCTTATACAAAGAATAAAAAAGTTAACATGAAAATATCTTATAACTGGTTAAAACAATTTATTAAAACAGACTGGACTTCTGAGCAAACTTCAGAACTATTAACAGATTTAGGTCTTGAAGTAGAAGTGGTCGAAAAATACCAATCGGTTAAAGGCGGTTTAATAGGTGTTGTTGTAGGGCACGTACTTACTTGTGAGAAACATCCTGATGCAGACAGATTAAAGATTACTACTGTAAATATTGGTTTAGAATCTCCTATACAAATTGTTTGTGGAGCGGCGAATGTTGCAGCAGGACAAAAAGTACCGGTAGCTACTATTGGAACTGTTTTATATGATAAAGATGGTGTTGAATTTACTATTAAAAAAGGAAAAATTCGCGGACATGAAAGTCACGGAATGATTTGTGCTGAGGATGAACTAGGATTGGGCACAAGTCACGACGGAATCATGGTTCTGGATGCTGCATTGGCACCCGGAACAGCAGTATCAGAAGTATTTCAAGTTGTAAATGATGAAGTTTTCGAAATAGGATTAACTCCTAATCGTGCAGATGCAATGAGTCATTTTGGAACAGCACGTGATTTAAGAGCCGGAATGTTGCAACGCGGTGTCAATATCGAATTAATTACTCCGTCTGTAAGTAACTTCAGGGTTGACATGCGTACTTTGAAAATTGATGTAAATGTAGAAGAGCCACTTCTAGCACCAAGATATTGCGGAGTAACAATCTCAGGGATTTCTGTAAAAGAATCTCCTGCATGGTTACAGGATCGCTTAAAAGCTATTGGACTAACTCCAAAAAATAACATTGTTGACGTTACTAATTATGTTTTACACGAATTAGGTCAACCTCTTCACGCGTTTGATGCTGCAAAAATTAACGGAAAAATAATTGTAAAAACGGTTCCTGAAGGTACAAAATTTGTCACTTTAGACGATGTTGAAAGAACATTGCATAAAGAGGATCTAATGATTTGTGACGAAAAAGGTCCTCTTTGTATTGCAGGTGTTTTTGGTGGAAAAAAATCAGGTGTAACTGAAGGTACAACTACTATATTTTTAGAAAGTGCTTATTTTGATGCTGTAAGTATTCGTAAAACAGCTAAAAGACATCAATTGAATACGGATGCTTCTTTTAGATTTGAAAGAGGAATTGATCCAACTATCACTGAATATGCATTGAAACGTGCTGCTCTATTAATTTTAGAGGTCGCTGGCGGTAAATTGACATCTGATGTTGTAGAAGTATATCCTAAAAAAGCAGAAGATGTTTCTGTTTTACTAAACTTTAGTCATGTTTCTAAAATTATTGGTCAGGAAATTCCAAAAGATACAATCAAAAAGATATTAGTTTCTTTAGATATTAAAGTAAACAGCGTTTCTGATTCTGGTTTAGGTTTAACAATACCGGCTTATCGTGTAGATGTACAACGAGAAATTGACGTAATTGAAGAAATCCTGAGAGTTTACGGTTATAACAACATTAACTTTTCAAAAAAATTCAATGCAACAGTTTCTAATTCGCCTAGAACTGAAGATTATAAAGTACAAAATGTAATTGCGTCTCAATTAAACTCGCAAGGTTTTCATGAAATGATGGCCAATTCGTTGACTACAGCAGCTTATGCTAAATTATCAACCGTATTAAAAGAAGAGCATAATGTTACTATGCTAAATCCTTTAAGCAGTGATTTGGCTACCATGCGCCAGTCATTATTGTTTTCTGGTTTAGAGGCTATTTCATATAACATCAACAGAAAAAATTCTGATTTAAAATTATTCGAATACGGTAAGTCATATCATAAATATCTTAACGGATACGAAGAACACAAACATCTGACTTTATTGGTTTCCGGAAACAGAAATAGAGAAAGCTGGACAAACCCACAAAAAACTACTGATTTCTTTTTATTAAAAGGATATGTAAAAGGAATTCTTGCCCGTTTGGGAATTGACAAAATTTCTAATGCGCCGGTGCAAACCGATATATTTTCAGAAGGAACTGCGATTTGCTACAACAATGACACATTAGTAGAAATGGGTGTTGTAAAAAAATCAATACTAAAACATTTCGGAATCAAACAGGATGTATATTTTGCTGATTTTAATTGGGATTTGGTATTGAAAATCATCACGGGAAAAATTAAATATACTGAAATTCCTAAGTATCCAGAAGTTCGTAGAGATCTTGCTTTATTGATTGATAAAAGCACCACTTATGAAAGTATTTTTAATCTGGCGAAGCAAACTGAAAAGTCACTTTTGAAAGATGTCAATTTATTTGATGTTTATGAAGGTGAAAAGCTTCCGGAAGGAAAAAAATCATACGCTTTGAGCTTTACCATTCAGGACAATACAAAAACGCTTACTGACGCTCAAATTGACAAAATCATGTCTAAATTGCAACAAACTTTCGAGACGGAACTTGGAGCTACTTTGAGATAAGATCGTTTTCTACAAAACATAAGAATCCCAATTTTGAATTATTTCAGAATTGGGATTTTTTATTTTTGACAATTTCTATCCTTAATAGGTAATAGCAGCAAAAATTGGATGTTCCTTAATTTTTTCTCTTCCGTTTAAAAAACTAAGTTCCATCAGGAAATTGCATTGTACAATTTCACCTCCTAATTTTTCTACAAGTTCACAAACAGCCTTCGCTGTCCCTCCTGTCGCTAAAACATCATCATGAATCAAAACCCTGTCGCCTTTTTTTATTGCGTCTGTGTGCATCTCTAAACTATCTATACCGTATTCCAGTTCATAAGAAGCCGATATTATTTCATAAGGAAGTTTTTTGGGTTTTCTCACAGGAACAAAACCTGCATTTAATTCCTGAGCCAATAATATACCAAAGAAAAAACCCCGGCTCTCTGCTCCTACAACCTTATCTATATTTTGTCCGTTTAGCGATCCTACTAAAATAGAAAGCGCCTCTTTTCTGGCTATCGCATCATTTAGTAACGGAGTGATGTCTTTAAACAAAATTTCTTTTTTTGGAAATCCCTGAATATCACGTATATAATTTTCAATCTTCATTTTTTTTCATTTTTATGTTATTTTATGCTTGGATATCTCACATTTATTCCTATCTTTGCACCCGCAATAAGGGCACAATAAGGGCACAATAAAGGTACAAAAAATAAGCTTATTGCAAACAAAAAAGGCCTCGTGGCGCAACTGAATAGCGCACTTGATTACGGCTCAAGAGGTTACTGGTTTGAATCCAGTCGAGGTCACTACTCGGGACAAAAGAAAAATATCATCTTTTGTCCCGTTTTTTTTTGCCCGTAATCTGTTGTTTACCAAGTATATACAGTTAACCATTTCGTTGATCCTAGCGGTTTGGATTTTGTTTTCTCGAAATGTAAAATTTTCAGGAAAAATTAAACCAATTATCTCCCTTGAATCGGCTAAACTCGCATTATCAAAGGCTTCACCAAGCTTCAAGAGGTTTTCCAATCCCGAGTTCGTTAAATACTCTATATTCCCTCTGTCGTCCTCTACATTTCCTATCTCTTTTTCCAGATTACTGATAATTTCATTGTATTCATTCTTCATCAGATTATAGTCCTCAGCATCAATTTTCTCACTTACTAATAGATTTCTGGCAACCGATAATTTCTTTTCGTAAGCTGCAATTTGTTCAAGCGACTTCTTTTTTTCGTTAGCTACTAATCCAGTGTGTTCTCTGTATCCTTCAAGCAAAACTGCCGCATATAGTTTCTTTACCTCTTGTAAAGGTTTGAATTTATTTAAATTGTCTTTAAATATTTTATTGACAATCTCAGAGTTAACTCTCCATTTACAATCTTTATCACAATGATAATAGTAGTAATATTTATTCCTTCCTTTACATTTGCTGCCTGTTAACTTCTGACCGCATTCGGGACATAGAAAGAAACCTCGCAATGGGAAATTTTCAATTGTCTTAATCTTTGGCCTATATGTCCTCGCTTTACTGTCAAGTACATCTTGTACGCGATAAAATAAGCCATCACTAATAATGGCATCGTGTTGTCCAGTTACCCATCTTTCTTCTTCGTCTCTGTATTTAGGAACTACTATTTTTCCGCAGTAAAGTGGATTCCTAAGGATGATCCACAAGTTACTCTTGGACAGGATCAGTCCCTTGTCCTTGGCCATCTGGTAAATAGACTCGGTACTAAAAACATTTCTAGCAACCTGTTCGAATATCCAAACTAGTTTTGCTGCTTTCTCCGGTACAATGGCAATATATTTTTTTCCATCCTCAGTTATCTTATTGGCATATCCATAAGGAGCCATGCCCATATGCCTTCCTTCTTTCTTACCCCTTCTAAGTCCCTGAAAGGTATTTAATGCTCGACGGTCATTTTCAACTTCGGGGGCAGCCAGGTAAAATGCAAGCATCATTTTGTTTTCCGGAACACTCAGGTCAAGTGGCTGCTCTATAGCCTGCGGGTCAATACCCAGTTTCCGTAAGACATTGATCATTTGATAAGCATCACCCGCATTACGGCTGAATCTATCCCATTTCATAAAAAGAACCAGATTAATTTTATTTTTATATTTCTTCACATCAGCTAAGAATTTTTTCCATTGAGGTCTATTAAAAGTCTTTGCTGAATGATCTTCATAAATTACATTACGTATCTGTATTTGGTTTATGCTACAATATTTTCTTAACATTTCTTCCTGATTACGTTGCGAGAAACCTTTTTCTGCCTGCTCATCAGTACTTACACGAATGTACAAGTCCGCTATCTTACTCATTTTGTTACATTTAAATGTTTTAACACAGCGATATTAGCAATTATTCTTAAGAAATACAAGATTTCCTCTGCCTGTTCAATAGTAATATCTAATCCCTCAGATCTAAGCATCTGTAAAGCCTTTTCCGGTGTCAACTTTGAATTACTGTAGTCAATATCTTTCTCCATAATTCCGCTTTTTTAAGTTCATAAAAAAGTAATTTAAACTTAGAAATGATTAAGGTTTAATCATTAGCACTTCTTGTCCTTATAAGGAAGTCTATTTCCAAATTAAAACTAATAATTTTTCTGTATCTTTCTCTTCCAACAAAATATTAACTTTTAACAAACCAATATGAGTAAATCCTCCAAAGTTTCCACGGCTCTTACTTCTTACACTTTGGAAGAACTTTTACGTAAAAGGACCGGCGGGGCAGTCAATTTTCGTGGTATCAACTACCAAATGCTTTACAGCTGCCACTTACTGCTAGCACAGCTCGCCGACTCAAACTCGACAACTACAATTCGATTGGAAGGTATTGAGGACGTAGATCTTATCCGTCCCGCGTTAACTTTAGACAGTCACAATTATATCCAATTAAAATCCTCCGAAAACAAAATTAATGCAGCTGATTTCTGGGCAATGGGAGTGCTTCAAAATTTTATACCGATCTACCTTGCCGATCTCCAGAGTACCTTCAGGCTGGTTTATAACTTTAAAATAGCTGAAGGTCTTTTGCAAGAATTATTTGATTCCAGATTAAGTAACCGAGCATTTGAACATTGGCAGAAAAAAATAAAACTGGTCTATGAAAATGAATTTAATATTGTGGATTTTTTGCAAAGAATTACCTTTGAAAAACATACTATATCTGAGCTTACTCAAGAAATAAATGGACATCTCTACAAGAATTGGAATGTTAACCGTGGTACCGAAATGCAGTTTATTAGCGGTTTGTCCTATCATGTGCTTCAATGGTCGCAAAAACGTCAAACTATAGGTTATGAAAATCTAGCACTGCTTTTTACAGATATTAATGATACTTTTTCAAAAGCACCTATAAATGAGGCTATCAAACATAAATGGATTGAACCCGTAGATTATTTGAACAGCAGTGCTGGAAATGACAGTCATTATTATGATGGCAAGGCTGCACAACCTTATCATATTGCCTCAGGACTACCAGCACGCAGGAAGTTTTGGGAAAAGGAAATATATGATACCTTGAAATTAAGTGATGTCGTTATCATACGCTCATCAAGCGGACAAGGTAAATCCACACTGGCCTGGCAAGTGAGCTACAATCTTTGCCCTCAACATACTGTTTATCGCATAAGCAGCGTAAGAAACCATGAACAAGCCAACTCCATTACAGAGTTTATGGAATCCCGGGTTGCCATCGGGCAATATCCACTAGTGGTCGTAGACGGTTTGTCATCTGCTCTGGAATATTGGGCACATCTAGTGGAACTTACCGCACAGCTACCTGTAAAATATATCATTACCTCTCGTCACGAAGACTGGATCCGTTATGGATCCGATATATCCAGGATAGCAGTGCGCCATATCGATATTTCTCTATCCCCAGAAGAAGCCAGAGAAATATTCAAGCAGTTTAGTAATAAGGGAAAAATACATCCTGATATCTCCCAATGGCAGCCTGTCTGGGAGCAAGTTAGTCAAAGAGGCCTTCTTATTGAATATACCTTTCTATTAACCCGTGGTCAGATGATACACGAGCGAATAGATGCCCAAATAAAAACGCTCAATCAACGTATCGGAGCCGCTGCCAAAATAGAAATACTCCGAATGGTATCTCTGGCAGATTCTATGAATATAAAAATCAATACATCGCAGCTCCTTGAATATATTGCCTCATCCACCGGATTTACTCAAGACCGAGGAGAAGTACTTTCCGAACTTCAGGATGAGTATTTCCTGAATTTTGAAAATACTTTTATCGAAGGCCTACATCCCGTACGCTCCATTCATATGCGCGATATACTCCACAGGAGCCTTTCCTTATCTGAATCCCTTATCAATCTTTATCCCATACTTGATCAAAGCGATACAGAAGATTTCTTTATAGCTGCACCTCTGCTCCTTGGACAGACAGACCGCAAAGCTTTTTACCGTCAGATGGCAGGGATGCTTAAGGAGCGCCCTTATATAGCCATTGCAAATGCATTGGACGGTATTACCCATGGCGAACCTCAAAAATATTGGATAGAGAATAAGCATGTCTACGACCGGGCATTTCAAAAAGGGGGCATATTGCTCTTCACCCTGCATACCATTCCCGGCTTGAACCTAAATACATTCGAAAGCCTAATTAGTATCGTACCGCAAGGAATGCGTAAGAATCTCGAGTACTATGTGGAAATCCTGAAAGAATTGCCACCCTATAATCCTGACACGACCGATGTTTGCTATTTTGCCGAGATGTTAAAAGAAGCTCTGGCTACAAGGACAGTACAGGCAATATCCTACTCAGGGCTCGACGATCTTTCCAAATGGTTCGGAAAATTAAAACTGGATATAAGCTTTTTGCATTTATTTGATCCCAAGGCTCTCCATGCAAATCTGCCTGCCATGCCCTTGGAAGAAGCCAAAGGTCTCATGCAATTCCACAGAATATTCCATCCCGCTAAATTTCAAGACTTTACAAAAAAACATAAAACATATATCATAAACTATCTGAGAAGAACAACCAATACTTTATCAATAAAGCAGGAAGGAAAAGATATCTTGCTAGAATATATCATTGATGGCACTGAAAATATTCCTGCCAATGATTTAAGTGTAAACCGCATTGAAATCGTATTTAATTTTCTTCCCTTTTTCAAAATGTACAAAGCTACTGCACTAATGCTGCCTTATCCTTCCAGGGAAATTGTAGAACATACCTTAAGAGATTCCCAAAAAAGCATGAGCCCACAAAATATAACTGATCGTTTCGAAAGCCGTTACAACCGCATCTGGACAGATACCATCGAAAAAAATTATGAAGTCAGTTCGGCCTATCAGTGGCAGAAAAATATGCTTGATATTCGAGATATAGCGATAGAATGGGTACGAAACTTGCTAAAGATAACCGATGCCAAATTTGAAGCCAATGCATCCAAACATCATGGAGCCCTAAAGGCTTTTGAAATTTCAAGGGAGAAACTCGGCACCTCTATAAATCCTGAAAAACCTTATCCGAGCTATGGCAGGAAAATGACTGATAGCAAACATAGGGCAAATATGGAAAAGCCGATTAAAAAATGGATTAACTCTTTAAATAATTCCAACAATCAGGTGTATAGCCTATTTTCTCCAAAAGGGGATAATGACCGCAACGTAGCCTGCATCAATTTAAAAGCTGCTTTTTTTAACCTTGAACAGATGCAGGAGGCGTTCCATGAAATGGAAAAACTTACTATTGCTTATTTTGATTCTGATTCAAGGGACCGGCAGGAGAATATTCTATACACAAGGCTTTACCAAAGTGTGCTTTACACTATGGCACACCTTCCTATTGAGGAACAGCCAAAAGTAGCTGTAGCTAAAAAGGCTATTGAGCTGTGGTACCGCAATTTCATGCTCAATCGCTTACATCAGCTCTCGTTCATACTCGATACTACATCTCAAATTACGGGAATAAGTCTTACTGCTCCCAAACAATTTATAGAAACGGAGACCTTAATTACCGTACCTATTGCTATAGAAGGTATAGATTTCCGCAATGAAGAATACTTAATAAAGATATTGGCAGCTTTAAGTCCCCTGGCAGGATACCCTGCAACTTTTTTTACATTGGTCAGCGTTTCCAATAATACGATAACAAATGCCGTACGTGCCTCCAGAGACTTCTTTATCTCAATGGAGCAATTCCTTACTTCGGGAAATAACAAGGCGTTAAAAATGGAATATATATATCCTATTTTACCCACTGATGAATTACTGCCTTGCTTTCCTGGACTTAAGATCATTCCCATGCAGGCTAATGAAAAAACTGAAAAAAAAGCACAAGTCGTAATGGAGTTATGGAAACTCAATCAAGCAACCAAAACCTTGGATACACATCAGGCATTTGACAAGTCATGGCTACTGGATATCAGGGACAGCAGCCAAAGAAAAATCACTACCTACCTGGCTGAGGCAAAAATAGATAAGGAAAGCGAATTTACGACGTGGGTAAATAATACCCTTGGATCCGGCCGCACAAAATCAGAAAACGATTTTTTGCATAAGATAATTGAGATTACCCAAGAGCAGGCAGCCAACAATATGCCATTCTCATAATAGATTTGCAGTACTTACAGCTCAAGGTCATCCTGAAGATTGGTACCAAGATTACCGGCAACTAACGAATAGGGATAAGTGTCGTATTCAAGGTTGAATCCAAGTATAACCGTACCTCGCAGATTGTCGGTATCTTTATTAATAATATCCTCCAGCATGTTATTTCTTTCTTCGATATCTATGTTGGTATACTGCAAATTCCGGTTATATAAGAGTCCTAAAAGCAAAGCCATAACTCCTATTAATAAAACATGTAATCCCATATTAGAATAAAAAATTCCACCTGTTATTCCTCCTGTAAAAAAAAAGCTAATAATGGTCATTCGTAATTTTATCGAGACAAACAGCTTTTTTCTAAAGGAATCTTCATGATAAAAAAACAGTTGGGATAATTCGATTCCCAAATCTGTAAAAAGCCCTGTCAGGTGTGTTGTTCTTACAGTAGCATTAGATATTTTTGTGACCAGAGAATTCTGTAAACCCATTGCAAATAATAAGGTATAGGCTATAAAGTCAGGATTCTGTATAATTAAATGCTCTCCAAAGACAGCAATCCCGAACAAAATTATGCTTTCAATTGCTGTTGGAATTACATAAGTGTATTTTTCATTTTTTCGCAAGAGAAACTCAACGAGTAAACTTGAAAAAAAAGATCCCAGGAAAAAAAAGAAGATATAGAGAAAGTAAATAAATCCCTGCTTGAAATTAAGTTTAAAAATCTCATCTACAAAAAAAGCAAAGTGTCCTGTAACATTGGTTGTTAATTTTTGAACTGCCAAAAAACCCGCTACATTTACCAGTCCTGCAACAAATGATAATAAAGAGGCTATTTTAAGATTATGTCTTAGATTTCTTTTGTTTCCCTGATGTTTGAACATTGTATTTTAGTATTTTACGATCCTTAAAATTATAATTATTCGTGAACGATAAGATTCCACTTAAACTAAGTAAGATATAAACCATCAGCAAAAAAATGGTGTCACAGATAAACGATCGATTGATCTTAATTATTTGCTAAAAAAGTAATAGCATCTGGCAGATTTTCTTTATTGCTAAATGCTGCAATAAACTCTTGTAATTCGCCAGTGGTTTTAACTGGTATTTCAAAAAAACTGATATAGTATCATCCTGATCCAAAATACGTATAATTTTGAATATATTCTTAGAAATTAAACTTTAATTTAATTATAGTCGAGTTTGTTGCCTAGTATCCAGTTCTTTCGAACTTTCCGTTTTATATCATCCATGGCAGGTGTTTTTTATAGCCTTACTTGCATTGGCACTTTTATTATAATGCAATTCAAAATGCAAATACAATATGGAGTGGATTACTTTTTTACCACAAAAAATTAAGTTTTTATTTTTTTACTTTAAATAAAAACATCAGATTACATTTTGTGACAAAATCATATATAAAACTAAATACATTTTTGTCTCAATCCCCAACAGGACATCCAAACCAAACTTATGATGCCGTACAAAGACATCCCCTACCAGTAGTAAGCCAATCTCTTTAAATCTTCCATAAAATTTATAGAAATTTGTCCAGTCGAGGTCCCAAATTAAAATCCCATTTCTAACGAAATGGGATTTTTTTATGCCTTTTCTATTATTTAATAGCCCCTTATGCGCTTTCATAAAACAAACGCGCTTCATCCAATTAACTTAAAGATTTCTAAAATTATTTTGGAACTTACAAACATGTTTACAAAACATTTTTCGCAGGATTTGAAGAAAATTTAAAAAAAATAATTTTATTAAACATCTACCCACCTTTAGACCAGAAACCAATTATCGCAAAGATATTTCTTATATTAGCCTCATAAGAAACTAATTTTTTGCATAAAGACATAATAATTGTTTCATTACTGCAATTTTAATGTCTACAATCAATTGATCTGAAGTTTTCATCAGAATCAAAAACAAACTACAAATGAAACTTTTCAAAGACTTCAAATCGTACAATGATTACATAGGGTTGGACAAACCATTGGACAATGACATTGACGTTGGCTATTATGACCCGCCAAACATGCTTTTAAAATCAGAAGCGGTAATGGTTGATTTTTACAGAATTTCAATCAAAATAAATTTTAAGAGTAAAATTACACCCACAGAGAAACCAATTAATGCTGTATTTTTTAATAGTCCTGAGTTAGTTTTGACTACAGGCTGGGATGTTGAACCAACATATACTGGAATGTATTTACAGCTATCCAAAAAAATAATTGAGGAAAACCGTTTTTTATTTAAGACTTATTTAGACTACGGACAACACGAGGCATTATATTTAACAGAAGAAGAAATACAAGAGATTAGTCTGGTTTTTAAATTAATGATAAAATATTACGAAAGCGATAAAAAACATTTTTCGGTTCTACTTTCCTACGTTAATGTTTTGATTTCGTTAGTTGAAGCATTTTACAAAAGACAGTTTTTAACCGATCCTAAACAATACAATCACATCATATCTGATTTTCAACAAAGTTTAATTGATTATTACAATCAACCTGTCCCTCAAATTCCAAATGTTCAATATTTTGCTGATAAATTGGGACTAACCGCTAATTATTTGGGTGATATTGTAAAACATTTTACTCAAAAGTCTACACTTGAAACTATTCATGAATTTGTTATCAAAAAAGCGAAGGAGCTTTTGGAACAAAATCCTCAAATGAAAACCGCAGAAGTAGCTTATGAATTAGGTTTTGAATATCCCAATTATTTTTCAAAATTCTTCAAAAAGCAGGTCAATCTCACGCCAAAAGAATACCGACTGCAACTTGTCCAAATTAATACTAAAACGCCTTCGTAAGATGGTGTTTTTTTTTGTTATCCGTAATTTGTTTCCTTTTTATTAGTGATCAGTTTCCTTTGCTTCCTTACGCTAAATCTAAATTTGTATCATTAAAAAATACAATATGAAAAGCGAAGAAAATTCAAGAAGGAAATTTATTCAGCAAACAGCAGTTGTTGGTGCGGGTTTGCTAATTGCACCAAACTTATTGTCTGCAACAAATACTTCATCATATTCAAAACAAATCAACGATAAAAAAACAAACAATATGAAAACAAGAAAACTAGGAACTCTGGAAGTTTCAGAAATTGGTCTTGGATGCATGAATATGGTCGGAAATTACAACCCACCTGCAAATCATCAACAATCTATTAAAACCATACGTACGGCGTTTGAAAATGGAGTAAGGTTTTTCGACACAGCAGAAGTATATGGTCCTTATACAGATGAAAAACTTGTTGGCGAAGCACTTGAGCCTTTTCGTAATGAAGTCAAGATTGCCACAAAATTCGGGTTCGCAATTGATGGTACTGCAGGATTAGACAGCAGACCTGAACGAATCAAAAAAGTTGTTGAAGAATCACTTACACGTCTCCGAACCGATCATATTGATTTATATTACCAACATCGAGTTGATCCTAACGTGCCAATCGAAGAAGTTGCAGGCACTATTAAGGAGCTTATTCAACAGGGCAAAGTTTTGCATTTTGGACTCTCTGAAGCAAGTGCAAAAACAATTCAGCGTGCACATGCCGTTCAAAAAGTATCCGCTGTTCAGTCGGAATATTCATTATGGACACGTAATGTCGAATTAAATGGAGTGCTTAAAACCTGTGAAGATTTAGGTATCGGATTTGTCGCGTGGGCTCCTGTTGGTGCGGGTTTTTTGACTGGTAAATACGACACAACCACTAAATACGATAAAGAATCAGATTTCCGTTCGGGTTTTCCTCGTTTTTCAAAAGAATTTTTACCACTGAACATGCCAATGATAGAGTGGTTAAAAGAGTATGCTAAAAAAAAGAATGCAACTCCATCTCAGATTGCCCTGGCGTGGTTACTTGCTAAAAGTCCGAATATCGTTCCAATTCCTGGTACCCGTACTGAGGAACATTTATTGGAAAATCTTGGCGCGTCAAAAATTCATTTAACAAAAGAAGATATTCAAAGTATAGAAATCTGTTTTACAAAATTCCCAATATATGGCGATCGTATGGGCGAAGCACATATGAGTTCAATAGATTATACTATTTAATTACAAAATCAGGAAATTATAATAAAGATGAAAAAGGTATTATTAATCAATACACATTTAACGTATCCCAATTGGTCAGAAGGATTATTAAACGATGCTTTCAACCAAAAAGCTAAAGATTTTTTTGAATCAAAAGATTTTGAAATTATAGAAACGAAAGTAGAAGACGGCTACGACGCAGATGAAGAAGTAGAAAAACATCTCCAAGCTGATATTGTCATTCTTCAAACACCAGTCAATTGGTTTGGTGCACCGTGGATATATAAAAAATATGTAGATGAAGTTTTTAACAGCGGATTACACAGTCAAAAGTTTCTGTCAGGCGACGGAAGAACCAGAGAAGACTTAACCAAGCAATACGGGACAGGTGGAAAAATGCAGGGAAAAAAATTTATGATTTCTGCTACTTTCAATGCACCCGCTGAAAGTTTTGACAATCCTTTACAATCTTTAATGCAAGGGAAAGGAACCGAAGATTTATTTTTAAATATTACAAGCAATTATCGTTTTTGCGGTGTAGAAATTTTAAAAGTTTATAACTGTTTTGATATATTTAAAGATGGAGATATTGCTAAAGATTTAAAAAATTACCCTAAACATTTAGAAAAGATTATAGAAAACAAACACCTATTAATTCTTGAGGATTAGAATCAGAATCTCTGTAAATTCAGGGTTATATATCTTATAACAAAATCGAAATACTTATTGAATCAAAAAAACCTCCAAAATCAAATGACTTAGGAGGTTATTATTTTAACAAGTGCATCAATGTTTAAAAATATTTTACATCAATCCCCAACAGGACATCTAAACCAAATTTACAAAGACAATGAAAGACAGGTACTACATATAGTAAGCCAATTTCTTCAAATCATCCATAAAATTTATAGAAATTTGTCCCGTCGAGGTCACAAAAACCAGAAGGCGCCAATTGAAGACAATTGGCGCCTTTTTTTTACACTTAATCACGTAACTAAAAACTTACGTTTATGCGACGGGGCTCACCCTTTGCAATTCCTAAAAGAAAATTTAAAGCCCGCCTGTATAGATATTAATGTAGTCATGAGCAGCAGAGTATAACAATATGTAATTCCCATAACTAAGCAACGGTCTTCTATTTTACAATCAATGCAATACTGGTTTTAGCATACTGGTTAATTGCAATTTTTACTTCATCAAAATTAGGTGCTGAGAGTTTTGGTTTATAATTTTTAGAAAATCCAAATCCTTCTATCGGATAACCAATCATATTTCTATCACATTTTCCGTTATTATTCAAGTCTTGATAAACAGCAATAGCATAATCGCCATCCGGTAGGTTTTTGAACGTGTAGACCACTTTATTTTCTGTAGCTTTTACTTTTGCGGTGGCAATCTGTGACTCATTATCAAGAAAGCCTTTCTCTTTATCATACAATCCAAAAAAAACAGATCCTTTGCCGGGTTCTATGCCTGACACTTCAACGCTGAAATTATGTTGTGCAAACAGTGCTGAATTAACTATTAAAAGTACTATCAAGCTTATCATTTTAATTTTCATAAGTAATATTATTTAGGATTTACAATAGAACCTTTTCTAACTTCTCTTTCTCTAATTGGTTAAAAAAGTGATTCATTTTTTTAACGCTCCCTTTTTTAAACGCCTGATAGGGTTCTGATTGTGAGAGCAGCCATTTTTTTATAATACTTTTAAATATAAAGGTGATCTTTTTTTGGAGAGGATGAATTTTCTGGCGTACCATCTCGAAATAATCATTCAAATTTTGCTGTCGAAAACCTAGAATATTATCTAAATCTTCACCATCTTTTAAAATCCCGCAGTGAAAATTTTTCTCTGCAAACGCCTTTTCAGGAAAATCAGCTTCGCCTAAGCCAAATTCAGCAAACATTTTGTCCAGAAAAGATCTATAAGTAATAACACAATCCTCTCCCCCTCCTAAGTTGAATATTTGCTTCTCTAGTTTTTTTTGGTTTTCAATTGCTTTAGCAAAAGCTCTTCCCGTATCTTTTGGCGTGCAGATTTCCATTGGTGTATCTAGCGGCATATGAAACATCAATTTCGATATCTTATGGTTCCCCATAATTGCAGCCAGACGAAAAATACTCCATGATAGTTTGGATTTCACAATCAACGACTCACACAACACCTTTGTTTCTCCATACTGATCACCGGGACTGGGCTGCAAAATATCAGTGCTACTTATCTGGGGATTCTTCATCCGGTCACCATAAACTGAAATACTGGAACTAAAAATCAGATAACAATCCGGTGAATTCTTCTCTAAGGCGTAAATAAGATTTTCGGTCCCTTTCACATTGACACTGTAAGCCATCTCTGGATCTATATCTGCAAGAGGTGGAATGACTGCTGCCAAATGGATCGCTACATCCTTATTTTTTGCAACTTTTAGCACTTCATCTCTATTGCTGATGTCGCCATACATAATCTCTACCCGAGATCGAAAGGGAGCCAGTTTTTTTACCGAATTTTGGGTTTTTACATCAAAAACCGTTATTTCATAATCCGTATGCTGAACCAGATGCTGCAAGGTTTCAAATCCTACAGTTCCAGATGCACCGGTCAGCAGTATTTTTTTTCGTGATATCTTATTTTCCATTTTTTTTAAATTTAACATTGTCCTTTTCAATCCGCTTAAATTTTGATGAAAAAGCTATATTTGTTATACAATATGTTCAATATTTAACGTTGTGTTCTTTTTAATTACTACGTAAAACTATTAAAGAAGAATGTATTTGTTGTTTCAAAAAAGGATGCAACTGTACATTAGCGAACAAAGACTAATGCTTTTGTAGCGTATATAAAATAATTTGTGATGGATTTAAGAAAAGACAGAAGGGTTCAGTATACTAAAAAAATATTGCGCGAGGCATTATTTAGTTTGCTGCACGAGAGGGAATTGAGCGAAATTACCATAACCGAACTGTGTAAAACAGCCGATGTCAACCGCAATACATTTTATAGGCATTATAATATTCCGCTGGATATACTGCTTGAAATAGAAGATGATGTTTTTGAAAAACTCTCAGCGGTTTTGCGTACAAGCACCAATATGGATGATGTGATACTGCTCAGCTGCCAGTTACTGGAAAGCGATAAGCAGATGAGTAAAATTGTGTTTACCAAAGCGGATGGAAGCGGAATTCTGTCGCGGATCCTGAGAAGTGTTCGCAATAATTTTCCAGTTGAAAATCAAATAGAACTTACTGCCGAAGTAAAGCCTTTTACTGAAATGGCATACCAATTTGGCGAAAAAGGAAGTATTGCTGTCATCAAAAATTGGATCGAAAATGATTTCTCTATTCCTGCTGAAAGTATTGCACAAACGATAAGTTATCTGGTAAATAAACTCAATAAATTATAGCAATTTTTATAAGTCACCAATTCCTAGTCGAATCTCTCAAAGCAAAGTAAACAATTATCATGGATTTTAAAAACGAATTGGTTAATCTTTCTTTAATGAGATACATTACAGTAGTGCTCAAAGTAAATTAATTCAAAAGTAGAAACATGATAACTATAAATGTCACTCTTGTTATCATAACTATATAGGAAGCGTAACTGTAAATTTTGTTCCTTTTCCAACAGTTGAACTCACATCGATTGAACCGTTATGTAGGTTAATAATTTGTTTAACAATAGAGAGCCCCACGCCATAACCGTTTTCATAACTTTTGTTTTTTCCCCTGTAAAACAAATCATAGATCTGTTCTAAATCTCCCTCAGGAATACCAATTCCGTTATCAGAAAAAGTCAGGACAATTTCATCTGCAGCACCGCTAATGTCTACGTGGCAGGAATGATCTGCAGAATATTTACATCCATTTTCCATTATATTCGAAAAGGCTGATTGCAACAAGTATTGATTACCGAAATAGTTGTAAAAATTCTCATCAGTATAGTCTAAGGTGCTATAACTTATGCTTATTTTGTATTTGACATCTTTCTTATTTAAAAGATTAAGCTTGGCATCAACCAGGATTTCATCTATTCTGATATCCGACATTTTTATTTGAGACCTGTCATAGTTAGCACGTGCAAAATCAAGAAGGGCAGTTGAAAGCTGAGAAACATGATTTGCTTCTTCTAAAGCATTATCTAATGATATTTTGTAGTCCTCAACAGTTTGATTGAGTTCTTTTCCAAGTTCAATTTCTGCTATCAAAATAGACAGAGGTGTACGGAATTCGTGCGATATTGTGGTTACAAAATTTCGATGGTTATTAAAGGATTTCTCTAACCGGTTAAAAGTCGCATTAAAAGTCTGAGTGAGCTCATAAAGTTCATCTTTTGCTTTTGGTACTACGATGCGTTTATTCAGATTATGCTCTGATATATCTCTAATTTGGAAAATAATATCTTTTAAAGGTTTTAAGGTATAGTAAGAAAACCCAAAACCAATTATAAAGATCAGGATTATAGAGGTAAAATAGACATAAAGCAGGTTCTCTTTGAAAGCATTGATATGATTGAGACCAGAAATATCTACCGCCCTGCCTATTACATAAAATTCCCTATTATTATCTATATATAAAACACCTCGATATTGGTATTTATCATCCGACCAGTTTAAAGACTGCTTCTTTTTTATAGATTCTAATATCTTTTGATTACCAAGCGGCGGCATATTATCTGAAAAATAAAGATGAAAGTAGCTGTCGTACACGCTTATATCTGCCTCATTAAGCACTTTCTTGTTTTTAATGTGCAAAAACTTTATCAGGTTTTTATTGATTTGGGCGTCAAATATAAACTCTGCGCGCCAGATGATTTTATAATCAAGCCGGTCAAAAAATTCATCTTTTCTGTTTTTTTCAGATACAAAATACACGCTGTAGGCAAAAACAAAAAGTATAAAAGCCGTTAGAATAGCATAAGCAAGAGCGGTACGGGTTACTAATTTCATATTTTATTGCTTAAAATAAATCCCATCCCTACTTTGGTATGAATTAGTTTTTGATCAAAACCTTTGTCGATTTTTTTTCTGAGATAGGCTATATAAACGTCGATGTAGTTGGTTCCGGTATCAAAATTATTGCCCCAGACATTATCTGCTATTTCATCACGCGTGAGAAGTCTTTCCGGATTTTGCATCATAAAATGCAGGAGATTGAACTCTTTTGGAGTAAGATTGATAGTCTGTCCTTCTCTATAGATAACCTTGGTCCGTTTATCCATAACAAGATCATTATAAATTAGTTGTGATGCTTCTTCTAAAGTATTTCCTGAATCGTGCTTGCGATGCAGTAAAGCCTTAACTCTTGCATAAAGTTCACGTATTTCAAAAGGCTTAACGAGATAATCATCCGCGCCCGCATCAAATCCTTCAATCTTTTCGTCAATGGTTCCGAGTGCCGTAAGCATGATTATTGGGACTTTTTTTCCTGAATTACGTATTTTTTTACAAAACGTTATCCCATCCATTATTCCCAGCATAATATCTGTGATAATCAATTCAAAATCAATCTTTTATAAAAGTACAAGACCTTCCTCTGCTTCTTCTGCAATATATACCTGATAACCCTGACTTTCGAGCCCTCGTTTAAGAAGGGCAGAAACCCGACTGTTATCTTCAACTATCAATATCTTCATCTGTATTCGTTGATTTTAAAATCGAGATCAAATTTACGACAATATTTTCTTTTTCTAAAAGACTACTAACTGCAAGCCCTGTAAACCACAAACTTAAACGCTTGAATTTAAACAACTTAATATCAAATCAACTAATTTTCTAATAACATTCTATAGCCTTTCTAATACTTTTCTAATAACCCAAAGACTATGCTGAATCTACCTTTGTCATGTCAAAAACAAGTAGTGATCACTACCAAACAAAATGTAAATTTTAACGATACATGAAAACAAGTTATTTAAAAATTGGGATCTGTTTCTCTCTGCTTGCAGGGGCAATCAATACGGTAAGTGCCCAAAAAAAGAACGATTTTGGAAACCCTACACTTACACATTATCTAAACGACGAAAAAACACGATCGATCTCCTTTAGCGGTTACGCAGAGATATGGGCGCGTTACGCAGAGCTTAACCCCGGAAGTTTGGTAAATGGTGAACAGGTCAATAGTATTTCAGATTTATCACTAAGAAGGGTAAGGGTAAAAATGGCTTACCAGCCTACTGAGAATTTTACCTTTGTATTGCAGGGTGGTTTAACTAACGTAAATGTTGCCTCTAAAACAACACCTGCATTTGAGCTTCTGGATGCTTATGCAGAATACAAATTCAGCGATATAATTGCTGCCGGTGCAGGTAGGTCTACCTGGAGAGGATTATCAAGATTTACTACCGGCCCTTTGAATACTTTATTATACGATCTACCGTCTTATGCTACGGGAAATGCCGGAATATCTGATGAAACAGTTCGGGAATTAAGTATTTATGCAAAAGGACAAATAGGCAAATTAGATTACCGTTTGGTAATCGCAGATCCGTATACTAATGTAAGTACAGATCCGCAATACAATGTTGCCGCATTTAGTAAAACGAGTCCTAATAAAGATTATTCAGGGTATTTTAAATATGAATTCTTTGAATCAGAAAACAATTCTTCACCATTTCACTCCGGAACCTACAGCGGTAAAAAGAAAGTACTTGCACTGGGTACAGGATTTGAATACATGCACAATGCACTATGGCATTTAGACCAAACGAAAAGCACCATCAATGATGACGAAAAAAGTTTTGCCGTTGACCTTTTCTACGATACGCCTATCAACAAAGACCGAGGTACCTCTTTTAGTGCTTACGCCATGGCTATGAATAATAATTATGGTCCAAATTATGTACGTTACTCGGGTGTAAGTAATCCTGCAAGCGGCGTAAATACAGCTGCAAGCAGTCTTAATGGTGCAGGAAATAATTCGCCTGTGATAGGAACCGGTAATACGTATTACGTACAAATTGGCGGTACACTCCCCTACTTCAACAAAGACAAAAACAATCTGCAGCTGCAGCCGGCTGCAAGTGTGATGCTTTCAGATCTTGACGGTCTTCACGACAAAGCATTGACTTATGATGCTGGTGTATCATTATTAATGAATGGCATGTCATCACGACTTACGGTTGATGCTCAGAACCGTCCCATTTATACTTTGAACAATGCCGGTCTAGCCGATGTATCAGACCGAAAATGGCAGTTTGTTTTGAAATACAGAATCGATTTTAATTAAAAGCTAAATAGTATGCAACGAAGAAATTTTATTATCACATCAGCGAGTGCCGGAGCACTTTCGCTTATAGGAGGAAAAGTATTGGCAAATAACACAAATGAAACAGAGCCTCAGCCTAAGACAATTTATTTTCATTACCTCCTATTTTGGCTTAAGCCAGAACTTACAGAGGCGCAGGTAAAAGAGTTTCAAAACTTTTTTGAAGGGCTTAAAAAACTGCCTTATGTAAAAAACGTACGTTATGGCGGACCTGCAAACTCGACTCCCAGACCTGTCATGGACAATTCATTTACCTACAATGCCTCAATGGAATTTGACTCTCTTGAAGACTTAGAAACGTATGGTAAGCTTGACGGACATCTTGCTCTGGTGGCAAAATACAAACCATTCTTTAATAAAATGATGGTTCACGATTCTGTATACAATCAATCAATAACAAAATAATTATTACTTTTAAATTTAATATCAAAATGAAAAACTTATTAAAAGGATTTATCCTAACTGTAGCCTTTATGTCAGCAAACAGCAATTATGCACAAGATCACAAAAAAGTTCAGGTAAAAGCTCTTGAAGAAGCGTCGGAAATTCCTGCTTACCGCCTTATCAATAATCCTGATGGCACCTGTTCCTTCGAAAAAGGTTCTATACCATCATTAAAGCATATGAATACTGCTTCATTCTGGTACAGTAATAAAACCGAAGCGTGGGAAAAAAATGCACATCCAGCACCAAGAAAACAATATGTAATAACTGTAAAAGGTAAAATTAAATTTAAGGTATCAGATGGAAGTACTTTTATAATAGAACCTGGTGTAGTGCTGCTCGCGGAAGACATTAAAGGAAAAGGCCATAGCTGGGATATGGTCGATAGTGATGTTTGGGAACGATTATATATTCCTATTACAGATAATTCAGATGATCTTTTTCAGGCTGAAAAAAAATAAGTATCAAAGTTTTTTATGATCTTCAATGCACTCACTGAGTTAAACCGAGCGTCTGTTAAAGCATAAAATAGTTTAATTAAATGCAAAAAGTAGGTGTTTGTCCTTCAAACACCTACTTTTTGCATTTCTGAGTGTTTGAATAAAAAATTTAAATGCTGTCCATTTCAAATGAATTCTAATTTATTAAAATGGCACCAAAAAATCTGAAAAAAGATCGAGTAAGAAATCAAATTTCAAAAATACTGACTTACAGGTAAAACCTATAAAAATTAAAAAAGTCATTCTAAAATTTATTTATATTTAAAAGAGCTGTCGGCAAACAGCTCTTTTTAGTCTTAGCTAAATTGCTTACTAATTCAAAGGACATTTCCTCATACCATCCTTCAACAGCAAATTTGGATGCATGATAAATAGAATGCAATGGAAATGCCAAAAAACCACCCATTGAAGTTGTGCTGATAAACAAGCCGCTTTTCTTTTCTCTAAAATTAGGAATAAATGCCTTAGTAACCCGGATTACACCCAGAAGATTTGTATTGAGCTGTTTTAAGATCTGCTCATCGGTAAAAGCTTCCAGTGCGCCCATTAATCCGTACCCCGCATTATTAAACACAACATCGACATTATATACAGCGTTAATTTTATTTATTGTGGTTTGAATTTGTTCAGGATTGGTAACATCAAGGGCAACCAGTTGTAATATTTTGCAATTGATTGAGTCCTGTTTCTTTTTCCGGATTACGCATAGTAGCGATTACATTCCATCCTTTTGACTGAAATAATTTAGCAGCAGCTTTTCCTAAACCTGAAGAAGCTCCTGTAATGAAAATTGTTTTTTGCATTTTTATAGTATTTTAAATTACACTGCAAATTTCCATAAACTAAGCCATACGATCTGTTTCCAAATTGGGGTAAGATGTTTCCAAACTGGTCGTTAGTAAAAATTAAACCAGCTTACAAAAAATTAATATTATTTATCTTCAATCGTCTTTGTAATAATTATACGAGCTTCAAAAATTATTTTATCTTCATTTCGTAAAACTTCGAATAGATAATTATAGTTTTTTGTCACCACAGACAAAAGATGCCAATTGAAGACAATTGTTGCCTTTTTTTCACCCAAATAATAAAGTTAGTTTGAATCAAGACGAGAACTAAAGGAAGCAGAAATCTGTCCCGTAATTTTTTTTTTTTGAATGCAAAAAAACCTCCAAAATCAAAAATGGCTTTTAGAGGTTATCAATTTGCTTTATCCACCCTGTTTGAGTTTGTGTCAAATCGCCATCGGATATATTACTTCAAATTATCATTAAAGAAACTTTTTAACTTATCGAAAGGGATTACATTTACTTTGTCATATAAATCAATGTGAACTGCATTTGGGATAATTATTAATTCTTTTGGTTCATTTGCTACTTTAAAAATATCTTCGCTAAAATATCTTGAGTGCGCACTTTCTCCTGCGATTAAAAGTATTGGTCTTGGCGAAATTTCTTTTACATAAGCCAATATTGGCATATTCATAAAAGATATCGCATTGGTTAAGAGCCAAGCTCCATTTGAATTTACAGAATTAACTTGAAAACCACGCGGAGTTCTGTAATAATCAAAATATTCTTTTACGAATTGTGGTTCGTCGCCTTTCAATTTTTCCGGTAAATTTCTTGGACCATCTGCCGGTTTTCCTTTTGCAGCATCTTTCCAACGCTGCTCACCCAAAGCTTCCAGTGTTTGGGTTCTTTGTTCTAATGTTACTGAATCATTGTATCCTTTTGATATCACTCTGGTCATATCATACAAACTTGTCGCAGCAACGGCTTTTACTCGTTTATCAATAGCTGTTGCGTTTAAAGCAAAACCTCCAAAACCACAAATCCCTATGATTCCAATTTTATTTCTATCCACCATTTTTTGTAATCCTAAAAAATCAATCGCAGCACTGAAATCTTCTGTATTGATTTCCGGAGATGCTAAATTTCGTGGTTCCCCTTCACTTTCACCTGTATAGGATGGGTCAAAAGCCAAAGCTATAAAACCACGTTCTGCCATTTGGTTAGCATATAGTCCAGATGATTGTTGTTTCACAGCTCCAAACGGTCCGCTGATTGCTAATGCAGACAATTTTTCGTTTCCTGCATTTTTCGGAAGGTACAAATCGCCGCTTAATGTAATTCCGTAACGGTTTTTGAAGTTCACTTTTTGACGTGTTACTTTGTCACTAAGCCGGAATGTATAATGTTCTTTTGATGTATCCATTTTTTCTGAATTTGATTTTTCTTTTTGTGCCAATAATTGCCCTGATATCAGGAATAATATTGCGATGGCGAATGTTTTTTTTATTTTATTCTGAATTGTTTTCAATTTTATATTTTTCATAATGATTTTAATTATTTTCAAATTTCACAACTACATTTCCGGCACCCAATGTAGAAGCTAGTCCTGCAGGATTGTCTATAGATCCGAGTTTTGTATAACTATAGGAAGTGTTGAAACTTTTATAAAAAAGCACCAGCACATTGTTTCCGTAAAGCATTAGATCACCCACTTTTATATCTCCTCCAACTGAAGAATTTATTGGAAGCCGACCAGGTAAATCGCAATAGATTTCATTACCATTCAGTTCAGTCATATCTACGGTAATTGGAAGCATTACTTTCAATGCAGCTGCACTTGGTTTTTTGTACAATGTTGCTGTAAAAACTGCTGTACCAATTGTAATTTTCATTTTACTATTATTATTCTGTCTTGGTGTTCTTTCATTGTTACTTTTGCAGCTCGCATTACAAAAAGAAAAAGCAAAAAGAATAGCGATAACTGTCAATAAAAATTTCAGTTTCATAATTATATCTTTTAAAGTTGAATATTTTTAATGAATCTTGCAGGAATCCCACCAACGACAGTATTATCCGGAACATCTTTAGATACGACTGCTCCTGCTGCAACAACTGCATTTTCTCCAATTGTTACGCCGGATAAAATCGTAGCATTGGCACCAATCCATGCATTTTTTTTAATGAGAATTGGTTTACCTGTTAGTCCTTTTCTTTCCTCAGGATCTAATGGATGATTTTCGGTAATAAGACTGACTTTCGGACCAATTAAAACATCGTCTTCAATAATAATTCCACCCAATGCTAAAAAGGTACAGTCAAAATTGATAAATACATTTTTACCAATTGTAATATGTTTTCCGTAATTGATATAAAGAGGTGTAAATACGGAAACATCCTGAACTTCTTTATCTATAATTCTGCTTAGTATCTGCGTGATTTCTTCAGGATTTACAGCATTATTCATCTGATTAAGCAGCGCTTTCAAAGCAAATGCTTCATCTCTCAATCTGCCTATTTGCGAATCGTCGGGAAATATGGTTTCACCAGCTAAAAGTCTCTCAAAAATATCTTTTTGAAATGGTGCGGCATTGGAAATTGGGTTTGTATCTGACATAATATTTGAATTAAATAATCAATACAAAGGTAAGACCGCCTTTAAGCAAGGCGGTAATGATTATCAAACCAAAGATTAAGAAATTCAAACTTCTGACAAACGAAATGTAGAGGGATTAGTGCCGGTATTTTTTTTGAAGTAATTATTGAAGTAAGTTGGATAATCAAACCCAAGTGCGTAACCGATTTCCGAAACACTCCAATCAGTATGGAGCAAGAGCGCTTTGGCTTCTGTAATAATCCGCTCGGCAATGTGAGTCGTTGTCGGTTTTCCTGTAACTTCTTTTACAGCCCTGTTCAGGTAATTGACATGCACATTCAAATGTTGTGCATAATGTTGTGCTGTTCTTAATTGAAGTGGATCCGAAGTGGTTTCAATTGGAAATTGTCTTTCTAATAATTCCAAAAACACAGATGACAATCTGGAAGATGCATTCTTATTTTGTTCGAAATTTTCAGAAGGTTCCATCTTTAGAGATTCGTGTATAATGAGGCTGATGTAATTGCGAATCAATTCATCTTTAAATTGATAATCACTTTCTTGTTCCGTAATCATTTTATGAAAAATAGTATTAAGAAAGCCTCTTTGCTCTTCTGTTATTTTCAAAACAGGTGTTCCTCCAATTTTAAAAAAAGACGATTGCTGCAGACTTTCAGAACGCTCGGAGTTTTTAAAAAACTCTTCCGAGAATAAAATAGTGTAACCAATATAAGTCGTGGAGATTGTTTCCCAGGAATATGGAATGTGTGGATTCCCAAAGAAGAGAATCGTACCCTCCTGCTCATAGGTCTTATCCGAATAATGAATCTTACTTTTCCCTGTAGTTAAGCAGATCTTATAGAATTCTTTTCTGCTGTAAGTTCTGGTTTCAGCACCATCATCTTCTATCTGGAATGCTTTAAACCCCTGCAGTTTCAGTTCATTATTAAACTTGGAAACTTCTCTTATTATCTTCTGTTTCATTATGTAAAGTTAAGAAATTCAAACTTGTTTAAGATCTTATAATCTAACTCTCAAATCAGCGTCTAATTTTGACGCGGATAAAAACGGGTTTGAGTTACAATAATTTTACTTTTAAAAACTTAACTTAATGATATTGCCTAACAGGGTATCCAAACCAAATTGTAAAACTCCAAAATCAAATAACTTCGGAGTTTTATTTTTTTTTGACCTTAGAACCTACTTATAAATCATTTTGATGTAACAAAAACAGTATTTAACTGTCTTATTAATAACTTCAATCATCATTAACGGAAAAATATAATTATGAAAACTCGATTTTTAGCATCATTAATATTGTGTGTTTTATTTTGGACTGCAAAAGCCCAGAATAATGTGTCCGGAAAAGAAACAGATCTTAAGCATTTTAAAAATATAGAAAACAATCTGATTCCAATTTATTCCATTAAAGGACAGACTAAAAAAATGTCAATCTCTGATTTTTTAAAGCGCGACAACATCCCCGGGTTAAGAATTATTTTTATTGATAAGGGCAAAATGGCGTGGTCTGCAGATTATGGATATGCCGATATTGAAAAAAAAATAAAGGTAAATGTCAACACGGTATTTGCGGGAGCCTCTCTGGCCAAACCTGTTGCAGCAGTTGCTGCTTTAAATCTTGTGGAAAAAGGTAAACTGGATTTAGATAAAAATATAAATGAAAAACTGGTCGAATGGAAGATGCCCGAAAACGAGTTTACAAAAACACAAAAAGTAACCTTAAGAAGATTACTGTCACACACTTCTGGTCTGGACCGACAACTTTGGTCAGAATATATGGAAAAGGACTCTATTCCAACCTTTGAACAGATGCTGAATGGTAAAAACCCCTCTGTTGATCCGGGACTTCGTTTTTTTAATGAGCCAGGAAAGACCCGTAAATATTCTAACACCGGTTACTTAATTGTTGGAGAACTGATTGCAGATGCAAGTGGCCAATCCTTTGCCAATGCTGTAGATCAGCTTGTGTTTAACGCGTGCGGGATGAAAAACAGTACTTTTCAGCAGTCACTTCCTGAGCAGTTAAGAAACAGGGTAGCAACTGGATATTCCGGAAATCTACGTCCGTTCCCGCGTAAAATATATCCGTTTGGAGCGGCAGGCGCAATCTGGACAACACCCGATGATCTGGGAAAATTCGTTATTTCTTTAATAAAAGACTATAAAACAGAGTCGCACATCCTATTATCTGAGGAAATGAGCAAAAACGTTTTTAACAAAGGAGAAGATAAAGATAAACTTGCATTTTCACTTTGGACCTATAAAAATGATATCGTATTCAGGCATAATGGACACAGTCATGGCTTTACTTCCTTTATATTTGGATCAGTTGATAATGATCAGGCTGTTATCGTGATGAGCAATGGTGAAAATACTCAGGATCTATTTGATTGTATCCAGCGTGCAGTAGCCGAGGAATATAAATGGGATTATTTCCGTCCCGAATTCTATGATGCAGTCTCAATTGATATTAAGTCATTAAAGCAATTTACAGGTCAGTTTGACTGGGAAGGAAATTTTTTGATAATTACAAAAGAGGATGATAAGCTTTTTGTACTGATCAACTCAGACAGATACCAGCTAATCCCCATTGCCGAAAATCAATTTTTAATTCCTGAAAAGTCTTTGAAACTCATCTTTCCTAAAGGAGAAGGTAAATCGATTGAAATTTGGAAAGCAAACGGTGACAGTTCTCAGGCAAATAAAATAAATTAAAGCATTGTAAAAACACCACGACAAAAATTGTCTTATGCTTTTTTATAATCAAAAATGTTTACGTTTGTTAAGAAATTTTATCTTTACAAAACATAATAGGCTCCGTACTTACTGGCCTCGCTAAGATACTGAATGGTATTCGCGATTAATGAAGAACGTAACGCAAGTTTAAAACAAGGAGCTAAATAATAATCGAATAAATAGAAATGACGATATGAATAAAATGCTATTTTCTCTAATTATTAGTTTGACAGCAATGACTGTCTTTGCACAAAATCAAACAACCACAACTCCTATCGTTTCGCCTGATAACGATATTGTGTATCGCCTTTTTTCAACCTATAATATTGGGACATTTATTAAGTTAAACACAAAAAATGGGCAAATGTGGCAGGTGCAATGGGATGCGGGAAAAGGAAAATTTGAATCTCCTTTATTTTTAACACCTCGTGTTTCAGCCGAAGAAGAAAAAAATGGCAGATTCTTTCTTTATCCAACGACGAATATATATAATTTCATTTTGATTGATCAGCTTGATGGACGTATGTGGCAGGTTCAATGGTCATCTAAAATTAAGGACAGGATAGTTTTGCCACTGGATTAAAAGATTGTCACAATTGTTAATTTTAGAATTCAGACCTTAAAGACACTTTAGAAACTAAAAAAATCGGAATACTTAATACTAGTGTATACTTAATAAAATCTCTGATGCATTAAAAATTCCTGTTGAAGCTATTTAGAATTTTGATGAATAACAAGCGGTGAATGTAATTGCAAATACTTATTCATTCCAAGATTTTAAGGATAACGCTGTCGCCTCTGGATTTAGCTACCAACCCTCTTTCAATCCTGTTGACAAAATTGTTCAATTATATGATGAAAAAATTGAGTTATACGAGCGTATGCTGAAAGAAAAAGATGAGATGATGGTGAGGCTTGAAAAATTGATTAATAAATAATTATTTGTCAATATATATTAATTCTATTAAAGAGACTTTGAAAGTCTCTTTTTTGTTTTAGAACATTATTTACGGACACGAAGTCAGGAAACGAATTTCAAATAAATAAGCCATCGCAGAACTATCCATACATATTTTTTATCTCCGACATAACAAAGGTACTTTGAGTACTCCCTATACTTTCAACTGATCCCAATTTATTAAAAACAAAATCCTGATAATGCTTCATGTCTTTAGCAGAAACTTTCATTAAAAAATCGTAATCACCAGAGATATTGTAACATTCCACAACTTCTTCTATTTTCATAATATCACTAACAAACTGATTTCCGATATTACGATCGTGCTGTTTAAGTTTGATATTACAGAAAACGATGAATCCCCTGTTTAATTTTTCTGCATCAAGGAGTGCTATATACTTCTTAATATAGCCACTGTTTTCTAATCTTTTAATTCGCTCAAAAACAGGCGATGCCGAAAGATTTACCATCTTAGCAAGCTCTTTTACTGTATACTTAGAATTATCATGCAGTATATTTAATAATTGAAGATCAATATCATCTATTTGTTCCATAGAATATTTTACTTTAAACAGGTTTAATTTATTTCTAAAACAGAATAAAATTCTTCAAATATAACCAAAAACAATACAAAAATCTTATTTTACACAAGTTAAAAACATAACATACTGCAGCATTGATCTTCACAGTATAAAAATCTAAAAGGCATTATTTTATAGCAGGGAGAGTTATCCTTGATGCCCTTGATCGAAAAAAGATAAAAGGCCACGTCATAAATAAAATTATACTTCTTTTCGTCGAGCCATACCCTGAGCGATGATACTAGCGGCAATCAATTGCAAGGCATGGTAAAGCATGAGCGGCAGCAATATGATGCCAGTGATGGTGCTGTGCTGAAAAAGTACTTTTGACATAACGGTGCCGTGTACCAATGACTTTTTAGACCCGCAGAATAAGACAGTAATACGGTCTTCATCTGAAAAACCAAGCAAGCGGCTGAGTAATCCGACACAAAAGAATACAGCAAAAAACAACGCCATCATCCCTGCAGCGAGTCCGGCAAGTTCAAGGGCGGTGAAGCCTTCAAAAAGATGTTCGGAAAATGACTTGCAAAACGACGTGTAAATAATCGTTAGAATAACTGCCTGATCGAAATATTTGAGCTGTTTCTTGTATTTTTCGGCAATGGCACCCAAACGGGAATTGAGGCTTATGCCAATGATGACAGGCAGCAAGACTTGAAGAATCAACTTTATGACGATATGAGTAACATCAAAATTGCCTGTCGCAGAAGCTATAAAAAGCCCAACCCAGATAGGCGTAACGACTACTCCAATCAAACTGGAAATGCTAGCATTGAAAATGGCTGCGGGAATGTTTCCCTTAGCGATGGAAACCATCACCACCGAAGAGGAAACTGTGGATGGCAATGCTGCCAGAAAAAATACACCAAGCCAAAGCAGCTCGAAGCCGTTATTGACAAACAACGGGCGAAATGCCAAAACAATGAGCGGAAAAAATAAAAAGGTGGTCAACTGGACGACAATGTGCATTTTCCAGTTAGAAAGTCCGGCTTTTAGTTTCTCAACACTCAGTCGCATGCCATAAAACAAAAAAATCAAGGAAACACCAGCATTGGCAATCTCCTCCAGCGAAACAGGTTCTTTGATCATGCCTGGCTTTGGCAAAAAATAAGCCATCAGAATCATGGTGGCTATCATTAACAGGAAACCGTCGAAACCTACTTTTTTTAATACTTCTAATAATTTCTTCAATGTGTTTTAAATATTATTCGTCCGTAGAGTCAAGATTACAAAAATGTCTTACGCAGATAAACGTGGATTCTCTAGATTCATTAGTCTGTCCGCAGACTCGCTCTGCTAAATTCTACGGACAGCACGCATGAGGCAAGGAAATCCTATTCTAATTAATAAATTGAGACTAAATCCCAAGTTCTTTACGTATAATTTCTGCCCCTGCGCGTAAAGCACTTAACTTGCCTCTGGCTACGTTTCGAGATAGTGGGGCCATACCGCAGTTTGTAGAAGGGTAAAGATTTTCGGCATCTACAAACTCAAGAGCTTTACGCAGCGTATCAGCTACTTCTTCTGGTGTTTCGATAGTGTTGCTTGCTACATCAATGGCACCTACCATTACTTTTTTACCTCGAACAAGTTCCATTAAATTTAAAGGTACATTAGAGTTGTGACATTCTAAAGACACCACATCAATTTTAGATTTTTGAATTTTCGGGAAAATTTCTTCGTATTGTCGCCACTCTGAACCTAATGTCTTTTTCCAATCAGTATTTGCCTGTATTCCATAACCATAGCAAATATGAACCGCAGTTTGACAGTGTAAACCTTCAATGGCTCTTTCTAATGCTGCCATTCCCCAATCGTTTACTTCATCAAAGAACACATTAAATGCAGGTTCATCAAACTGGATAATATCTACCCCTGCGTCTTGAAGTTCTCTTGCTTCTTCATTGAGTGCTATCGCAAATTCCCATGCCAATTTTTCCCGGCTTTTATAATGGTCGTCGTACAAGGTATCTACCATTGTCAGCGGACCTGGCAATGCCCATTTTATAGGCTTGTTAGTCTGTTTACGTAAAAATTTAGCATCTTCAACAAAAACTGCTTTTTGACGTGCAACCTCACCTACCACCACTGGAACACTCGCGTCATAACGGTTACGGATTTTTACTGTTTTACGATTTTCAAAATCTACACCGCTTAAATGCTCGATAAAAGTCGTTACAAAATGCTGACGTGTCTGCTCACCGTCAGAAATGATATCCAGATCTGCCAATTGTTGTTCGTGCAGAGAAATGCGTAAAGCATCTTGTTTCCCTTCAAATAGCTGATCGCCATCTAATTTCCATGGTGACCAAAGTTTTTCGGGTGGTGCAAGCCAGGCAGGTTTGGGTAAACTTCCAACAATTGAGGTGGGTAATAATAATTTCTTCATAATAGTATAATTTTAATGTGTTGTAATCAATTAAAGGGTAAAATTAGCAGACCATTGTTCCAGGAGACTTTTATAAGGCTTAATGAAATGTTCTTCTGCATATTTACCCTGTTCAACAGCCAATTGGCTGCGCTCTTCGCGGTCATAAACCACGCGGGTCAATGAATAATCTTCGTGTTTAAGATTAGGTTGATAGATTTTCCCAGCCACTGAATTTGCATTGTAGATTTCAGGGCGATAAATTTTCTGGAAAGTCTCCATCGTGCTGATTGAGCTGATTAGTCCAAGATCAGTATAATCAGCAAGCAGATCTCCGGAATGATAAAAAGACATCGGTGCCACACTATTCTGAGGCATGAAAAAACGAACTTTTAATCCCATTTTAGAGAAATATTCATCAGTGATAGAATACTGATCCTGCAGATACTCAAAACCCAGAACCGGATGCTGATACTCAGTTCGAGTATAAGTTTTATTGCTCGATACACTTAGACAAATGATCGGTGACATCTTGAAGTGCTCTTTATAAGTGGCTGAACTGACAAAGCACTTATACAGTTTTCCATGCAAATCACCAAAATTTTCAGGAAGACAAAAATTAGATTTATTTTTATTGTGCTCGATCAATAAAATACTGAAATCATAATCACGAACATAAGAAGAAAAATTATTTCCGGCAATACCTTCGATACGCTGACTAGTCTTGTGGTCAAAAATATTCGTTTTTAAAACTTCAATCAACGGCAGATTCTTAATACCATTCTTATCATCAATACTCATCGTTACTGTGATGATTTCAAGTTCTACAAGGTAACGATCAGCTTTTGGATTGTCCACGTGAGCCAATGCATTGAATCGATTGTTAATCATATTTAATGCATTACGTAAGTTTTGTTGGCGATTACCTCCTCTGGCCAGGTTTGCAAAATTGGTTGTCAAACGCGTTTGACTTGAGGGATGATAGTTTTCATCTAAACAAGTGCTCTTTAGTGTGAATGCAAAATCATTCTGGATTGTATTCTGGGTGTTTTCAATATTATGCTTTTCGTTTATTCCCCTATCTTCTTGTATGTTCGCTTTCATTTGATGGTGATATTTAGTTTTTTTACCCTGCAAATTTGAATATAAAAGATTAAATATTTTTATTTATACATAAAATCAGTTAATTATTCTTTTTACATAAATTATTAAAGATTATTAATCTTTAAACAAATATAATAATGAAGTAAAACAGATAAATATTCTTTAGTAGCCTAAGATGATTGACTTGGAGTTTCCCAGAGCGCTTCAAAAACTCGAAAAAGAAAATAATATCATTTATATTTGCCAAAATTTAAGATTGACATAGTAATGAATTTGATAGAAAATTTAAAATGGCGCTACGCCGCAAAAGCGTACAATAACATTAAAGTAACAGAAGAGAAGATCGATCAGATCTTAGAGGCTATAAATCTTTCAGCATCTTCTTGCGGTCTGCAATCTTACCGCGTTTTTGTTGTAAGCAACCTGGAAATCCAAAAAAAATTAGGTACTGATTCGTATAACGGACAGATTACCTCATGCTCTCATTTGTTGGTTTTTGCTGCATTCAATGATATGTCTTCGACTTATATTGACGATTACATGGCAATGACAGAAAAGCAAAGAGGTCTTGATGCTGGTGCCTTATCAGGATTTAGAAATGGATTGCATTCCTATTTTAGCGCTATTAACGCAGAACAAAAAGCACTTTGGGCTGCCAAACAGGCTTATATTGCACTAGGAACAGCACTTATTGCTGCGGCAGAATTGAAAGTGGATGCCACTCCTATCGAAGGATTTAATGCCGCCACTATCGATGAAGTTTTGGGCTTGAAAGAAAAAGGGCTGCATGCTGCAGTTATCCTTGCATTAGGATACCGTGATTTGGAAAAAGACTACATGGCAACTATGAAAAAAGTTCGTCTGCCAATAGATGAAATGATAACGAAATTATATTAATATGTTAATGATTATGGAAAAAGTATACGTTCAACTTTGTGGACTTGATACCTTCTCTGCTATAAAGGGCTAAGGCAAATAATACAGTTTTTATCCCGCATAAGTTTTGTGACAGAATCATGGTTTATTGCATTATGATAAATTAACTTAGAAGTACGCCAATTTCTTTAAATCGTTCATAAAAATGATTTGCAAATTGTGAAGTAAACATCACCAATCGGATAGGAACCTAGGGATTAGTTCCCTAGGTGACCTTCCACACCACCTGGCATACGGATCCGTACCAAGGCGGTTCTTAATTTACGATACATTTTAGGTACATGTC
>NZ_JAMZNK010000022.1 GCF_027980145.1 Flavobacterium azizsancarii | reverse complement strand
GGGTTTAAAAATAGAAAAAAAGTTATTTCCGAAAAACATTTTGAGCTTTTAAATTTGCTCAAATATTTTTCAGAATAACTTTTCAACTTACACAGTTAGTGAGACACTACCCTAAAATCTGAAACTTTAAACTTCAAACAAAATTTATTAACCTAAGAAAGGATATTTGTAATCTTCCGGAGTTACAAAAGTTTCTTTGATAGTTCTAGGAGAAGCCCAACGTAATAAGTTCAAAGCAGAACCTGCTTTATCGTTAGTTCCTGAAGCTCTTGCTCCACCAAACGGCTGCATTCCTACAACAGCTCCTGTTGGTTTATCGTTGATGTAGAAGTTACCAGCTGCATTTTGCAATTTCGTAGTCGCTACTTCAATAGCATAACGATCCTGGCTGAAAACTGCTCCTGTAAGAGCATACTCAGAAGTAGTATCAACTAATTCTAAAGTCTCTTCCCATTTTGCATCTTCGTACAGATAAATAGTAATAACTGGTCCGAATAATTCGGTTTCCATTGTAGTATATTTAGGGTTTGTGGTTACAATAACTGTTGGCTCAATAAAGTACCCTACAGATTTATCGTAGTTTCCGCCAACGATGATTTCAGCGTCAGCATCTTTTTTAGCCTGATCGATAAAACCAGCTAATTTATCAAAAGAACCTTCGTGAATAACTGCAGTAATAAAGTTTCCGAAATCTTCCGGAGAACCCATTTTCATCGATTTTGCATCAGCAATTAATTGTTCTTTTACAGCTGGCCATAAACTTTGCGGAATATAAGCTCTTGAAGCTGCAGAACATTTTTGCCCTTGAAATTCAAATGCACCACGAGTAATTCCTGTAGAAACTTGTTTTGCATTAGCACTTGGGTGAGCGATGATAAAATCTTTACCACCAGTTTCTCCTACGATTCTTGGGTATGTTTTATAGTTATGGATATTTGCTCCAATTTTTGCCCAGATATCTTTAAATACGTGAGTTGATCCTGTAAAGTGAACTCCGGCGAAATCACGACTTGCCAAAACAGTATCAGTGATCATTAAAGCATCTCCAAAAACAACGTTGATAACGCCATCAGGAACACCAGCTTCTTTGAAAACATCGATGATAATTTTTGCAGAAAAAACCTGGCTATCACTTGGTTTCCAGATTACAACGTTACCCATCATTGCAGCACTTGCAGGAAGATTTGCAGCAATAGCAGTAAAGTTAAAAGGAGTAATCGCGTAAACAAAACCTTCAAGAGGTCTGTATTCTAAACGATTCCATGTAGTAGAATCAGATTTTGGCTGATCTCCGTAAATCTGAGTCATAAATTCTACGTTGTAACGTAAAAAGTCGATCAATTCGCAAGAAGCATCAATTTCTGCCTGATGAATATTTTTAGATTGTCCAATCATTGTAGCTGCATTAATACGAGCTCTGTATGGACCTGCAATAAGTTCAGCAGCTTTTAAGAAAATAGCAGCACGTTGTTCCCATGCCATATTTGCCCATGCTTTTCTTGATTCAAGAGCATTAGCAATTGCTTTTTCGATATGTTGTTTTTCAGCTAAGTGATAAGTTCCTACAATGTGTTTGTGATCGTGAGGAGCTGATATTGTTCTTGTATTTCCAGTTCTGATTTCTTCGCTTCCGATGTATAACGGAACGTCAATTTGAGAATTCCACAATGTGGTGTAAGCCGCCTGAACAGCTGCTTTTTCTGGTGAGTTAGGTGCGTAGCTTTTTACAGGCTCGTTTACCGCTTTTGGTACATGAAAGAATCCTTTTAGCATTTTATTTAAAATTAGATAATTAGACAATTTAAGGGTTAGATGATTTGATTTGTTACGAATAATCTAACGTTGCACAAAAGTACAAAGGATAAATTAATAATTTGATAATTTTGTGATTTAGATAACGATAAAAAAGACAGTTTTTAAAGGGCAACACAAAAACCCGAGGAGAAACACAAAACATTTTGTAGTGTAAATAATTTTACCGCAAAGCGCGCAAAGTTTTTTATTAGTAAGGTTTTGTAAAACCACAAAGTTCGCAAAGTTTTGTATTGATCCAGTTTTGTGAACTTTGTGGTTTCTATGCGTAAAGTAAAATTAAATCTTAGTGTGCTTTGCGGTAAAATTCATTCCTAATTTATAGCTCCACAGGTTTTTGCATTGATTCGTTTTTAAACTACAATCTAGTTTAAAGCAAAAGGAGCACACATTCTAAAAGTAGGAACAATAACTTTAAATGTTTTTGTACTGGTAAAATTGATCATATTAAAATAACCTTTCATCGCACCATAAGGAGATGATAGAAGGCAACCTGAACTATAAGTGTGATTTTCTCCAGGTTTCAGAACCGGTTTTTTTCCAATAACGCCTTCTCCGTCTACAATTTCTAAGTCGTTCAAAGAATCAAATATTTCCCAGTGACGAGAAGTTAACTGAACTGAATCTTTGCTGTGATTTTCGATTGTAACTACATAACTAAAAGCAAAGTGAATCTTGTAGTTCTTGAAGTAAGTACCTTCAAAACTAGTCAAAACAGATATTTTTATGCCTCTTGTTATCTGAGAAACCATACTAAAGTAGTATATATGTGTGGGTTATAGTTGCAAATCTACAAAAAAAAATCTTTCGATTTAAAACCTTAACAATGTTTTAATTTATGATGTTTATAGAGTTAGCATTTCCTTTTCCTATAACTCTTTGATAGCGATCAGTGCTTTCTTTGTAATAAACTAAGATGGTGTACTCATTTTCAGTTTGATAAAAGTTTCCATCAATCGCATTTTGATAATCAATTGCACCTTTTCTATCCGCAATAGTATATTGAAAATTAGTAAAACCTTGCTTAATCATTACCGCTTTTTCATAAAGTCCCTTATCAGTATTATAGTCCATTTTGTATTCCGGCGACAAACTGTAGTTATTAAACATTCCGGTAATGTAAATATCTTTCGTCGATGATCTGAAAGTAGGGGCCGAAAGACTGAAATAAACCCACGCATAATCAGCTTCGATTTCGTTATTGGAAGCATTGATGTTTTTAACAACAAAATTGCCATTTATATCTTGGTAAACTGAATATATCTGATTGGCTCTTGCCTGATTCGTGTATAAATAAGCGTTGTAAATATCATTGTTCGCACCAACTCGGCCTACGTTATTACTTGCGGCGCGAATGTCTTTATTTTCGAAATATAAAAATTCATTTCCACCCCAAAACTGTGTTTCCTTATCGTATTTATAAACCAATTGATTTCCGATTGTGTATTGTGGCGGAACATTTTTTATAGCAGTATTAAAGTTACCATTTTGCAGCAATACAATTTTTACGTTTTGTATTGGAGTCTGAAAAACAATATCATTTGATAGTATCGAAAAATCCAAGTTTTGTTTGTAATCTATATTTGTAACATCGCGGCTTCGTTTGACCTGAGCTGCAACTGTAGCATGGTTTTCGTATAAAATGAATTTTCTCGAGAAAACAACTTCCTTATCTTCATTTAGAATCCTAAGCATGTAATTTCCCGAAATACGTAATTGTGATGTAAATTGATTCGGGAACGCAAGTCGGTAATGAGAATAAACCTGAAGCGTATTAAATGAATTTACATAATCAGTAATTCTTTGATTGTCAAAACCACTAATGTAATCAGTCTTAGGAATGTCTGTTGGTTTCCAGTTGTAATCGCAATGTATCAATTCAAAATAATAATTAGCCTCATTGCCAAATAAATCATCAAATTGAAAGGTAAAAGTATCGCCTAATTCGAATATAGGAACAACGTTACTGCCGTTTTGAACAAAGGAAACGGTTTTGATATTGTACGGAGGATCAATTTCGGTTTGTACTTCCTGTGCTGCTGCTGAAGCAAAAAATAAAATAAACAGAAGATTTCTAAATAAAAATTTTGGCATCATATTACGTTGTAAGATTGTAAATATAACAATTTTATATAAAGTAACAGGATGCCGCTTTTTCAGGTTGCAAATTTATCAGGAACCCAAAATGTATTCGAGATTAACTTCGATTTCGTCGTTAATGTAACTTTCTTCTAAAAGGGAATCAGATAAGAGCTTTTTGTTTTCCTGTAGTTTGATTATTTTTTCTTCGACCGTATTTTTCGAAATAAACCGGATAACATTTACTTTATTTAATTGTCCAATTCGGTGCGCCCGGCCAACACCTTGTTTCTCAGCAAAAGGATTCCACCACGGATCTAAGAATAAAACATACGAAGCTTTAGTAATATTTAAACCTACGCCACCTGCTTTTAGCGAAATAAAAAATAACAAAGGATTTTCCTTTTCCTGAAACCGCTTTACCTGTTGTTCCCTTTTATTGGCAGGCGTTTCGCCTGTAATCTCACAATAATCTATTTTGTTCTCCTTGCACCAATCAGAGTAAAAATTCAGATTAGTAACAAACGAGCTAAAAATGATGGTTTTTTGTTTTCCTTTTACCAGGTTTTCAAGATAATTAGTGACCGCAATATATTTTCCAGAGTCAATTTCTGACTCCTGATCAACCATTTTAGGATGATTGCTCAATTGCCTTAATTTCATCAGCGTGTTGATAATGCTAATTTTATCAGGGCTTGATCCGTCTGTTTTTAGTAAAAAATTACGGGCTTTAGATTTTTCCTTCTCATATAATTTCTCCTGTTCGGGATCCATGTTGCAATAATAAATCTGTTCTGTTAATTCCGGTAAATCTTTTAAAACCTGTTCTTTAGTTCTTCTTAAGATATAAGGCTGGATGAGGTTTTTTAATTCAGACAAACTGTTTTCGTCCTGCTTTTTCTCAATCGGAATTTTAAAATTTTCTGCAAAAAAGTTATAACTTCCCAAAATATCAGGATTTATAAATTGCATCTGCGACCATAAATCGTCCAGTGAATTTTCGATAGGTGTACCACTCAGCGCCATTTTGTGGGCTGTATTTATTTTATTTATCGCTTTAAAAATTTTAGAATTTTTGTTTTTAATGTATTGGCTTTCGTCCAGAATTAAATAACGAAAATTGTATTTTTCTAAAATTGATATATCGCGATGAACAATACTGTAGCTCGTAAAAATTAAATCTGATGATTCTAATCTGTGTTGTAATAATTTTCTATCGTTACCCACATATTGCATTTTCGAAAAATGCGGGGTAAATTTCAGGGCTTCGTTGTACCAGTTAAAAACCAATGAAGAAGGTAAAACAATCAATGCTTTCAAAGGTTCTCTTTCTATGGTCGTTTCATTTTGAAACAAATCAAAATTCGTAGTTTTAGTAGTATATCCCAATTGTTCCTGTACTGCAACCAGAACGGCTAAGGTTTGCAGTGTCTTACCGAGTCCCATGTCATCAGCAAGGCAAGCGCCCAAATTGGAGTTAAAATGACCTAAAAGCCATTTTACGCCATCAATTTGATAAGGTCGTAAAGTTGCTTTCAGCAAATCAGAAGATACATATTCGGCTTTGTGAATCACATCGCTTTTTATTTCCGGAATTGCATCTAAAGCGGCAAAATTACTTTTGCGTAAAAGCAGAGTGCCATTTTCTGTTTTGGCTAATTTGGCCAACGAGCTGTACTTACTAAGCCATTCTAAAGGAATCAGGAAATAGTTTCCGTCAGGCAGTAAAAAAAGTCTTTCCTTACTTTTTATGTTGGGTATAATTTCGCTGAAATTGATCGTGTAGGTACCAATCGAAATGATTATTTTGATATCAAACCAATCTTCTTTTGTCTCTTCTTTTAAGGCTGAAATGCTGTGGCTTTCTGTAATGATTTCTTTGCTTTCCAGTTTCAGATTCTCAATAGTAAATCCTAATCTTTCCAGATCTTCCTTACGATCAATAATCAATTGAATATTGACATAGGGATCGTGAATTTCGGCATCTGAATTTCGTCCAAACAAATCATTTTTGATTTTTACTAAACCAATTTCAAGTAATTTTTCTGTGTGTGTAATTTCATCGGGACTTCGCTTGAACTGAATTATTTTGGGTTCGTTAGGGATGCTAAAATCAACAAATGAATGTGTTTTTTTAGTTTTACCGGCATCAAACGAATATCCATTATAATCAAAGTATAAGTTGAGGTAATAACAGTTTTTAAAAAAGTCATAAACAGGCTGAATCGTACTGGAAATAATTGTATCACGAAGTTCAATTTCAAAACCTGTTGCTTCGATATCAATTTTTTTGGCTATTTCAGGAATGAAATTTTTAAAATAAGTATCAACTAATTTTGAAGGGATTTCAATTGATTTCTTAGTCAGAAAAGGCTGTATTTTTTTAGCGTTAAGTTCTTTAAGCTGACTTAGTTTTTTATTGGTGATGATCCATCCGGGCTCATCCACAAGAATTTCGATGCTGCCATTCATGGGTAAAAAGGTAGTTTCGTTTTCTTTTAAAGATAAAGTATACGTAATTCCGTCAGTATGTTTGTTAAACTGAATCTCAGGCTCTAAATACAACGGATCTGTACTGACTCTTGAACGGTAAAAATCCTTTTCGGCACTCATATTAAGAGATAGCGGAAATTGCTCTTTTACAATTATAGTATAAAAGGAATCTAAATTTATCTTGAGATGCTGTTGAATGGCATATTTAATTTTTGAATCCTTTTGCAAATCAGCAATTGTTTTTGCGGACTTGATTTTTGCACTGAATTTTTTAAAAATAAAATCAGGCTTTAAAGATTCGCAAACCGTCAGTATTTTTTTTGTATTGGCATCTAAATTTTCAAAAACAATAAAAAAACTTTCAAGGACGTCTTTAGTTGCTTTTTTGTTTAAATATTTAATTTCATCAGTATTCTCAACGATATAAGCCGTTGGAATATAAACATTCATGTTTTTTTCTAAACTGATGTCAAAGCAGAACTGAAATGATTTTGAAAGATCCAAGATTAGGTTTTTGGTTGGGGTGTAATTTAGGAAGTTATCTAAATTTAAAAAGTTTTCAAAATAGAATTATTCTGAAAACTTTTTAAATGAACTTATATCACTTATATGGTGAGAAAATGTGAATGGTTTATTTTTCCGGCTTAAAACAAAGGGGGATGATTTCTCCTTTTGCCAGGCAATATTTTTCTACCAGTTCCGGAGCAATTTTATTAGTATAATCTTCTTCGATTACGATAAAACCAATGCTTCTTAATTTATCAAAATAATCACGGCCATAAATACGAACGTGATCGTATTGTCCAAATATTTTAGCACGTTCTTTTTGATCTGTAATAGTATCGTCAGCAAAAGTTACTGCTCTTGATAAATCTTGTGGAATTTGCAGAATCGCCATTCCGCCCGGTTTTAATACACGAAATAATTCCTGCATTGCTTTTGTATCGTCCGGAATATGTTCTAATACGTGGTTACACAAAATCACATCATACTCATTATCTTTAAATGGCAAATTACAGATGTCTGCTTTTACATCTGCCAAAGGCGAAAATAAATCCGTTGTAGTATAATCAAGGTTTTTCTGCTTGCGGTACATTTTATAAAAAGCTTGCTCGGGAGCAAAATGAAGTACTTTTTTTGGCGCCGTAAAAAAATCAGTCTGATCATTTAGATACAACCAAAGCAAACGGTGTCTCTCTAAGGAAAGTGTACTTGGCGAAAGCACATTATTGCGCTGTTTTCCGTATCCGTAAGGCAAAAACGATCTAAAACTTCTTCCGTCAATCGGATCAGTATATTTAGTTCCCTTTAATGATAGTGCCAAAACCGGTCGGGCCACATAACTCAAACGAATTAATAGTGGACGCGGGATTGTATTAAGGACGAGTTTAAAAAGTTTCTTCACAATAAATAAATTTGAACACGAATTTCACGAATTTACACGAATTAGTGTTGTGGTGAAATTTCACGAAGCTTTTGATTTGGGTTAAAGTATTATTCTTTTATATTTAAGGCTATCTTCGCCAAAGTTAACTAGTAAGCCAAGTTTGTTTTTGAAGCCGCCAGATAATTTAATGTTTGCTTTATTTCACTACTTGAAATTCCTACAATTGCTTTTAGTTCTAAAATGATTTGATCAAAAACTACAAAATCTGCAAAGTAATAACTTGATAAGATAATGTCTTTGTAAGCGATATTGTATTTCAATTCACGGTTATATGGTATTTCGTTTTTTTGAAACTCATATTCTAGAGCATCACCATAAACTTTTTTACTATGACCTTTTCCAAGAATTTTATGAACCTCCATGCAAATTCCAATAATTTTATAGGACTCTTCTTTTAAATATAATTCAGTCATCATCATTAGTGAAATTTTCGGCGTTACAATAATCCGTGCAAATTAGTGAAATTAGTGTTTATAGCACTAACGGCACTTTTCTGAATTCATCTTCCTCATTGCTTTCGATTCCTAAAGCTTTGTAAATGTATTGAAACGTTGATAAAATTTCTGGTTTTCCGTCTATTAATGCAACATCGTGCTCGAAATGCGCACTTGCTTTTCCGTCAGCGGTAGTAATTGTCCAGCCGTCTTTATGTTGTTTGATGTTTTTTGTACCTAGATTAATCATTGGTTCAATTGCAACCACCATTCCTTCGATAAAAAGTTTTCCGCGACCACGTTTTCCGTAGTTTGGCATTTCTGGTTCTTCGTGCATTTTTTGCCCTAAACCGTGGCCAACCAATTCACGAACAACACCGTAACCGTGAGATTCAGTATATTTCTGGATTGCGTTTCCAACATCTTCAACGCGATTTCCAGCTTTAAATTCTCTGATTCCTACGTAAAGAGATTCCTTAGTAACCTGCAAAAGTTTTTTTACTTCAGGAGCAACTTCTCCAATTTCAAAACTATACGCGTGATCACCATGATATCCGTTTTTGAAAGCACCACAATCAACCGAGATAACGTCACCACTTTTTAGAGGAGTATTATTAGGTATTCCGTGTACAACTTGCGAATTTGGACTCATACAAAGTGAATTCGGAAAATCATATAATCCTAAAAAGCTTGGTACCGCTCCGTGATCACGGATAAATTCTTCAGCTAATTTGTCTAAATATAATGTGGTAACTCCTTCTTTAATTTCAGAAGCAATCATTCCTAATGTTTTAGATACGATCAAAGCACTTTCGCGCATTAATTCGATTTCTTCACGTGATTTTACAATAATCATAATTTCGGATTTTCAGTTTGCAAAAGTACGATTTTAATATTATTTTTTATCTAAAATTTTTTGTCATGAATTTCACGAATTAGCAGGAATTAAATTTTAAACAATCTGCTTTAAAATTATTTTTTCATTAAAATGCAATTTTAAAGCAAATGCAATTCTTGCTAATTCGTGAAATTCGTGGCAAAACGTATATGGATAACGTTTTGAATTGACAGAAAAGCCGTAAATTAGTAATAGTTAAAAACGAATACATTATGGAAACATCTATAGATCAGGAAAATATATCAAAGAAAAAAGCGCTGAATAAAATGAAAAGAAATGCTTTGGCACTTTTAGGCTTTGCAGTACTTCTTTTCATAATCGCTATTTATTTTAAAATCCCAATGTTACAGGCTTTTAGTGAAGCTGCAATGGTGGGCGGAATTGCCGATTGGTTTGCTGTTGTCGCCTTATTTCGTCATCCGTTAGGAATACCAATTTGGCATACGGCAATTATCCCCACGAAAAAAAACGAGATTGGAGAAAACCTGGGGAATTTTGTTTCAGAAGAATTTTTGAATCGTGAAAAATTAGAAATTAAGTTAGAAGAATTCAACTTTGCTGCAAAAGCATCAGATTGGTTGTCGCAGGAAGAAAATGCGGATAAAATTGCCAATTTGGTTGCAGTGAATGTTATTCCGGGAGTTTTAAGAACAATAAAAGATGAAGATATAAAACGATTCATTCAGGTTCAATTCAAAGAAAAACTCGAAGGTGTCAATTTTGGAGATTGGGTTGCATTGGCTTTAGAACCTTTACAAAAAGGAAAATTTAAAGATCAATTGCTTACCAATTTACTGGAAGTGATGGCAAAGGAATTGAGTAATAATAAAGACCTGATTCGTAAAAAAGTAAAACAGTCAACACCATTTTTGAGTTTTGGTTTGGCTGATAAAAGTATTTCAGAAGGTGTTTTTAACGGATTGTATGATTTCCTGAATGAAGCCAAAAATCCTGAAAGTACGATCCGACTTAAAATAGACGAGTACATTAATGATTTTCTCGACAAAATAAAAAACTCTGAAGAGATGAGAATCAAAATCAATACTATGATTCTTGGTTTCGCCGGTAAAAAAGAGGTACAGGATTATATTAACGGAATTTGGGATGAAATAAAATTGTCTATTTCCAACGATTTAGACAAAGGCGAAGAATCATCAATCAAGAAAAGTATTTCGGGGTTGGTTCAAAGCTTCGGAAACGGAATAAAAGAAGATGTTGTAATGATTGAAAAAATCAATAATTTCATCAAAAACGATTTGCTTTCTATTCTTTTAAACAATAAAAAAGTGATTGGAGATTTAATTTCTTCAACCGTAAAAAGTTGGGATGGTCAAGAGGTTTCAGAAAAACTAGAATTAGAAATAGGGAAGGATCTTCAATATATTAGAATCAACGGAACTCTGGTAGGCGGACTTATCGGACTTTTAATCTACGCTGTGGAATGGACATATCATTATTTCGTGATTTAACTATATATTTTTAAACAATAACAAGTGATATAAGTTCATTTTAGTAGAGGCGGATAGCAATACGTCTATTTTGAAGTTTAAATGAACTTACATCACTTATATGGTGAAAACCTAATCTGGATTTGCCATGATTTTGAATAGCTCTGAGTTAGAGATGTAAAATCTGTTTTCCAGAGTAATTGAAGCTAATTTGGCGCTTACTAAATTATTCTCACGAGTATTGATCAGGAATAAAGAACTTTCTCCAAATGAGAACAAACGTTCTTCAGAATTGAGCATGGTGATATTATTTTCTACTAAATCTTTGGCCAGCTTTTTTTGTTTTACAAGCGAAATGATTTCTATTTTCTGAGCACTTATTTTGTTGGTTAATTGTGTTTTTTCCACCGCCAAAGCAAACTCATTTTCCTGAAGTTTATATTTTGCCAGTTTTAAACTTCCGCGTTCTTTTCTTAGAAACAAAGGAAAGTAAAACTCTAAACCAATTTTATAATCATCAAAACGATAATTATTGATATAACTTGGTTCAGATAAATAGGAGTAACCTACATTTATTTTTGGCAATAGCATATTTTGTTTGAGGTCTTTTTCTACCGTCAGAATTTCTATTTTATTTTGAAGCGCATTTAATTTTGGATGTGTTTCTAAGCTAAAATCCCTTTGCAAAAGATCATTTGTTTTTAGCGTTTCCTGCAACGTAGATTCAAGAGCTGCTTCCGGCACAAGTTCATCTGAAATTTCTAACGGAATATTATTGTCCAGCCACATAAAATTAGACAATTCGAGTTTTGCTTTTGCCAGTTTTAGTTTAGAATCTTCAAGACTTAACGCCCTGTTTTTTACAATAATTACTGCTTCAATACTGTCTATGGCAGGTTTGTCGCCCTGAACGATTAAAGATTTGATTCCTTTTAAACGTATTTCAGCATTGCTGTTGTACATCTCATAAAGTTTCATCTCTTCAAAATTCTTCTTCCAGTTAAAATAAGCAATCGAAGCATCATACAAAACACTAACGGCCTCAAGTTTCCTTTCGGATTCACTAAGTTTTATCTGGATTTTAGCCATCCTTACATCCGCCATTCTTTGGTTAATGAATAATCCCTGACCTACAGGAACGCTGATTCCAAATGAAGTCAATCCCTGATTTGGAGTCGTGTTTTCAGGATTAAGATAAACACCTTCATTATTGTCAAAACCCGCTTTCAGTTCAATTCCGTACCATGTTGGTATTTTGAAACTACTGTTCAAAATAGAATAATATTCCTTGTCCTTAAATTGTTTTTTACTAAAATCAACTTCGATTTTTGGGTCAAAACCACCTCGTGCCATCATCAGATTGGCTTGTGCCTTACTTAATTCTAAATTCGCATTTTTAACCAATGGGTGGTATTTTTTTACATATCCAAGAAACTCATTATAAGTAAGTTCTTTAGAGAATTGTTGTTGACCAAAAACGGTACAACTCAAAAAAAGAAAAGCTATAAGTATTCGTTTCATTATTTTTTCTCTTTAGTTACAGTTTCACCACTCTTATAATAATTAGGAGGAAATCCGTTTAAGGTTCTCCATATTTCAAACCAAATTGGTACAGTATCTAATAAGGCAATTGTTTGTGCACCGGAACCAATACTCAATTGTTTAGGCCATTTCGCTTCGTCCGGATCAGGAGCAACCAGGATTCTGTATTTTCCATTAGGGCTAATAAAATTCTCTATAGCAACAACTTTACCTCCAAACGTTCCGTAAGACATATCCGGCCAGCCTGCAAATACAATTGTAGGCCATCCATCGAACCAAATACGTATCTTATCACCCTTTTTAATCAGCGGTAAATCAATTGGGTTTATGAATGTTTCAACAGCAATATCATAATGAGATGGCATTATAGTGACAATTGGGGTTCCTTCTTTTATCGTTTCTCCCAAACCTGCCTGAACAGCCCTGTTGATATAACCGTCTTGTACCGCCTTGATGTAGTACATTCCGTTTCTAAGACTATAATTAGTGTATTGATTTTCTAATTTGCTTACCTGAGCTTCAGTGTCAAATTTATTGCTCAGGGTTGTAAACTGGTCACTTTTTGCCTTTGCTGCTTTTTCAGCATATTCAGCAGAAATTCGGTTAATCTCAACCTTTGCATTTATATATTCGTTTTTGCTTGTCAGGTATTTATTTTCCTGAGTTATAATTTTTGCATCAACATCTTGCAATTTCAAACGTTTCTCTTCAACATCAGTAAGCGGTTTTAGTCCTTCTTTGTTTAGTTGTACAGAACGGTTGTATTGCGTATTTGCAATCTTTAATTGTGTTCTTGCGGCAACGAGATCAATACTGTCGCTTTTTATTTTTAAGAGAGATTGTTTTACTTTATTTCTGGCCTGTTCCAGTTTAAGTCTTTTTTCATTTTCTATTGATTGAATCTGGCTCGAAAGCGTTTGTACTTTTTCGTCATACGATTCTAAAGAGTTCTTTTTTGCCTCAACCTGATTTTTAGTGTTTGCAACCAAATTAGGATCCATGTAATCTTCCTTTATCTCAGAAATAAACAAGATAGTATCTCCTTTTTTTACAAAATCACCTTCCTGTACATACCACTTTTCGATTCGTCCGGAAATAACACTCTGAATCGATTGTGGTCTTTGGTTGGGTTTTAAAGTCGTTACAGAACCTGAACCGGAAATATTTTGTGTCCAGGGCAGGAAAAGTGCAATTATCCCCAAGATCGAAGTAGCTATTATTATCTTGTTTAAAATTTTATAATGAGGTCGGTTACTCAGGTTTTTTATAGTCGAGTATTGATCAAGTGACTGTAATTTTGTTTTGTTGTCAGATATATTTAGCATGACTTATTGTTTTTTTTGATCCAGGATAATAAGGCCGTGTTGCATCGTTATTGTTCGCGTTGACTTTGTTTTCCAATACGGGTTTTTAGAGGAAACAATAATCGTCCATTTATTGTTGTCAGAAGTAATGAAATCAATAATCTCATTCGCAACATTTTCATCCATGGTATCTGTTGGATCTTCATAGAACAGCACTTTTGGTCTGTGAATTATACTTCGCGCCAGTAGGATCTTCTGAGCATTAGAAGAAGATAATTGTCTTCCTTCAGGATAAATGTGAGTATTTAAGCCTTTTGGCAATAATTTGATCAACGGACTAAGCTGAACGCCATCAATCGCCCATTTTAAATCTTCGCTGCTTATAGAGGGGTCATTAAATGTGATGTTTTCTAAAATAGTCCCTTCAAAAGGTGTCTCGTTATGAATTATGCTGCCTATTTGCGAGCGATATTGTTTCAGGTTTATTTTTCTAAAAGTATCATCATTAATATAAAAAGCACCGGAACTTTGTTTTAATAAACCGGATAATACCCGGATCAGAGTTGTTTTTCCAGAGCCATTCTGACCATCAATAACGATTTTTTCGCCTTGTTCTATTTTTATGGAAATAGAAGCTAAAGCATTGATTTGTGAATCCGGAAATTTGAATTTTAAATTTTCAGTTTCTAAAGTAATATTGTTATAGCAAAGTTCGTTTTGCGAATCTGAATTTTCTTCTAATTCCAGATCAGTAACCTGACCTATTTTTTCGACAGAAGTTAAAACGTCGTAGAAACTTTCAAGTCCAATAATGATTTTTTCAACAGAATTAATCACTAACAAAATAATAATTTCTGCAGCAACAAACTGTCCAATATTCATTTCCTGACTCAATACTAAGTAACCTCCAATAGACAATAAACTTGCCGTAATGATAATTTTGAAAATGATCAATTGTATAAATTGCCTTTTGATAACGCTAAAATGTTTCTCGCGATAATTAAGATAACCAGTTACGATTGAGTTATTTTTCTGAAGGGCAAAATCATAGTTTAATTCATTCCTGAAACTAAAATTATTACGCGCCATTTCTTGCAGCCAACTTGCTACTTTATATTTAAACTTTGATTCTTTTAAGCTGGTTTCTATCCCTGATTTATACGAAAATCTAAAAATGAAGTATAAAAGCAAGAACAATAAAATTCCAAAAACAATAAAAAAAGGATGGTACAAGGACAGCAGGATAATCCCGAAGGTGATTTGAAGTAAAGCAGCCGAAAAATCAGTTAATAACTTCGAAGTTCCTTTTTGAATAGTCATAGTGTCAAAAAAGCGATTTGTTAATTCCGGCGGGTAGGTGCCATATAATTCCTCTGATTTTATTTTTGGTAAACGAGCTGCAAATGCAAACGAAGAACGTACAAATATTTTTTGCTGCAAGTTTTCTGTAATTCGCAATTGCATCAAAGACAAGATTCCAACAAGCGCAACTCCCGCAACAACTAATATGATAAGTACGATCCAGGATGCACTTACCCTTCCGGATTGTATAAAAGTTATAATCGCCTGAATCCCTAATGGAAGTGATAAACTGATTAACCCGGCAAAAATAGCATAGAAAAAAATCTGATAGATGTCCTTTTTGTCCAGCTCAAGTAAATTGTAAAATCGTTTTAATGGAGTCATAGTTTGTGTTTTGTAATTAGCGTAAAACGTTTTCTGCAAGATTTAAGTAAAATTGAGTCGTTGTAACCGTTTCATTGCAATCGGTAATTGTTTTTAAATGATCTGTTAGAAAATGTTGGTGCAGGCTTCCTTCAACAATTGTTGAAACTAATGATTTTGCAAATGGGTATTCAGGATTTACCTCCTTGACAATAGCAACAACCCTGTTGATAACCCTTTTGTAAATTAGAAAAAAACCTTCCTTGTTTTCTTCATCAACTTCTTTGGTATGAAGCGTTTTTGTAAATTCTGCAATTATTATTTTATTTAAAATTGCTTCGTTAATATGATCTGTTGAAATGTCATTAGTTACCTTCTCAGTAACTATTCTGATGGCTTTTTTGAGCTTTTCTTTTTTGTCTGTAATATTAGTAGTGCTAAAAACAAGTTTGTATTCCATCCAGCTCCAATACCATGAAGATAAATATACTAATAATTTGTGTTTGTTTTCGAAATAGCGATAAATAGAACTCTCATTTGAGCCTATTTTTTCTCCTAATTTTTTAAAGGTAAAATTATCAAAACCAATAGAGTCGATAAGAAAGATACTTTGCTCAATTATTTTTTTTCCCAATACAGATGTTTCCGGATCTTTAACATAGATCTTTTCGTTTACCTGCATTTTTATATTTGATAGTATAATTTCCATAACAATTATTTTGTAAGCAAATATAATAGTAATACTATCAATTATGAGATTTAAATCATTATTTCTTTAAAAAAAAAGCTATTCTTGTCTGGAATAGCTTTTTTTTGGTTCGGGTTTTTAGTCTCTTTTCAGTCACAGTCATAGTTTTGGTTTTTTGCTTGAGGTTATAAAATAGAAAACCCGACACATTTTTTTAAACGTGTCGGGTGTATTTTGTTGTTCCCAGTAATTACTGCAACTGAAAACTGAGACTGAAAACTTAAAAATTTCTACAACAACGAATGACAAGTCATTGCGTTTGGCTGCTGAACTCCCATTAGTTCTAAAATAGTAGGAGCGATGTCGCCTAAAACACCATTCTGAATGTTTTTTAATTCTTTATCAACCAGGATAATCGGTACTGGGTTTGTTGTGTGTGCTGTATTTGGGCTTCCATCAGGATTAATCATTGTTTCGCAATTTCCGTGATCGGCAATTACAATTGTAGTATAATCGTTGGCAAGAGCAGCTTCGATAACTTGTTTTACACAAGCGTCAACAGCTTCGCAGGCAAGAATTGCAGCACTCATAATTCCGGTATGACCCACCATGTCTCCATTAGCAAAATTCAAACAAACAAAATCAACTTCACCTTTATTCAATTCAGGAACAAGAGCAGCGGTAAGTTCAAAAGCACTCATTTCCGGTTGTAAATCGTAAGTGGCTACTTTAGGAGAGTTTCTTAAAATACGTGATTCGCCTTCAAAAGGAGTTTCTCTACCACCGGAGAAGAAAAACGTAACGTGCGGATATTTCTCAGTTTCGGCAATACGAATTTGTTTTTTACCTGCTTTTTCTAAAATCTCACCAAGAGTTTCAGTGATATTATCTTTATTGTAAACTACTTTTACGTTTTTGTACGTTTCGTCGTAGTTAGTAAGCGTTACATAATACAAGTTTAACTTGTGCATGTTTTGCTCGTGAAAGTCTTGTTGCGAAAGCGCTTCTGTAAGTTCACGACCTCTATCAGTTCTAAAATTAAAGAAAATCACCACATCGCCTTCAACAATTGTAGCTAATGGTTTTTCTTGTTCATCAACCATTACAATTGGAGCAATAAATTCATCAGTAACATCGTGAGCATAACTGTCAAGCATACTTGCAACTGCATTTTTAGAAGGAGTTCCAATTGCATTTACAACTAAGTCATAAGCTAATTTTACACGCTCCCAACGTTTGTCACGGTCCATTGCGTAATAACGGCCAATGATCGATGCAATTTTTACAGGAGTATCTTTAATATGTTCTTCTAAATCATGAATGTATTTAGCTCCTGATTTTGGGTCAACATCACGACCATCAGTAAAAGCATGAATAAAAACATCTTTTAAACCATATTCTTGAGAAGCGTCAATTAGTCCGCGTAAGTGAGATGTGTGAGAGTGAACACCACCATCAGAAACTAATCCTAAAAAGTGCACTTTCTTATTGTTTTCTTTAGCATAAGTAAAAGCATCAACCAGTACCTGCTCTTTTGCAAGTGTTTGATGCGCCACCGCTAAGTTTATTTTGGCTAAATCCTGATATACAATCCTTCCGGCACCAAGATTCATGTGACCCACTTCGCTGTTTCCCATTTGACCTTCAGGTAAACCAACATTTAATCCGTCAGTTCTAAGTTGTGCGCTTGGGTAATTTTGATAAAGACTGTTTATAAAAGGAACGTTTGCATTGTCTATTGCAGATACTTTAGGGTCAGGAGATTTCCCCCAACCGTCTAAAATCATAAGTATTACTTTCTTGTTCATCATTTTTAGTTTTTTACAAAGATAAGCCATTTCTAAAATTTGAAAGAATGCATTGTTACAATTATGCTTAATAAAATGAAGTGTATTAAAAAATAATAAATTGATTATAGAAGTCTTTATTTTTTAAAATTAATTCAGCACACACCGCCATTCTAATCTTGTTTTTAATCTTATTTATAGTTATTGAATATTTATTCTGGCAAGAAAATATAATCATTGATAAATAATGTTGTTGATAAAGCAGCATTTGTAGTACTCGAAAGCGAAGTGTAAATGGAAATAAAAAGAGGAAAGATTACTTAAAATAAATTTTTATTAATACCCATTATAATAAAATTATACTTTTAATCGTTACAAATATTAGTTTTTCAAATTTTTGCAGTTTTTGCTGTAATAATTCATATTCGTTATGTTTTTCTTAGGAAAATGATCAAAAACGTTTTGATTTTTATGATAAGTAAATATCTTACAAAAATATTCGTTTTTTCGTCTAAATGCTAATTAAATACTTTGATTTTGTTAAAGTTTAATCAAAAAAGCCCTGATTTACAGACATATATTTGGTCAAGTATATTTTTTTTATACTTTTGCCTTACCCAAATTTATTATTAACCTAAAGAAATTCAATGATTTACAAAATTTATCCACTATTGGTGTTTTTGCTGTTATCTTTTGGTAAAGATTCAAATAACACCCCAGACATTAAAGAAGCATCGACTAAAAGTATCGCTAAAGTAGAGAAATTTACAGTCGAAGCTAAAATCGAAAATGTTTATCATACCCTAAAGTCCAACAATTTTAATTTGCCAGAACTTAGAACTTTTTCAGAAGCCTTAAAAGGGTTTTATCTGTTGAAAGAAAGAGGAGTTGTTCAAAAAGATATTTTGACGTTAATAGACTTTAGTCTGTCATCAAACATCAAGCGTCTTTGGGTAATTGATCTCGCAACTAATACTGTTTTGTTTAATTCTTTAGTTGCTCACGGAAGAAATACCGGAGAAGAATTTGCATCTGATTTTTCAAATTCAAATTCATCTTATAAAAGCAGTTTAGGTTTTTATGCAACAGGAGAGATTTATCAGGGAAAACATGGTGCTTCATTGCGATTAGACGGTTTAGAAAGAGGTGTTAACGATCATGCCCGCGAAAGAGCTGTTGTAATACATGGTGCTGATTATGTTTCGGATTCTTTTATAAGAGACAATAAGCGATTAGGCAGAAGTCAGGGTTGTCCGGCAATTCCGGTTGAATTGACTGATGAGATAATCGAGACTATAAAAAATAAATCGTGTTTGTATATCTACCATCCATCAAGAAGTTTTGCGATGGAAGAAAAGCTAATTTCTTAATTTAGCATACAAATCCGAATCCAGATTATAAATATCAGCTCTGAAAATGAGCTGATTTTTTTTGCTCCATGCCGTCCAGTACCATTGATATAAAGCGTATTTTTTTGTAATTCTGATACTTGTCGTCTTTTTTGAAGCGATTATAGTATCAATCCTGTCTTTTGACCATTTTTCAGAATCATCTAAAATATGTTCTGCCAGTTCCAACGGATTTTCGACACGAACACATCCTGAACTTAATGATCTGTTATTTCTTCCAAAATTGTTTCTGTGGTTGGTATCATGCAAATAAACGCTATGGTTATTCGGGAAAAGAATTTTCATTAATCCCAAGGCGTTATTGTAGCCGGGACTTTGAATATAACGATAATTTCCGGGTTTGTTTTCATTCCACGAATTTGGATCAACAACATTTCCGGCAGTATCATAAATGGTAATGTTTTTATTCGCTAAATAGTTACGATTTCGTTTCATGGCCGGAACAACATCTTCTTTTAAAATTGTTGGCGGAACAGTCCATGTCGGGTTAAAAACAACAGTTCGTAACGTCGATGTTATAATAGGAGTCTTCCTTTTGCTGGTTCCCACAACAATATTTCGAACCAGAGTAGTATCCTGGCTGTCGACAACATTTAGGCTATAGTCAGGGATGTTAATGATGAAATAATTTTCGGCTAATTCATTGGTGTACCATCTCCAGCGTTCAATATTGGCAATAATTTGCTGCTTTCTTTTTTCTTTAGAATAGTTTAAGGCATTTATAGTTCCTATACCTATAACTCCATCAGAAGCTAAGCCATGTCTTTCCTGGAATTTTTTGACCGATTCGAATGTTTTTTGATCATAAATCTTCGTCAGGCTGTCTTTTGCAGGCATGTCTTGCCAATAGATAAGTCTCTTTTTTATGTTTATTAAAGCCGAATTAGTGTCTTTTAAGGTTATTTTTTCTGTGGCCTCAATAGTTTTGACGTTGTCATCCGGAAAAGTATTTATAATTTCAAGCGCCTTTAACAACTGTTTGTAAGTATATGCCTTTGATTGGATGTTGTCAACAACACTGTCTAATTTGTTTTTATTAAAAGCCTTTATAAGAACAGTATTAACATCAAACGTTTTCTCGTCCAGATCCCAATCCGTGTATAGTTTTTTAGGATTTAATTTTCCTTTATAAAGATGGTTCAGGTATTTTTCAAAATTATAAGTTAGTAATATGTCATAAGTAGCAAGGTCAATATCACTTAGGTTATTGATTCTCTCTTCGAACTTTTTTAGTTTCGAAGCCTTATAATCTTCCGGGTTTAAACCTAGTTCTTCCGCTTTTAACAGCTGAGATAAAACGTAGGTTCTCTTCTTTAGGTTGCCCCAAACTGTTGTGTTTTCAGATGAATTATAAAATTGCTTTAATGTCTCGCTCTTAAAAGTGCCTAACAGCGTAGTGTCTATTTGTACTTTTCTTTCATCAGTGAGTATGATTGCCGGTGCGGTTTTTTTAACCACAGCAGGAATAATTTTTGGCGTCTCTTTTTTACAGCCAATAAAAATGCATATTACTAATAAGAAGTAAAGTTTGTTCATTCTATAATTTTTTAAACATTAGATAGTGTTCGCCAACGTCTTTAATTTCAAATGGTTCACCTTGGGGCTGGTAATTCATCTTTTTATAAAAACCTACAGCTGTAGTTCTGGCGTTAAACCAAATCAAATCGACTTTGTTAGTTATGCAGTAGGTTTCGCAATATTTAACTAAAGTTTCTCCAAATCCTTTTTTCTGGTAGGTTTCTAAAACTGCCATCCCGCGAATCTGAGCTTGATTTTTTTCGGCAAAGATAGGATTGATTTTATCGAATAACGAAATAATTCCTGTTAAATTTTCATCATCAAATAATCCAAAATGGTGTGTTGTTTTCAGATCATCTCCTTCAAAAGTGCAACTTTCTATGGGTTTTCCTTTTCGAAGAACAGGCTGGCGGACGATATAAGTTTCTTTTGAAGGTATTTCTTTAATAATATTCATGTTTCTTGAAAAATAATTGACTCTATAACTTTTTAGTTTTAAATAAGTTATAAATAATTGTTGATTTTAATTGATTTTTTTTGCAAAAAAGCTTGTTTTTAACTTGACTTATTTTTTATATTTGCACCACGGTAATGCGAAAGTAGCTCAGTTGGTAGAGCTCCAGCCTTCCAAGCTGGTTGTCGCGAGTTCGAGCCTCGTCTTTCGCTCTAAAAAACCGGAACTTAAATGTTTCGGTTTTTTTATCAAACTAAATAATTATTGAATTTTATTTTTTTTAATGATTTAATTGTTTATATTTGCACCCGGTTAATGCGAAAGTAGCTCAGTTGGTAGAGCTCCAGCCTTCCAAGCTGGTTGTCGCGAGTTCGAGCCTCGTCTTTCGCTCTTCAAGATCCTCAAACAATTTGTTTGGGGATTTTTTGTTTTAAACCATATAAGTTATTATAAGTTTTATATAAATTGGAATTTCTGATTTTGGAATTTCCAATTTCTTTAAATGATCTTATATAACTTATATGGTCAATAAATTATTTTAATACGCTTAAATCGCTTTCTGTTTCTAATTCTTTCGGTATTTCATTTTGCAAAAACAAACGAGCCGGTAGATTTCCTTTCAAAGTAATTTTGTTTCCTTTTACTTCAAGCCAGCTTCCTTCTCTTAAACCTAAAACCGGAATTGCGTTAAAAGCGTGAAATTCCTTGATACGCGTTTCTCTCGTTTCCCCCATATGTTTAGATTGTGAATCGGCATCTAGATAATGCGGATTTAAATTAAAAGGGATTAATCCTAATGTTTGAAAACTTGGAGGATAAATGATGGGCATGTCATTCGTAGTTTGCATTGATAAACCGCAAATGTTGCTTCCGGCGCTGGTTCCTAAATATGGAGTTCCGTTTTTTACCGTTTCCGAAAGGAGCTGCATGATATTATGTTTGTATAATTGGGTAACCAGTAAAAAAGTATTTCCTCCGCCGGTAAATATTCCTTCAGCATCTTTTATGGCGCTTTCGGCGTTTTCGAATTCATGAATTCCTTTTACAGAAATATTTATTGTAGCAAATGCCTCTGCAACTTTTTTAGTGTATTCGTCATGCGAAATACCACTAGGTCGTGCAAAAGGGATAAACAAGATGCTTTTGCAGTTTTTAAAATGCAATTGCAAAGTAGGTAACAGGTATTCTAAATAGCTGCCTTCATGAAGGGTAGAAGTGCTGGCAATGATAATGCTTTTCATAAAATTTAAACTCAGATTGTGTACGTTAAAGGTATTAAAAACTCTTTTTTCAGAGAAATTAAACAAGGTTTAATTAACATATTTTTACCAAGTCATTAATACTAAATTTGGAGTGCATTAAGATATTTTTACATTTTTAAGAACAAAACTAAATTTTTGCTATTTTGATTGATAAAGTTCTATGTGTTTTGATATTTTTCATGAGTCAGGCTGGGTGGTCTCAAAGTGAGGATCGTACTATGATAAATGGTCAGATAACCTCGAACGCATCTTATTTGGCAGGAGTTTATGTGATTAATGCTCAAACAGAAGTTATGACTGCAACAGATGATTTGGGTGGTTTTTCGATCGCAGCTAAACCGGGAGAAACACTTGTTTTTTCGTCGATACAATTTAAAGAAAACAAAGTGCTGTTAACACCTGAAAATTTTTCAGATATCAATTTCACCGTAAAATTGGGTATGGTTATGCATCAATTGCAGGAAGTTGTAATTAAAAATTACAGTGGTATTAATGCTGTTTCGTTGGGTATTATTCCAAGCGGACAAAAATCATATACAGAGGCGGAGAGAAAATTACGTACAGCAACTGATTTAGATGCTCATGTAGGATTGGGAGGTTCTGCTTCGATGGATCCTTTGCTGAATATGTTCTCAGGACGTACGGCAATGTTGAAAAAAGAAGTAGCTGTCGAGAAAAAAGAGTTTTTTATGAAGCTTTTAGAGCGTATGTTTACGCTCGAGCATTTTATTGATCGATTACAAATTCCTTTAGAGTATGTAAAAGGATTTGAATATTATGCAGTCGATAATGATAAGTTTACCGCAATTTTAAATTCCAAGAATAAAACCTCGACAGAGTTTTTGTTAGCAGAATTGGCAGTAAAATATAAAGAAATAATTGCACGTGAAAATAAATAACACATTACAAATACTTTTTCTTTTGCTCATTGTTCAGGTAGGTTTTGGTCAAAATGTAGTTTCAAAACAAATTACCGGACAAATCTTTGAGCAGTCCTCTAATGTTGAAGGCGTAAATATTATTAATAATACAACACAGGTTACGGCAGTTTCAGATGTTAGCGGGATATTTTCTATTGTTGTAAAAGAAGGCGATGTGCTGGTTTTTTCGGCAGTAAATTTAGATCCTGTTAAACGCCGTATTACAATTGAAGATATAAATTCAAGTTCTATTGTGATCAAAATGAACGCTAAAGAAATAGAATTGAAAGAGGTTGTTGTAAACGAAAATGCAAATATTACAGCTGAGAATTTGGGTGTAATTCCTTATGGTCAAAAAAAATATACAGCCGCAGAAAGAAAAGTGTATACAGCAACTTCAACTTCTGTAGATAAGTTACTTAATGCAATTTCCGGACGAACTGCAATGCTTAAAAAAGAGGTAAACGTCGAGAAAAAAGAGATGCTTTTTCGAAAAATAGAATACCTTTTTGATGAGAATTATTATACGAATAGATTGAGAATTCCGGTGGCTGATATCAAAGGATTTCAATTATATTGTGTAGATGATGCTGAATTTGCCGTATCTTTGGATACGAAAAACAAAACAATGAGTATGTTTTTAATAACAGATTTAGCAAGGAAATATCTAACAATTCTCGAAAATGAAAAATAAACTAGGAATACTCGTTGTGTGCTTATTTTGTCAAATTATACTTGGGCAAAATGGAAGGAAACCTCTACATGGTCAGGCAGTAAATAAAACTCTGGCGATCGAAAGTGGTTATGTATTGAATGTAAATGCAAATATCAGAACCTTTATTGGGACAAACGGATTATTTGATATTATGGCAAAACCTAAAGATACTTTGTTGTTTACAGGTTTGGCATTTCAGTCAAAAAAGATTGTTTTAACAGAGAAAGATTGTGCAGAAGTTCTTTTTGCAGTGTCCCTGACTTTGGTAAGCAACGAACTTAAAGAAGTTTTGGTTCATAAAGATCTAAAAGTAAAAGTACTTAGTGGCAATTCGCAAAAAATTGTTGATATGCAGTTTGAAGATGATCAGCAGTCTACGGCAAAAAATATAGCAATGTATTCTGATCAGACTATTAAATATGGAACTGATTTTGTACGTATTTTTAAAGATGTTAAAAAATTACTCTCTAAAAATGACGAAGTAAAAGAAGAGACTATATCTGATATGGCCTTTATAGAATATTCAAGAGCAAATTTCAAACCTGATTTTTTTACCAATACATTGGGGTTAAAAGAGGATGAGATCGAATTGTTTTTGATGTATTGCTCAAATGATGCAGAGTCAAAAAAGCATCTTGATCCTGAACAAAAATTTGAACTAATGGATTTTTTAATTACTAAAAATAAAGAATTCAAAAAAGTGAGTGTTTCCGGAAAATGAAAAATAGATTAATTTATCCTCTGGTAGGGATATTATTTTTATCGCTTTCTGCTTTTTCATTCCATAAATTTTATATGGGAGTTTTTCAGGTCAATTATGCCGCTGAGAAAAAAATGATTCAAATCACTGCTCGAATTTTTATCGACGATTTGAATAATGGAATGGAAAAGAAATACCATCAAAAAACATTCGTGGGAACTGATAAGGAAACTCAGGCTGATGTTGATTTGTTGAAGAGATATCTCGCTGAAAATTTTACTATAAAAATAAACGGTCAGTCAAAGCCCATTACTTTTTTATCTAAAGAAGTTGAGGCAGGAGATGTTTTGGTTTGTTATTCCAGAATAACAGACATTAGTAAGTTTAAAACAATCGAAATTTCAAATACTGTTTTGGTCGATTGGAACGCTGAACAGCAAAACATTACACATATTACAGCATTTGGAACTAAAAAGAGTGTTCTCTTTACAGAATCTTCAAGAAAAGAAGTGTTAAAGTATTAAATAATAGGTAAAAATATTGTTTTAATTATTATTTTCACAACCTGACAAAATTACCATTAAAAATTTATGAAAAAACTTTCATTATTATTGATTTTTCCTGCGATTTTAATCGCTCAGGACAAAACAGTTGCTCCAAAACAGCAAGGGAAATACGATACTAACAAATTCAGTCAAATGTATGATTTGCTAGCAACGCCTAATATGTTTCGTACAGCATCTGGAGCTCCGGGACCGGCGTATTATCAACAACAGGCAGATTATAAAATTGATATTGAATTAGATGATAAAAATTCAAAAATAAATGGTTCTGAGGTAATCACCTATTCAAACAATTCTCCGGATAGTTTAGATTATCTGTGGATTCAGTTAGATCAGAATCAGGCAAAGGCAAAGACCCAGACATCACTTGCAGAAAGTGAAAAAATTAATCAGGTTTTGCCTCTTGAAAGTTTCTCAGGTAAATATTTGAAAAAAGATTTAGAACGCGGTTTTAATATTGAATATGTTAAGGATGCAAAAGGCAACCCAATGTCTTATACAATCAACGAAACCATGATGCGTATTAATCTGGTTACTCCATTAAAGCCAGGAGAGAAAATTTCGATGGCTATAAAATGGTGGTACAATATTAATAATTACAGAAAAGAAGGTGGCGGACGTTCCGGTTATGAATCGTTTGAGAAAGACGGAAATAAATTATATGTAATTGCTCAGTTTTATCCAAGAATGGCCGTTTACAATGATGTTGAAGGCTGGCAAAATATGCAGTTCTGGGGAAGCGGAGAATTTGCATTACCATTTGGTAATTTTGATGTAAATATTACAGTTCCTGCGGATCACGTAATTGATGCTACGGGAGAACTGACAAACAGAAGTGAAGTTTTTACGCCAGAACAGGTAAAACGTTACGAACAGGCTCAGAAATCATTTGATAAACCCGTTGTAATTGTAACACAAGCTGAAGCTGAGGCAGCGGAAAAAGGTTTTTCTGATAAGAAAAAAACATGGAAATTTAGTGCTAAAAATGTACGTGATTTTGGAATTGCTTCTTCAAGAAAGTTTATTTACGATGCAATGGCCGTAAAGATTGGAAATAAAGTGGTAATGGCTGAATCTGTTTATCCAAAAGAAGCAAATCCGCTTTGGGGAGAAACTTCGACCATGACTGTGGCGCATACTTTAAGAAGTTATTCAGCTCGTACTTTCGATTATCCTTATCCAAAAGCAGTATCAGTTTCTGCAGAAGATCAGGGGATGGAATATCCAATGATTTGTTGGAATTTTGGTCGTCCTGACGAAAATGGAGTAACTAGTAAAGAGATTAAAAACGGAATGATTGGTGTGGTAATTCACGAAGTAGGACATAATTTCTTTCCAATGATTGTAAACTCAGATGAGCGTCAATGGAGCTGGATGGACGAAGGTTTAAATTCGTTTTTAGAATATCTTGCAGAACAGGAATTAGATCCAAATTTTCCTTCAAGACGTGGTCCTGCAAAAAATATTGTTCCTTATATGAGCGGAGACCAAAAGTTTTTAGAGCCAATTATGTCAAACTCTGAAACGATTCATCAATTTGGAAATAATGCCTACGGAAAACCCGCTACAGGTCTTAATATTTTAAGAGAAGTAGTAATGGGAAGAGAATTGTTTGATTATGCTTTTAAAACATATGCAAACAGATGGAAATTTAAACATCCAACTCCTGAGGATTTCTTTAGAACTATGGAAGATGCTTCGGCAGTAGATTTAGACTGGTTTTTTAGAGGCTGGTTTTATTCAACTGATTTTGTAGATATAGGAATCAAAGATGTAAAACAATACTACGTTTCTGATACTCCAACAGCTGATATTAAAGATGTAAAGGTGAGAAAAGGACGTTTTGGTTTTGAGAAAGGACCATTCGTGTATTTAGTTGCCGGAGATAATGCTGAGGTAAATGCGTCTAAGAAAAAGCCATTAAAAGTTGAAGATGTAAAGCCATTGGCGGATTATATCAATGAGACTTTTACTGCTGAGGAAAAAGCAGAAATTAAAACGCCTAAATATTTCTATGAAGTAGAATTTAACAAGCCGGGCGGAATGATTATGCCAATTATTGTTGAAATTACCTATGAAGACGGAACGAAAGATAATTATCAATATCCGGCCCAAATCTGGAGAAAAAATAATGATACAGCTAAGAAAGTTTATGCAACTTCAAAAGCAATAAAAAGCATTCAGATAGATCCAAAATTAATGACAGCAGATATTGATGTAACCAATAACTCCTGGCCAAAAGTTGAAGTGAAATCAAAATTTGATCAATAATACACTTAAAGACTCTGAAAAGAGTCTTTTTTTTTTAAGTAAATTTTAAAGTTGTCAGTTGCAAAATTTAATATCTTTGTAACACACAAAAATAAAAGATATGTTTGGTATAGGAGGAGGAGAATTAGTTTTTATACTGTTTATAGTGTTAATGCTTTTTGGTTCAGACAAAGTGCCTGAAATTGCCCGCACAATGGGTAAAGCAATGGCGCAATTAAAAAATGCAACCAACGATATTAAAAGCGAAATTCAAAAAGGAGCTGAAGCGAATGGCCTTGATGCCAATTCTCTGAATAGTATAACAGGTAATATCAATGCTCAGATTAATGATGCCAAAACGAACCTGTTAGGAGATACTACAAATCTAACTTCAAATTTGTTAGGTGATACGCCCACAGAAATAGATAAAGTAAAAGAAGATATTGATTCTATCTCAGGACCTGTAAAACGCCAAATGTAATGCTCGAAAAAATAAAAGAATTAGATACCAGTCTCTTGGTATATCTTAATGGTTTAGGTTCTGAAACATACGATAAACTTTGGCTTATAATCACCAATCAGTTATATTGGACCCCATTTTTCATACTGTTGTTTTATCTTATTTATAAAAAAATAGGGGGAAAGCAAACCTTATATTTACTACTGTTTATCGCGGTTTTGATTGCTTTTACAGATCAGGCAACGAATTTGTTTAAATACACTTTTCAGCGTTTGCGTCCTTGTAATAATCCCGAAATCAATTCGTTTATTCGTGTAGTTCAAGTCAGAAAATCATATAGTTTCTTTTCAGGACATGCAGCGAATACAATGGCAGTTGCTACTTTCTTGTTTCTGGTTCTAAAACGCCATTTCAAGTATTTAGGATTCTTGTTTTTATGGCCGTTAATTTTTGCTTACAGTAGAATTTACTTAGGATTGCATTATCCGGGAGACATCCTTACAGGTTATTTCTTTGGAGCACTTTTCGGATTTTTGATTTATTTGGTTTACAGAAAACTAAAACCTCAATATTTTCCAGGGTAATTTTTAGGAGTTATTTATTGAATCGTCTTCTGCCTTAACCGGAGAGCTGGGAATTCAAAACAAAATAAAAGGCTTTAGCCAAAACGTTACGTTTTGGCTAAAGCCTTTTTTAATTCGATCTATTTACCTCTGGTTAAAGAACAATATCATTAAGTTAAAGAATGGGTAAATAGAGAAGTAACCACAAAGTTTGTCATCTCGACGAAGGAGAGATCACACTAGTATTTCCGTTCAGATATTCGCCAATCTTTGTCGAGTTTCTTGTGTGAACTGAACAAGATGTGACTAAAGCACCCGACTAACCGTCAAACCATCACGAATTGGTAATAAGACCGTCTCTACTCTGGGATCATTTTTCAAAAGCAAGTTATATTCTAAAAGTACTTTTGTACTCACATCATTGGGATGAACAGGTTCAAGGATTTTACCGCTCCATAAAACATTATCAGATAAAATGATTCCGCCCTTATTCATTTTAGGAACAATCATTTCCCAATAATTCAGATAGTTTTCTTTGTCAGCGTCTATGAAAACTAAATCAAATTTCACATCCAGATTTGGAATAATAGTAACAGCTTCTCCTAAATGCTGAAAAATTTGTTTTCCCCAAGGCGAAGCGTCAAAATATTTTCTCTGAAAATCAACCAATTCTTCTTTAATATCAATAGTATGCAATTGCCCGCTTTCTTGCATTCCTTCACACAAACACAAGGCAGCATAGCCTGTATAAGTACCAATTTCAAGAATATTCACCGGACGAATCAATTTAGACAACATACTGAGAACACGTCCCTGAAAATGTCCGCTTAACATTCTTGGCAAAAGTATTTTCTGATACGTTTCTTTGTTTAGTTTCGCTAATAATTCCGGCTCTTTTTCAGAATGTTGTTCGATATAGTCTTCTAGTTCTTGTGATATAAAATGCATGTTGTAGTCTTCTAAATTTGATTGTAAAAATACAAAAAATATTCATTCACTTTTTTGCATAAAAAAAAACCACCCGTTGTAACGAGTGGTTCAATTTTGAATTTTAAGAGAAATTACTTTTTCAAAGCTTCATTAACTTCTTTAGCAGTTTTTACTGTTCCGTCTTTAGCAACTTTAGCAGCATTTTCTACTTTCTCAGCGCCTTTTTTTGTAGCGTCTTTTACGTCAGTAGCCGTTTTTTTAGCAGCGTTTTCAACATCATCGGCTGCTTTTTTAGTAGCATCCTTAACGTCTTGTGCAGCACCTTCAGTTTTGGTTACCGCGCTGTCCTTGATTTCTTTAACGTCTGTTGCCAAAGTATCAACTTTGTTTCCAAGAGTTAATTCTTCTTCTGTTAATTTTGGTTCTTCTTTTTTACAAGATTGAACAGCGAATGCCAATAAAGCGATAACAGCTAAGCTTAGAATTTGTTTTTTCATGATAATTGATTTTTTTAAGGTTATTAAAATTAAAAGGTTATAAAGCTGAAAAATAAAGATACATATTTAAAAATGATTGAGCTCTTTGTAAGATTATTTTTCTTTTAAGAGCTAGGCAATTCTCGTGCCAAGTTTTTATAAACATAAAATTATAGTTTCGTTTTTTTTCTAAATCAAAAAGGTACCTCAAACTGAGGTACCTTTTCAGGGTATTAAATAAAAAAAACATGAAAATATTTTAAAAAAAAAACAGAAGATTTGTAATCCTTTAGTTTTTATATAAACTAAAATTAATTACGATTTCATCTCTGACTTTTATTAAGCCGGCCATTTTAACGGGCGCTTGTAACTCAATATCAGAAAAATTTAAATCAAGTGATCCATGAATATTATTATCAGAGCCGTATAATATGAAATCTTTGTATTTAAGTGTTTTATTAGTGATTAAAAAGGTAAGGTTACATTTGTAATTTTTACCAAATGGTTTTACATCTGTGATCGTTACAGTACTGTTAGGGAATTGTTTAATTTTTACAGTTCCCTGTAAATCTTTAGTCATGATTTTGTTTCCACAATCAAATTGAGACATTTTGATTTCAGTATTAAAGATATTTTTTTTGTTTGAATTCAAAAAAAGGGTATCTCTCTTCAAAAATGTATTCGAACAATTGTATTTGCCTACTGTAGATACTCCGGTAATTTCTATTTTAACTTTATTTATTACCAAGATTGTATCTTCTGCTGAAAAAGTGGGTTTAGCACTTCCGAAAAAAAATAAAACTGCTAAACCCATAATTAAGATTGAAAATCTTGTGTTCATCTTTTTTAGAATGAAATTGTCGCTTCAAACATTAGTCCTTCAAATTTTCCTCCGTAAAAATCATTTGGCATTGAAACTCCGCCTACGTTTCCAAACTGTTGGTAGTTTTTGTAATTCTGTTGTACGTATGAAAGTTTTGCCAAAATATTTTTAGTCATAAACCAACCTGCTGCAGCTTCAAATCTGTTTACCTGAACAGCCTCAGCATCACTATTTCTTAATTTACCATCTACTAAGTTGTATTTAGCACCAACATATAAATTTTCGTGGCTTCCAAAACGGTATACTAAATCTCCAACATATTGGTTGACATTACGTGTATCATCTGTTCCTTTATAATCACCTCCTGAAGCAAATTCAAGAGTACCAAAGAATTCAAAACCTTTATATTTTACAAACGGGTTGATCATATATGATGTAGCCCAGTTGCCAAATCCCGGATTAAATCTCCCGGTATCTTTATTACTTTCAGAATCTAAAATATTACTAGCTGGGTAACCAATTGTACCGGCGTGAGTCATAACACTATAAAAACGGCTTCCTGCTCTGTCTGAAGAATATAAGTTTCCGCTTGAGTTTGCTGTATGATAATAAGATCCGGTAAGTCTGATTCTTAAATCAGTATCAACTTGTTTGTCCCAACCTAGTTTAGCCAAAATCGTAGGGCTGACAGTCGTATTTTGATCTGGAGTAATTGCAGTAGTAGGTCCAGGAATAATTTCTTGTACGTTTTGATTTAATTTAGAGTTTGTTACTCCAATCATACTTACAAAACCGCTTCTGTTATAGTAAATTTCAGCTCCCATTTCAGTAGTAAAAGCATCCATGATATTATTGCCAATAAAAGGGTTTGTGATAGTATAAGCGTTATTACTTCTTCTAAAGTGCGCATCACCATAATTGTTTTCCATTTGACCTATCTTGATGGTAGTATATTTCATAACATCTTCAAGAAGACCTTTTTTAATGAAATCTAACTTATCAATTTGTAAGTATCCACCTTGTACCCAAGTCTCATGGTGGTGTCTCGAAGCAAGATAAAGGTCTAGATTTACACGTACCCCATCTGCTAATTGTGCACCTATTGTCATATTAGCATTAGGTAAATTAAAATCGTTAGTCAGATTGTTTAATCTGTATCCGGCATTTGGTGTTCCCGTAAAATCTCCTTGGTGATTGAACGAATTTATAGCTTGAAATTGTAATGCAAATGCACCACCTATGTCAACACTAATACCTTTATATGCAGTTGTATCTTTTCTAACGTCGAATACATTGATAGCTCTTTGATCGCGAGGAACCTGGTTCTGAATATGTCCAAAGCTAAGCTGTGCATTTGCCGCAAACGTGCTTGCTAATGCTATAAATAGTAGATAGATTTTTTTCATGATAATTATATATTAAAGTTTAAATTAAATTTTAAAGTCAAATCCTGACCTGTTTTGATGGTGCCTAACATTGCGGTTGGAGATTTCATCCCAAAATCAGTAAAAGTGATTTTGTTTGTTCCCTGTATGTTCAGACCTTCTTTTGTTACAGTTGTTTTTACAGTCGTTTTAAGTACTTTGCTGACTCCGGCAATTGTATAAGTCCCGGTTAGTTCCCAAGTAGTTTCGTTTACTTTTTCGGCAGATTTAAGAACATATTTAATGCTTTTATTCTTGTCGGTTTTTAAAGTTTCATACGCTACTTTGTCCATGCTTTTTTTCTCGCTTTTAATACTTTCTGCTAAAAGAGTTATAGATAGCGATTCTATCTCAGTTAGTTTAAAGTTTGTGATTGTCAGGTTTGCAGTTCCTGTTGCTGAACTTGATTTCATTTCCCAATCATGTAATGTTGATGTACCTGAAACTGAAAATGTAGATTTACTATCTAATGTGTAATTTCTTTGTGCAGTTGCAATTGAAGTTATTCCTAAAAAAGAAACCACTAATGCCAATAGTTTTATTCTTGTCGTTTTCATAATGCTGTTGTTTTTTGTCATGTTTGTTTAAAAAAAATTATAAAATCTTAAGTCAATTTTAAGTTAGTACTAATTGTTTACCTTATTAACTTGTATCAAATTTAGAGGGATCATTAAGAGAATATTATGATATAAGTCATTGTTAAATTTTTATTAAAATTGTATTATCTAACTACATCGTTTGCATTTTTGATAAACTGCTTAAAAAGGTTAAAAACTTAGAATAGTTTTTAAACAGAGTAGAATCATTTTTGAATAATTACAGATTTTCGGAACTTTTTAGTCAAAAAAAAAGCAGAAAAATTATTGCTATAATTTTTCTGCTTTTAATAAAATACCTGTTCCTTATGTAGCTTTTACTATAAATAAGATATAGTAGTTTTCTGTTTTTATGAGGGGATTAAGTTCAATATTTAGAATAAATGATTGAAGTATTTAAATACTATTTAATAACTAAATTATTATCATTTTTGGCAGGATCATTTAAAGTAATGTTGAAAATTACAGTTAGTTCTTTTCCGGCTCTGACAACTCCAAGAGCTGCTGTTGGAGTAGACATTCCAAAATCAGCAAAAGTTATTTGGTTAGATCCTTTAAGGATAAAATTTCCATTACTGGCAATTACATTAACCTGAGTTTTGTATTCTTTGCTTGTTCCTGCAATAGTATAAGTTCCTGTTATGTTCCAGGTTGTTTCATTTAATTTAGAAGCAGATTTTAAAACGTACTTGATATTTTTGTATGTTTTAGTTTCCATTGTAACATAGGCTACATCATCCATACTTGTTTTGCTGCTTTTTATGCTTTCTGCTAATAGCGTAATAGTCAGACCGTTTATATTAATTAGTTTAGAATCATTAGCTGTCAGGTTTGCTGTTCCGCTACCTTCTGTAGATTTCATTACCCAGTCGTGTATGTTTGAAGTTCCCGAAACTTCAAAAGTTGATTTTGCTACAGTATAATTTCTTTGTGCTTGTGTGTGTAGTGAAAATGTTGTAAAAATCACCGTCAATAAAATTGATTTAATTGCTCTCATTTTGATATTGTAATAGGTTAATCAGATGAATGAAGAAGTTTATAATTCAATAGTTTTTATAGAATCATAATTTGAATTTGATTTCTGATATCAAATTTATTGTGCAAACATTGAAAATGGAATGATAAAAATCATGTTGATGATTTTTATACAAAAATGAGGAGTAATTTGTGGTTGGATAATTTTGTGGTAAATGTATTACTTTAAATATTTGTTTTGATAGTTAATTCTTCTTTTGTTTAATAATTAACTGCCTTGTTTTTTGTTTTTGGTGCAGAGAAGCATTTTTGGATCGTTTTTTAAGATTCAATTCGCATTTAAAAAATTAATTAGTCTTTCAAAATTTTATTGGTTTGATTAAGAAAGCATCTAAAAGTCAAAAAAAATGACAAAAGTGATTAACTTTGCACTATGCAAATTGAGAAAAAAGACATACGAGCCTTATCAAAAGATCAGTTACGCGATTTTTTTGTCGAAAATAATGACAAAGCTTTTCGTGGCAATCAAGTCTATGAATGGTTATGGAGCAAGGGAGCACATAGTTTTGAGGATATGACAAATGTTGCCAAATCAACTCGTTCTATGCTCGAAGATAATTTTGTAATCAATCATATAAAGGTTGATACAATGCAACGCAGCAGTGATGGTACAGTAAAAAACGCAGTTAGGCTGCACGATGGTTTAGTGGTAGAATCTGTTTTGATTCCCACAGATACCAGAACAACAGCTTGCGTTTCAAGTCAGGTAGGTTGTAGTTTAGATTGTAATTTTTGTGCTACCTCACGTTTAAAAAGAATGCGAAATCTGGAACCGGGAGAAATCTACGATCAGGTTATTGCAATCGATAAAGAAAGTCGCTTGTACCACAATCATCCGCTTTCGAACATTGTTTTTATGGGAATGGGAGAGCCTTTAATGAATTATAACAATGTAATTAAAGCCATTGATATGATTACATCGCCTGAAGGTTTGGGGATGTCGCCAAAACGTATTATGGTATCGACTTCAGGAATACCCAAAATGATTAAAAAAATGGCCGATGATGATGTCAAATTCAAATTGGCAGTTTCTTTACATTCAGCCATAGATGAAATTCGTGCGCGTATCATGCCTTTTAGTAAAAACTTTCCGTTGGCAGATTTACGAGAGTCATTAGAATATTGGTACAGAAAAACGAAGAATAAAATTTCATACGAATATGTAGTCTGGAAAGGAATCAACGACGATAAGGCTTCAATAGACGCTTTGGTTAAATTCTGTAAATATGTACCATGCAAAGTAAATTTAATTGAATATAACCCAATTGATGACGGAGAATTCCAGCAAGCTTCAGAAGAGTCTATTATGGCTTATATAAAAGCATTGGAAAACATTGGAGTAGTAGTTAAAGTACGTCGTAGCCGAGGTAAAGATATTGATGCTGCTTGCGGGCAATTAGCGAATAAAGAAGGATAAATTAGTATTTAGATATCAACAAAAAAGCATTAAAAACGAGACTGGTTCTTGCTTTTAATGCTTTTTTTTGGGCAAAAAGGATATTTATTTTTTCAGTTCAATTTCTGTAGTTGTCCCATCCTTTGTTATTTTTGCAAGCGTATCACAATTGCCATCTCCGTAATCAATAACAGCAGTAGCTCCATTTTTAGTTACAGAAACGACTCCTTTTACAGCAAATGGTTTTTTGCAGGAGGCTTCAAATTCCAGTGGTGTTGTAATTTCAGTTGAAAGAACATCTCCGTTTGGGAAAGTAGTCGATCCGGTTCCGGTAACTAAATAAGCGTTGTCTTCCCAATTAAGCCAGGTATCGTAGCCGGGAACCGTCTCTTTTACCAAAGCACCTTTTCTAGTGTACACTTTTCCGTCATCAAAAGTAATAGTCATATCTATAGTTGCAGCCGAAACCGGATGTGCCGTTGCAAATAGATTAGTTGTTTTTATAGTTCGAACAATACTTTTATTTCCCTGAAGTTTTTTGCCATTATGATAAAATCCTTCAAAAGTATAGCTGATAGTCTGGCTGGAAGCAGAGAGATCATTTGCAAATGAAAGAATCATTTTTCCTTTAATGATGTTTCCATTGTCAAGCGTGCAGCCTTCAGCGCCAAAATCAACAGTTTTTGTCCATGTATTATTTGTTAGGACCGTTGTAATTTTGGCACAAGCCGGAAGAAAACTTTTTATAGTTCCGCCAGATTTAGCAGTGCTGTTTTGTTGAACATTAAATTGATCGTCGGCAATATTGGTTATATCTTCAATCGAGGCATCAATTTTAGAAGTAGCAACAATTTCGTCGTTCGAGATTGCCGTAGTTTTTACCTCGTTTGTTTTCTCATCAGAGTTACAGCTAATAAAAAAGGATAAAGCGGCTAATGGTCCAATAAATAAAAATTTTGTTTTCATAGTAAATTGTTTACGTAGTTTTACTTTTTAAATAATGAATTCAAATTAGGCTTTAAAAAAAATGATCCTGGTAGAGTTTTTTTTAATTAGTACTAAATTATTGTTATACTAACTTAAAATACACAACGTTTTTTTATTTAAAATAGTATATTTGGGATCGAAATGAATATTACCTCTCAAATAAAACAGCCTATCTTTCACGAGATGGAACTTTTTGAAAAAAAGTTCCATGAATCGATGACTTCTAAGGTGGCTTTACTGAACCGTATCACTTATTATATAGTAAACCGAAAAGGAAAACAAATGCGTCCTATGTTTGTTTTTTTGACAGCAAAAATGGTTTCCGGAGGTATTGTAAATGAGAGAACATATAGAGGAGCATCCGTAATTGAGCTTATTCATACAGCAACTTTAGTACATGATGATGTTGTAGATGACAGTAATCGCCGTCGCGGTTTTTTCTCTATTAATGCACTTTGGAAAAATAAAATTGCCGTTTTAGTGGGAGATTATTTATTGTCTAAAGGATTATTGCTTTCTATAGATAATGGTGACTTCGATTTACTCCGAATTATCTCAGTTGCTGTTCGCGAAATGAGTGAAGGAGAATTACTTCAAATAGAAAAAGCCCGAAGACTAGATATTACCGAGGATGTTTATTATGAAATTATCCGAAAAAAAACAGCTACACTTATTGCAGCTTGTTGTGCTCTTGGAGCAAAATCAGTAATCGAAGATGATATTCAGGTAGAAAACATGAGAATGTTTGGTGAACTTATCGGAATGGCTTTTCAAATCAAAGATGACTTATTCGATTATAGCGAAGAAGCTATAGGCAAACCAACCGGAATAGATATTAAGGAGCAAAAAATGACGCTGCCTTTGATTCATGTCTTAAATACTTGTACTCCGCAAGAAAAAAAGTGGTTGATAAACTCCATAAAGAACCACAATAAAGACAAAAAACGTGTCAAAGAAGTAATTGCTTTTGTAAAAAATAATAATGGTCTGACTTACGCCGAAAACAAAATGGTTGAATTTCAACAAGAAGCGCTTTCTTTATTAAGGAATTTTCCTGATTCTGAATTTAAAGATGCCCTTATTTTGATGGTCAACTACGTTATAGAAAGAAAAAAATAATTCCACAATCAATTTTTAATATTTTTATTGTTAAATTCGATTCTAATTTAATAATGAAATATGATTATTTTACTCGTAATACTTTCAATTGTTGTCATTATAGGTATTTACCTGATAGTGCTCTATAATAGTTTTGTTTCTAAACGCAATATGCTCGAAGAAGCATTAAGCGGAATAGATGTTATTCTAAAAAAACGATTTGATTTAATTCCTAATCTTGTCGAAACCGTAAAAGGATACTTAACGCACGAAAAAGAAACACTTGCTAATATTGTAAATCTTCGTAATCAGGCTTTGAATGCTGGCAGTGAAGATGAAAAATTACAATTAGACAAAAAATTAGGGAATGCCGTGGGAACTATTTTTGCATTGGCAGAAAATTATCCTGATCTAAAAGCCAATACAAATTTTCTGAGTTTGCAGGAAGAACTAAGCGAAATAGAAACTGAAGTAGAAAGATCAAAACGATATTATAATGCAACAGTTAGAGATTATAATATTGCGGTAGAATCATTTCCCGGTAATATTGTTGCTAATTCTTTTGGTTTTCCTAAGAAAAACTTCCTTGAATTAGAAGATGAAAAACAGAGAGAAACCCCAAAAGTTCAGTTTTAAATTGTATTATAATATGTTGTTAAGAAAAATATTCTTCGTTTTATTTTCTATATTCTTCTATCAGGCCCAAGCCCAGGAAAGAATTTTGAATTTTGATGTTAAAATTAAAATCGAAAAATCAGGTCATATTAATGTTGTCGAAAAAATCTCTATATATGCCGAAGGCAATATTTTTAGACACGGACTTTTAAGAATTTTACCATTGACCAGAAAAGATAAAGATGGTCATGAGATTGATGTGCAATACACTATAAATTCCGTAAAAAAAGATGGAAAGACTGAGTCGTATTTTACAAAAGAAGAATCAGGCGACTGGAAAATTTATATAGGAAACAAAGATCTTGAATTACAAAGTGGTATATATGATTATGAAATTAGTTATACCGCTCCATTTCAGATTGGATATTTCGATCAATATGATGAGTTGTATTGGAATGTAACAGGAAATGGCTGGAATTTGCCGATCGATAAAGCAACTTGCGAGATTTCACTTCCATCAGAAAATAATAAATTCGAGAATTTCCATTGTTATACGGGATTGTCAGGATCGACAGAATCAAATTGCATTGGTTCCTTAAATGATGATCATACTGTTGCCAGTTTTGGAACTGTACAGCTTAGTGCAAATGAAGGATTGACAGTTGCGGCATCGTTTGCTAAAGGAATTGTTGATCCGCCTACTTTTCTTCAGGAATCAGCTTCTTTTTATAAACAAATAAAAACAAATTTGTGGACCGGTATTTACGGAATAGGAATGGCACTTTTCTTCTTTTTTAGTTGGAAGAAATACGGCAAAGATCCCGCTAAAAAAGCAGTGATGCCTGAATTTATGCCGCCTTTTGATTGGTCTCCTGCGATTATAGGATATGTATATCACAGAAAAATACTTGATAAAACCTATATGGCATCATTTATAAATGCTTCAGTAAAAGGTGCGATTAGAATTTTGTCAACCACAGAAAATGGTATTTTTACAAACAAACATACCTATGAGATAGAAGTTTTAAACAGGCAATCAAGTGCTCTGAGTATAGAAGAATCAGATATAATAAGCGGTTTTACAAAAAAAGATAAAATAAAAGTAACCGACTCTAATTATAAGATTTTCGAAAAAGCATATTCTAAATGGCTTAAAACAATAAACAAACAAATAAATTTAGAAGACTATTATCAAAATAATACCCGAAAAAAATGGATTGGTTTTGCTGTTTTTTTGATTGCAGGACTTACTTATCAGTTGCTTTCTAACAATAATGGATATTATAATTATCCATTTTATGCAGGATTGATCGTTGCAGTTTCGGGATTAACTTATTGGTTTACAAAAAAAGACATAGGCGTTGGCCAGCTTGTTTTGAGAGGTATTTTGGCTTTCTTTATTTTACCTGCGGTATTATTTATCTTTTTTGCTTCGATTTCTTTTTTAAGCGCGGTACATATGATTGCTATTGGAGTTGTTTTTCTTATGTATATAATTTATGTAAAAACTTTAGGAAAGTATACAGAAAAAGGCGCAGAGGCATTACATAGATTGGAAGGATTTAAGCTCTATCTGCAAACGGCAGAAAAAGACCGAATGAACATGTTAAATCCTCCTGAACTGACGCCTCAATTATTCGAGAAATTATTTCCGTATGCGATTGCATTAGGAGTCGAGATAGAGTGGGGAAAACAATTTGAAGAAGTTTTAGAATTGGCCAAATACGATCCTGCTTGGTATCAGGGCGATGATACATTCTATAGACAGCCAGCAATGTTCTTGTCCGGTTTTGGAAATTCTGTCAACAGCGCGGCAGTTAACCCTAATCCTCCTGCATCATCACGTTCTTCATCCAGTAGTTCCAGCGGAAGCAGTGGAAGCTGGAGCAGCGGAAGTTCAGGTGGCGGAAGCTCCGGAGGTGGAGGTGGAGGCGGCGGCGGCGGCGGTTGGTAAAATGTGCCAGTCACCAGTTGTTTTTAAAATATCATTATCAAAGAAAACCTTGCAGTATTTAAAATAGTGCAGGGTTTTTTTGTTTTCGATTGGGACTGGTTTAGATTATCTTGCCCAAAAAAAAGATAATTAGATTTTTTTTTAATTTAATAATCGGTTTCAGTTTGTTGTAAATCAGCTGTTTGTTCCTGTTGTTTTGGAATGTGTATTTTTTTATTGATTTTTTTTTCCTCTCCGTGCAACCATTTTATAACTTCACTCGTCTATGCTAATAGAAGACTGTTACTAAACCAAAAACCAAAGGCTTATTAATGAAAATTATCCGTTTACATCAAGAAGAAACCGAAATTATAAAGTTGGCTGTCGACAATAATCGACAAGCACAACAGCAGATATACAGTCGGTTTTCTTCGAAAATGCTTAGTGTTTGTCGACAGTATATAAAAGACATTCAATTGGCAGAAGATGTAATGATTACGGCTTTTATGAAAGTGTTTACCAACTTAAATAAATTTGAACACAAAGGAAGTTTCGAAGGCTGGATTCGAAGAATTATGGTGAACGAGTGTATTTCGTATTTAAGAGTTCAGAAAAAAATAATATTTACCGAAGATGAAATTTATATCGAAGAAAGCTTTAATGCAATTGACAATCAGTTTTCAATAGATCAAATTCAGTTTTTAATAGATGCCTTGCCGGACGGTTATAAAATGGTTTTCAATTTATATGCTATAGAAGGATACAAACACAATGAGATTGCAAAGATGTTAGGAATCAATGAGGGAACATCGAAGTCGCAATTATCGCACGCAAGAAAAATGCTGCAAACACAGATTAATGCATTAAAAAAACAAGAATATGGAACCGAATAATTTTGAAAAGGATTTCCGTGAAAAACTAAATCAACGTACTATCGAGCCAAGTGATAAGGCCTGGGATCGATTAGACGCAATGCTAAGCGTTGCTGAAGAAAAAACAAAGCCTATAGTTCGACTTCGCTCACTACAAGCTTCGAAAAAAAGATGGCTATATGTCGCAGCAAGTATCGTTGGGTTTCTATTAGTTGGCACATTCTTTTTTAATCAGAAGAAAAGTATCGTTGAAACACCAAAAAATAATGTTGTAATAGAACAGCAAGTAAAAAAAGATACTGTTGCAAAACCAGTTTTAGATGTAATCGATTCTGATAAAACAGAAGTTGCAATTTCAGAAAAAGCGCCAATATCCAATCCAGCAAAAGAAGAAAAGAATCGTAATGTAAAACTAAATAAAACCATAAAAAATGAATCAAATCAAATAGCGGAGTCTTCAATCATCATCAAAAACAATCAGGAAAAACAAACAATCAATAGTAAAACTTCAGTTGCTGAAACTTCTAAAAAAGAAACAGCAGAGCAATTATTAGAAACGGCAGAAAAAACTGTAGTAGCTGAAAATTCAGTTAAGCCAAAATCAAAAATCAGGATCAATCCAAATGATCTCCTCAATCAGGTCGATGGAGAATTAGAACTTTCGTTTAGGGAAAAAGTGATTACTAAAGTAAATAAGAATTATCAAACCGTAAAAGTGGCTTTGGCAAATCGAAATCAACAGGAGTAGAGAGAATAGAAGAAAGAAATAAGAATATAGATTTTAGTTCCGGAGGAACGATTCATATTGTAGCGTCGGGTTTTAACCCGATGAATATAGAATGTAGAATTTGCATTTAATAATTAAATAATCATCATCAATCATCAATCAATTTAAAAAAAAATCAATCATGAAAAATTTTACACTTTACCTTGTTATCCTCGTCTTCTTATTTGTTAGTAAGGTTCTGGGTCAGGAAACCTTTGAATCAAAAGCAAAGAAAATTGCCAATAAAATAGAAAAGGTTACAAAAGAAGAAAAGGCAGCTTTGAAAGAAGAAGTAGAAACTGTAAACGTTCAATTGTCTGAAGGGAAAATTACGCAGGAACAAGCAGATAAACGCAAAAAAGAATTAGCAGAAGCCAGAGCAATAATCATTGAGGAAAAAGTAACTGCAGCTCAAAATGAACTTAATGACTTAGTGCAGCAAAAAGTCGATGGAAAAATAAAAGAGCAGGATTCATCTCATATTTATGTTATTCGCTGGGATCCCAAAAGAGATAAGGATTCAATTCATGGAGAAAAAAGAACCACTTCGCAATTTGTATTTGCAATGGGTTTAAACAACATGATGGTAGATGGAAAACTTCAGGATGCTAATTACAGTTTTATCGGTTCGCATTTCTACGAATGGGGTTTTACCTATAACTCCAGATTAATGAAAAATGATAATTTATTGCATGCTAAATACGGGCTATCATTGATGTATAATAATATTCGCCCAACAGATAACAGAAGTTTTGTAGTAAACGGTGATCAGACAGTTTTGCAAACAAATGCGATTAATCTTGACGAATCACGTTTTAGAAATGTTTATGTCGTGTTGCCGTTACATTTAGAGTTTGATTTTTCTAAGCCACAGGTCAGTAACGGAAAGACTTATTTTAGAACACATAAAAGTTTCCGTTTCGGGATTGGTGGTTATGCAGGAATCAATGTAAAATCAAAACAAATCTTAAAATTTGATCAGGACGATCTAGATTATAAAACAACAATAAAAGGAGATTACAATGTAAATAATTTTATTTACGGATTAAGTTCTTACGTAGGTTACAAAGCTTTGAGTTTGTATGCAAAATATGATCTAAACCCATTGTTTAAGGATAATCCTGTAAAAGAAAATAATATTTCTTTAGGATTGAGGCTTGATTTAAATTAAGAATAAAGTTAATTAGTTAGTGAAAGAAGTGCTTCGAAAGAAGCGCTTTTTTTTATTTGAAATCTCCAAATTTCAAGATTGATTTATGTACTTTTACAGACTTCAAATTTTTTAAATATTTTACGTTTTGATTTCACAAGCTACTATTGATTCTGTTTTTGAAACTGCTCGTGTAGAGGAGGTTATCGGTGATTATGTTAATTTAAAACGTGCAGGGAGTAACTTCAAAGGACTGAGTCCGTTCTCAGATGAACGCTCTCCGTCGTTTATGGTGTCACCTGCCAAAGGAATCTGGAAAGATTTTAGTACAGGAAAAGGAGGGAACTCTGTTAAATTCCTGATGGAACATTCGCAGTTTACCTATCCTGAAGCCATTCGGTATTTAGCCAGAAAATACAATATCGAGATCGAAGAGACAGAACAAACCGATGCTGAAAAAGCCATGACGGATGTTCGTGAAAGTATGTACCTGGTTTCAGAATTTGCAAAGGATTATTTTCATAAAACCCTTTTAAATTCAGAAGAAGGAAAAGCAATTGGACTTTCATATTTTAAGGAAAGAGGTTTTACTAATGAAACCATCAAAAAATTTAGTTTAGGATATTCGCCGGAAACCTGGGATGCTTTGACAAAAGAAGCTTTAGGTAAAGGTTATAAGCTCGAATTTCTGGAAAGTACCGGTTTGACAATTCCTAGAGAAGATCGCCCTTTTGACCGTTTTAAAGGTCGTGTTATGTTCCCGATAGAAAGTATGTCCGGACGTGTTTTAGGTTTTGGAGGACGTATTTTAACAAATGATAAAAAAGCGGCGAAGTACTTAAACTCGCCGGAAAGTGATATTTACCATAAAAGTAAAGTACTTTATGGTATTTTTCAGGCCAAACAATCGATCGCCAAGCAAAATAATTGTTATCTGGTAGAAGGTTATACAGACGTAATTCAATTCAATCAGGCCGGAATAGAAAATGTTGTAGCTTCATCAGGAACAGCTTTAACGCCGGATCAGATTCGTTTAATAAATCGTCTTACAAGAAATATTACAGTTCTTTTTGATGGAGATGCTGCAGGATTACGTGCTTCTGTTCGAGGAATCGATTTGATTCTGGAAGAAGGAATGAACGTGAGAGTTTGTGCTTTTCCTGACGGAGAAGATCCGGACAGTTTTGCACGAAAAACGTCTCACGATGATCTAGTTGCCTATTTAGATGAAAACAGTAAAGATTTTATACAGTTTAAGGCGTCACTTTTAATGAAAGAGGCTAAAAACGATCCTATAAAAAAAGCCGATTTGATTCGTGATATGGTCGTTAGTATCTCGAAAATTCCCGATCGTATTCAGCGTGAAATTTATACACAGGAATGTGCCAGAATTATGGATATTTCTGAGCAGGTACTTGTGAGTACTTTGGCTCAGCTTATTCAAAAAGATCTTGCTGATGTTAATAAAAAACAAAAACAGGAACAGAAACCTTTTGAAGTTTTTAGAAATCAAAGCCCGCAAAACACAGGTTATTCAGGAGGAGATCCGGAAGATCCAAGAAATGGGCCACCAGAGGATTATTATCCGGGTGAACCGGGATTTGCAGCAGAACCAACAGAAAAAGTTGATATTTTATACCGCCTGGAGCGAAAAGTAATTGAGATTTTATTGCTTTACGGAGATAAAACAGAAGAATTTGAAGATGTACTTTTAAAAAATAATGACGAAGGTGAAGTTGTAATGGTTTCTGAAAAGAGGCAGTACAAAGTTTATGAGCGTATTTATTTGAGTTTGCAGGAAGATGAGGTTGAACTGTCTAATAATTTGTTTCGTGATATCTTTACAGATTTAATTGGATTTTTTAACCAGAATGAAAAATTTAGTCTCGAACAATATTTAATGCGTTTACAGCCTGATTTTGCTCAGGAAGTAACGGATATTTTAATGGAAGATGAAAGAGTGACACTGCATGATTGGGAAGGTCAGAATATCTTTTCGAAAATGAAGCACGAAACGATTGCACAATATGTTACTGAAACTATTATGTCTATGCGTTGGTTTTTGGTTGATAAAATCATCCAGGAATTAAAAAGCTCTATAAAACCTGATAGTACAGATAATACAGAGCTTTTGTCTATGGTTGTTGATTACTCGAAATTAGTTAATTCGTTTTCAAAAAAACTAGGACGAGTAATGTCGCGATACCATTAATTTAAATAATTTCTAAAGTCTTAGCCTTATTTACTAAGTCAACTAAATTAGTAACGTTTAATTTAGTCAATAATCTTAGTTTGTAAGTACTGATCGTTTTCTCGTTCAGATTTAAGATTTTAGAGATTTCATTGTTTTTCTTACCATCACTTAAGTAACGTAATACTTCGATCTCACGATTCGAAAGTTTTCTGTACAAACGCTCACTTTTGCTTTGTTTAGCAATAAGAGCCATGTTTTTACGTACAGTTTCGTTGATGATAATTTTACCTTCATGTACTTTAATGATAGAAAGACCTAAAGTTTCAAGTTTTTCTGTTTTGTGCACATACCCGGAAACTCCTGCTTTAATTGCATTTGGAGCGTACATTTGTTCAGCGAGGTCACTAAAAATTACAATTTTTGTTTTTGGGAAATTTTTCAAAATCGACTTCACTTCGAAGATACTCGAAAGCCCTTCCAGCTCTAGATCGAGAATTAGGATGTCAATTTCCTTTGTCTGAAGGATATCTCTAACCATTGAAAAATTGCCTACGTTGGCAACAATTGAAATTTGATCGTGGTCTTTAAAATAAGACTTAACGCCAAAGTGAGTCACAGGATGATTGTCTGCAAGACATACTTTAATCATAATTTTTACCTTTTTTAGAATTGTTCATGTTTTTGGAACTGTAAAATTAATAAATAAATTCTGTAATTAATTGCAGACAAATGTTAAAATGTTTTATTTTAACGTTTTTGGTATTATACAAACCGGAATTGCGTCCATTTTATGCTTGTTGCTGGTGTTTAAACGTTTATAAATTTCAAAGACAGATTTTTCTCTCCCAGTGAAGTCAGCTGGCGTTTTTCCTGACTCCGCGGCCAACATTGCCCATTCAAGTTCGTCATAACTTGCTCCTAATTGATCTTCATCCGTGCGATTGTCTCCAAATAATCCATCGGTAGGCGCAGCTGTTAAAATTGATTCAGGAATTGTTAAAAATGCTCCAAGAGCATAAACATCCGATTTCATTAAGTCAGCAATTGGACTTAAATCGACTCCGCCATCACCGTATTTAGTATAAAATCCTACGCCAAAATCTTCTACCTTGTTTCCGGTACCTGCAACTAGCAAACCATTAAGTCCCGCTAAATAATATAAAGATGTCATTCGTAAACGAGCACGTGTATTGGCTAATGATAAGCTCACTTTGGCTTCGTTATCTGTTTTTGGCACCGCAGTTTTAAAAGCTTCAAAAGTAGCTGTAAGGTCAGTTTCTACATCAGAAACATTCGGAAAACGTTTTTTTAATTGATCAATATGTTCTCTTCCTCTTGAAACTTGATTTGGAGCCTGATGAATTGGCATTTCGACACATAAAACTTTTAAACCTGTCTGAGCGCATAGTGTAGAAGTAACAGCAGAGTCAACTCCACCTGAAATTCCAATTACAAAACCGTTTACTTTTGCATTGTTAGCATAATTTTTTAACCACTCTACAATGTGGGTATTTACTTTTTCTGTCTGGATGGTACTTTTTTTAGCCATAATAGTTCAGGTTTTAAGATGTAGCGATGTATATTTGCAGAATATTTTTTAAGTATAGATTTACTTAAAATCCAGCAACACAAATCTAATTAAAATAAAATGAAAATTTATCGCTTTGCAATGGTTCTGTGCTTGTTTTTTTTGTCCTGTGAGCAAAAAACTAAAGTAGAAAAAGAAGTCGAAGAAATACCGGTTGATATTAAAGTAGAGCGTTTTGATAAAGTATTTTTTGAAACTAAACCAGAAGATTTAGCTAAAGTAAAAAAACAATATCCGTTCTTTTTTCCGGCAGGCATCGAAGATGATATATGGTTAAAAAAAATGCAGGATCCGCTTTGGAAAGAAGTATATGCAGAAGTACAGAAAAAATATTCCAATTTTGAACCTGTGCGAGAGGAATTTAATAAGTTGTTCCAGCACGTTAAGTATTATTTTCCAAAAACAAAAACTCCTAAAGTAATTACGGTAATTGGAGAAATGGATTATAATGCTAAAGCCATTTATGCAGATAGTCTGGTAATTGTAGCTTTGGAATTGTATTTGGGAAAAGAACATAAGTTTTATGAATTCCCAAATTATATTAAGCAGAATTTCGAAGAGAAACAAATTATGCCAGATGTAGTTTCTAGTTTTGCTTACAGAAATATTCCCGCTTTTCAGGATAAAAACCTGGTTTCGCAAATGATTTTTGAAGGAAAACAGCTGTACGCAAAAGATCTGCTTCTGCCTGAATATACAGATGCTGAAAAAATGGGTTATACAGCAGAACAAATAAAATGGTGTCAGGAAAATGAAGCATATATGTGGCGCTTTTTTATCGAAAATGAAATGTTGTACAGCGATGATCCAAAACTAACAACACGATTTATTGCACCTGCTCCGTTTTCTAAGTTCTATTTAGAAATCGACAATGAATCACCCGGACGAATTGGTGCGTGGCTGGGATGGCAAATGGTGCGATCATACATGAAGAATAATACTAATGTAACCTTGCCGGAATTATTAAAAGTAAATGCAAAAGAAATTTTTGAAAAATCAAAATATAAACCTAAGAAGTAATGTCAGATACAATAAACTCAGAAATTAGATTCAATATAGAATTAGATGAAAACCGTGTGCCGGAAAAATTAACTTGGAGCGCACAAGACGGTGGTGTTCAGGCTGAAGAAGCAAAAGCAATTATGTTGTCTATTTGGGATAGTAAAGCCAAAGAAACGATGCGTATTGATTTGTGGACAAAAGATATGCCGGTTGATGAAATGAAGATTTTCTTTCATCAGACACTCGTAGCAATGTCGGATACTTTTAAACGTGCAACAGATGACGAAAAAATGTCAGATACAATGAAAGATTTCTGTGATTATTTTGCGGAAAAACTGGAACTAACGAAATAGTTAAATTCCAATTTTTGAAATTTTAAATTCCAACACAGGAAAGAAATTCTAATAAAATAAAAAATCCCAAATTCCAATTAAAACTTGGAATTTGGGATTTTTTTTATTTTTCACATTCTGATAAACCTCAGAAATTGAAAATTGGAATTTTTTTATTGGAATTTAAAATTGCGAGTTGTTTTTAAAAACCTCCTGATTAACTTCGTCAATATAGTTTAAAACTTCGTCTTTTCCTGTTTGTTCTGTAGCAGAAGTCACGAAATAATGAGGCATTTCTTCCCAGTTATTGGCAAACATCTGTTTTTTGTATGCTGCAATATGCGAGTCGATTTTTGTCTTGCTGATTTTGTCTGCTTTGGTAAAAATGATGCAAAACGGAATTTCGCTTTCTCCCATATATGACATAAATTCAATGTCTATGGATTGTGCTTCATGACGAATATCAATCAAAACAAAAGCGCAAACTAGTTGTTCTCTGGTTTCAAAGTAATCTGTAATGAATTGCTGAAAAACAGATTTCGTTTTTTTAGATACTTTAGCGTATCCGTAACCAGGTAAATCGACCAAAAACCAATTGTTGTTAATCTTAAAGTGATTAATTAACTGTGTCTTTCCAGGTCTTCCTGAAGTTTTAGCTAAATTTTTATGATTGGTAAGCATATTGATCAAAGAGGACTTGCCTACATTTGATCTTCCGATAAAAGCATATTCCGGCAAAAAATCCTGTGGACATTTTGCAACTTCAGAATTACTGATTATAAATTCGGCGGTATTAATTTTCATGTTTTTTGTGTTTAAGACCTCCTTAAAGTCGAAAGTTTAGTGCTATAAATTTTTTTTAACGAGCCATTCTTCAAGAATTGCATTGAATTCCTGAGGATGTTCCATCATAGCAGCGTGTCCACATTTGTCTATCCAGTATAAAGTTGAATTAGGCAATAATTTATCAAATTCTTCGGCCACATTGGGTGGAGTTACAGCATCGTTTTTACCCCAGATAATACAGGTTTCAACTGTCATTTTTGGTAAATCTTTCGCCATATTATGACGAATGGCGCTTTTTGCAATTGTTAGGGTTTTGATCAGTTTGATACGATCGTTAACCGTTGCGTATACCTCGTCAATAAGTTCCGGAGTTGCAATTTTAGGGTCATAAAATACATCTTCAGCTTTCTTTCTGATGTATTCATAATCTCCTCTTTTTGGGTAACTGTCTCCCATAGCGCTTTCATAAAGACCTGAGCTTCCGGTAATTACTAATCCTGCTACTTTTTCAGGGTATAACTTAGTGTGGTAAAGAGCAATATGTCCTCCAAGGGAGTTGCCTAGTAAAATAACTTTGTCAAAGCCTTTAAAAGTGATAAAGTCTTTCACGTATTTAGCAAAGCTTTTTACGTTGGTTTTTAAAATACTTTGGGTGTATATTGGCAAATCCGGGATAACAACTTTGTATCCTTTCGTTGGGAAATATTCTGCTACAGCATCAAAGTTACTAAGGCCTCCCATTAAGCCATGTAAAATAACGATAGGAGTTCCTTCTCCAGCTTCATAATAGCTGTATTTGCCTTCTTTTTTGTAGTGTTTGTCCATTTAATTTAATGCCAATTTCAATTGGGACAAATATAGGGTTTAATAAATAAAAATGGATTTTTGCTACCGTTTTTTAACTAGATAATTTTAGTAGAATATGTAAGTGTTTAAAAATCAGCTTTTATAGGGTGTTTTGGTGTGTTTCCTAAATGTTAAGAAAACTGCATAATAACTAATTTTTTAAGAAATATTATGCATTATTTTTTTGATGTCGAAATGTTATTGACTATTCGTTAATTATAAGTTAAAGTATTGATTGTCCATAAATTAAGCCGGGTGGTAGGAAAGTGGTTAAACTTATTAACAAAGTGGTATTTAGTGGTAAAATGTGGTAATATTTTTTATATTTTTGCTGTGTAACATATTAATGTAATTTTCTTGAACACAATTGTTGGAACATATGAGTGTAAAGTCGATGCTAAAGGGAGGCTAATGATGCCTGCACCCTTGAAAAAGCAATTGGCTTCTTCTCTTCAGGACGGATTCGTTTTGAAGCGCTCTGTTTTTCAGCCGTGTTTAGAATTATATCCAATGGAAGAATGGAACTTGATGATGCAAAAAATCAACAAGCTGAATCGTTTTGTAAAAAAGAACAATGATTTCATTCGAAGATTTACTGCTGGAGTTAAAGTAGTAGAGATTGATGCATTGGGAAGGTTATTGGTTCCAAAGGACTTGGTAGCTTTTTCAGGTATTTCTAAAGATGTGGTTTTTTCATCTGCGGTTAATATTGTGGAGATTTGGGATAAAGATTTATATGAAAAATCAATAAGCGGCGAAGATATGGATTTTGCAGATTTAGCCGAAGAAGTAATGGGAAATATTAATGACGACGACAATGGAATATCATAATCCGGTTTTGCTTCATCCTACAGTTGATGGTTTAAATATTAAACCAGATGGCGTTTATGTAGATGTTACGTTTGGTGGCGGTGGTCATTCAAAAGAGATTTTGAAACGATTAGGGCCAAACGGAAAATTATTTGCTTTTGATCAGGACGAAGATGCATTGGCAAATGCGTTACCAGATGAAAGGTTTACCTTAATTAATGAGAACTTTAGGTTTATAAAAAGATTTCTTCGTTTTCATGGTGTTAAAAGTGTTGATGGAATTTTGGCTGATTTAGGTGTTTCATCGCATCAGTTTGATGTTCCGGAAAGAGGGTTCTCGACAAGATTTGATGCCGAACTCGATATGCGGATGAGTCAGAAAAATGATTTAAATGCTTACCGTGTGGTTAACGAATATGAAGAACAGGATTTACGTCGTGTTTTTTTTGATTATGGGGAGTTGAAGAATGCACCGGTTTTAGCAAGAACAATTGTAGAGGCAAGAGAACATCTGCCAATAAAAACTACAGATGAATTAAAAGATGTTCTGGCAAAATATTTACCGGAAAGAGTGCGTAATAAAATATTGGCTCAGATCTATCAGGCAATTCGTATCGAGGTAAATCAGGAAATGGATGTTTTAAAAGAATTTATCGAGCAATCTCTTGAAATTCTAAATCCGGGCGGAAGATTTTCTGTTATCTCTTATCATTCGTTAGAGGATAGATTGGTAAAAAGATTTATTAAAAACGGAATGTTTGAAGGTGAGCCGGAACGTGATTTCTTCGGAAATTTTTCTGTTCCTTTTAAAACGATAGGAAAGTTGATTGTTCCGGATGATGCCGAGATCAAAATCAACAACAGAGCAAGAAGTGCAAAGCTCAGAATTGCTGAGAAGATATAATATATATAGGTAGAAAATGAAAGGTGGAGTATTTGGCATATTAAAAGCAAGATTTTTATTAAACGATGACGCGGTAAAGAACTGGCGTTTTATTGTTTTTATCATTTTACTTGCTATTCTGATGATTGCCAATACACAACGATACGAACAAAAGGTTTTTGAAATTGCAAAGCTGAATAATGAAGTAAAAGAATTGCGATCTGAATTTGTAGATCGTCGTTCAGAATTAATGAAGTTGAAGATGGAATCAACAATATCGGATAAAATGCTTGAAAAACAGATTTTTCCGTCAACGGTTCCTCCGGTTAAAATAGAAGTAAAAAAAGAAGAAGAAAAAGGTTTCTTTAAAAGAATATGGCAGTAGACGATAAAAATATATCCTACAGAATTTACCTCGTAGCAGTTTTCATCTTTGTGATGGCAATTGCTATTGTTGTTAAGTTAACCAATATTCAATGGGTTGAAGGAGATTATTATAGAAAACTGGCAAAACAGCGTACGGTTAGAAATTTTGTAATTCCGGCAAACAAAGGAAACATCTATTCTGCTGACGGAAGTTTATTGGCAACATCAATTCCTAATTACGAGATTCGTTTTGATGCGAAAGCGCCAAAAACAGAAACTTTTGAAAAATATGTAAAAGCATTATCAGATTCACTGGCAACAGTTTTAGATAAAACAGGAAGTTATTTCGAAAAAGATCTAAGAAAAGCGAGAGCTAATAAAAATAGATATTATCTGATCGCGCGTAATTTGAGTTATACTGAATATGTAAAAATAAAAGGTTTTCCATTATTTAATTTAGGAGCTTTTAAAGGTGGGATTATAATTGAACAGGAAACTGTTAGAAAACATCCGATAGGAAAAATTGCCGAAAGAACAATTGGTTATGATCGTATCGATCCTGCAACAGGAGTAGAGGTTGGTAAAGGAATTGAATGGGCTTTTAAAAATTATCTGAATGGAAAAGACGGTAAGATTTTAAAGCAAAAAATTGCAAAAGGACAATGGAAACCTATTCGTGATGTCAATGAAGTTGACCCACAAGATGGTTTTGATGTTATCTCGACAATCGATGTTTTTATTCAGGATATTGCGCACCATGCCTTATTGAAACAGTTAGAAGAATACGAAGCAGATCACGGTTGTGTGGTAGTTATGGAGACAGAAACAGGTCATGTAAAAGCGATTTCAAATTTAGGAAGAGCAGAAGACGGATCGTACTATGAAACTACAAATTATGCTGTAGCAGAGTCTCATGAGCCAGGATCTACTTTTAAATTAGTTGATTTAATGGCGATTTTAGAAGATAAAGTTGCAGATACAAGTACTGTTTTTGACAGTCATGGAGGAGAAGTGAGATATTATGGTCGTGCTGTTCGTGATTCGCATAGAGGAGGTTACGGTAAAATTTCGTTAGCACGTGGTTTTGAACTTTCGTCTAATACAGTAATGGTTCAGGCGGTTTATGATAATTATAAAAGCAATCCATCAAAATTCGTCAATCATATTAATAGTTACGGCTTAAATAAAACACTGGGATTGCATTTTCAAGGAGAAGGAAGACCTTACATACCACAACCGGGAGACAAGCATTGGTCAGGAGTTTCATTGCCATGGATGGCTTTTGGTTACGGAGTTTCGGTTACGCCAATGCAAACGCTGGCATTGTATAACTCAATTGCCAATAATGGAGTAATGGTAAAGCCTCAATTTGTTTCAGAAATTAAAGAGTGGAACAAAACCATCAAAAAGTTTGATGTTGAAGTGATTAATCCAAAGGTGTGTTCTCCTGAAACTATCAAAAAAATTAGAGCAGTATTGCTTAATGTGGTAAAAAAAGGAACTGGTTCTAAGTTGTATTCGAAAGATTTTTCGATGGCAGGAAAAACAGGAACAGCGCAGGTAAACTATGGTGGTAAAGAAGGAAAGTCAGCATTGTATTATGCATCTTCTTTTGTTGGGTATTTCCCGGCAGATCATCCTAAATATTCTTGTATTGTAGTGGTTCATAAGCCAAATACATCAAAAAATAATTATTACGGAGCAGATGTTGCAGGGCCGGTTTTTAAAAGAATTGCCCAAAAAATATTTACAGATGCGCCTTCGACAAATAAAATTAAGCAACTGGATTCTAAAATTTCAAAGCAAGAAATCAGTTACGATAAGTATGATATAGAATCCAGAAAAAAATCAAATCAGATTCCGGATTTAAAAGGAATGCCGGGAATGGATGCAATCGCTTTACTGGAAAACTTAGGTTTGAAAGTAAGAGTTAATGGAGTAGGAAAAGTAAAAAAACAGTCATTACAGGCTGGAGAAAATATTAGTAAAAACACAACAATAGTATTAGAATTATCGTGAAAATACTGAAAGACATATTATATAAAGTAGCTATTGAGTCTGTAACGGGTTCGACGGAAATTGATGTACATAAAATTGAGTTTGATTCAAGAAAGATTGAAGCGAATGATGTTTTTGTAGCAATTCGCGGATCGCTTTCTGATGGTCACGATTATATAGAAAAAGCAATTCAATTAGGAGCTGTTGCGATTATTTGTGATGCATTGCCGGAAAATATTGAAAAAGGAGTCACTTATATTAAAGTAAAAGATACGAATACTGCTTTGGCTTTTATGGCAGCTAATTATTTTGGAAATCCTTCTGAAAAATTAAAATTAGTTGGTGTTACAGGTACAAACGGAAAAACAACAATTGCTTCATTATTGTTTCAGTTGTTTCAAAAAGCAGGTTTTAAAGTTGGTTTGTTGTCAACCGTGAAAATAATGGTGGATGAAACAGAATATAAAGCAACACATACAACTCCGGATTCGATTACAATCAATCATTATTTAAATGAAATGATCGAAGCAGGTGTTACACATTGTTTTATGGAAGTGAGTTCTCATGGAATTCACCAAAAACGTACAGAAGCGTTGCATTTTGTGGGCGGGGTTTTTACGAATCTATCGCACGATCATTTAGATTATCACTCAACTTTTGCAGAATACAGAGATGTAAAAAAGTCATTTTTTGATTCATTGCCAAAAACAGCTTTTGCTTTATCAAATATCGATGATAAAAACGGGCCTGTGATGTTGCAGAATACAGTTGCGAGAAAATTCACTTATGCATTAAAGTCTTATGCTGATTTTAAAGCAATAATATTAGAAAGTCAATTATCAGGATTACTATTAAAAGTGAATGATAATGAAGTTTGGGTAAAATTGATAGGGACTTTTAATGCTTATAACGTTTTAGCGATTTACGGTACTGCTGTAGAGTTAGGAATGGATAGTCTTGAAGCATTGCGATTACTGTCTGATTTAGAGAGTGTTTCAGGTCGTTTTCAATACATTGTTTCGGCTGGTAATATTACAGCGATTGTAGATTATGCACATACTCCGGATGCTCTTGATAATGTTTTGAAAACAATAGGCGATATCCGTACTAAAAATGAGCAACTAATTACAGTTGTAGGTTGTGGCGGAAACAGAGATAAAACGAAAAGGCCAATTATGGCTAAAATTGCTACAGATCTTAGTGATAAAGCAATTTTAACTTCGGATAATCCGAGAAATGAAGATCCTGAAGTGATTTTGGATGAAATGGAAAAAGGGGTCGAAGCGCATAATTATAAAAAACTATTGAGAATTACCGATAGAAAACAAGCGATTAAAACAGCTTGTCAATTGGCTCAGCCAAATGATATTGTTTTAATTGCCGGTAAAGGTCATGAAACGTATCAGGAAATAAATGGTGTTCGCCATCATTTTGATGATATGGAAACAGTAAAAGAAATTTTAGATCAACTAAATAAATAATTAATCAATTTTAATTCTAAAATACCACACGACAAAATTGGAATTTGGAATTTCAAGATTGGAATTTAAAATATAAAATATATGCTATACTATTTATTTGAGTATTTAGACAAAACAATGGATGTCCCAGGGACAGGTGTTTTTCAGTACATCACCTTTAGATCGGCTTTGGCATTGATGCTTTCTTTGCTTTTGTCAACGATTTACGGAAAAAGAATTATAAACTTTTTGCGTAAACAACAAGTTGGCGAAACTGTTCGTGAGTTAGGTCTGGCTGGTCAAAATGAAAAAGCGGGAACTCCAACAATGGGAGGATTAATTATCATTTTTGCTACACTGGTACCGGTTTTGTTGTTTGCTCGTTTGCACAATATTTATATAGTATTGCTTATTGTAACTACTCTTTGGATGGGGACAATTGGTTTTGTAGACGATTATATCAAGATATTCAAAAAAGATAAACAAGGGCTTAAAGGAATTTTTAAAGTTATAGGACAAGTTGGTTTGGGAATTATAGTTGGAGCGGTTCTTTATTTTAATCCTGCAGTAACAGTAAGAACAGATACCGGTAGAACAGATGTTTTTAGAACTGCGACAAATACAGCTGTTGTTTTGCCTGCACCAATAGAAGAAAAATCAACTGCAACAACGATTCCTTTCGTAAAAAACAATGAATTTGATTATGCTGAATTATTAGCGTGGACTGGTGAAGGATATGAAAAATGGGCTTGGTTGATTTTTATTCCGGTTGTGATATTTATTATTACTGCAGTTTCTAACGGAGCTAATTTAACGGATGGAATTGACGGGCTTGCCGCAGGAACTTCGGCAGTTTCGGTACTGGCACTCGGGATATTTACGTTTGTTTCAGGGAATATTATTTTTTCTAATTATCTAAATATTATGTACATCCCTAATTCTGGGGAAATGACTGTTTTTATATCTGCATTTGTGGGAGCTCTAATTGGGTTTCTGTGGTACAATTCTTATCCGGCATCTGTTTTTATGGGAGATACAGGAAGTTTGACTATTGGAGGAATCATTGCGGTTTTAGCTATTGCCGTTCGTAAAGAATTATTGATTCCCTTATTGTGTGGAATCTTTTTGGTAGAGAATTTTTCAGTGGTTTTACAAGTAAGTTACTTTAAATATACCAAAAAGCGTTTTGGAGAAGGGCGAAGAATTTTTCTAATGTCGCCATTGCATCATCATTACCAAAAGAAAGGATATCATGAGAGTAAAATTGTAACCCGTTTTTGGATCGTTGCAATCATGTTAGCCATATTATCAATTGTTACTTTAAAACTTAGATAGATGAAGAGATTGGTAGTACTTGGCGGAGGAGAAAGTGGCGTTGGAACGGCTATTCTCGGAAAGAAACAAGGATACGAAGTTTTTGTATCTGACTTTGGAAAAATAAAGGAGAGTTATAAAGAAGTTCTTATCATTAATAAAATTGCTTGGGAAGAAGAAAAACATACTGAAGACCTGATTTTAAACGCCGACGTGGTGATGAAAAGTCCCGGAATTCCTGAGAAATCTCCCATAGTACAAAAGCTTATCGCTGCCGGAATCAAAGTGATTTCAGAAATCGAATTTGCTAAACCTTTTACTGAAGCTCTGACAATTGGGATTACCGGAAGCAACGGTAAAACGACCACAACGATGTTGACACATCATTTGTTAAAATCTGCTGGTTTGAATGTGGGCTTGGGAGGAAATATTGGAAAGAGTTTTGCCTGGCAGGTAGCCGAAAATAAATTCGATGCATATGTCCTTGAATTAAGCAGTTTTCAGCTCGACGGAATTATAGATTACAGGCCGGATATTGCCATTATTACAAATATTAGTCCGGATCATTTAGATCGATACGAATATAAATATCAAAAATACATCGATTCAAAGTTTCGAATAACAATGAATCAGACCGAAAGCGATTATCTTATTTACGATGCAGATGATGAGGCAATTGCAGAATGGTTAAAGAACAACACAACAAAAGCAAAATTAATTCCTTTTTCGTTAACGAAACAATTTGATGAAGGGGCTTCTATAAATAACAACAAAATGGAAATAAAGATCAACCAAGAAGAGTTTACAATGGAAACAGAATACATTGCGTTAGAAGGAAAACATAACATGAAAAACGCAATGGCAGCAAGCTCTGTAGCAAAGTTGATGCAAATTAGAAATGCAACAATTCGTGAAAGTTTATCTAATTTTCAAGGTGTTGAACACCGCTTAGAAAAAGTATTAAAAATTCAGAATGTTCAATATATCAATGATTCAAAAGCAACAAATGTAAACGCAACTTTCTTTGCTTTAGACAGCATGAATGTTCCTACGGTTTGGATTGTTGGAGGAGTTGATAAAGGAAATGATTATAACGAATTGATGTCATTAGTTCGTGAAAAAGTAAAAGCAATTATTTGCCTGGGAGTTGATAATCATAAAATTATTAATGCTTTTGGTAATGTTGTTGATATCATGGTAGAAGTTAATAATATGAACGATGCTGTAAAAACGGCACAACGTTTAACAGAAAAAGGAGATGCTGTTTTATTATCTCCAGCCTGCGCAAGTTTCGATTTATTCGAAAGCTACGAAGACAGAGGAAAGCAATTTAAGCAAGCTGTACATAACTTGTAGAAAAAAAGTTTCAAGTTCAGGTTTCACGTGAGGAAAAACTGAAACCTGAAATAAGAAAAACCTGAAACAAAAAGATTATGAAAGAACTCGTAAACAAACTTAAAGGAGATAGGGTAATATGGTCATTCGTGGCTTTATTGGCGTTGTTTTCGTTTATGCCTGTTTTTAGTGCGAGTAGTAATTTGGCATATATAGGTCACGGAACCGGAAATACATTGGGTTATTTGGTAAAACATCTGGCTCATATTTGTATTGGTTTTTTGATTATTTATTGGGTGCACAGAGTTCCGTATCATTATTTCAGGGCGATTTCGAAAGTAGCGCTTCCGGTAGTTTGGGTTTTATTGGCCTATACGCTTTTAAAAGGAACTGTAATAGCCGGTGCAAATGCAAGTCGTTGGATTCAAGTACCATTTATAGGTATTACATTTCAAACTTCTACTCTGGCAGCTAGTATATTGTTTATTTATGTAGCACGTTATTTGTCGAAAGCAAGAGATGAAAATGAGCCGTTTCAAACATCATTAATACAACTTTGGTTACCGGTTTTTATAACATTGGCGCTTATTTTACCAGCGAACTTCTCAACCACCGCGTTGATATTCTCAATGGTAATTATGTTAACATTTATAGGCAGGTATCCATTAAAATATATTGGTTTTATCATAGGTTCAGGAATTGCAATGCTTTTGTTTTTCCTTTTGATAGCCAAAGCCTTTCCTGATTCAAGATTCTTTAGCAGGGTGTCAACTTGGGAAAGTCGTATTATGAACTTTACCACTGATAAACCGGATGAAGATGATTATCAAATAGAGAAAGCTAAAATCGCAATAGCGTCAGGGCAGTTTGGTGGAGTTGGACCTGGAAAAAGTGTACAGAAAAACTTTTTGCCACAATCGTCTTCTGATTTTATTTATGCGATTATTGTCGAAGAATATGGTTTGGTTGGCGGAGTAGCAATTTTGGTCTTGTATTTATTGTTATTGTTCAGATTTGTAATTGCATCGCATAAAGCCAATACGCTATTTGGGAAGTTAGTCGTCGTCGGGCTCGGTTTTCCTATGATATTTCAGGCGATGATCAATATGGCAGTTGCAGTAGAATTATTGCCGGTAACAGGGCAGACACTCCCGTTGATCAGTAGTGGAGGTAGTTCGATCTGGATGACCTGTTTCTCTCTCGGAATCATTATTAGTGTGACCAAAAAAGACGAAGAAATCGCTGAAGAGCTAGAAGAAAAAGAAAGAAGAAAAGAAGCACTTCAAAGATTAATTGACAAAGAGCTAGCCGAAGAAGATTTGATTGGTGATGAAAAGCAAGAGGTGTATGAAGAAGAAGGAATGTATTCTATTGAGGATAATTCCAGAAATCCGATGAATGCAGTATTAAATAAATAAGATTAAAAAGAATAATTTTTAAAGCGAATAACTTTTAAAAATATGACAAATTATAAATTCATATTAAGTGGTGGTGGAACAGGAGGGCATATCTATCCTGCAATCGCTATTGCTAATGAATTAAAAGCACAATTTCCTGATGCTGAATTTCTTTTTGTTGGTGCCAAAGATAAAATGGAGATGCAAAAAGTACCTCAGGCGGGTTATGAAATAAAAGGTCTTTGGATTGCTGGTTTACAGAGAAAATTAACCTTGCAAAACTTGATGTTTCCGTTAAAATTGGCAACAAGTTTGCTGGAGTCGCGTAGAATTATCAGACAATTTAAGCCAAATGTAGTTATAGGTACAGGTGGTTTTGCTAGCGGACCGTTGTTACAGGCAGCTGGAGGAGCGGGAATACCAACTGTGATTCAGGAGCAAAATTCATTCCCGGGAATAACGAATAAGCTATTGAGTAAAAAAGCTAATGCAATTTGTGTGGCTTACCAGAATCTGGAAAGATTTTTTCCTAAAGAAAAGATTATTTTAACCGGAAATCCGGTTCGTCAGGATCTGATAGATATTGAGAGTAAACGTGATGAAGCAATTGCTTTTTACGGTTTAGATCCTAATAAAAAAACATTGTTGGTTTTAGGCGGGAGCTTAGGAGCAAGAAGAGTTAATCAGTTAATTGAGAAAGAACTGCAAAATATGCTTTCGCAGGATATTCAGGTAATCTGGCAATGCGGTAAATTATATTTTGAAGAATATAAAAAACACAATCAGCAGAACGTAAGAGTAGTTGATTTTATCGAAAGAATGGATTTTGTATATGCTGCAGCCGATGTGATTATTTCTCGTGCAGGAGCATCATCAGTTTCAGAATTATGTATTGTTGGGAAACCGGTAATTTTTATTCCATCACCAAATGTAGCCGAAGATCATCAGACTAAAAATGCTCAGGCGATAGTGGATGCAAAAGGAGCTATTTTGTTGAAAGAATCAGAATTAGACACTCAGTTTAGTATTGTTTTTGAAGCTTTACTGAAAGATCAGGGAAAGCAAAAACAATTAAGTGATAATATTAAAAAGCTGGCAATGCCAAATGCGGTGAAAGTAATTGTAGATCAGATTAGAAAGTTGTTATAATATAACTTTATCTGATAATTATAGAACATAATAAAAAATTTAGAACGCTATTTTTAAGCGTTTTGAGTTATTAAAGTAAGAAAAATACAAAGGCTTAATTACTAGTTTCTTATATAAGAAAGTAATCTGTAAATAGCTCAAAAACAAATAGAAATGAATTTAGATCAAATACAAAACGTTTATTTTATAGGCATTGGAGGCATCGGAATGAGTGCACTGGCCCGTTATTTTAAAAATATCGGGAAACAGGTTTCGGGTTACGATAAAACACCATCAATGCTGACGAGTGAATTAATTGAAAGTGGTATTGATATTCATTTTGAAGATAACATAAATCTGATTCCTGCTAATTATTTTGTTGAAAATACACTGGTAATTTTTACTCCGGCTGTACCAAAAACACATTCAGAGTGGAATTATTTTATCGAAAGAAATTACGAGATTAAAAAGCGTGCCGAAGTTTTAGGAATTATAACAAAAGACACTTTTAGTTTTGCAGTTGCCGGTACACACGGAAAAACTACAACCTCAAGTATTTTAGGTCATATTTTATATGAAAGTGGAGCTGATGTTACGGCTTTTGTTGGTGGAATTGTTGAGAATTACAATTCTAACTTAATTGGAAGCGGAAAGACTGTGACAGTTGTAGAAGCTGACGAATTCGATCGTTCGTTTTTGCATTTACATCCCAATATTGCCTGTATTACGTCAATGGATGCAGATCATTTGGATATTTACGGAACAAGTGAGGCAATTGAGGCTTCGTTTGTTGAATTTGCCAATAAAGTAGAAGATAAAACTAAGCTGTTTATAACAAAAGAGTTACCACTTGAAGGAGTACAATGTGCTATAAATGAAGATGCTGTATATAAGGCTTTTAATGTTCGTATAGAAGATGGGAGTTATGTTTTTGATGTTCAGACACCATCAGAGATCATGAAAGATCTGCATTTTGGTTTGCCCGGAAAGCACAATTTAATGAATGGATTGATGGCTATTGCGATGGCGAAGACTTTTGGCACCCCGACCGACTTGATTGCAAAAGCCATTGCTTCATTCAACGGAATCAGAAGACGTTTTTCGTATCAGATTAAGTCTGATAAATTAGTTTATATAGATGATTATGCACATCATCCAACAGAGATAAATGCGGTACATCAGGCAGTTACTGAGTTGTATCCCGGACTTAAGGTACTGGCAATTTTTCAGCCTCATTTGTTCAGCAGAACAAGAGATTTTGTTGATGGATTTGCAGAAAGCCTGTCTCAGTTTGATGAAGTATTTTTAATGGATATTTACCCGGCACGCGAATTACCGATGGATGGGATTACATCAGAGTGGTTGTTGGGAAAAATGACAAATTCGAATAAGAAAATTGTTGCAAAAAGTGATTTATTAGCGGAGATCAAAGCCAGTGATGCGCCAATAATTGTAACAATAGGAGCTGGTGATATTGGAGAGATGGTTCCGTCAATCAAAAAAATGCTAAATGAAAATATTTAATTGGACAAATATTAGATTAATTCTCATTTTAGGACTCGTTTTATTTTTATATTCTTTCGCTAAACATCGAAATGGTGACCGAAAATTAAAAAAATCTGTTGTTGTTTTTGTAGGGGAAAATACGCTTTTTGTGAAACCGGAAACGGTTAATAAATTGTTGATAGAAAATAAAAAAGACGCTTCCAGTATCCGAAAAGATGAACTAGATTTGAATAAGATTGAGAAAACCCTTGATACGCAAGAGATGATTGAAAAATCAAATGTTTTTGTAAGTATCGATGGTGTTCTAAAAGCAGTAGTAAAACAGAAGACACCAATAGCGAGAGTTTATGATGGTGATGCCTCTTTTTATATTGACTATGAGGGTAATAAAATGCCTTTGTCAGACAATTATACTGCGAGAGTTCCGCTTGTTTCCGGGGCAATAAATGAAAAAAATAACGAAGATTTAGCGGCGCTATTTCGCACAATTTATGACGATGCGTTTTTGAGAAAAAACATCATTGCAATTCAAATTATGCCTAATGGAAGCTTAAAAATGTTTAATAGAAATTATAATTACTTCATCGATTTTGGCAGAACGATGAATGTTGATGAGAAATTTAATAACTATAAAGCCTTTTTTCAGAAAGCGGTTTTAGATAGTTCGTTATATAAATACAATAAAATTGACCTTAGGTTTACGGAACAAGTAGTTTGCACAAAATAATAGAAAATGGAAAAAGATAACATTGCAGTAGGTCTAGATATTGGAACGACAAAGATAGTTGCCATGATCGGCAAGAAGAATGAGTATGGTAAGTTGGAAATTTTGGGTATTGGGAAATCCAAAAGTTTAGGAGTTGCGCGAGGAGTTGTAAACAACATCACGCAAACTATCCAATCGATTCAACAAGCAATACTTGAAGCCGAAAATAATTCAGGTTATAAAATAAAAGATGTCGTTGTAGGGATCGCAGGACAACACATTAGAAGTATACAGCATACAGATTACATCAGCCGTAATAATCCGGAAGAAGTAATTGGAGAAAAAGATATTCAGCTTTTGATCGACCAGGTAAATAAACTGGCGATGTTACCGGGAGAAGAAATTATTCACGTTCTGCCACAAGAATTTAAAATCGACGGGCAGTCTGAGATAAAAGAACCAATCGGAATGTACGGTGGAAGATTAGAATCTAGTTTTCATGTAGTAGTTGGGCAGGCATCATCGATCAGAAATGTGGGAAGATGTATTCAGAGTTCAGGAATCGAATTGTCAGGATTGACATTAGAACCATTAGCTTCTGCAGATGCCGTTTTGAGTCAGGAAGAAAAAGAAGCAGGAGTAGCTTTGATTGATATTGGTGGAGGAACAACAGATTTAGCCATTTTTAAAGATGGTATTATTCGTCATACTGCAGTGATACCTTTTGGAGGAAACGTAATTACAGACGATATTAAAGAAGGTTGTTCAATTATCGAAAAACAAGCAGAGCTTTTAAAAATAAAATTCGGATCGGCTTGGCCGGGAGAAAATAAAGACAACGAGATTGTTTCTATTCCCGGATTAAGAGGAAGAGAGCCAAAAGAGATTTCGCTTAAAAACTTATCTAAAATTATTCATGCCCGAGTGGTAGAAATTGTAGAGCAGGTTTTTGCAGAAATTAAAGCTTATGGACATGAAGATCCCCGTAAAAAATTAATTGCAGGAATTGTTCTTACAGGTGGTGGTGCTCAGCTTAAACATATTAAGCAATTAGTAGAATACATTACTGGTATGGATACCAGAATTGGATATCCAAACGAGCATTTAGCAGGCAATTCAAGCGAAGAAATTTCTAGTCCGTTGTTTGCAACAGCAGTTGGTTTGGTAATGAACAGTATCGAAAACAGTACACAAAGTGCTGTGAGAATGGAGATTGTAAACGAACAGACAAAGGTAGTATACAGAAATGTTCCGCCTCCGGTACAACAACCTGTACAGCAACGATACGAAGTTGAAGAAAACTACGTTGAAAGAGTAGAAACTATTGAAGAAACAAGAGAAGTTGTTAGGAATAATGTATCTAAGGAAGAATCTACGGAAACTAAAATTAGAAGATCATTTTTTGATAGATATGTCGACAAAATCAAAGATTTTTTAGACAACGCAGAATAATAATAAGAGAAAAGGAATTACTATTGGCCCCAAGTCAAGAAGTAAAAAATGTATTAAATAAGAATTTCAAAAACCAAAAAGATGATGAGCAACTCAGAATTTGGAAGTATTTCATTTGATTTACCAAAAAACCAATCAAATGTTATCAAAGTAATAGGTGTAGGTGGAGGTGGTAGTAATGCTATCAACCATATGTTTAAACAAGGTATTAAAGGCGTTGATTTCATCGTTTGTAATACTGATTCACAGGCACTGCAGAATAGTTCTGTACCTAATAAAATTCAGTTAGGTATGAACCTTACAGAAGGTCTTGGAGCAGGAGCAAATCCTGATGTAGGACAGCAATCTGCTATTGAGAGTATCGCCGATATCGAAAAAATGTTAGACCGTGGTACTAAGATGGTGTTTATTACCGCTGGTATGGGTGGTGGAACAGGTACTGGTGCAGCTCCGGTAATTGCACAATTGGCAAAAGAAAGAGAAATCCTTACTGTAGGTATCGTAACTATTCCTTTTCAGTTTGAAGGAAAAGTGCGTCAGGAACAAGCGCTTTTAGGAATCGAAAAATTGCGTAAGCAAGTCGATTCGTTAATTGTAATTAATAATAATAAGTTAAGAGAAGTATACGGAAATCTTGGTTTTAAAGCAGGATTCTCTAAAGCGGATGAAGTTTTGGCAACAGCCTCAAGAGGTATTGCTGAAGTAATTACGCACCACTATACTCAAAATATCGATTTACGTGATGCTAAAACTGTTTTATCAAACAGCGGAACAGCTATCATGGGATCTTCTGTTGCTGCGGGTGAGAACAGAGCGAAAGATGCTATCGTTTCAGCATTGGATTCTCCGTTGTTAAACGACAACAAGATTACAGGAGCCAAAAACGTATTGTTGCTTATCGTTTCTGGATCAAACGAAATTACATTGGATGAGATTGGAGAAATCAATGATCACATTCAGGTAGAAGCAGGTCATAATGCTAATATTATCATGGGAGTTGGTGAAGACGAAACTCTTGGTGATGCTATTGCCGTGACTATTATTGCAACAGGTTTTGATGTTGAACAACAAAATGAAATTGTAAATACAGAACCTAAAAAAATCATTCATACGTTAGAAGATGAACAAAGAAGCGTTCATAATTTAACGAATAAATCGGTTACTTCTTTTGATGTAAATGCTGAAACACCTACTGCAAAATCAGAAGAGAAAATTGTTTTTGATTTAATGGATGATGATGAAGATATCGTAACTCCATTTACACCTACACAAGTTGCTCCAGTTGTAGTTGCTCCAATTGCAGTTACACCGGTTGAAGTTACTCCCGTTGCTCCGTCAATGAATCAGGATGAATTAGTAGTAATGTCTGAGTTTATTAAAAACCTGGATGTAACATTCGAAATTGTTTCGCCTATTACAGATATTGATTTTACGATTTCATCTCCGGAAGCGCAAATTGTTCAGGAAGTAAAACCTGTTCAACAAGTTCAGCAAAGAACTTTTGAAAGAGAAGAACAAACCACTTTTTCTTTTGACTTACCTCTTTTCAGATCAGAGCCTGAAGTTAAAAAAGAACCGGTTGCTCAGCAAGAGAATAAAATTTTATTCGAATTATCGAATGAAACCCGTAATATCAAAGTAAATGATCCAGTACAATTTGTACCGGTAACTGAACTTTCAGATAAAGGGATCATCAAATATTCGTTAGAAGAATATATGGAGGTAGAGAATGACTTAGTGGCATCAAAACCTGCTGATAAAGTGGTAGAAGAAGTAATTCCTGCGGAATTAAATATCACCATGAAACAAAAAGTTGATTTTGCCAGTGAAGGAAACTTTACAACAGTTTCAGAAGTTTCTCCGATGGAATTAACAATCGAAGAAACATTAAGATTAAGAGCTGAAGAAAGAAGAAAGAAACTAAAAGAATTTAATTATAAATTCCATAATAATGTTTCAAGAATTGACGAGTTAGAAAAAGAGCCGGCTTACAAAAGATTAGGTATCGATTTGTCTAATTCTCAATCAAATAATAACAATTCTAGAATATCAGTTGGAACAGATAGTAACAACGATTTGCAATTGCGTTCAAATAATTCATTTTTGCACGACAACGTAGATTAATTTTAGGATAATAATAAATACAGATAGCCCGAAAATTGGATTTAATTTTCGGGTTATTTTTTTTATCTTCGCACAGAATTTAAAATTTGACTTTAAAAGTATTTATATTTAAGAAATATTGTCACCCTGAGCGAAGTCGAAGGTTAATTACCTAAAATGGCTTCGACTTCGCTCAGCCTGACAAATGATTGGTGTTTTACTATAAGTCAAGAGCACGATTTCAATTATTCATGTCAATTATAGGTTTTACCTATTTAAATAAAAAATAAGATGAGTTTACAAACATTAATCATGGACGACATTAAAACCGCCATGAGAGCAAAAGATACAGTAGCATTAGAAGCATTAAGAGCAATTAAATCTGAAATGTTATTAGCTGCTACAGCTTCAGGTTCTAAAGAAGAATTAACAGAAGACGATGAAGTTAAATTACTTCAAAGACTAGTTAAAACCCGTAAAGAAAGTGCAAGAATTTTTACAGAACAAAATCGTCCTGATTTGGCTGAGCCAGAATTAGCGCAAATTGCTGTAATCGAGAAATTTCTTCCTGCACAATTAAGCGAAGCAGAAGTAGAAGCTGTAATTGCAAAAATTATTGCAGAAACAGGTGCGTCTGGAATTGGATCAATGGGAAAAGTTATGGGATTAGCGTCTGCTCAACTAGGCGGAACTGCTGAAGGAAAAACAATTTCTACTATTGTTAAGAAGTTACTAGTTTAAAGTCCAAAATATAAATTCCAAATTCCAATTGTAAAGTGGGTATTTGGAATTTAAAAGATTGAAAATTTATTTTTTTGACCACGTAGTTCAACTGGATAGAATATCAGATTTCGGCTCTGAGGGTTGGGGGTTCGAACCCCTCCGTGGTCACAAAAGAAAAAACCTATTTCGAGATGAAATAGGTTTTTTTATGTCTTTTTTTTTTAATTGTTTGGTAAATTGTGTTTGTATAAAGAATAGTAGTTCTGAGTTTCTTCACTCTTATCTATCACTTTCACTTTTCCATTCGTGTTCAATGTTTGTCATTAGTAATGCGTTATCAAAAGTTACAGATCCTTTTGGAAAAATTTCTTCATTTTCAAAAAAGCTGGATTTTACTTTCATTATGTCAAGAGGTCTGACTTCCCAGTTATATGCTTTCAATCTTAATCCATCAAATTTGTCTTTATTGGGCGAATATCCAAGGTCGCCATTTTCAAAAAATGTGGAAGCATTACTTAATGTTTCAAAAATTGATTTATCACTAAATAATTTTGTTTCTGTGGCATCAATCAATATTTCAGTATTATCTGAGCTCTTAAAATTAATATGATAATTTCCGTTTTTTTCGACCACATTAAATTTTGCATGATAATGTTTGCCCGGAAATATTCTTCCGCCAACAAGTGTGTTTAACTTTAACGAAGTATCTCTTCGCGGAATATAAACGCCTGATTTTATCTCACCATTTTCGTCCCATTCAACAGCAATACGATGAGCGCCGTTTTCTGAGTTTACTCCAATAAAGTTAGGAAATCCTTTTGGTTTTATGTTTTTTAGTCTTATTAGGCAAATTCCAACTATGGCTTTGTCTTTGTATATTTTTGGTCTATAAGGAAACGGAATTATCTTTTCTACAGATTTTGGGTCAGCTGTAAAGTTGATTAAAATTCTTCTTTCGATATATCCGTGTAGGGTTGGAATTTTCATTTCGGTATCAGTTTTACTAAAGAGCATAACTCACTTCTATCTGCCGTAAAATAGCTTTTATCAGATCAATTGGAAAGATTTAAGGAACTGTTTTTGTTTTTTTAAGACTAATATATAACTATTTTTACCAGGCAACTAGTTTTATTGATACAAGTTGCAGATCATTTTTTTTACTAACAAGAGATTCTAAAATTACATTTATAGGATTTTAAATGTTCCAATCAAATTATATTGTTTTGATCTATTGTATCTCAAAATTATTTTAAAAAGAATAATTCGATAACGGTTATCTCACGACATTTTTACGACATTTGATGTATTGCTAATTTAAAACTAATTTTTATTATAAAGAAGCAATGGTTTCGGTGTAGAAATCTGTAATAGTTTTTATGCAATATTTGTTAAGCTTGCGCAACTGTGTATTGAAAACGAAGAATAGCGTTTAAGTTAAAATTACGAATGAAAGAAGAACAAACAAATCAAGAAGACTGTACGATTCAGGAATGCACCACAGGTTATATCAATCAATGTGGAGGTTCGCCTATGTATAATATTTTTCTTTTGGAAGGAAGTGGAAAAATAAGTGTAGATCTGACAGAATATGTTTTTGAAGGTAAAATAGCCCTATTTACGACTCCATATCAAATTATTTATTTTAGTACAGAAAAGCCAATTACAACAAGAAGACTTCAGTTTCATGGTGACTTTTATTGCATAGAATACCATAAAAAAGAAGTGGCTTGCAATGGTCTTTTATTTAATAATATATACCAGCAGCCTTATATAAATCTTGAACCGGAAGATTATATAGAACTGGATTATATTTTAGGAAAACTGATTGTTGAAATAGAAAATGCGGATACTTATTCTAAATCTGTAGTAAAAGCTTATCTGCAATTGATTCTTGCATTATGCAGCAAAATTAAGTCAAAAGATCTTGTTATTGAAGAGGAGAAGAATATACATCATCCGTTAATGAAATTTAAAACCTTACTTGAAAATAATTTTTATAAAGAAAGACAGCCTTCTTTTTACGCTGCTCAAATGGGGATTTCGCCCAATAATTTTTCGAAATTATGCAAACAGCATTTTCTGAAAACACCATCTGAATTAATTCATGAAAGGGTTATACTTGAATCTAAAAAAATGATTCATCTTAGCTACAAGAGTATGAAAGAAATAGCTGCTGAATTAAATTTTGATGATGAGAATTATTTCAGCCGATATTTTAAAAAGCATACAAAAATTACCCCTACAGCTTTTCGTGAAAATGTTGGGATATCTATTGTAGCAGATTTGTCCAGATAATATCCCTATTTGTCCATTGTAACCAGAAGCAGATGCAAGTAATTTTGTTGTAAATATTAAAACAACAAGAAGATGAGTATCTTAGAAACGTTAGCAAAATTACAAAGTCAATTTTTTAATTTAATGCGAATCGCCATTTGTATCGTAATGGTATGGATTGGCGGGCTTAAGTTCTTTCAATATGAAGCAGACGGAATCGTTCCTTTTGTAGCAAATAGTCCTTTAATGAGTTTCTTTTATAGTAATAATTCAAATGAATATAAAGACCATAAAAATAAAGAAGGTGAAGTAGTGCTGAAGAACATTGAATGGAATAAACAAAACGGAACTTATACTTTTTCATATGTGTTAGGAACGGTAATTATAGGGATTGGATTGCTTACTTTTTTGGGTATATTTAATAATCGTTTAGGACTTCTTGGCGGATTACTCACAGCGGGAATGGCAATAGTTACGCTTACTTTTCTAATTACTACTCCTGAAGTCTGGGTTCCCAATTTAGGTGGAGATATAACAACACCAAATTTTGGTTTTCCTTATCTTTCAGGTGCCGGAAGATTGGTTATAAAAGATATTATTATGATGGCAGGAGGTTTAATTGTCGCTTCTGACTGTGCTAAAAAGCTCTTGAAATATTGAAACAAAAAGGCTGAAAAGCGAAGAAAAATGTATCAAAGTCAAAATACAAAGTTTTAAAAGTGAATAAAATCAAATTAATCCGATATTTTTTTGCCCTGCTTATAATTGGTTCAATGGTTGGTGCATCAGAATGGTTTGGCCAGAAAGAAATACTGTTTCCTGAAATGGCCGCATTAGTACTAGGTCTGTGGGTTATTGATAAAAAAATATGGAGAGTGAGCAGATCAATGCTTGTCGTGTTGATGACAGTTTGTGCTTTTTTTGGAGTTTTACTGGTTCGTTATTCTTCGTTTCCTGTTTTAATCAATATTGCAATTTCATTTGCATTTACTTCGCTTTGTCTTATTTTGACACGTACCACATTAATTCCCATAACGTCAGCTGCGATGTTGCCGGTTTTATTAGGAACAGATTCATTTGTTTATCCTGCTTCTGTTTTTGTGATGAGCCTTTTAGTTGTTTCCGGACAGTGGCTTCTGGAGAAAAATGCATTGCGCCAGGTTATTGCTTTTGATAAAAAAAAGGGATATTACAAACATAGTATAAAGCATTGGGCCAGATTATTTTTTTGGTTAATCCTCATAGCTGCAATTCCGGCATATACAGGGAGATTATTATTTATTGTGCCGCCATTGATCGTTATGTTTATAGAATTTAGTTCGTCATCGTCAGGGTTTCGCAATCGTCCATTACAAGTTTATATGGTCGTTATAATTGCTGCCATTTTAGGAACATTTTTTCAGTATTATGTCCATACAATATTACGTCTGCCTCTGGTATATACGGTACTATTATTATTTGTCAGCCTTTTTTCTCTTTTTGAAATTGTCAGGAAACCATTTGCTCCAGCTTGTGCCATTGCCCTTGTTCCCATGATTATTCCTCAGGAAAATATACTTTTATATCCCGTTCAGGTGGCGGTGGGAGCAGCGATTTTTTTGTTTGTCTCCATGTTTTTTTTCCTGAAATGTTACAATTGGAAACGTGAGCATCTATTAGTTTGTTTTGTACCCGGTTTTATAAGATCCGGAATGCAGCGACCCAACCGCAGACAAAGAAAAAAAGAGTATCCGGAATGAATTTATAATTATTGCTGTAAAAGTTTCTGAAGGTCCAGTTCAGCAATAATTTGTTTTTTCATTGTAGTATGAATATAATCTTTAGCTTCAGCATAAGAAATATTGTATTTGCGCAGGATATCCTGTAAATGCTCAGGAAAACCAGCCAGTACTTTATCATAATAAAGATCCAGTTCACCTTCGTCAGGCATTTCAAATTGTAAACGTATCTGAAATCGTCGCAATAAAGCAGTATCAATAGAATGATAATGGTTTGTTGCACAAATAAGCAAACTATCAGACGGGAAATAATCTATCAATTGAATGATCGTATTAACAAGGCGTCTCATTTCTCCCACATCCTTATCGTCGCTGTCACGGCTTTTTCCGATCTGGTCAAATTCATCTAAAAATAATACAGCCTTTTCTCTGATAGCCTTTTCGAATATAGCTTTTACATTTTTTGATGTTTCGCCAATTCGCGCGTTAATTAAAGTACTCAGATTCATGATTACGATATTCTTGTTCAAAGCAGCAGCAATAGCTTTTGCCGTCGTCGTTTTACCGCAGCCAGAGTGACCATGAAGTAATATTTTATTGTCTACTTTAAGATTGTATTTTTTTAATTCCTCAATGTATTCGTGCTCCTTAATAGTTTGCAGCAACGCAGCTTTGTTCTCGTCACTAAAAAGTAAGTCATCTAATGCTATTTTTTCGGTATCGTTTACAGTCAGCTCGTATAGATTCATTTCAGTTTTATTTGATGCAAAATTAAAGTTTATTCTGCAATATTCTCATTCCATATTTCTTTTCCTAAAAAATCGGTTTCCAAAAACCGACGAACCAATCCTGACCATGTCTGAACCTTCGGCAATTGCCAGTTCTAAATCCTGAGACATTCCCATAGAAAGCTTTAATGGTTGCATGTTTTCAATTCCTTCGGCATAAATCTCATCCCTTATTTGTCGTAATAAACGTAGGGATGGCTGCATTTTTTCTTTTTCAACATCTAATAAACCAATTGTCATCAACCCTTTAATATTCAAAGTTTCGTATTTTTTTACTTCCCTTATGAAAGAAATTACTTCATCAGGACGAAGTCCAAATTTACTTTCCTCAAAAGAAGTATTGACCTGAATAAAAACATCGAGGTTCCTGTTTTCTTTTTGCAATTGCCTGTCTAGTTCCTGCGCAAGATTTAACCGGTCTAAAGACTGAATACATGAAACATATTTCAGGACATCTTTTATTTTATTAGTTTGCAAATGGCCAATAAAATGACGTTCTGTATTTAATTCTTTTAATCCGAAATCTTTATCCCGTAATTCCTGCATTTTGTTTTCGCCAATTAAAGTTTCCCCCGCTTCAATCGCAATTCTTATTTTTTCGAAAGGAACAGTTTTAGTGGCTAACAGCAATTGTATATCAGACACATTTCTGCCGGAAAGTTCACAGGCATTTTTAATGCGATTGTGAACCTCTTTTAAATTCGAAATTATTAACTCTTTCATTCTGCAAAACTAAGAGTTGCTCAAAACGTGAGCGTGATCCAGTTTTAAGTATAAGCAATAGTCCAGTTTAGGAATTGTGCAGGTATCATCCCGGATTATTTTCCTGATACAATTTTTGACCAATTACCCCTTTATCCCCCAAAGCGCGACCTTTTATTAGCCATGCAATTCCAAAAGCAAAAAGAGAAAGCGCCTCAAAAATCAAAGTCGAATAAGGAAACAATTTTAATATTTCGAAAGTTGGGATCATTATGATGCATACTATAATCGAATAACCGCAAACCCTGTAAATATTGTTTTCGTTCAGGATACTTTTAGGAGTTTTTGTTTCATTTTCCTGCCCAATAGTAAAAACATTAATTGCCAATAAAGCCAATATTAAAAACAAAAGAGCAGCAAAACCATAATGAAGCCAGCCAAGCCATTTTTCAGGATATGGAATTAAAGTATAAATTTTGGCCTTGAAATCATCTGGATTTGTGGGAAACAAAGCCACACCCAAAGCCATAATTCCTGCTATATTGGTTAATAAATTGTCGTTCTTCAGGATCGAAGCATTTCCGAAACCTTTGTACCGAATCAGAAATAAGCCAACGGCACACAAAGTTCCGGTAAAAATTTCCCGCAAATTAGTATAGTAATAATGGCTAATAGAAAACTGAAGTGGAGTTTGAAAAAAAGGAACCAGGGAAAACACCACTAAAAGTATCGGAAGACTTATACCCAGATAACCAATGGCACGTCTGATTCTTCTGTAGGTAAAAATATCGTAGTTTTCAATCTCAATCTCATTATCTGCCCCTGTCTTCATATTTTATGCTGTTTAATAACGCTTAATAAAAGTAAGGCGTAATTGTTTAACTCAAAAAAGTTATAATAGCCTGTCCGTTTTTCTCCGCCTCAGCATAAACGTGCTGTAAGCGTTTAAAATAAAAATCAACATATTCAAACGTTTCAGAATCCCAAATAGAAGGATAAACATCAATTTCAGTCATCTTTTCCGGATTATATCTTTGTTTCAGCTCTTCGGTTGTAAAAACTGAGATTTTACTGTTAAGTTCTTTTACCTGTTTAGGTGTTAGGTAATGACCGGGACCATAACCCAAATCCTGTCCTTCATCTATAATTTGCCCGCTAAAGAGAACCTGAACAAGCGGATTATTGGCATTTTGAATATTATCACCTGTTAATAAAAAAATAATAGCATCCCATGCTTTGTCTATATCTTTCAGGTTAAAATCTTTGTCGGCATCAGGACTATAAATCCTTTCTTCAAGAAGAGTACTGTCGTTTAAATAAGTTTTTAGTTCAGTAGGTGTAACACGAAGTAAATTGGCAATCATTCCCATACGGCTTAAAGTAAGTTTGGTTAATTAAATAGATTCAGGGTTTTATAGTGTGTTTGTCTTTTTATAAATTTACGGGTGTTTTTTTTATTTCTTCGAAAATAAATTTTCAACAACCCAAGCCGGACCAATCATCAGAAACTGGAGATCTTTTAAGAAAGAAGGTTTTTTGCCCTCAATATTATGTCCGTAGAATTGTCCGATCCATGCGATTATAAAAATACCAATAGAGAAGATCCATAAAGGTACAATTTGCCCGATATAATAATTTACCACAAGACAAATAGCTGATAAAACAGCAATTTTAATAGCCATAGAAACAGATAACCGAATATAAAAAATGAGTACAAAAATGAGTACTACGATGGCCCAATTTTCCATAACAGGCGCATTTAATTTTAATGTATTGGCAATAATACCACTCGGGATACTCATTAATAATCCCACTATAGAAAAGTAAATTGCCGGAACACATACATAATGTATGGCCTTATTTTTTGGGTTTTGATGACTTACGGCATATTCTGCAAACCATTGCTCTAATGTTCTCATCTTTTTGGTTTTAAGGTTAGTTACGTAAATCTAATGAAATTTCTTTTTGGTTGATCGATAGCAGATAAAAAACTAAATTGAATTGAAAATTTTTGAAGCATAATAAAAAACACACAAATAAAACTATTATTTGTGTGTTTTCGTTTGTCTTTTAATAAGTAAAAAGATTGATAATAGAACGTTAACGAAAATTAAAGGTTATCAAGTTTTGGCTTGATCCGGATTTAGTTTGATTAAGCTCGCCAGCTGTTTATTTTTATTACTTTTTCAGGCTTTCAAAAATAAATCTTTCTCTTCTTGGCGTCATCACCATTTTTATAAAATCATCAATTCTATAAGGTTGTTCCATGAACCAGGAAGACCCCATTATAAAATTCAAATCTTCGCCTTTTTTACCTATTTTTGAGAAACGCGGTACAAAATTCTGCCAGTCTCTGCAACCTAAAATATCACCTAGTTTTATGGTATCTTTTTCACAGTTAGAAAGAGAAGAGACATCTGCCTGAATAAAAGTAAAATTTTTTAATTTCGTTTTAAACAGGTTATTTTCTTTAATCATTTTTTTAAATTTCACACATGGGCCACACCAGCTTGCGCTATAATAAAGTACAGGGATTTTCCCTTTTTTAAATTCATTATTTACAATACTGTCATATTGTTTGAGAGTATAGTGATTCTCTAAAATAATTAAGTCTAATTTATTAGCTTTATTATTTTGTGCAGAAGAAAGAACAGAAAAAAAGACCAAGAAAAAAAGGCTCAATAATGACTTCATAAGGTTTGTAAATTTGAAGTGAATTTAGAATAAATTAGAAATAAAAAAAAATATTTTGTTGTTCATTCATAATCATTAAGCTTAAAGAATGTTATAAACCTACTTCTGGTTATACTCAAAAACATTATCCCACAATTCATCAATCGTGATCAGCGCTTTGTCTAAAGCAATAACTTCCCATTTTCCGTTGGTTTCTACACCAAGACCAATGCTCTTTAGTTTCAGTAAAGAGTCTTTTACGTTAAAGTCAAGATCCGTTTTTAATTGAGTTAGAAACCAGTTTTCAATCTGCTCATCAAGTTCGTCAGCAGTCAAAGGTTTGTTGCTTCTGTATAAAAAAGTATAAGCCAAAACAGTTTCCTTAAGCACTTCTTCTTCAGATGAGTTTAATAGCGAATAAAAGGCGCCGCTGTTGTTTCCCAGATTCTTAAAATAAAGACTATCCGAGAGTATTTTAGAATATTTGATCTTCTTGTTGACAAAATTACTGTATTGGCGAAACAAGTACAGCGACAATATTCCCAACGCAATTAAGCCTTGATTAAGAGAGGCTTTACTATTTAATAAATCAATTGCCTCGCCAGATTGATATGCCGCATACATGCCAATCAAAGCCGGAATTACAGTCGTACTTAATAATGAGATTCCGCCGCCAATACCAGGAACCCAAAAGAATAATTTGTCTTTGGCAGACATTCTCGGTATTGCATTTGGAAAAATTGTTTCGATGTCGTTTTTAGGAACACGTTTAAAGATTTTTAAAGCAATAGTTCCTGGATCAATAGGCATTTTGCCTAATTTTACCTTGTTCTCACTTAGATAATCTTTCTCATTATAGTTCAGGTAAATCAGGACACGATCATAATAGTCGATCTCAATTTCTTTTTTCCAGAAAATAAACTTCTTAACTTTTTCCTTCGCTTTATGATGACCCCGAACGTAGAGTTCATAATCTTTAAAAGCATTAAAATCTATAGAAAGATTCAAGCCAATTAAATCTGAATCTTCAAAAGCTTTCTTTAAAGTTTCCTCATCAATACGACGATAATTTCCCTGTTCTAAAACCTTAAGAAGTGTTTCTTTGAAAATATTAAAATCACTTTTGCCTAAAAATTCTTCACGTTCCTTAAGGCTTAAATCCGGATCGAATAAGGCGTAATGTTGTTTTAGATTTCGGTTGAGATTAAAAGCTTCATAATGAAAATAATGTTCGATAATATCAAATAATTTCTTGAAATCGTCGACCTTTTTTTGATCTTCAGAGAAAGAGGTAATTTGTTGTTCGAGTAAGAATTCCTTGTTAAAGGGAATATAATGTTCTCGTGTCATACAGATTTTTGGGCTTTAATTTTGGGCTATTCAGAGAACGCAAAAGTACTATAGGAAATTTGATTTTTGAACTGATTTTGAATTAAAAATTAGTTATTTTATTGAGAAGCTCAATGAGGTTAATCACATGGATATTAAACAACAATGATATAAAAACTTTGAAAAAAAGTGTACTTTATATTGTTGTAAATTTGAGAAGATCACTTTTTAAGAGAAACAAAACTTAAGCAATAAATATTTGATATGGAAAATATAAAAACATCTAAAGCTCAGAATTTTTTCAGGATACTTTTGGGAATCTTCATGATAACGGCCGCCATTGGTCATTTTACTTTTCAAAGAACCGATTTTCAGGCACAAGTCCCTAATTGGGTTCCTGTTAATAAAGACCTCGTTGTCATACTCTCCGGAATCGTTGAGATTATATTAGGTCTGAGTATGATATTTCTAACAAAGTATAAAGTACACGCAGGAATCGCGCTGGCACTATTTTACGTATTGGTTTTTCCGGGAAATATCGCTCAATACTTAAATGGTACAGATGCTTTTGGACTCGACACAGATCAAGCCCGTTTAATGCGATTGTTTTTTCAGCCCGTACTGTTTTTTCTCGCTTTATGGTCTACTAATGCCCTTGCTTTTATATCCAAAAAAATCAAAGGATTGTAATGTAACTGTTTTTAAATGATGAAATTACCATAAGTAAAGGCTCGAAGTTTATACTTTGTAATTTGGATTTTGTTTTATTTTTCCCAATTAAATCGCACTTCTGGCCAGAGTCATTTCTATTAGCCTACCTTACACAAAAAAGATGGCAATAGAAGATAAAGTTAGGCAGGTTGAAGAATTATTTGACCGCCTGGAAATTGAAATTACTGCTTTCCAGTCAGAGACACATTTGTATTGTAACGCAGGTTGCGGTAAATGCTGTACGACACCAAATATTGATGCTTCGCCTTTGGAATTTTTGCCGTGGGCATTTCATTTATTTTTAAATGGAAAAGCCGAAGAAACCTTAGTATTATTAAACAATACGACTTCAAACAATTGCCTTATATATCGTCCGCTTTCAGTATTAGAACATAAAGGGAGCTGCAGTAATTATCGCTATCGCGGATTAATATGCCGACTTTTTGGTTATGCTGCCAATACTGATAAATACGGAAAACTAAGACTGGCTACCTGCAGAATCATAAAAGAACAGCAACAAGAAAACTTTGAGAAGGCCGAAGAAGCAATTAATAATGGAATAAACGTTCCTATTTTTACCAATTATTACATGCAACTGGCACAAATTGATCTCAGAATGGGAGTTATTCTGCTCCCTATAAACGAGGCGTTAAAGATAGCAATCGAAGAAGTTTTGCATTATTATGCTTACAGACCATTTCCTGATGGATTGGGTAATATTGCATAAAAAACGATTGTAGAAATATTAAAGTAAAGAATATTCTAATAGCTATGAAAATTGATAATGCAAATTTGCAATCAGTTAGTTTAAAAAACAATGCAATTATGTATCACTTCTATAAAAAATGAGGGAGTAGTAGGTACCTCCCCCATTTATAATACAACAATAAAGAAAACATGAACTTAAAAAAATTATTGTATTTAAATTTAACCAACTTACTAACTATAAATATTTATAAAAAAACTCAGAATACAATTCAAAACTGCTTGTGATATATTATTGCCGTAATTTTTGCTTAAGTTAAAAAAGCAAGATTTTTATATTAAAAAACATCCTAAACGAGGCGCGATCTCCATGCTTCAGGTAAAGACCGTTTTTTACTGCAAATCATTCTGGGATTTATTTATTTATGAAAACTAAATAAGTCGTCTGCAGTTTTTTTTCTAACGATTTGTAATCCAGTTTTATATTATCTGCTGTGCTACTATTATAATGACCGCTTAAACACTGTCGAACATAAAAAGCAGTTATCCTGTATTTCTCTGCCAAAGCCTTAATGATACCCTGATCGTAGGTTTGTCCATTGCTCAGTTTGTTTCTTATTGAGTAGTAAATGTAGTAGGATATTTACTAACTAACAGATAAAAAGTAGGATTTTTTCTAAAAAATAGCTTTATGTTAGAAAATACGTTACAGAGAATCAAGTAGTATATTGATTATAAGGGTATTAGAGTGAGTGCTTTCGAAAGAGAAATAGGCATGTCTAATGGCTCATTTGCCAGTCAATTGAAGAAAAACAAAACAATTGGACTGGATAAATTAGAAAATATCATAAAAAGATACCCGGATATTGACCTAAATTGGCTTTTAACCGGGACCGGATATATGATAAAATTAAATATTTTAGAAGAAAATGACAGAAGATTCTATAAAAAATTAGATAAAGTAGAAGAAAATCCTGACTTACCACTTTATGATATTCAAACCACTGCGGGAATTATCTATTTGTTTGGTGACAATGAAAATCAAAAGCCTGTTGAGTTTATAAGTGTTCCAAAAACCTCTAATTGCGACGGAGCATTGTATGTAACTGGCGATAGTATGCATCCTTTATTAAAGAGCGGAGATATTGCTTTATATAAAAAGATATTTAATCTCCAAAACAATATTATTTGGGGCGAAATGTATTTGATTTATGTAAATAATTACGGCAATGAATCTTTTTTTACCCGTTATTTAAAACAATCTGAACGTGAATCATACGTGCAATTTGTAGCATTAAACCCAGATCATCAAACTATAGAATTTCCTGTAAGCAGTATAAAAGCACTAGCTTTAGTAAAAGGTTTTATAAGAGTCAATTCTTTGTTTTAAGATAAGTCAAAAAAAAAATGAGATTTTAATCGTTAATACCGATTAGAAATCTCATTTAATTGTTCCAAAAAAATGACAACATTTTAATAATTTTCCGGAAAGGAAAATTATAATCTCAAGTAAAAATTATTTACTGCAATTTTAGCAATAAAAAAAAATCTGACAATGCGTATTTATACGTGTTTTTGGGATTTTTTTTTGGAGAAAAACGGGAAGCTGTAATGCTTTTCGAAAATCTGTTTCCGCGATAAAAAGGGTGTGTTTTTTGAATCTAATTAAGTTCAGTCTTTTTCAATTCAATTATCTTTTCAATATATTGTATTAGATTCTCTCTTTCTAACGAAAATAAAGCCGTTTCGTCTTCAGTCGTTAAGTATAGATTGGCAATACTTTCGGCATCCATTTTGTTTTTTAAGTATTGATCTTCAACATATTTTATAAGATTGTCTAAAAAAAGCTCGTGTATTCTTCCTTTTTCCAGTATTTCTTCGTCACCTTCTTTTATTTTGTCCATTTCAGATTCCGGTAAATCTATCGTAAGATAAGTGTAATCTACAGGAACTTTTTCAATCATTTCTCTGGTAACTGTTCCCGTGCCTAAACAATATGCACAAGGCCCAGGAGCCCATTTTAACACCCTTTGTAAACGGTGTATATCATCCCAGTCTACAAATGTTGTACCTAAACATCTTGGGCATTCTAAAGTTGATTTCTTAAATAGGGACTTAAAAAGCATCATTTTTCGACAATTAATTAAAAGGATCTGTGGCTTGGCGAATATAATTATTTATGTAAGAAAAATTAGTTTGATAATCATTTTTTTTAGAAGTAAAGAATTATGAGCAAGTAAAATAACAAGTTTTGAATTTTAATACTGCCTTTTTAATGCAGATTTAATTTTTAATGACAGTTATTGATTCTATATAATTTGCTGTTTCTAAACCCGACAGGTTTTTGAAACCTGTCGGGTTTATTTCCGGTTATTAATCGAGATAATAGGATGTTTCAGAATTGATAATCGTCTTATAATTTGTTTTTAATACAGAAAAGTCAATAAAAATTAAGCTTTTTAAATTATCTGATTTTTTTACATTACCTAATTATCAAGTTGTCCAATAAAATCTGATATTTCCTTCCCACAGGAATAATTTCATTATTAGACATTGTGAGAGATTTATATGTTACAGAACTAATTTCGCGGGTATTTACAATAAAAGAACGATGGACTTGCAGGAAATCAGTACTGTCAATTTCGCTACTTATACTTGCCAGCGAACCATAAATAATCATAGGCGATTTTAGTTTTTTGTTGTATAACTTCATATAATTGCCCAGGCTTTCGATATAAATAATATCACTTAAAAGCGTGTCGGTCATTTGGCCATTTATGCGTTGCGAAAGTACTTTTTCGCAAGTACTGATTTCCTTTTTTGCGTTTTTTCCTGAGTAATAAGTTTTAGCTTTTTCGATTGCCTTAGAAAATTTTTCAAACGATATGGGTTTAAGCAAATAATCGATCGCATCATTTTGATACGCCGAAAGAGCGAAATCAGAATAAGCCGTTGTTACAATGGTAAGTGGTCTTTTGGGTTGTAGTTCCATCAGTTCAACGCCGGAGATTACAGGCATATTAATATCCAGAAAGATAATGTCGTACGCGTTTTCGTTGAGCATTTTTACCGCTTCCATACCGCTAAAAGCACTTCCGGAATGTTCCAGATCATCAAATTTAGAGATATGCGATGCGAGCGCTTTATGTGCCGGAGATTCATCGTCTATGATAAGACAGCGGTAGGTAAGTGCCATATATTTAGTTTTACGATAAAGATATTCTTTTCTTTCTTACAGTTCAGTTCATGTTTTAATCCATAAACTTCAAGACGCCTTTTTAGGTTTTCGATTCCAATTCCCGTACTTGAAAGTCTGGAACCCTCATCAAGATAATTATTCTTTACAGTAAAAGACAATTGATTGCATTTTACCTTTACATCTACAATAATAAAAGGTTTAGAAGTTTCTGCAGAGAATTTAACGGCATTTTCTACCAAAGGCAAAAAGAACAAAGGCGGAATATCGATATTGTCAAAATTGCCTTCAAAATTCTGGGTAACCACAAGCCGTTCGTTCTGGAAAGTATAATATTCGATGTATTTTTTTATAAACGCAATTTCTTCTTCTAATAAAACATAATCTTTTTTAGAAGCTTCAATCTGATAGCGCAGCATGTCTGAAAGGTTCAGGATTCTGTCCGGTAATTTATCAGGATCAGATAAGGATTCTCCGTATAAATTATTCATGGCATTTAGTAAAAAATGCGGATTCAATTGCTGTTTCAAAAACGAAAGCTCTGATTTGAAATTCATGATATCCTTATCTGCCTCCGTAATTTTTTTGGTGATCACAACGTGAATAAAATAAAAAAAGATTCCATTGATAATAAGAGAAAGAATCTGAAGGGTTTTTAAGGCTCCCAGACCTACTACTGGAAAAAGCCAGCTCATGAAAAAATAAAATGCAGTCCAATAAACGACAAGCAATATAAAAAAGGTCTTAATTTTTTTTTGAAATAAAAAGGGTTTAATAATAAAGATGTTGAAGCACGTTACCCAAACAATAGAAGGGAAATAGCCTACTCCGATTTTACTGAAAATATAAGTCCAGTGGTGTCCGCTTAATTTTACTTCATCATAAACACAAGCCAGAATTACCAAATAAATAAGTGCATTTACAATGAGGTTTCGGAGAAAAAAGTTCTGATAAATTTTAAGAATTTTCATAACGGCAAAAATAGTCTAATATTATAGTTTGTAAAGCTTTGCGAAGCATAAATTATGCAAACGCCATTGGTATAAATGTTACGCCGTTTGTATAAATTTGCTATTATAATAGAAGCTTGGCAATTACTTTTGCCTGGGTTTTTAAGTCTTTTTTAAACAAATTTAATTTTACACCAATTTATGAAAACAAAATTCTTGTACGTTTTATTCATATGTGCGTCTATACGAACAATGGCTCAGGAAAAAGATGCGCCAATGAAAACGGTTGTAAAATCGATAACAGATAAATTTCCGACCACGAGAATCTTTGATGTGCAATACGAACAGTTGGGGCCAACAAATTTTGATTCGAAGCTTTTTGGAAACCGTTCGGAAAGAGGCAGGATCGATACGCACAACCGACTAAAAGTAGCAATTAATGTTCCTTTTTATGCAACCGAATCAAAACGTTTTGTTGTAACAGGTTCTTTGCGTTATAAATATGAAACGTATGGTTTTGGAGATATTTATAATGTTAATTCGGCAGTGCCATACACCAGGCCAAATCAGGAAATTCATTATTTTGCCGGAGCAGTGAGCGCAACATATATGTCAATGCTTTTTAAGAAACCGGTTATTTACAATGCAACGGCAACAGTCGACGGGAACGAAGATAATGTACAGCGTGTTAAAGGTTTTGTTACCGCCAATATTGTTCTTAAAAGAACCGCCAATACTACAATCACTATTGGTGCTCTGGCCATGTTAGATCCTTCGTCGATTATACCAGTCACACCTCTTTTTACTTATAATCATAAATTCGAAAACTCAAATTGGGATATTGACTTCATTCTTCCACAGCGTTTGCTGTTCAGAAGAGGGTTGTTGGAAAATGGAAGAATTTCCTTAGGTACTGAATTAAACTCTGAAAGTTTTTACTTAAATATATCAATGCCAGATTTAAAAGGAATTTATGAGTTAAATCAATTAGAATTGAAGTCCGGTTTTACGTATGAATATCGTTTTTCATCCAAAATAAACGGATTATTTAAAGCGGGTATCAATAATATTTTGAGTACGCGTGTAACAGAAAGGGGTGAACAAACGTCTAATTATGTGTATGATCAGAAAGAAGATGCTCAGGGATATTTTAGGTTTGGAATTTCTTATAATCCTTTTTGATCAGAATTCGTGATTTAGCGCAATTCTATAGTTCGTTTATTATTTGATATAGCATTAAAATAAATAATTATGGTGGTTGAAGTTTTTAAAACAAATGTTCAGAAAGAAGCAGATACAAATTACATTATTGCCGTTATTCAGACCCAATTTCCTGATTATAAAATTAATTTTGATTTAGAAGATTGTGATAAGATATTACGCGTAGAAGGTATAGATCTAGAACCAAAGAACATTATAGACTATGTAAATTGTCTGGGATATACTTGTATAAAATTAGAATAATTATAATATGATAAATTTTATTATTTCTTTGGTTTTACTGTTGTTGAAACAGTTCTAAAATTCCTTTTTAAGTAAGAAAGCTTTCTTCTGTTTGTGCGCATTATTTTTTTAAATTTGTGCTCTTATGAAAAAAGCACTTTCACTCTTTGATTTTTCCCAAAAAGTCAATTACAAAAACGAAATTTTAGCAGGCTTAACCGTTGCCATGACGATGATTCCGGAATCATTGTCATTTGCTATTTTAGCAGGTTTTCCGCCTTTGACAGGTTTATATGCTGCTTTTATTGCAGGTTTGGTTACTGCGATTTTTGGCGGAAGACCCGGAATGATTTCTGGCGGAGCAGGAGCAACCGTTATCGTTTTGATTGCCTTAATGAAATCCCACGGTTTAGAATATGTTTTTGCAGCCGTCGCACTTGGCGGTGTAGTCCAGATTTGCATAGGTCTTTTTAAACTCGGAAAATTTATAAGATTGGTGCCACAACCCGTTATGTTCGGCTTTGTAAACGGATTGGCGGTCGTTATTTTCATGTCGCAATTAGAACAATTTAAAACTATTGTAAACGGTCAGACTTCGTGGTTGCAAGGAACGCCTTTGTATATAATGCTGGGTTTAGTTGCGCTAACAATTGGGATCGTATTGCTTTTTCCGAAACTTACAAAAGCAATTCCGGCTTCTTTGGTCGCTATTGTGGTAGTTTTTGTCCTTGTACTTGTATTTAATATTGAAACAAAAACAGTCGAAGATATTGCATCTGTTCAAGGCGGATTCCCTCCGTTTCATATTCCGAATATTCCAATTTCTTTTGAGACCTTCAAAGTTATATTCCCGTATTCTGTAATTGTTGCCGCAGTTGGTCTGACAGAAGGTTTGTTGACTTTGAATCTTGTCGATGAAATTACGGGAACAAAAGGAAATAGTAATAGAGAATGCATTGCTCAGGGAAGTTCTAATGTCTTAAATGGTTTCTTTTTCGGGATGGGAGGCTGCCCGATGATTGCACAAACATTAGTAAATCTTTCAGCGGGATCGAGAGCCCGGCTTTCAGGAATAATTGCTTCTTTGACTATTTTAGTAATCGTACTTTTTGGAGCCCCCATAATTGGCAAATTACCAATGGCGGCTTTAGTAGGAGTTATGATGATGGTTGCAATTACGACTTTTGAGTGGTCAAGTTTCAGGATCATCAACAAGATGCCTAAACATGATATTTTTGTGGGGATTTTAGTGGCGATAGTTACTATTGTGTTGCATAATCTGGCTTTGGCAGTTTTAATTGGGGTTATTATTTCGGCACTTGTTTTTGCCTGGGAAAGTGCTAAAAGAATTCGCGCCCGACATTTTATTGATGAAGCAGGAGTAAAGCATTACCAAATTTACGGACCGCTTTTCTTTGGTTCGGCAGCAGCTTTTATAGAAAAATTTGATATTGCAAACGATCCGGATCATGTGATTATCGATTTTAAAGAAAGCCGTGTTGCTGATATGTCAGCAATTGAAGCACTGAATAGTTTAACAAAGAAATACAATCAGCTTAATAAGATAGTGGAGCTCCAGCATTTAAGTCCCGACTGTATCGCATTGCTTAAAAATGCCGAAGCTGTTATTAAAGTAAATATGATTGAAGATCCTACCTATAAAGTCGTTAGTTAATTAGAGAATGTGTCAATTAGATAATTAATTACGATGTCTTAAAAATGAAGTTTTTTTAATAGGCTCCAGCTTTAGCTGGAGTAAAAAATAAAATTCTAAAAGGCTTTAGCCGAACTTTAAAGTTCGGCTAAAGCCTTTTCCACTTCATTCAATATCTCCAGCTAAAACTGGGGCTATTCGTATATTTCTAATAGTAGGAAATAAGTATATTAATTCAATTTTAAAATTTTTTAACTGACGCATTCTCTAATTTACCAGCATATTCTTTACTTCGCTAAATTTTCCATCAACATCATCAATTTTAAGATCTAAAAGGTGTGCAATTAAAGGATAGACAGAAACATTTTGAAACGTTTTAACTTCTTTATCTACTTTAAAAGCGGGACCTTTTGCATAAAAAATGGCCTGCATATCTTTTTCTTTATTATCATAGCCATGCGTTCCGCCTTTTATATTTTGAGTTTTACTATTCGCTAAACTATATCCTTTTTTAGCTTCAATAACAAAATCATGCACACGCGGATTCTTTCCGTAATGCAGTCTTTTAGGAACTTCGCCAGATCTCCAGAATTTAATATGAGGGACTTTCTTTAAAGCTTTATAAATTGAATCCTGATAACCCGGTTTTGCCTGAAGACTCATAATAGGATTAATAACGGCTTTGTAGTTCAGCCATTCCGGTTTTAGATAATCCAGAATAACAACTTTTTTATCATTGCTGATAGCTGCCATTCCGTGATCTGAAACAATGATTAAATTAATTTGTTTCCCGATGGATAGGTTATCTAATTTTCGGGATAATTCTCCCATAATCGAATCCATTTTGATTACCATTTTTTTGTTTTCCGGAGAAAGCGGTCCAAAATTATGTCCGGTATGATCGGGTTCATCAAAATATAAAGTAATAAGATGAGGTCGTTGTTTTTCCGGAAGCTGTAACCATTTTAGAACCGTGTCGATTCTGGTTTCGTATGGGATTTTATCATCGTAATTTTTATAGTAAGTTGGTCTTTTTTGATCGGTATCAGATCCCGGCCAGAAAAAAGAAGCCGTTTTTATCCCTTGTTGCTCCGCTACATTCCAAATTGGATTTCCACCATAAAACCTGGAATCATTTTTAGCGTTAGTAGATAGTGCAAAAGATTCGTTTAGCGCTGCATCATAAAATACGTTGTTAATGATGCCGTGATGATCCGGATAAAGACCTGTAACTATCGAATAATGATTAGGGAAGGTTTTACTTGGATAAGAAGGTCGCATTGATTTAGCATGAACACCTTCTTTTGCAATTTGTTTTAGATTCTGGAGATTAAATTGTTTCTGATAATCCCAACGAAATCCATCCATGGAAACCAGAACGACGTAAGTATCTTTATTGGTTTGGGAATGTGCAAGAGTGGTAAGAAGTAAGAATGTGAAAGATAATAGGTGAGTGGTGAGTTTTCTCATTTTGCAATTTTATATAACTGCAAATTTACTGATAAACGATTTTTTAATTAAAAAGAGAATGTTAAACTAAAGAAAAGTTTGCCAGGAGATGTGAAAAAAGTTTGCCACGAATTTTCACGAATTTTTTATGCGCCATAATTAGAAAAATAATTCGTGAAAATTCGTGGCAAAAAAAAGAGGTTGTCTGAAAAGACGACCTCTTTCTTTTATTATACTAGTAGATTTACAGAGTGTTTCTTGAAAAATGTAAATTTGGGCTAAAATGGTCTTCTATAAACTTTT